>NZ_JBEOXO010000002.1:0-772096 GCF_040296605.1 Streptomyces sp. NPDC002088 | reverse complement strand
CTTCGGTCTTGCGTTTCCGACTCTATCAGATCTTTTCTCGACCCGATTTCCTCGGTGCTTTCCAGGTTCCCGCTCTCGCGTTTCCCTTTCCGGCGTTTCCGACTCTATCAGGTCCTTTCGGCCCTGACTCCCAGTCAGAGGGGGGTTGTCTTCCCGGCTGTTGGGCCGTTCCGACGCCTCAAACCTTAGCCGATCTTCCCGGCGATTCCCAATCGACTCGTTCGAGTCGACCGGATCCAGCCGAGCCCGAAATCGAATCTAATTCGGGCACGCCGAATAGAACCCCGTCGGGTGATCGTGCTGATGGTTTGTTGCCGCTAGTGCGGCGGAGACACTGCCGAAGAACCGATACGGCTCCCCGACAACCCGAAGAACTTTACGCACCCGGCAGGGGGCTGTCAACCGCCTCCTGTCAAGATCTTTTAATCCAGGTCACTGAGGCGGCCGCCGGCGTCCGGCTGAGCATGTTCCACCCTGCGTAGGAGCCTGGTCAGGACCTCGCCGAGCACCGTCCGCTCGTCCGCGGACAAGTCCTGGAGCAGGTCTTCCTCGAAGACCGACGCCAGGCGCATCGCCTCCAGCCACTTTTCGCGACCCTCGGGGGTGAGCTCCACGATCACCCGTACGCGGTTGGACTCGTCCCGCTCCCGGGTCACCAGCCCCTCGGCGACCAGGCGGTCGATCCGGTGGGTCATCGCTGCCGGGGTCAGTCCCAGGCGCTTGGCCAGGTCACTCGGGCCCATCCGATAGGGGGCGCCGGAGAGGACGAGGGCCTTGAGGACCTCCCACTCCGCGTTACTGATCCCGAGGGCGGCGGTCTGGCGGCCATAGGCGACGTTCATCCGGCGGTTCAGGCGGGACAGCGCCGAGAC
Organism: Streptomyces sp. NPDC002088; assembly: GCF_040296605.1. Taxonomy (NCBI): domain Bacteria; kingdom Bacillati; phylum Actinomycetota; class Actinomycetes; order Kitasatosporales; family Streptomycetaceae; genus Streptomyces; species Streptomyces sp. NPDC002088. The sequence continues at coordinate 771,224 of NZ_JBEOXO010000002.1, read as the reverse complement.
GATCTTCTCGACCTGGGGGTCGAGGCCCTGGAACTCGCGCTGGTAGGCGGCGATCTGCTCTTCGAGTGTCGGCTCGCTGACGCTGCTGCCGGAGGTATCGCCCATGCCCGCAGTATCGCACGGGCCTGCTTCGCGTTGAAGTCCTTCGAGGTGTACTGTTTAGCTTCGAACTTTAGCTTTGAAGTCTTCAGTCGTAACTACTGAGGCTCCAACTACTCGAGAGAGGTGAACGTGACCAGGGCGATGGGCGCAGAGATGCGCCGGATCCACGTGGGCAACGCACTCAGCGCGTTCGGGCTCGGCTTCACCGTCCCCTACCTGTACGTCTATGTGGCGCAGGTGCGGGGGCTGGGGGCCATGACGGCGGGTCTCGTACTCGCCGTCTTCGCCGTGGCCGCGCTGATCGTGCTGCCGTTCGCCGGACGGGCGATCGTGCGGCGCGGCCCGCTGCCTGTGCTGATCGCCGCCCTGGTCACCGCCGCGCTGGGCGCGCTGAGTCTGGGGCTCGCCGGCAACGCGACCGCCGTACTGTTCGCCGCTGCCGCGCTCGGAGCCGGGCAGGCCGTGATGCAGCCGGCGCTGGCGACGATGATCGTGGACTGCTCCACGGCCGAGACCCGCTCGCGTGCCTTCGCCATGCAGTTCTTCCTGCAGAACCTCGGGCTCGGTGTCGGTGGTCTCATCGGCGGTCACCTCGTCGACACCACGCGCGTCTCCTCCTTCACTCTGCTGTTCGGCATCGAGGCAGCGGTGTTCCTGCTGCTGGTCGTGGTGATGTCGACGGTGCGGATGCCGCACTCGCCGCGGATCGAGGACGCGCCCGCGCGGTCGGCCAGGGGCGGCTGGAAGCAGTTGCTCGGCAACCGGGCCATGGTGCAGCTGTGCGTGCTCGGCTTCGTGCTGTTCTTCGCCTGCTACGGGCAGTTCGAGTCGGGGCTGAGCGCCTACGGCGTGGAGGCGGCGGGGATCTCCACCTCCGCCCTCGGAACGGCCCTGGCCGCGAACACCGCCGTGATCGTGGTCGCGCAGTTCGCCGTGCTGAGGTTCGTCGAGCGTCGGCGGCGGTCGCGGGTGATCGCGGCCGTGGGGCTGATCTGGGCCGTGGCGTGGGTCGCGGCCGGGTACGCGGGGCTCGGGCACGGCAGCCAGGAGATGGCGACGGCCGCGTTCGTCTCGACGTACGCGCTGTTCGGGCTGGGTGAGGCGATGCTGTCGCCGACGGTCGCGCCGCTGGTCGCCGAGCTGGCGCCGGAGGGGATGGCGGGGCAGTACAACTCGGCTTTCGCCCTGGTGAAGCAGCTTGCGCTGGCGGTCGGGCCGGCGGTGGGCGGGCCGATGGGGGCCTCGCTGCACGCGCCGTACATCGTGACGTTCCTGCTGTTCTCGCTCGGGATCAGCGTCCTCGCCGTGCGGCTGGGGCGCCGGCTCACCGCAGTACAGGATCAGCCGTGGCTCGCGCGGAGCCGGGTGGTCACCCGGGGCGGGGCGCCTGCGGAGCCGGTGGCCGCGGACGTGTGAGGTGTGTGAGGCGGCCGTTGTCCGGGAGGACGGCGGCCGCCTTTTCGTGTCAGCGGTGACAGTGGTGTCAGCAGTGACAGTGGGCGGCGGTCGGGGGCCGCTTCACTCGGGTTACTCGGACCCCTTCGGGAGCACGAACTCGCACCACACCGCCTTTCCACCGCCCGGTGTGCGTCTGCTGCCCCAGTTGGACGCGATCGTCGCCACGATGGCGATGCCGCGGCCCGACTCGTCGCCGGGTTCCGCGCGGCGGCGGCGGGGCAGGTGGTCGTCGCCGTCGGTGACCTCGACGATGAGGCGGCGGTCGGTGCGGCGCAGGCGCAGGCGCATGGGCGGGGTGCCGTGCTGGAGGGAGTTGGCGACGAGTTCGCTGGCCGCCAGGACGCCCAGGTCGTGCAGTTCGGCCGGGAAACGCCAGCTGGTCAGGACGCCGGAGGCGAAGGCACGCGCGCGTGGGGCCGCTTCCACGCCGCCGAGGAGCTCCAGGGCCGCGTTGCGGAACAGCTCGCTGTCCGATCCGGTGCGGGCGGGGTGCTGGAGGACCAGGACGGCCACGTCGTCGTCGTGGTCGGCCGTGACGCCCGCCGAACGGACCAGCCGGTCGCAGACCACCTGGGGGGTGCCCGTCGCGCCGGCCAGGGCGCGCTCCAGGGACGCGATGCCCTCGTCGAGGTCCTCGTCGCGGCGCTCCACCAGGCCGTCCGTGTAGAGGACGGCCGTGGAGCCGGGGCCGAGGGGGATCGAGCCCGAGGAGTGCATCCAGCCGCCCGTGCCGAGCGGGGGGCCGGTCGGTTCGTCGGCGCGCAGCACGGTGCCGCTCTCGTCGCGGACCAGGATGGGGAGGTGGCCGGCGGAGGCGTACACCAGTCGGCCCTCGTTCGGGTCGTGGACGGCGTACGCGCAGGTGGCGATCTGGTTGGCGTCGATCTCCGTGGCGAGGCCGTCGAGGAGCTGGAGGACCTCGTGCGGGGGGAGGTCGAGGCGGGCGTAGGCGCGGACCGCCGTACGGAGCTGGCCCATGACGGCCGCGGCGCGTACGCCTCTGCCCATGACGTCGCCGATGACCAGGGCCGTGCGGCCGCCGCCGAGGGTGATCACGTCGTACCAGTCGCCGCCGACCGCGGCCTCGGTGCCGCCGGGCTGGTAGGTGGCGGCGATGCGCAGGTCGTCGGGCTCTTCGAGTTCCTGGGGGAGGAGGGAGCGCTGGAGGGTGACGGCGGTCTCGCGCTGACGGCGCTCGCTGGCGCGCAGGCGTTCGGCGGCCTCGGCGTGGTCGGTGACGTCGGTGGCGAAGACCAGTACGCCGTCGTCGCCGTCGCCGCCCTTGGCGACCGGGGTGCAGGTGAAGGTGTACGAGCGGCCGTCGGGGCCCTTGCGGGACTTGAGCGTGCGGGGCTTGCCGCTGCGCAGGACCTGGTCGAGGAGCGGGAGCAGGCCCAGTTCCTTCAGCTCCGGGAGGGCCTCGGCGGCCGGTGCGCCGGGCGGGCGTACGCCGAAGGCCGTCGTGTAGGCGTCGTTGATGTGGGCGAGGCGGTGCTCGGGGCCGTGGACGAGCGCGACGAGGGCCGGGACGCGGTCGAGGACCTCGCGCACCGGGAGTTCGTCGAGGGCGGGCGCGGGCGATGGCGGTGGCTCGTCGGTGAGTCGTTCGGTGCGGGCCGCGGGCACGGAGCCCTCGGCTCGCCGGTCCGGGGTGACCGTGTGGTCGGTCCGCGCTGCGGCGCGGCGCTGCGTTCCGGGGAGCCGGGCGCTCCAGCGCGTGAAGTTCACGAATCCTTGCCTCGTGTAGTCGTCGTCGGCCGGCTCCGGACCCGGCCAGGGCTCCGGGGGCCGCGCGGCAGTGGCCGCACATTGTTGCAGCACCGGGGAATGCAGCACTGGGGAACAGCCTCGTGGGTTCACGGGGTGAGCGGCGGGCTCGCCCCGGGCTCGGGGGTCAGTCTGGCAGGGTGGCCGTCCGGGCCGACATTCGTCAGACGCCGGGGCGGCCGCTGGAGTTCCTGGGTCCGGTCAGGACGACCCCTTCGGGTCGTCAGAAGGCTTTCCACCGGCAGCCAGTTCGAACTCCGCCCGGGGATGTTCGAGTGATCCGAGGGAGACGATGTCTCTCTTGAAGAGCCCCGACAGCGTCCATTCGGCGAGCACGCGTGCCTTGCGGTTGAAGGTGGGCACGCGGCTCAGGTGGTAGGCGCGGTGCATGAACCACGCGGGGTAGCCCTTCAGCTTGCGCCCGTAGACGTGGGCGACGCCCTTGTGCAGTCCGAGGGAGGCGACCGAGCCGACGTACGCGTGGGAGTACGTCTGAAGCGGCTCCCCGCGCAGGGAGTGGGCGATGTTGTCGGCGAGGGCCTTGGCCTGGCGGACCGCGTGCTGGGCGTTGGGGGCGGTCTCCTTGCCGGGCTCCCCGGCGGTGACGTCGGGGACGGCGGCGGCGTCGCCGGCCGCCCACGCGTGCGTGACGCCGTCGATCGTCAGCTCGGGGGTGCACTTCAGGCGGCCGCGCTCGTTCAGCGGCAGGTCGGTGGCGGCGAGGAGCGGGTGGGGTTTGACGCCGGCGGTCCACACGACCGTACGAGTCGGGAAGCGCTGGCCGTCGCTGAGGACGGCGACCCGCTCCGCGCACGACTCCAGGCGGGTCTGGAGGAGGACCTGGATGTTGCGGCGGCGCAGTTCGGTGACCGTGTAGCGGCCCATGACCTCGCCGACCTCCGGCAGGATGCGGTCGGAGGCCTCGACGAGGATCCACTTCATGTCCTCGGGCCGGACGTTGTGGTAGTAGCGGGCGGCATAGCGGGCCATGTCCTCCAGTTCGCCGAGCGCCTCGACGCCGGCGTAGCCGCCGCCCACGAAGACGAAGGTGAGGGCGGCGTCGCGGATCGCGGGGTCGCGGGTGGAGGAGGCGATGTCCATCTGCTCGATGACGTGGTTGCGCAGACCGATGGCCTCCTCGACGGTCTTGAAGCCGATGGCGTAGTCGGCGAGGCCCGGGATGGGGAGCGTGCGGGAGATGGAACCCGGCGCGACGACGATTTCGTCGTACGTCAGCTGCTGCGGGCCCGTCCCTTCCTCGTCCGTGGCGAGGGTGGTCACGGTGGCGGTGCGCTTGGCGTGGTCGACTGCCGTGGCCTCGCCGATGACGACGTGGCAGTGGGGCAGCACGCGGCGCAGCGGTACGACTACGTGACGTGGGGAGATCAGGCCCGCGGCGGCTTCGGGCAGGAACGGCTGGTAGGTCATGTACGGATCCGGCGTGACGACCGTGATCTCGGCCTCGCCCCGCCGGAGTTCCTGTTTCAGCTTCCGCTGGAGCCGCAGGGCCGTGTACATCCCGACGTAGCCGCCGCCGACAACGAGAATGCGCGCACGTTCCTTCACCATCCCATGACGCACCCAGCGCTGGAGTTTGTCCACAGGCCCGGCAATTTGTGTGACCGGGTGCCCGAGGTGTCCGGAGCTGGCCGAATCGCCGGAGTCCATGGAAGTCGCGCAGGCCAGGGGGCGTGCGCCGGGGGACGGTAAGAGGTGTATTCAGGACGTATGCGACCCGTACTCCGATCGGGGGGCGCTCCGTGCGGAACCTGCCCCTTCTGAATTGACGCCCTCTCAACTATGTTCGTGTGTCGACGGGGTGCAGGGGGAGGCGCTCATCGGGTCCGCCGGGTCCGACCGGTCCGAGAGGACCGACGGGACCTCGCAGGGCGGGGCCGGGCACGCGAGGCCTGTTCACACGCTCCGGCAATTCGATGGCGGGGAGTCTCCGGGGGGAGACGTCATTACCGGGGGATCACTTATGCACATTCAGGACTCTCATTGGTCGTCCGCATCCGCCCTCGCACATGGCGGCGCGGTGAGCGCGGCGGCGAGCAACGGACGCGGGGACGCAGCGCGTACGACGCCGCTGCGCGTGGACGCACAGCGCAACCTGGAGCACGTACTGCGGGCGGCGCGCGAGGTCTTCGGCGAACTGGGGTACGGCGCGCCGATGGAGGACGTGGCGCGGCGCGCGCGGGTCGGCGTCGGCACGGTGTACCGGCGTTTCCCGAGCAAGGACGTACTGGTGCGTCGGATAGCCGAGGAGGAGACCTCCCGGCTGACCGACCAGGCGCGTACGGCGCTCGGTCAGGAGGACGAGCCGTGGTCGGCGCTGGCGCGCTTCCTGCGTACCTCGGTGGCCTCGGGCGCCGGGCGGCTGCTGCCGCCGCAGGTGCTGCGGGTCGGGGTCGCCGACGATCACGCCGACTCCGGTGTGGTCGACGAGGCGCGGGTGCCGCAGCAGCGGACGCAGCCGGGCGGCGGTGAGCTGCGGCTGGTGCCCGAGGACGGTGCGGTCGGCGCGGCGGACGACGATGCCGGGGCGGCGGCGCTGCTCGAGGTCGTGGGCCAGCTCGTGGAGCGGGCGCGGGCCGCCGGTGAGTTGCGGCCGGACGTGTCGGTGTCGGACGTGCTGCTGGTGATCGCGACGGCGGCGCCCTCACTGCCGGACGCGGCCCAGCAGGCGGCGGCCTCGGCACGGCTGCTGGACATCCTGCTGGAGGGGCTGCGGTCGCGGCCGGCGTGAGCGCGGGGCTGCGGCACCGCGGGATGTGGGCGCGAAACTGCGGGGCTGCCGGACTGCCGGGATCCTGCCGGGCCTTCGGCGCGGCAGGTGACCCGAAAAGGTGATGTGGGGCGGGGGCGCTGCGCGCCACCCTCACGCCGGTCGTCGTCGGCCATGTGCCGGACGTTTCGGATTGGCGCCCAACCATCTTACTGACCAGGCCAGTTGAGCCTTCGCCGTTCGGGTGGCGGCTGGTAGTGGGATGCGGCGAGTCCTCACAGTCAAGTGGATGACCTGATTACTGCAAGGTCCTGGCCAACGGCCAATATGGCACTCTGGCCCGGTGGTCGGGACTGGCAGGGCAGGCGGCGGGGGCTTTCCGCGATGAGCGTTGACGGGCGGGACGGATCACTCGGTGACGGTGACGCGGAGGCCGAGGGCCTGGCCTCGCCGCAGGTGCCGAGTCAGGGCGGCCGGGCGTATGTGCCGCAGGGCGGCGGCCCGGCTCCTGCGGAGGGCAGTGTCCCGGCGCAGCGCGACCGGCGCGAGGACAGTGCCCTGCCGCCGCGTATGGAGTCGCCGCCGTCCGATCCCGACCTGATCGGCCGGATGCGGTCGGGCGACGACACGGCCTACGAAGAGCTGTACCGGCGCCACGCGGGCGCGGTGCGCCGGTACGCGCGCACCTGCTGCCGGGACGCCCACACCGCCGACGACCTCACCGCCGAGGTCTTCGCCCGCATGCTCCAGGCGGTGCGCGGTGGCTCCGGCCCGGAGCACGCCGTACGCGCCTATCTGCTCACGTCCGTCCGGCGGGTCGCCGCGAACTGGACGCGGTCGGCGAAGCGGGAGCAGCTGGTCGACGACTTCGCGGTGTTCGCCGCGCAGTCGGCCCGGTCCTCGGATGTGTCCGTCGACGACGCAGCATCGATCGGCTCCTTCGGAGCGGGCCTGGACCCGGGCGCCGATGTCCGCGCCATGCACGAGGCCGAGCAGTCCATGGCCATGCAGGCGTTCCGGTCGCTGCCCGAGCGCTGGCAGGCCGTGCTGTGGCACACCGAGGTCGAGGACGAGTCGCCGAGCGAGGTCGCCACGCTCTTCGGGCTCGACGCCAACGGCACGCGCGTGCTCGCCAGCCGTGCCCGCGAGGGCCTCAAGCAGGCCTATCTCCAGGCCCACGTCAGCACCTCCCTCGCCGGCGACGAGGAGTGCGCCCGCTACGCCGACCAGCTCGGCACCTACGCCCGCCGCAAACTGCGCTCCCGCGCGGAACGGGGGCTGCGCAAGCACCTGGAGGAGTGCGCCAAGTGCCGGCTGGCCGCGATCCAGATCGAGGAAGTCGCGAGCAGCATCCCCGCGGTGGTGCCGGTGGCCGTCATCGGCTGGTTCGGCGCCGCCGGGTACGCCAAGGCCCTCGGGCTCATCGCCGGCGGTGCCGGAGCGGGCGCCGCCGGTGCGGCAGCGGCGGCGAGCGGCAGTTCGTCCGGCGGGGGCGGGGCGGGCGCGGCGGCCTCGGAGGGGCTGGGCGCGCCGGTGAAGGCCGGTATCGCGGCCGGTGTGGTCGCCGTGGCTGCCGCCGCGGTGGCCCTCGCGCTCGTTGGCGACGACAGCCCCGCGACGAAGCCCGAGGCCAGGCCGCCCGCCTCCGCGCCGGTCGTCCGGCCGGAGCCGACCGCCACGCCCACACCGTCGAAGCAGCATCCCGAGCCGGTGCCGGTGGTGCTCGCGCCGACGCCCACCCCGACCTCGACCGCAACGCCGACGGCCCCCGCCCCGAAGCCGACGCTCAAGACCGATCCGGCCCCCACACCGACACCGACACCGACACCGACGAAACCGGAGCAGCCCCCGGCACCCGCACCGACCCCGACGCCCGCTCCCCCGCCGGCTCAGGCGGTCTACCAGTGGAGTGAGTTGTCGTACGACGTCGGCGGCGACGGCACCGAGCCCGAGATGCGGCTCGGCGCGAGCAGCTGGGTGTGGCAGCGCTACGGCCTGTCGATCGCCGGCCGGCGGTACACGCACGGTGTGACCGTCCACGGCAGCTCCTCCGTCACCATCGACCTCAACCGCGCGTGCTCCGCCTACGACGCGATGGTCGGCGTCGACGACACGGCGCTGGGCCTCGGCCAGGTCCGCTTCTCCGTCTACGCCGACGGGGTACGGCTGTGGAAGTCCGGGACGGTCCAGGGCGGTGACCCCGCCGTGCCCGTCCATGTGAGCCTCGCCGGGCACAGGACCGTACGGCTGGTGGTGGAGCCGCACGGGCCGTTCGACCTCGTGGCGCCGGCGGACTGGGCCGAGTCGAAGTTCATGTGCTCGTAGGGCTCATAGGGCCCATAGGTCCCATAGGGCTGATGGAGCGCGTAGGGCACGCCCCCGGCCAGACACCCGCGCGGCCACACGCCCGCGCGACCCCCGCCTACGCCAACCCCCGCCCACCCCGCACCGACTCCACCGCCGGAATCACCCGTGTGATCCCCGCCGGTACCGCACGCGCGCGTGCGGGTGTGCCTGTCCAGCAGGTTCCCCTGCGGGCCAGCAAGCGGCGTAGCCACAGTTCGAGGGAGACCAGGTCGGCGAGGCCGTCGAGGGGCAGGGGCTCGCCGGCTGCGGCGCTGCGCAGGGCCTTGCGGACGACGCGGGCCTCGACCAGGCCGGCCTGCGCGAGCAGCGGTGTGTCGAACAGCGCCATCAGCGGGTCCGCGGCCGCGCGCAGTCCGGTGCGCGTGGCGGCCGCCGCCGACGCGTGGGACGGGGCGCCCCAGCCGGGCGGGAGGTCGGCGATGCCGGCGCCCTTGAGGACCGTACGCAGGATCTCGGCGCGGGCGCCCGGCTGTACGCGGAGTGTCTCCGGGAGCGTGCGGCAGGCGCGGACGACCTGGTTGTCGAGGAACGGCGCGTGCAGGCGCTGGGAGCGGATCTCGACGGCCTGCTCCAGGATGCGGAGGTCCGCCGCGTGCCGGGCGAGGGCCGTACGGGCGCGGAAGTCGCCGGGACGCTGGCCGGGACCGATCCCGGCGCGGTTGGTCGCCCCCTGCAGGCGAACCGATACTTCAGCGAGGGCCTCGCCGGTCAGCCAGCGGGCCGCCGGCCCCGGTCTCGCCCAGGCGAGGGCCGCCAGCGACGCCCCGACGGCGCCCCCGGGCTCGTCGAAGCGGCGCTGGAGCAGGCGCTCGGCAAGGACATCCATGCCCGTCCGGTACGGGGTGCGCGCCAGTCGCCGTGCCGCGCCGTACACGCGCGCGGGGACCAGCACCGAGCCGTCGGCCTTCGCCAGCGCGGCGACGGGGCGTACGAGGTGACGCCGTTTGCGGTCCATCAGCAGGTCCGCCAGGCGCGCCGGGTGGGCGTCCAGGACCTGGCGGGCGCCGTACCCGGTGAAGTGGTCCGCGCTGCCCGAGGCGAGCCGGGCGCGGTGGCGTGCGGCCGTCACCAGGGACTGGGCGGGTTCGTCGGTCAGGGGGCCGTCCAGGTCGGCGTACGGCAGTGTCTCCTCGCCGCCCGCCACCACCACGTGGTGCAGGCGCGGGTTGGCCGCGAGCGTCCCCGCGCGTTCCACCTCGGCCTCCCGGCCGGCGACGGCCAGGTCGTTGAAGGTGACCGCCAGCAGGCGCTCACCCGCGCCCGTGCCATGGCCCAGGACGGTCCCCGGCATGCCCGGCAGACCCGCGGCCAGCAACGCCAGGGTGCCCGAGGCCGGGCCGCCGGACAGGTCCGCACCGATCCCCGGAACCGGCATCCCGCGCGCGGCGCGGCGCTCGGCCGGCCCCATGCCGGGCACCGGCCCGGGGTCGATGTCGGCGCCGGGGACGTGCCGCGGGGCGGAGAGGCGGGTGCGTACGGCCTCGACGAGCGCGTCGCGCACCGCGTCGACCGCGCTGTCCGGGTCGGCCGGAGGCGCCGCCACCGCGAGGGAGGCGACCGGCTCGTAGCCGGCGACCTCACGCGCCCCGGCGCGCAGGATCAGCGCATGCCCCGGCGGAATGCGCCGAACGCCGGCGTAGGGGGTGGAGTCGTGCAGGGCGGCGGGGACGTCGGGCGCGGCCAGGAGGGCGGCGAGGTGCCCGAAGTCGAGGTTGGCCTCGATGAGGTCGGCGAGCGGCAGCGCGGCCGTCGCGTAGGCCGTGCCGCTCGCCCACGGGGTGTAGAACACCGGGCGGGCGCCGGCGAGATCGCCGCAGACGGTGACCCGGCGGCCCGCCTGGACGACGGCCGTGTAGCTCCCCGGCCATGCCGTCAGATGCCGAAGTGCCCCTCCGCGCGCGGTGAACAGGCCCAGGCGCAGTTCCTCGTCCGTCGCCCCGCAGATGCCGAGGACCGCGATCCGGGTCTGGGCGTCGGCCTGGACCACCCGGACCTCGTCGGGGCGCCAGTCGCCGACCGCCCACAGCGGATCGGGGTCGCCCCACAGGAGTTGGGAGCCCACCGGGTGCACGGTCTCACCGTCGAATCCGGTGGCACCCGCGGAGCCGATCTCGGCGGACCCCGCGGCGGTGCTGCTCCATCCCACCAACCACCGCATCGACGCCTCCACAGGCTGTGGACAACCAGTGCACCGCACGAACGGTTCACATGCTGCCACGAAGAACGCGCCTCAGAGGGGCGACGGAGCCGCTTGTGGGCAGGGGAATGCGCCCCCGCGCCGCTGTCCGCGCCATCCCGAACACCCGTGCGCGACTCGGCATCCGCGCCGCGGCCGCGACGCATCCACGCCACAACCACCGTGCGTCCTCGGCCCATTGGGACGCATCTGCAACGCGTCTGCGATGCATCTACGACGCGAATGCGCCCCCTGTACGCTCCCCCGGAACACCCCGTGCGCCGCCAAGTTCCGTGGTGAGAGCGGCAATGCCCCGCAGAACCCGGGGTCACTTTTCGGCCAAATCGCAGATATGCAACGACCGTTGGGACACGCCCGCACACGCTCCGTACAGGCTCTGCGCACCGCCGACGGTTGCGCAGCCCGGGAGACGGAGTTCGCCTCCCGGACCGTTCCGCCGCCCGCGGGGATGAAGGCGGCGGTGTCCCCCAGCCCACTGGATCCAGTACAGCGGGCCGACCCACGCAGAGCCCATGGAACCGCTCCCGCGATGGCCGGAGAAGAGCGCACGGACGGGCGCACGGCCACACACCGGGAGCACGCCGCAACGGTGCGTGCAGGGCCCGCACTTCAGTACGGACCACAATCCCGCCATCCGGAAGAATGCCCCTTAACGCTTGGGATGCGGCGAACTACGCTGGGTTTACGAATGCCGCATGGTTATGCCAGTGCGGCAGCCGTCTGTGTCGAGGGGTGGCGCATGTCCAGGGAGCAACGCGGGCCGAACGAAAAACTCGGCGCCGTTCTCGCCCTCGCGGGAATCAGCAACGCAGGACTCGCACGACGCGTCAACGACCTTGGCGCTCAACGCGGGTTGACTCTTCGCTACGACAAGACCTCGGTGGCGCGCTGGGTGTCGAAGGGCATGGTGCCGCAGGGCGCGGCGCCGCACCTCATCGCGGCCGCCATCGGGCAGAAGCTCGGCCGTCCGGTGCCGCTCCACGAGATCGGCCTGGCGGACGCGGATCCCGCACCCGAAGTGGGCCTCGCCTTCCCCCGGGACGTCGGACAGGCGGTGCGGTCCGCGACGGAGTTGTACCGTCTCGACCTCGCGGGACGCCGGGCCGGCTCCGGCGGCATCTGGCAGTCCCTGGCCGGTTCGTTCGCGGTGAGCGCGTACGCAACGCCCGCCTCACGATGGCTGATAACCCCGGCCGACAGCTCGGTCGCGCGCGAGGTGAACCCCGCCGAGGGGCCCGGCGCACCGATCAAAGTCGGCCACAGCGATGTGCAGAAACTGCGGGAGGCCGCCGAGGACGCCAGGCGCTGGGACTCCAAGTACGGAGGCGGCGACTGGCGTTCGTCGATGGTGCCGGAGTGCCTGCGGGTGGAGGCGGCCCCGCTGCTGCTCGGCTCGTACTCCGACGAGGTCGGCAGGGCGCTGTTCGGGGCGAGTGCCGAGCTCACCCGGCTCGCCGGCTGGATGGCCTTCGACACGGGCCAGCAGGAGGCCGCCCAGCGCTACTACATCCAGGCCCTGCGCCTGGCCCGCGCGGCCGCCGACGTCCCCCTCGGGGGCTACGTGCTGGCCTCCATGTCCCTCCAGGCGACGTACCGCGGCTTCGGCGACGAGGGCGTCGACCTCGCCCAGGCCGCCCTGGAGCGCAACCGGGGCCTGGCCACCGCCCGCACCATGAGCTTCTTCCGTCTCGTCGAGGCACGCGCACACGCGCGCGCGAGTGACGCCCAGGCCGCCGGCGCGGCCCTGACGGCGGCCGAGAGCTGGCTGGAGAGGTCCCGCGACGGTGACAACGATCCGTCCTGGCTCGGTTTCTACTCCTACGACCGGTTCGCCGCCGACGCCGCCGAGTGCTACCGCGACCTGAAGGCGCCACGCCAGGTACGCCGCTTCACCGAACAGGCGCTGTCGAAGCCGACGGAGGAGTTCGTGCGCTCGCACGGCCTGCGGCTCGTCGTCTCGGCGGTCGCCGAGCTGGAGTCGGGCAATCTGGACGCGGCGTGCGAGCAGGGCGTGCGGGCCGTCGAGGTCGCCGGACGCATCTCGTCCGCGCGCACCACGGAGTACGTGAAGGATCTTCTGCACCGGCTGGAGCCGTACGGCGACGAACCGCGTGTGGTGGAGCTGCGGGAGCGCGCACGGCCGCTGCTGATGGCTGCTCCGGCCTGAGCCCGGGGCACACGGGTCACGGGCGGCACACGAGGCACACGGGGCACCTCCCGGGTTTGAGGGCATTGTCAGTGGCGCAGTGCACTATCGAAGCCGGGAGGTGGTGCAGGTGCGGGAGATCGCTCACGGCGGTTACGACTGTGACGTGCTGGTGATCGGCGGCGGGATCGTCGGGCTGTCGACGGCGTACGCGATCACGCGGGCCGTGCCGGGCACACGGGTGACGGTGCTGGAGAAGGAACCGGGCCCGGCCCGGCACCAGACGGGGCGCAACAGCGGCGTCATCCACAGCGGGATCTACTACCGCCCGGGCTCCCTCAAGGCGCGGTACGCGGTGCGGGGCGCCGCCGAGATGATCAAGTTCTGCGCGGAGTACGGCATCGCGCACGCCATCACCGGCAAGCTGATCGTCGCCACCGAACGCGAGGAGCTGCCGCGGCTGCACGCACTCGTGCAGCGCGGGCGGGAGAACGGCATTCCCGTGCGGGAGCTCGGCGCCGCCCAGATCGCGGAGTACGAGCCCGAGGTGCGGGGCCTCGCGGCCATACATGTCGGGACCACGGGCGTGTGCGACTTCGGGGCGGTCGCCCGGCAGCTGGCCGAGGCGTCCGGAGCGGAGATCCGCTATGGGGCAAAGGTCGTACGGATCGACCGGCGTCCGGAGCGGGGAGTCGCCGTACGGACGGCGCGCGGGGACGTCGTACGGGGACGGGTACTGGTCAACTGCGCCGGGCTGTACTGCGACGAGGTGGCGCGGCTGACCGGGGACGAGCCCGAGGCGCGGATCGTGCCGTTCCGGGGCGAGTACTACGAGCTGGCACGGCGGGAGCTGGTGCGCGGGCTGGTCTATCCGGTGCCCGATCCGGCGTTCCCGTTCCTCGGAGTGCATCTCACGCGCGGGATCGACGGGGAGGTGCACGTCGGGCCCAACGCGGTACCGGCGCTGGCGCGCGAAGGGTACGGGTGGGGGGTCGTACGGCCCCGGGAACTGGCCGGCACGGTGGCGTGGCCCGGAGTGTGGCGGATGGGCCGGCGGCACTGGCGGTACGGGGTGGGAGAGCTGCGGAGGTCGGTGTCCAAGGGGGCGTTCACGGAGGCGGTGCGGAGGCTGTTGCCGGGGGTGGCCGAGGGGGACCTTGTTCCGGCGGCGCCCGGGGTGCGGGCCCAGGCGGTGCTGCGGGACGGGACGCTGGTGGACGACTTCCTGATCCGGGAGGGCGCGCGGGCCGTGCATGTGCTGAACGCGCCCTCGCCTGCGGCCACGGCTTCGCTGCCGATCGGGCGGGAGGTTGCGCGGAGGGCGTTGGCGGTGCTGGGGTCGGCGTGACGGGGACGGGGTGACGGTGCTGGGGTCGGCGTGACGGGGACCACGGGGACGCTGTTGCTGTCGGTCCGAGATCCGGCGGACCGGCGATGTCCCCCACGCACGTAAAATCGATCCCACTGTGTCTGACTCGACCAACACCCCCGAAACCTCGCGGCCCACCCGCGGCGACCAGGCCTCCCACGACCCCGGTGTCTCCGTTCGGCACACCCGGGCCAAGGGGGAGCCCCGTTTTCCCGACGGGCCGAAGGCCGATCCCGCCGGGTCGCACTTCGAGCGGCGGATCCGGAGTTTCCAGCCGCGGCGAAGCCGGGTGACCGCGGGGCAGGCGGACGCGTTGCAGCGGCTGTGGCCCAAGTGGGGGCTCGACATCGACGGGCAGCAGGTCGTCGACCTCGCCGAGTTGTTCGGCAACGACAACCCGGTGGTGCTGGAGATCGGGTTCGGGATGGGCGAGGCCACCGCGCAGATGGCCGCCGCCGACCCCGGCACCAACATCCTCGCGGTGGACGTGCACACCCCGGGCCAGGGCAACCTGCTCAACCTCGCCGACCACCACGGGCTGTCCAACGTCCGCGTCGCCAACGGGGACGCCATCATCCTGCTGCGCGAGATGCTCGTCCCGGACTCGCTGGACGGGCTGCGCGTCTATTTCCCCGATCCCTGGCCCAAGAAGCGGCACCACAAGCGGCGGCTGATCCAGCCGGAGTTCCTCAGCCTCGCCGCGACCCGTCTCCGGCCCGGCGCGATCGTGCACTGTGCCACCGACTGGGAGCCGTACGCCGAGCAGATGCTCGAGGTGCTCAGCGCGCACCCCGACTTCGAGAACACCCAGGCGGACGGCGGTTTCGCGCCACGTCCCGAGTTCCGGCCGCTGACCCGTTTCGAGGGCCAGGGACTGGACAAGGGACATGTCGTGAACGATCTGCTCTTCCGCCGCGTACCGCACGGGAAGCCGCAGGAGCAGCGGACGCCGTAGGCACAGCAGGCGCAGCAGGCACCTCAGACTCAGCTGCCGCAGGCACCGCAGGCACAAAAGGAACAGCAAGACCAGCCCTCCGCTCGTTAGGGTCAATGCCGTGGCCACCGTTCCCCCGTATCCGACGCACCCCAGCGGTCCCGCCGGCGGTGGGCTCCGGCACGCGCACTGGTGGCAGCGGAAGTGGGTGCGGTACGGCGCCCTGATCACCCTGCTGGCACTCTCCGGGCTCGTCATCCTCGCGCTCGTGCGCCAACAGACCGGCACGGAAGGGTTCCTGGTCGGGATCGGGCTCGCCGTGCTGCCGGTGCCCCTGCTCATAGCCGCCTTCCGGTGGCTGGACCGGGTCGAGCCCGGCCCCTGGCGGAACCTGCTGTTCGCCTTCGCCTGGGGTGCCTGCGCGGCGGCGCTGATAGCGATCGTCGCCAACAGCTTCGCGACCAGGTGGATAGCGACGGCGACCGCCGATCCGTCGAGCGCCGACACCCTCGGCGCGACCGTGATAGCGCCCGTCGTCGAGGAGTCCGCCAAGGCCGCCGCCGTACTCCTCGTCTTCCTCTTCCGCAGACGGGACTTCACCGGGATCGTCGACGGGGTCGTCATAGCCGGGGTGACCGCCACCGGCTTCGCGTTCACCGAGAACATCCTCTACCTCGGCACCGCCTTCGGCACCGACCAGCTCAGCGGCGGCCGCGGTATCGCCTCCGTCACCGCGGCGACCTTCTTCGTCCGCGTCATCATGTCGCCGTTCGCGCACCCCCTGTTCACCGTCCTCACCGGCATCGGCTTCGGCATCGCCGCGCTCTCCGGGGACCGGCAGCGCGCACGTCGGGTCCTCGTGCCGCTCTGCGGGCTGCTGCTCGCCATGGGCATGCACGCGTTCTGGAACGGCTCCTCGACCTTCGGCGAGTACGGCTTCTTCGCGGTCTACGGGGCGTTCATGCTGCCCGCGTTCGGCCTGCTGACCTGGCTGGTGATCTGGACCCGTCAGCGCGAACTGCGGACCGTGCGCGAGGAACTGCCCGCGTACGCCGTCGCCGGGTGGCTGACTCCGGCCGAGCCGTACGCGCTCGGCTCCATGCGCGCACGGCGGCTGGCCCGCGAGTACGCCGGGCACCACTTCGGGAAGCCCGCCGAGCGGGCGGTGGCGGAGTACGAGGCGTACGCGACGTCGCTGGCGTTCCTGCGGCACCGGGGGCGCCGGGGCCGGGCCGGCGCCGACTTCCTCGTACGGGAACGCGAACTGCTGCACGAGCTGTGGCGGCGCCGGGAGATCGCGCGGCCCGCGCTGGACTACGCGGCACGGGCGACGGCGCCGCCGGTTCCGGTGATGATGCCGGTGCCTCCGCAGGCGGCCTGGCCGGTGTACGGGTATCCGGCGGCGCCGTATCCCGCGTACAACCCGTATCGGTCGTAGCCCCTACGGAATGTCGTAGCCCCTACGGGATGACGGGGAAGTCAGGCCGATGCCTCCGTGAGGCGCGCGACCTCCTTCTCCGTCAGTTCCAGCTCCGCGACCCCGACCAGCGCCGGCAACTGCTCCACCGTCCGGGCGGAGGCGATCGGGGCGAGCACCGTCGGCTGGGCCGCGAGCCAGGCCAGGGCGACGGTGGCGACCGGAACGTCATGGGTGCGGGCGAGCTCGTCGAGGGCGGTGAGGACCTTCTGCCCGCGCTCGGTGTGGAGGTGCTTGGCGGCGCCCTCGGCCCGCACGCTGTCGACCGTCGTGCCGGGACGGTATTTGCCGGTGAGGAAGCCGGAGGCGAGCGAGAAGTACGGGACGGCCGCCAGACCGGAGCGGGCGGCGAGGTCCTGGAGCTCACCTTCGTAGGTGTCGCGCGAGACCAGGTTGTAGTGCGGCTGGAGTGCCACGTACCGGGCCAGGCCCTCGCGGTCGGAGAACTCCAGGGACTCCCGCAGCCGCTCGGGGGAGATGTTGGAGGCGCCGATGTGCCGCGCCTTGCCCGCCTTCACCAGCTCGTCGAGCGCGCCGATGATCTCCTCGACCGGCACCTCGGGCTTGTCGAAGTGGGTGTAGTAGAGGTCGATGTGGTCGGTGCCGAGGCGGCGCAGGGAGGCATCGGCGGCGGCCTTGATGTTCGCGGCGGTCAGGCCGGGGAACTCCGGGTGCTGGCTGACCTTGGTGGCGATGACGACGTCGGCGCGGTTGCCGCGGGCCTTGACCCACTTGCCGATGATGGTCTCGGACTCGCCGCCCTTGTTGCCGTCGATCCACGCGGAGTAGGAGTCGGCGGTGTCGACGAAGTTGCCGCCGGCGGCCGCGTAGGCGTCGAGCACGGCGAAGGACTGGGCCTCGTCGGCGGTCCAGCCGAAGACGTTGCCGCCGAGGGAGAGCGGGAAGACCTCGAGGTCGGAGGAGCCGAGCTTGCGAAGAGAAGTCATGCTCAACTTCAACACCCGCACCAGAAGCCTGCATTCCGCATTTACCCGGAAATCCGGAAACCGGCAAAGACCGGCAGCCCTGACGTCGGGGGGTGTCGTCAGGGCCGCCGGGGATCAGGAGATCAGGGAACCAGGGGGATCAAAGGAAGGCGACCACCCTCAGGGGATGCCTCAGGAGATGCCTCAGGGGGTGAGTCCCTTGCCTCTCAGCCAGGCCATCGGGTCGATCCCGTCCGCGCTGCCGCCCGGGTGGACCTCGAGGTGGAGGTGCGGCCCCGTGACGTTGCCGGTGGCGCCCACGCGGCCGATGACGTCGCCCGTGGTGACCTTCTGTCCGACGCTGACACTGATCGACGACTGGTGGCAGAACCACAGCTCGGTGCCGTCGTCGAGGGTGAGGATCGTGCGGTAGCCGTAGGAGCCGGCCCAGCCCGCCTCGGTGATCGTGCCGCTGTGGATCGCCTTGATGAGCGTCCCGGTGGGCGCGGCGAAGTCGAGGCCCGTGTGGTAGCCGGAGGACCACATCGAGCCGGCCTCGCCGAAGGTCGAGGTGATCGTGTACGAGGAGGTCGGCAGCGTGTACTGCTTGGCCAGCTCGGCCAGGCGCTCGGCCTCGGCCTTCTTCGCGGCCTCCTCCTCCGCCTTCTTCTTGGCGGCGGCGGCCTTGGCCTCCGCCTCCTGCTCGGCCTTGGCGGCCGCGTCGGCAGCCGCCTTCTCGGCCGCGGCGGCCTCGGCGGCGGCGGCCTTGGTCTCGACCTGGTCCTGCTGCTGCTCGGCCTGGGCCATGATGCGGCTGCGCAGCGCCTCGCCGGCGTCGGTGGCGCCCTGGGCGGTGTCGGCGGAGGTCACGCCGATGCTGCTGAGCGGGGTCGCGGAGCCCTTGGCGGAGTCCGCGGAGTCGTCGTCGGACAGCAAGGAGCCGACGGAGGGCAGGTCGGGCATGGAGATGGACACCGGCGGCTTGCCGGTGTTGGCGCTGGCCATGCCGCCCGCGCCGACGGCGGCTATGACGCCGACGCCCAGGACGGTGGAGCTGCGGGCGAGTCCGCCGCGCTGCTTGGCGACGCGATGCCGGCCGCGTACGGGGGCGAGGGACTCCTCGGTGGGGTTCCACTCCTCCCACTGGCCCTCGTCGGTGCGGTAGCTGCCGTAGCCGAAGGGCTCGGTGCTGCGCTGACTCGGCACGAACGGGGCTTCTGGGGCAGGCCGGTTGGACGCCACGTGGGCGTGCTCCTTTCCTTCCTTCTCGCCTACCGGGTTAGCTGACGGGTTCGGAGCAGGAAGGTCTCCTACGCGCGTATACCGCCCGTTTTTCACGGCGGTGTCCGTGCGATTCACCCCAAGGTGGTGGTTCCCCGGTTCCCTTGCGGGATTCGGCGCGTGCGCACGGAGCCGTCTCTTGTGACGGCTGGGACGACCGCGCTGCGTTATCGAACGTTAATAGACCCGGGGGCGTGATTCCAAGCCGTTCTGCTTGATCATTAACATTTTCGGCCTGGACTTACAGGCCATGACCGGCGGAAATCGGGCGAGTTACCCCTCATTTGCGCCCCCTGCGCGCCCCCGCGGGAACACCTCAGGAAACACACAGGTTTTGATGGTGACTCAGATGTTATGCGCAGGGGGGTCGTCCGGTCACTCCCGGTCACGGAGGTGGGTACCCGGCCATCGGTCACGGCCGTCGTACGGCGAGCAGCGCCATGTCGTCCGTCATCCCGCCCCCGGAGTGCCGGCGCACGTCCTCCGCGAGGGCGGCAAGCAGCGCCTCGGGGTCGCGGAAGCGGCGGCCCGCGAGCCGCTCCTCGGGGTCGTAGAAGCGGCCGTAGGCGTCGCGGGCCTCGGAGACGCCGTCGGTGTGCAGGAGCAGGGTGGCGCCGCTCGGGAAGCCGGCCTCGTCCGCGTGGTCGGGCCAGGTGCCCAGCTCGCCCATGCCGAGCGGCAGGGCCGGCTCGCGGGCGAGCAGCGTGCGCACGGTGCCGTCCGGGTGCAGCAGCAGCGGCGGCGGATGCCCGCGGTTGAGGATCCGGACGACCCCGTCGCCGTGCGGGAACTCGGCGAGTACGGCGGTGGTGAATCCCTCGAAGGCGTCCAGCCCGTCGCGCCGCGTGCCCTCGCGCGCCAGCGCCCGCTCCAGCCGCTGCGCGACCGCCTCCAGCGTCGCCTCCTGCTCGGCGGCCTCCCGGAAGGCGCCGATGATGACGGCCACGGCCGCCACCGCGCCCATCCCCTTGCCCCGTACGTCCCCGACGACGAGGCGCACCCCGCGCGGGCTGTCCTGCACCGCGTACAGGTCGCCGCCGATGAAGGCGTCTGCCTGGGCCGCCTCGTAGCGGGCCGCGATGTCGTACCCGCCGATCTGCCCGGCGGGCTCGGGCAGCACCGCGCGCTGGGCGGCCTCGGCGATCTCGCGGGCGCTGGCGAGCCGCTGGTCGCCGCGGCGCACACCGCGGTTGATGACCGCGGCCATGGCGGCCACCGTGGCCACGGTGACGACCTCGGTGACCATGTCCGCGTCCGGGCTCAGCCCGAACCTGGCGTGTACGGCGTACGCGGCGACGAAGGCGGCGGCCCCCGTGACGACGGTGCCGACGAAGGAGTACAGCGGGGCTGCCACCAGGGGGGCGGCTGTGAAGAAGGGGATCGCGGTGAAGTCGCGGGGGGTGCAGAGGTCGTAGACGATGCCGCCGACGGCCAGCAGCACGGGGACCATCTGGAGGAGGGCCCGCACGGACGAGATCCGCCGCTCCGCGTCGCCCGAACCGCCTGAACCGCCCGCACCGGGAGGGACGGGCGGAACGGGCGCCTCGTCGCCGAGGCCGGGGTCGGGCACCGGGTCGGCCGGGAGCCGGCCGCCGGCCCGGGCGTAGGGGACGACGCGGTAGTCGTCGTAGGGGGTGGCGGGCTCGTCGGGTGGGCCCTCGCCCGTCAGGTCACCAGGCCGCACCACTTGTCTCCCGCCGTCCCGCGCGAACTCCCGCGCTCACGCCACGAAGGTTCCAGGTTTGCCGGAGTGGGGGTGGGGGGCGAGCGGTGTGGGCCGACCGGATGACAACAGCCGCGATGGATTGCAACAACCGCGATGGACGGCAACAACACTCAGGGCCGGAATAACACTCAGGGCCGGAATCCATGAACTGGATTCCGGCCCTGAGCCTTCAGTAGCGGGGACAGGATTTGAACCTGCGACCTCTGGGTTATGAGCCCAGCGAGCTACCGAGCTGCTCCACCCCGCGTCGTTAAGACCAGCATACGCCATCCGCGGGACAAGATGCGCAACGGTTGAAACCAGGTCCGTGGGCCTTGCTCGGCTCAGCCCGGCAGATGCCGGTTCGGCGCCTTCGCAGCCGCCTCGTACTCCGGCAGTACGACGACCTCCGCGCCCTCGGCCACCAGCACCGCGTTGCCGTCGGCGCCGGCGACGAAGGTGTCCGGTTCCCGCCAGGCGGTCACCACGCGCCGTACCCCCGCGTCGAGGATCAGGCGGGCACACGGCGCCGGCCGGGAGGCCCGCCGGGCGCACGGTTCCAGGCTGCTGTACACCGTCGCGCCCCCGAGCCTGGGATCCGCCGGGTCGATCTTCGCCAGTGCCGCCTCCTCGGCGTGCACGACGGGATCGTCGCCCTCGCGGGAGTACCCCCGCGCAAGCTCCGTGCCGTCGGCGGCCACCACCACCGCCCCCACACTGAACGCGGTCCGCGACGGCGGGCACTGCGCCGCCAGTTCGCAGGCGAGCGCCAGCCAGTGCCGGTCGGCGGCGGAGGCGGCGCTTCCGGTGCCGGGTGCGGTGGGCTCGTAGCGCATGAGGACGACGTCCTCGATCCGCCGGGTCTCCACGAGCCGCAGCCGACCGCCCTGGTAGGCGCCCGGCCCGAAGAGGCGGGGCGCGTCGGGGTCGCCCACGAAGAGCGGGGCGAGGACGAGCTGGAGTTCGTCGGCGAGCTCCTGCTGGAGCAGCTGGGTGTGGATGGTGCCGCCGCCCTCGACCATGAGCCGCCGCACGCCCCGTACGTCGTGCAGGTGTTCCAGCAGCCGCCGCCAGTCGAGCTCCGCGCCCAGGGCGACGACGTCGGCCGCGAGTCCCGCCCGCCGGGCGCGTTCGGCGCCCTTGTCGGTCGTGTAGACGACCTTCTCGCCGCCGGTGTGCCAGAACCTCGCCGCCGGATCCAGCTCGCCGGATCCGCTCACGGTGACCTTGAGGGGGTACTCCGGCTGCCCGGCGGCGACCCGGGCGGCCCGTCGCTCGGGCGAGTTCACCAGCAGCCGGGGGTTGTCGGCGCGGATGGTGCCGGCGCCGACCAGGATCGCGTCGACGGAGGCCCGTACCTCGTCGACCCGGTCGAAGTCGGCGGGGCTGGAGAGCAGCAGCCGCTCGGGGCCGGTGTCGTCGAGGCAGCCGTCGAGGGAGACGGCGGCGGACAGCAGGACGTACGGGAACGGCATCGGCGCGCTCACTCTCGGAGGCGGGTACGGGGCGGGTACGGCAGGTACGGCAGTACGGCAGGTACGGCGCGGGGGGCTTGGCGGGCTTGACTGGCGGGCTTGGTTCAACTTTGAAACAAACTTACACTGGCGGCATGACGACTCGCTGGCTCACCTCCGAGGAGCAGCGCGCCTGGCGCGCGTACATGGCCGCGAAGCACCTCATGGAGGACGCGATCGACCGGCAGCTCCAGCGGGACGCCGGCATGCCCCACCTCTATTACGCCATCCTCGCCAATCTCTCCGAGGCGCCGGAACGCCGCTTGCGCATGACCGACCTCGCCGAGCGGTCGAAGATCACGCGCAGCCGGCTGACGTACGCGGTGACCCGGCTGGAGAAGGACGGTCTGGTGCGGCGGGAAGGGTGCCCCTCGGACAAGCGGGGCAATCTCGCGGTCCTCACGGACGCCGGCATGGCAACCCTGGAACGCACCGCACCCGGACACGTCGAGACGGTCCGCGCCTCCCTCTTCGACCACCTCACACCGGAACAGGTGGGACAGCTGGAGGAGATCTTCACCGGCATCACGCGGGCGCTCCAGGACGACGAGGCACGCCCGACGGCGGACGACGTGCCGTGGCGGCGCCGGTCCTCTCCCCCCTGTTCGTGACCCTCGTCATATAACGGCCGGAAACTGGTTGCTTCAAATTTAAAGCATGGGCTAGGGTCTGATCCTCAGGTTCTGCTTCAAATCTGAAGCAGATGTCCCTCCGGACCCGGAGAACCCGCATGCCCGACTTCCCCGCCGCCACCCAGCGCTCCCGCGTCCGGGTCCCGCTGCGCTTCCACGACGGCTACGGCGTCGACGCCGAACTGGTGACCTTCCACGGCCTGACCGACGGCCAGGAGCACGTCGCGATCGTCCTCGGCGACCCGTCGCCCGGCACCACCCCACTGGTCCGCCTGCACTCCGAGTGCCTGACCGGCGACGTCTTCGGCTCGGCCCGCTGCGACTGCGGCCCCCAGCTGCGCGAGGCGGTCGAACGCATCGCCGACCGCGGCGGAGTGCTGCTCTACCTCCGCCAGGAGGGCCGCGGCATCGGCCTCTACAACAAGCTCGACGCGTACGCCCTCCAGGACCAGGGCCTCGACACCTACCAGGCGAACGCCGCCCTCGGCCTGCCGGAGGACGCCCGCGACTACACTGCGGCCGCCCAGATGCTCCAGGCCCTCGGCATCACCGCCCTGGACCTGCTCTCCAACAACCCTGACAAGGCCGACCAGCTCCGTGCCCTGGGCACCGACGTCCGCGACCGCGTCCCCACCGGCGTCTTCACCACCCCGCACAACGTCCGCTACCTCCGCGCGAAGGTCCTCCAGACCCAGCACACGCTGCCGCTGGGGGAGCTTTCGGGGCTGAACGCGGGCTGAACCACCCGGCCACCGGTTCGTGCGGCGTTCACGACCACACCCAACCGGCGGCCACGGCTTGAGCCGCCACGAATACCGTCCCCACGGGTCTGACCAGGCGGAGCCTTGCGCTCGCTGTCCCGGAAGCGGCGCCCCATGCGGCAGCCGCCAGGAAGACGGGGAGTGCGATGCCGACAAGCAGGGCGAAGCCCGGGTCATTGACCGTGCCACTGCCCTGACGTGCCCCGTATCCGAAGGCGAAGCACGCCATGATCAGCAACGAGCCGAACATATGCGGGTGATCGTTGCCCGTTGCCGCCTTGCGAGGGACCAGTCCCAGCCCGACGATCGCGGCGATCTCAACGATGGCCAGCGCCTCGAGAACCGGTTTCATGACGTCTCGTCACCACTTCCTGCGTACGTTCATCCCGCGATGCGCCCGAAGAACCCGAGGGCGAACGCGTAGGGCACCACCAGCAGGAGCGCGGGCCGAACGGCACGCCCCCCTCCGTCCCCGCCCCAGGCGTAGGCGAGGGCGCTGGAGTTGCAGCCGCCCATGAACGCCGGCGTCATGAATCCGAACAGCTCCCCCCACCCCCCGACCACGACCGACGCGAGCGCATGGCCGGCGACGGCCACTGCGGCGCAGATCAGGTTGATCGGGTCTTCCAGCGGACGCCAGGGCGCGCCCCCTTTGCGTCCGCGTCCGGTGAACCGGGCGTAGCCCGCGTACCCCAGCGCGGGCAGACCCGCGATCGCCAGCAGTACGGCACACATGGTGCCGGTGTCCTGGTCGGCCAGGAACCCCATGATGACTCCAGGAAACCGGGACGGAGTTGCTCCCGTGCTCACGTCATGACGCCGGATGCGTCACCACCGAGCGCGATCCAAAGTCAGGAAGCTGTGAAGAAAGACCCTCTGAGTCCCCATCAGCGCGACAAGAAGCGATCAGATCGCCGCACCCCCTCTTGACTTCCAGGGTTGGAAGCTCCGGTTTGCCTGGCGGCTATCGCTTGGCTTTGGCAAAGCTGTGGAATTGATCGCCGTGAATCCGGACAGAGTCAGTCCAACCCTGGGGATCCCGGGCTGCACACTGCGACGACACCGCGTCCCACCTGCACGTTTGGATCGTGACAAACCCGTGATCGATGACGTCGGCAAAGCGGGACAGGTACCCGCCACCGCTGTCCATCACCAGGTAGCGGTCCGCTCACGCATTCGGCATGTCCGGCTGCTGGGGGAAAGCGAGGATCAGGCACGATCTCCGTGAAGACGATCGCCGCAGTAGTCGCGGGCAATAGGAATACGGCGCCCCTTCAGCCGACCATGCTGGGGCGCAACGGCAGTTACACGGTCTTCCGCAAACTCCACCAGAACGTCGCCGAGTTCAGGCGCTACCTGAGGGACAACTCCACCGGGGCCCAGGACGAGGAACTGATCGCGGCGAAGACCATGGGCCGCCGGCGCAGTGGGGCCCCTCTGACGCTCGCCCCGCAGCACGACGACCCGGCACTCGGCGCCGACCCGCACCGCCGTAACTCCTTCCTGTACGAGCGGGACGATCGCTGACCGGGTGACGCCGTAGTGATTCGCTCCCCGAAGATCAGGTCGATCCGCTCACGCATCGCTCACGCACGGGCCGGAAACGAAGCAGCGCCCGAGCCGACCAAAGTCGACACGGACGCTGCGTAGCAGGTCAGAGGGCATATCCTCCGCCTACCACCGGTAGGCCCTGTGGGACTCGAACCCACAACCAATGGATTAAAAGTCCACTGCTCTGCCAATTGAGCTAAGGGCCCAGGCGATGTTGCCTCCCCGAGCATAGCCGGACGCGGCCGAGTCTCCGATCGGGTATCGGGGACCCGGCCGCGTCGGACGGCGCGACGGTGTCGCGGTCGGCCGGGAGTGTCACGGATCGACCGGTTCGGGGGCGCCCTTGCGGGACGCCTCGCGGGCGATCGTGCGGGCGTGTTCGGGGTTGAGGAACCAGTGGCGGGCCGACGCCAGCCACCAGGTCGCCGCGAAGCCGAGGACGGCGAGGACGGCGACGGGGGCGTAGTTGAAGGTCTCCCAGGTCACCGGGGAGACCTGGGGGAGCATGAAGAGGATCGTGATGACCCCCACCCAGGCCACCGCCACCACGCCGATCGCCCTCGACCAGCGGCCCAGGTGCCACGGCCCCCGCTCGAACGCCTCGCCCTTGCGCAGCCGCAGCAGCGTCGGGACGACGTAGGCGATGTAGAGGCCGATGACGGCGATCGAGGTCACCGCCGCGTAGGCCGTCACGTTGATCAGGTACGGGAGGCCGAGGACCAGCGCGCCGGCCGCCGCCAGCCAGACCGCCGCGACCGGGGTGCGGGTGCGCGGGCTGACGGTGTGCCAGACGTGCGAGAGGGGGAGGGCGCCGTCGCGCGAGAAGGCGTAGATCATCCGGCTGTTGGCCGTCACCGACGCCATCCCGCAGAACAGCTGCGCGCCGATCACGACCAGCAGGAGCAGCTTGCCCGAGGTCGCGCCCAGCGCGTCGAGGAGGATCTGCGCGGGCGGCGCGCCAGTGGGCGACGCGAGCTCGTCGTCGTAGGACTGGATCGCGAAGGTGAAACCCAGGAGGAGTACGAAGCCCGCTATCCACGACGTCCAGATCGAGCGGACGATGCCCTTCGGGCCCGCCGTCGACGCGTCGTGCGTCTCCTCCGTCATGTGGGCGGAGGCGTCGTAGCCGGTGAAGGTGTACTGGGCCATCAGCAGGCCCAGGAGGACGACGTACACGCCACTGCCCCAGCCCGTGTTGTTCACGAACTCCGTGAAGACGAAGGACGCCGACTGGTGGTCGTCGGGGACGAAGGTCAGCGCGCCCACGATGACCGCCACGCCCAGCACGTGCCACCACACGCTCACGCTGTTCAGCAGCGCGACGATACGCACGCCGAAGGTGTTCAGCAGGCCGTGCAGCACCAGGATCCCGGCGAACAGCAGCACCGTCCGGCCCGGCGTCACCTCGAAGTCGAACTGCAGGTTCAGGTACGCGCCCAGGAACGACGCCGCCCCGAAGTCGATGCCCGCCGTCACCGCCACCTGGCCCAGCACGTTGAACCAGCCCGTGAACCAGGCCCAGGCGGCCGCCGTCCGCGGCGGCGCCAGCCGGTGCGCCCAGAAGTACAGGCCGGCCGACGTCGGGTAGGCCGAACAGATCTCCGCCATCGACAGGCCGACGAAGAGTGTCATCAGGCCTACGGCGACCCAGCCCCACACGATCACGGCGGGGCCGCCCGTGTTCATGCCGAACAGGTAGAGGGTCAGGCAGCCCGACAGGACCGAGATGATCGTGAAGGAGACCGCGTAGTTGGAGAACGCCGACATCCGGCGGGCGAGAACCTGCGTGTAACCGAGCTGGGCCAGCCGTTCCTCGTCCGAGAGCCCGCTCTTTATGGCGTCATCTGTCATGCCCCCAGCGATTCCCTCGCCGGGGGCGTGACATGCGTCACTCGGTGGCCAGGAAATGCCCTTGTATACGCCCCAGCCGCCCCGGGAACGCCGAAGGGCCCGTACGACCGGAGTCGTACGGGCCCTTCGTGGATCGGTCAGCAGACGTCAGCCGTTGCGCTTCCAGCGCGGCTTGTCGTCGCGGCGGCCGAAGGAGGAGCCGGTGCCGCCGGTGCCGCGGTGGTCGTCACGACGGCCGTTCGGGCGGTCGTGACCGGCGGAGCGGAAGCCGGGGCGGTCGTCACGGCGGTCGCGGTTGAAGGGGCGGTCGCTGCCACGGTGACCGGCACGGTCGTCGCGGCGGAAGCCGCCACGGTCGCCACCCCGGTCGTCACGACGCTCGAAGGAACGGCCACCACGGTCGTTGTCACGACGCTCGAACCCACGGTCGTCACGACGCTCGAAGGAACGGCCACCACGGTCGTCACGACGGTCGTCCCGGCGGTCGTCACGGCGGAAGCCGCCACGGTCGTCACGACGCTCGAAGGAACGGCCACCACGGTCGTTGTCACGACGCTCGAACCCACGGTCGTCACGACGCTCGAAGGAGCGGCCACCGCGGTCGTCACGACGGTCGTCACGGCGGAAGCCGCCACGGTCGTCCCGGCGGTCCCGGTCACGGTTGAAGCCGCCCCGGTCGTCACGACGCTCGAAGGAACGGCCACCACGGTCGTTGTCACGACGGTCGTCGCGGCGGAAGCCACCACGGTCGCCACCCCGGTCGTCACGGCGCTCACGGCGCTCGTACGAGGAGGAGGACGACGCCGTACGCTCCTCGCGCTCGGCCCGGTCGACGTCCTGCGCCGCCGGCTGCTCCGGCACCGAGACCTCGGCGACGGACTGCGACGCCTCGGCCTGAGCCTCGGCAACCGCCGCCTCCGGGTCCTCGCCGCGCTCGCGGGCGACCCGGGCGACGAGGCGGTCGGCATCCTCGCGCAGCTCGGTCGCGCGGCGCTGCGCCCGCTCCAGCTCCTTGGTCAGCTGGGCGACCTCGCGCTCGGCCTGCTGGGCGGCGTTGCCCGCGGACTCGGCCTGGACCTCGGTCATCGACCGGGCGCCGGTGATCTCGGCGACCTCCGGCTCGAAGGCGGTGCCGCCCTGGATGATGTGGCGCCCGGCGTCGACGCCGGCGTCCTCCATGAGGCGGAAGATCTGGCGGCGCTGGTGCGGGAGGGAGAGGGAGACCACGGTGCCCGTGCGGCCGGCGCGGGCCGTGCGGCCGGCGCGGTGCAGGTAGTCCTTGTGGTCGCCGGCGGGGTCGACGTTGAGGACCAGGTCGATCCCGTCGACGTGGATGCCTCGCGCGGCCACATCGGTGGCGACCAGGACGTTGACGTAACCGTCCTTAAAGTCCGCCAGCGTCCGGGTACGGGCGCCCTGGGTCATGCCGCCGTGCAGCGCGTCGGCCTTCACACCGGCGTCGCGCAGCTGCTCGGCGACGCGGTCGGCCCCCAGCTGGGTGCGGACGAAGATGATCGTGCGGCCCTTGCGGGAGGCGATCGCGGCCGTGACCGGCGCCTTGTCCTTGGGCTTCACGATGAGGATGTGGTGGGACATCGTCGTGACCGCGCCCTGCGCCGCGTCGACCTCGTGGCTGACCGGGGCGTTGAGGTACCGGTCGACGAGGGTCTTGATCTCGTTCTCCATCGTCGCGGAGAAGAGCATGCGCTGACCGCCGGCCGGGACCTGGTCCAGCAGCTCGGTGACCTCGGGCATGAAGCCCAGGTCGGACATCTGGTCGGCCTCGTCGAGGACGGCGATCTGCACGTTCTCGAGGGAGCAGGCACCGCGGTTGATGATGTCGCGGAGGCGGCCGGGGGTGGCGACCAGGATGTCGACGCCGCGCTCGAGGGCGTAGATCTGGTTGCCCATCGACGTGCCGCCGCAGACGACCTTCATCTTCAGGCCGACGACGTCGCCGTACGGCTGCAGCGCGTCCGCGACCTGCATGGCGAGCTCACGGGTCGGCGTGAGGATGACGGCGCGCGGCTTGCGCTTCTCGGTGCGACCGCCGGCCAGCGTGGCCAGGGTCGGCAGACCGAAGGAGAGGGTCTTGCCGGAGCCGGTGCGGCCACGGCCGAGGATGTCCTTGCCGGCCAGGGCGTCCGGGATGGTCGCGGCCTGGATCGGGAAGGGGGTGGTCACGCCGTTCTGGGCGAGCTTGCGCACGACGCCCTCGGGGAGGCCGAGGTCCGCGAAGGTGAGCTGCGGGGCCTCGGTCGTCGTCTCGGTCTCGGCGACGGCCTCGACGGTCGTCTCGGCAACCGTCTCGACGCTCTCGGCGTCGATGGGGTTCTCGCCGTTCTCGGGCACGACGACGTGATCAGTACTGGAAATGGACATGCGAATGCGAAACCTTCCGGAGTCTCGTCGGCACGCGCCCGTCAACTCCGTGTTTCGCAAACGACCGCCTCAATGCGGTCAGCCACGGCAAGGGAGAGTACGCGCCACACGGCGCGCTCTGCATTGGCGCCGGGCAAATGGGATCAAACGATCTGCCACCATACGCACCCTCCACCCCCCAGCGCAAATCCGACCCCATAACCGCAGGTCAGGAAGGCTTCCCCGCCTTGGAAACCATGGCCATCCCGGCCGTCGTGGCCATCACGGCGCCGGCGATCCCGCCTCCGGCGCCGGTTCCCGCTGCACCATCTGCGGACCGGTCTCCTCGTGTGCCGACGACGACGGCTCCGCGATCGTCGGGTCCGGCGACACCGGCGGCTGCGGCGACGGCTCCTTGGTCGGCTCCGGCGGTGGAGTGGTCCTCGTCGGGCTCGGCTGCGCCCCGGTCGGCGACGGCTCCCCCGGCTTCACGGTCTGCCCCGGCCCGGCGTCCGCCGACGCGCCCGGGCTCGCGCCCGCCGACGGCGAGGCCGACGGGGACGAAGACTCCCCGTCCTTCCCCTTGCCGTCCTTGCCGTGCCCGTGCTCACCGCCACCCGCCGACCCGCCGTACCCGGCACCGCCGCCGGAGACGGCCTGTCCGCCGTCCGGCGCCGCACCGCCTCGCTGCCCCGCCGAGTGCGACGGCCTGGCCCGGCTTCCGTCGTCGGCCCCCACACTCATGCAGCCGGCGGCAGCGGCCACGGCCATGACCGTCACGGCCAGGCGGACGGGTACGTACAAGGGGCGCACGGGAGCCACCTCCGGGTGGGCGAAGAAGTCAAAGTGCCCAACTCCCGCCGCCCACAAGAAGACACGCGCCCACCGGCCGTACCCGAGCGGGTCCCGTCAGCCGTACCCGAGCGCGTGCAGCCGCGCGTCGTCGATGCCGAAATGGTGGGCAATGCGGCGGACGCTTGGCCCGTCGTGACCATGGCCTGGCATGAGCCGACGGCTCCCAAGCGGGTCCACGACGCTTATGCGGCCCTCCGGGAGGGTCTGGACGTGGTGGCCTCCGGGAGGAGTTCCAGGGGCTGCGGGCGGCCGACGAACGCCAGGAGCGAGAGCGGCGGGAGGCGCACGCGGCCCACCTGGCGGGTGGGCCGGCCCCCAAGGCGTACAAGCGCGCCGGGGCCGCGCCTACCCCACCACGGGCCGAGTCCAGGACAATGGCTCTGTGCTGGAAATGACGCGTGACAGGTTCGAAGAACTGGTGAGTGAGGCCCTGGACCAGATCCCGCCGGAGCTGACGCGGGTCATGGACAACGTGGCCGTCTTCGTGGAGGACGAGCCGTCCGCCGACGACCCGGAGCTACTGGGCCTGTACGAGGGGACCCCGCTCACGGAGCGCGGGGAGTGGTACGCGGGGGTCCTCCCCGACCGGATCACGATCTACATGGGCCCGACCCTGCGCTACTGCGAGACGCCGGAGGACGCGGTCCACGAAGTCGCCGTGACGGTCGTCCACGAGGTGGCGCACCACTTCGGTATCGAGGACGCCCGGCTCCACGAACTGGGCTGGGGCTGACTCCCCGGCCCACCGTGCCACCAACCCTCAGCCCTTGACCAAGGGCGATACCTGACCTGAGCGACCGGTCATCGGGTTGCCCGAAGATCAACAAAGAGGCAGCTCCGGCGGAATCCGGTCGAGCGCCCCGGCGACCAGTTCCTCGAACTCCTCGCGCGTCATCTCCAGCACACGGCCATTGTCCGGTACGACGGCCCCGTAAGCCCCGTCCGAGAGTCGCGCGCTCCTCCGCATACCCGCCCCCGGCCGTGGGCATACGGGACCAATGGTCCGCGTCCCCGTCCGCGTCCGTGTCCCCGTCGCCGCCCTGAACCGCATCCGCAGGGCGCCCCACGCCCTGTCCCGCCGCCGAACCCGCCACCGCCCCCAGCCGGTCGTCGAGCTCGTCCCCCAGCCGCGCCCCTGGGCCCGCGCCCTGGGCCTGGTGACCGTGGTCCTCGCCGGGGCCTGGCTGGGGCTGCTGATCGTGGGGAACGTGCGGGTCCCGGTGGGCCCCATGGACACCACGATGACCCTGCGCCCCTCCCTCACCGGCGGCACGAAGATCAACGTCTCCCCGCTGGGCGCGCTGAGCCTGGACAGCCATGTCGCGCCCGTCCGGCTGGACGTGAACGTCGACCAGCTCGACCCGGTCCGCTCCCAGGCCCTGGTCGACCACCCCGAGCGCATCACGGGCCTCCAGGACGAGGTCACCCGGGACGTGGAGCACGGCACGCTCGACCTGGCCGTACGCTCCTGCGTCGCCGTGGTCTCCGGCGCCACGGCCCTCGGTCTCGCGGTCTACCGCCGCCCCCGCCGCGCCCTCGCGGCCGGCGGACTGGCCCTGGCCCTGCTCGCGGCCTGCGGCGGGACCGCGTACGCCACCTGGAACCCGAAGTCGGTCCTGGAGCCGAGGTTCTCGGGCCTGCTGTCCTCCGCGCCCTCCCTGGTGGGCAACGCACGCAGCATCGTCACCGAGTTCGACGTCTACCAGCAGGAGTTGGCGCGCCTGGTGACGAACGTGACGAAGCTGTACGACGTCACGTCCACGCTGCCCACCTACTCGCCGGACCCGGGCACCATCCGCGTCCTGCACGTCTCCGACATTCACCTCAACCCGGCGAGCTGGAAGATCATCGCCTCGCTGGTGGAGCAGTACAAGGTGAACGTGATCGTCGACTCCGGCGACACCATGGACCACGGCACGGCGGCGGAGAACGGCTTCCTGGACCCGATCGCGGACCTCGGCGCTCCCTATGTGTGGGTCCGCGGCAACCACGACTCCCTCCTCACCCAGCGCTACCTGGGGCGGATGAAGAACGTGCACGTCCTCGACGAGGGCCGCGCCGAGACCGTCGCGGGCCTGCGCTTCGCGGGCATCGGCGACCCGCAGTTCACGCCGGACCGCTCGACGCAGCCGGGCGGCGGCGCGGCGGAGGAGCTGGCGGGGGCCCGACTTGCCGCGGCCCTGCGCGACCAGAAGGCCGCGGGCACCCCGGTCGACGTGGCCATCGCCCACGAGCCCTCCGCGGCCCGCGGGACGGACGGCGAGGTGCCCCTCGTCCTGGCCGGCCATCTGCACCACGAGGGGACGGAGGTCATGAAGTACGGCACCCGGCTCCGGGTGGAGGGCTCGACGGGCGGCAGCGGGCTGCGGGCCGTGGAAGGCAAGTACCCCGACCCGATCGAGGCATCGATCCTCTACTTCGACCGCGACACCCAGCGCCTCCAGGCCTGGGACGAGATCAAACTGGGCGGCCTGGGCCTGACGACGGCCGAGGTCAGCCGCCACCTCCCGGAGGAGAACCAGCCGGGGGCGATCCAGTCACCGACACCGTCCCCGAGCGAGTCCCCCAGCCCGTCCGCAACCCCCTCCGCCACCGCCCCGTAAACCGTTTTGGCGATACCTCCCGCCATCCCATATGCTTCTCACGTCCCCGACGCGCTGAGAAGCGCCCAGGCGGGCCGATAGCCCTCATCGTCTAGCGGCCTAGGACGCCGCCCTTTCAAGGCGGTAGCACGGGTTCGAATCCCGTTGGGGGCACGCAGTACGGTGTGCGACACTTACGTTCGCTGGTTCGCACACAACAGCATGGTCCTGTGGAGCAGTTTGGAGTGCTCGCCACCCTGTCAAGGTGGAGGCCGCGGGTTCAAATCCCGTCAGGACCGCTGAGGTTTCTTCGGAAGCCTCGTGGCTGGGTAGCTCAGTTGGTACGAGCGATCGCCTGAAAAGCGATAGGTCGCCGGTTCGACCCCGGCCCCAGCCACAAGCCAAGGGCCCCGTCCATTCGGATGGGGCCCTTGTCGTATACCCGCACGCCCCTTCGCACGGCGCGGCGCAAGCCCTGACCTGCGCCACGCGCCGGAGGCAATAAGGGTTCGCCACGGATTTCTCCGGGATGAGATCCTGGATCGCGTATGTCTACGCACCCTGCCCCCGCCCTCGGCGCCCTCGCCCCCCGCCTGACCGAGCTGTCCCTGCGCGACGCGCACCGGCTCGGGCGCAGGCTCGAGGGTGCGCGCAAGATCCGTAAGCCGGAGGCCCGCGCCGCCGTCCTCGCCGAGATCGAGGCGGAGGTCGCGAAGGCCGAGCAGCGGATGGGCGAGCGGCGCGCCCGCGTGCCGGCCGTCACCTACCCCGAGCAGCTGCCGGTCAGCCAGAAGAAGGACGAGATCGCGGCCGCCATCCGTGATCACCAGGTCGTCATCGTCGCCGGTGAGACCGGGTCCGGAAAGACCACGCAGATTCCCAAGATCTGCATGGAGCTGGGGCGTGGCGTGCGCGGCATGATCGGGCACACCCAGCCCCGCCGGATCGCCGCCCGTACCGTCGCCGAGCGGGTCGCCGAGGAACTGCGAGCCCCCCTCGGGGAGGCCGTCGGCTGGAAGGTCCGGTTCACCGACCAGGTGAGCCCGGACGCCACCTTCGTCAAGCTCATGACGGACGGCATCCTGCTCGCCGAGATCCAGACCGACCGCGAGCTGCGCGCCTACGACACGATCATCATCGACGAGGCCCACGAGCGGTCCCTCAACATCGACTTCCTGCTCGGCTACCTCGCCCAGCTGCTGCCCAAGCGCCCCGACCTCAAGGTCGTCATCACCTCGGCGACCATCGACCCCGAGCGCTTCTCCCGGCACTTCGGCGACGCCCCGATCGTCGAGGTCAGCGGCCGTACGTATCCGGTCGAGGTGCGCTACCGCCCCCTCCTGGAGGAGGACGGCGACGACTCCGACCGCGACCAGATCACCGCGATCTGCGATGCCGTCGAGGAGCTCCAGGGAGAGGGCAAGGGCGACATCCTCGTCTTCCTCTCCGGCGAGAGGGAGATCCGGGACACGGCCGACGCGCTGGTCAAGAAGAACTACCGGTTCACCGAGGTCCTCCCCCTCTACGCCCGGCTCTCCCACGCCGAGCAGCACCGCGTCTTCCAGCCTCACACCGGCCGCAGGATCGTTCTCGCGACCAACGTCGCCGAGACCTCGCTGACGGTCCCGGGCATCAAGTACGTCATCGACCCCGGCTTCGCCCGTATCTCCCGGTACAGCCACCGCACCAAGGTCCAGCGGCTTCCCATCGAGGCCGTCTCCCAGGCCAGCGCCAACCAGCGCAAGGGCCGCTGCGGTCGTACGTCCGACGGCATCTGCATCCGGCTGTACTCCGAGGACGACTTCCTCACCCGGCCGGAGTTCACGGACGCGGAGATCCTCCGTACGAACCTCGCCTCCGTCATCCTCCAGATGACCGCGGCCGGCCTCGGCGACATCGAGAAGTTCCCCTTCATCGACCCGCCGGACCACCGCAACATCCGCGACGGTGTGCAGTTGCTGCAGGAGCTGGGCGCCCTCGATCCCGCGCAGAAGGACGTACGCAAGCGGCTCACCGACACCGGCCGCAAGCTCGCCCAGCTGCCCGTCGACCCCCGGCTGGCCCGTATGGTCCTGGAGGCCGACAAGAACGGCTGCGTCCGTGAGGTCATGGTGATAGCGGCCGCGCTCTCCATCCAGGACCCGCGCGAGCGCCCCGCCGACAAGCAGACCCAGGCCGACCAGCAGCACGCCCGCTTCAAGGACGAGACGAGCGACTTCCTCGCCTTCCTCAACCTCTGGCGCTACATCCGCGAGCAGCAGAAGGAGAGGGGTTCCTCCGCCTTCCGTCGGATGTGCAAGCAGGAGTACCTGAACTTCCTGCGCATCCGTGAGTGGCAGGACATCTACACGCAGCTGCGCACGGTCGCCAAGCAGATGGGGATCCATCTCAACGAGGACGACGCCCCCGAGCACAGCGTGCACGTCTCGCTCCTCGCCGGCCTCCTCTCCCACATCGGGATGAAGGACGTGAAGGAGGCCGGGGGCGAGGGCGGGAGGAACACGGGCAAGAACGAGTACCTGGGCGCCCGCAGCGCCAAGTTCGCGATCTTCCCCGGCTCGGCCCTCTTCAAGAAGCCCCCGCGCTTCGTGATGTCGGCGGAGCTGGTGGAGACGAGCCGCCTCTGGGCCCGCGTCAACGCGAAGATCGAGCCGGAGTGGATCGAGCCGCTCGCCGAGCACCTCCTCAAGCGCACGTACAGCGAGCCGCACTGGGAGAAGGACCAGGCGGCCGTGATGGCGTACGAGAAGGTCACGCTGTACGGCGTGCCGATCATCGCCCAGCGGAAGGTCAACTACGGGCGGATCGATCCGGAGACGTCCCGCGAACTTTTCATTCGCAATGCCCTCGTCGAGGGCGACTGGCGCACGCACCACAAGTTCTTCGCCGACAACCGCAAGCTCCTCACCGAGGTCGAGGAGCTGGAGCACCGCGCCCGGCGCAGGGACATCCTGGTCGACGACGACACCCTCTTCGACTTCTACGACCAGCGGGTCCCCGAACACGTCGTGTCGGGCGCCCACTTCGACTCCTGGTGGAAGCACAAGCGGAACGAGCAGCCCGACTTCCTCGACTTCGAGCGGGAGATGCTCATCCGGGAGTCGGCGGAGGCTGTCACCAAGGCCGACTATCCGGACTCCTGGCGGCAGGGGCCGCTGAAGTTCCGCGTCACCTACCAGTTCGAGCCGGGCGCGGACGCCGACGGTGTGACCGTGCACATCCCGCTCCAGGTCCTCAACCAGGTCACGGACGAGGGCTTCGACTGGCAGATCCCGGGCCTGCGCGAGGAAGTGGTGACGGAGCTCATCCGTTCCCTCCCCAAGCCGATCCGCCGCAACTACGTGCCCGCGCCGAACTACGCGAAGGCGTTCCTGGAGCGGGCGGTGCCGTTGCAGGAGCCGCTCACCACCACCATGGCCCGTGAGCTGAAGCGCATGGTCGGCGTCCCCTTCGAGGCCGACGACTTCGACTGGGCCAGGGTCCCCGACCACCTGAAGATCACCTTCCGGATCGTCGACGAGCGGCGCCGCAAGCTGGCCGAGGACAAGGCTCTGGAGCCCTTGAAGCTCCGGCTCAAGCCGAAGGCCCGCCAGGCCCTCTCCCAGGCCGCGGCGGCCACCGCCGAGCGCCAGGGCGGCGGAGCCATCGAGCGGACGGGCCTGACCGACTGGACCATCGGCACGCTCACCCGCGTCTTCGAGACCCGTCGCGCCGGCCAGCCGGTGAAGGCGTACCCGGCGCTGGTCGACGACGGCGACACGGTTTCCGTACGCCTCTTCGACACGGAGGCGGAACAGGCCGAAGCCATGTGGAAGGGCACGCGGCGCCTGATCCTCCGTAACATCCCGGTGAACCCGGCGAAGTTCGCGTCCGAGAAGCTGACGAACGCCCAGAAGCTCGCCCTTTCGGCGAACCCGCACGGCTCGATCCAGGCCCTGTTCGACGACTGCGCGATGGCTGCGGCGGACAAGCTGATCGGCGACTTCGGGGGTCCGGCGTGGGACGAGGAGTCGCACCGGAAGCTGTACGACAAGGTGCGCTCCGAGATCGTCGACACGACGGTCCGTACGGTCGGGCAGGTGCAGCAGGTGCTGGCCGCCTGGCAGGCCTGTGAGCGCCGCCTGAAGGGCGTACGCAGCCCCGTCCTCCTGGCAAACCTCCAGGACGTACGCAAGCAGCTGGACGCCCTCGTGAAGCCCGGCTTCGTCACGGCGGCCGGGCTGCGGCGCCTGCCCGACCTGATGCGCTACCTGGTCGCCGTCGATCGCCGCCTACAGCAGATGCCGACCAGCGTCCAGCGGGACACGACCCGTATGGAGAAGGTCCACGAGATGCAGGACGAGTACGCGTGGCTGCTGGAGCAGATGCCCCAGGGCCGCCCGGTCCCCTCCTCGGTCCTGGACATCCGCTGGATGATCGAGGAGCTCCGGGTCAGCTATTTCGCCCACGCACTGGGCACGGCGTACCCCGTCTCCGACAAGCGGATCGTGAAGGCGATCGACGCGGAGATTCCGTGACGGCACCTGCACGCTGGGTGAGTTCGACCAGGGGGCTCACCCTCCTGTACAGTCCTTCTCGCAGCGCAACGCAGGAAAGCGCCGCGAAACCTGGTCCTGTGGAGCAGTTTGGAGTGCTCGCCACCCTGTCAAGGTGGAGGCCGCGGGTTCAAATCCCGTCAGGACCGCATAGATCGACTGAGGCCCGCGCCCAACATGGGATGCGGGCCTCAGTCATTCCCACCGCCCCCACCCGGACAGGGCGGAGGCCGCGCCCGCGGCGCAGCCGCAATCGGGGACAGCGCAACCCGTCAGGGCCGCACAGATCGACCCAGGCCCGCACCCAACATGGGATGCGGGCCTCAGTCATTCCCGGCAGTGCCGCATGGGACCCGAGGGCCCTGGTCCTGCGAGCCGGGCCCACCCTCGCGCGTCCACGTCCCGCCTTCTGGCGCGGCCGCGCAGGCCCCGGGCGCCGACGCCGTCTTGACGCCGTCACATCCGCCCAGTACCCAGGGAGCAGGGCCCCCTTCCCCGCACGGCCCCGGAGGTGGCGTATGGCGGCGTCGTCGGCCAGGCATGAGACGCGGGCGTTGCTCCGTGCGCATCTGGCGGCCGCGTCGTCCTACCGGCACCTGACCCGCCACTGCCCCGTCTGTCACCGCCTGCTGCGGCTGGCGATGGACGCGGCTCCCCAGGGCGCGGAGGACGCCACGGAGGCCGTCGAGGACGAAAGCCCTGCCACGGCATGACCAGCGCCGGCGCGCCTCCTTTAGCCCACATGAGCCAGAGGCAACAAGGAGTTCGGCGTGTGACGGGTGTCACCGCATGAGTTTTTGAAAGCGCGGTACTTACCCCGCTCCTACAACTGTTCAATTTAATATGTGCAATTGCACTGGTGTCGGCAGCCGTACACAGGAGATGCGACACGCCTCCCCAGACTCCGACAAGGCCGCTCACAGACCGGCCGTCAGCACGCGGCCCGGACATCACGCGGGCATCACCCGGGAACCACCCGGGCACTACCGGGCCACGCCAGGACACCGGCAAGGCGCCGCCGGGGCACCGCCAGAGCACAAAAAAAGATCGCGCTGGACCCGGCGGAGTCCAGCGCGATCCACGACGCACCCTGTTCAGTTGCCTGACCGCTTGGGCGGGGGGCCTGTTGGGGCAGGACCCGCGTCGCTTGGAGCTGTGGTGTCGGGCGCCTCGGCGGGTTGGGGGGCCTGCCGGTTTGCCCGGTATTCAGTTGTTCGGGCTGTTCAGGCCTCGCTGCGCTGCTGCGGGATGCCCGCGAGCAGCGCGCGGACCTCAGCCTCGCGGTAACGGCGGTGCCCGCCGAGCGTGCGGATGGACGTGAGCTTGCCGGCCTTCGCCCACCGCGTGACCGTCTTGGGGTCGACGCGGAACATGGTGGCGACCTCAGCCGGGGTCAGCAGCGGCTCGGCATCAGGGGTGCGAGCGGTCATGAGCGGCCTCCTCGGGAGAACCGAACCTTCTCGGTTCTTTCCTCTAAATTCTGCACCTTGACCCGCGTTGCCCGAAATGGCGGACGCGAGTCGAGTCGGTTATAGGACGAACGGCTTGTCCTCGGCACTACAACTACACCATCTGTCCAGCCGCGTCGGCCAAACCGATGGAATTGCCCTCCCAGGTGTTCATCAGCGACGGAAGCCGATGGACCATGCCATAGCGGACAGTCACGCCACTGTGACGATCAGTCACAGTGGCGATCAGGAGTCACCAGACCCCCTAAAGCACGCAATACCGAGAATCCGCCCACAGTGGAGCACAGTTGGACAGACGGAGCCCTCCCCGGACTCCTTGTCCTATTTTGGCACGAGGAGGGGCAAGGGATGCAAGAGACGGGTACGTGCGATCTGTCACGCTTGACACAAACGCCCGGATCGGGACCTACGTCCCGTCAGTTCCTCGAAGTCCGGTAGACCGTACGTCGTTCGCAGCGCTCTCGGGCCGTGACGTACGTCACCCGCGTAACGCCTGTCACATCGTCAGTTCGCCGAACGCCGGTCCCGTACCGACCGCCACCGCTCCACGAGCCGGACGTACGCCTCGCCCGCCGCGGCCCCGTCGCCACGCCGCAGCGCCTCGATCCCCTCGGCCACGTCCGCCGCCGAGTGGTCGCCCTCCAGCTCGCCGGCCGGCAGGACGTGCACCAGCCCGCCGTAGTCCAGCTCCACCAGCGAGCGCGGATGGAACTCCTCCAACCAGCGCCCCACGTCCACCAGCCCGTCGATGAGCGGCCCCTCGTCCATGCCCTCCTTGAGGGCGCGCAGTCCCCGTGCCACCCGGCGCCGCGCCTGCACCATCGGCGTGCGGTAACGCAGCACGGGCGACTCGTCCTCGGCGGCGCCGGCCCCCTTGTCGTACTCCCGCTCCTCGTCGGAGACGAGCACGAACCAGCTCAGCGGCACCTGCCAGGTCGCCGTGCGGATCCAGGGGCGGGCGTCGGGGTTGCGGGCGAGCCAGCGCTCGTAGTCCTGGGCGGCCTGGCCGCGCACGAGCGGCGGGAGCACGGCGTCCAGGACCGTCCTCGGCAACTCCTCGGGCAGCTCCTCCAGCGCCTGCCAGCCGCGCAGCCGGGTGCGCCAGGGGCAGACGCAGAGCACTCCCTCCACGTCGAGCACGAACCCGTCCCCGCTCTCGTGCACCGGCACCGGGATCGGCGGGGTGGGCAGCAGGTCGGCCAGCGAGCGGCGCAACTCGTCCTGGTAGGAAGGGCGCTCCGCACGCCGGGCGTAGCGCGCCCAGTGACTTCGCTCCGGTTCCGGGAAGGCGGCCAGCGGTTCGTAGACGCGTAGATAGCTCGCGTACGGGACGATCACCGAGGACACCTTGGGCACGCCTGCTCCATCCCCCACGGACCGACCGGGAAACCTGCGGAACTCGCACACAAACACGCGGGAAAACTATGCAAATGGTCGCACGGCCGTACTCCGGGGGTAGGTGATCCTCAGCACTGCGCGGCCGGCGGGCACGGGCAGGCTCTACCCTCATGCCACAGCGCCCGCCACCTGTACGGGAGCTGGTCTCCGACCGCCGCTACTTACCCAGGAGTCACCACAGTGACCGATGTAACCGGCGCGCATGCTGATGTACTGCACACCCTGTTCCACTCGGACCAGGGGGGTCATGAGCAAGTCGTGCTCTGCCAGGACCGCGCCAGCGGCCTCAAGGCCGTCATCGCCATCCACTCCACCGCCCTGGGCCCCGCCCTCGGTGGTACGCGCTTCTACCCGTACGCGACCGAGGCGGAGGCCGTCGCCGACGCCCTGAACCTCGCGCGCGGGATGTCGTACAAGAACGCCATGGCCGGCTTGGACCACGGCGGCGGCAAGGCCGTGATCATCGGTGACCCCGACAGGATCAAGACGGAGGAGCTGCTCCTCGCCTACGGCCGTTTCGTCGCCTCGCTCGGCGGCCGGTACGTCACCGCCTGCGACGTCGGCACGTACGTCGCCGACATGGACGTCATCGCGCGCGAGTGCCGCTGGACCACCGGGCGCTCCCCCGAAAAGGGCGGCGCCGGCGACTCGTCGGTCCTGACCGCCTTCGGGGTCTACCAGGGCATGCGGGCCTCCGCCCAGCACCTGTGGGGCGACCCCTCGCTGCGCGACCGCACGGTCGGCATCGCGGGCGTCGGCAAGGTCGGGCACCACCTGGTGGAGCACCTGCGGGCGGAGGGCGCCCAGGTCGTGATCACGGACGTGCGCGCGGACGCCGTACAGCGGATCCTCGACAGGCACCCGGAGGGCGTGTCCGCCGTGGCCGACACCGACGCGCTGATCCGGATCGAGGGCCTCGACATCTACGCCCCCTGCGCGCTCGGCGGGGCGCTGAACGACGCCACCGTGCCGGCGCTGACCGCCAGGATCGTCTGCGGTGCGGCCAACAACCAGCTCGCCCACCCGGGTGTGGAGAAGGACCTCGCCGACCGCGGGATCCTCTACGCGCCGGACTACGTGGTGAACGCCGGCGGGGTCATCCAGGTCGCCGACGAGCTGCACGGTTTTGACTTCGAGCGGTGCAAGGCGAAGGCCGCGAAGATCTTCGACACCACGCTGGCCATCTTCGCACGTGCGAAGGCGGACGGGATTCCGCCGGCCGCCGCGGCCGACCGGATCGCCGAGCAGCGGATGGCCGAGGCACGTTCAGCACACTGACGCGGGGGCACACTGAGAGTGTGCTCACGGGTTCGAGCGGTACCCGTCGGCGGGAACTTCGAGAGAACTCTCACGTCCACCGGCGGGTCGTGCTCGGATAAGTGGTTAAAATCGCCACTGACCAGCGAGGACAGGGCGCCTCGAAGGTCCTGCGCACACGCGCTTCCTGCGGGCGACGTACCGTATGGGCGCGGGCTCAGGTACCGTGGAAGCCCTACGGACCGGCCTCTCTACGGAGAGTCCGTTCCGGATCATGAACGCGTGTCAGACTCTGGGGCCGTCGAGCCCCGTCACCGAGGGGGTCGAGCCATGGGGCGCGGCCGGGCCAAGGCCAAGCAGACGAAGGTCGCCCGCCAGCTGAAGTACAACAGCGGTGGGACTGACCTGTCGCGTCTGGCCAGCGAGCTGGGCGCATCGACTTCGAGCCAGCCGCCGAACGGCGAGCCGTTCGAGGACGACGACGAAGAAGACGACCCGTACGCGCAGTACGCGGATCTGTACAACGACGACGATGAGGACGAGGACGACGAGTCCGGTCCTTCGTCGCAACAACGTCGCGGCGCTTGACGCAGCAGCGCCTCCTGCAGTTTCCGCGGCTCCCGTAGCAACTGCACTTCACCCGGTCCGGGGCATCAGCGCCGGACCGGGTTTCGCGCTGTCGTCTCTGGGGCTGTCGCATCTGGGCTGCCGTGGGTCCGGGACTTCCGTGTCTCGGACCCACGTCTCTTGGTCTGCCGTCGCTCGGACCGCCGTCGCGCGGACCGCCGTGCCTCAGGCCGCGTAGTCGCCGACCAGCTCGGCGCCCGTCGCGTGGTCGCCCCGGTCCGTGATCTCACCGGCGACCCAGGCCTCGACCCCACGGTCGGCCAGCGTCGCCAGGGCCACGTCGGCCGACTCCTCGGGCACGATCGCGATCATGCCGACGCCCATGTTCAGGGTCTTCTCCAGCTCCAGGCGCTCGACGTCGCCGGTCTTCCCGACGAGGTCGAAGATCGGCGCCGGCGTCCAGGTGGAGCGGTCGACGATCGCGTGCAGGCCGTCCGGGATGACGCGGGCCAGGTTGGCGGCGAGTCCGCCGCCCGTGACGTGCGAGAAGGCGTGCACGTCGACGGTGCGGGTCAGGGCCAGGCAGTCCAGCGAGTAGATCTTGGTGGGCTCCAGGAGCTCCTCGCCCAGCGTGCGGCCGAGCTCCTCGATCCGCGCGTCCAGCGACAGGCCCGCCTGGTTCAGCAGGACGTGCCGGACGAGCGAGTACCCGTTCGAGTGAAGCCCGGACGCCGCCATGGCGATCACGGCGTCACCCTCGCGGATGCGGTCCGCGCCGAGCAGCCGGTCGGCCTCCACAACGCCCGTACCGGCGCCGGCGACGTCGAAGTCGTCCGCGCCCAGCAGGCCGGGGTGTTCGGCCGTCTCACCGCCCACCAGGGCGCAGCCGGCCAGCACACAGCCCTCGGCGATGCCCTTGACGATGGCGGCCACCCGCTCGGGGTGGACCTTGCCGACGCAGATGTAGTCGGTCATGAACAGCGGCTCGGCGCCACACACGACGATGTCGTCCATGACCATCGCGACCAGGTCGTGGCCGATGGTGTCGTACACGCCCAGCTGCCGGGCGATGTCGACCTTCGTGCCGACGCCGTCCGTGGCGGAGGCGAGCAGCGGACGCTCGTAGCGCTTGAGGGCGGAGGCGTCGAAGAGGCCGGCGAAGCCGCCGATGCCACCGAGGACCTCGGGGCGCTGGGCCTTCTTCACCCACTCCTTCATCAGCTCTACGGCGCGGTCGCCCGCTTCGATGTCGACGCCCGCGGCTGCGTAGCTGGCACCAGTTGTCTCAGACATGGCGGTGAGAACTTTCGTGTCGTACGGCAGGTATGACGAGCTCTACGGGCGACGGATCGCGTCGGTCGCGGCCGTGGCGGCCGGTCCGGCGGCCAGCTCGGTCTCCAGGAGCTGCTTGCCGAGCAGTTCGGGGTCCGGGAGATCCATCGGGTACTCGCCGTCGAAGCAGGCGCGGCAGAGGTTCGGCTTGGCGATGGTGGTCGCCTCGATCATGCCGTCGATGGAGATGTACGCCAGGGAGTCGGCGCCCAGCGAGGTGCCGATCTCTTCGATGGTCATGCCGTTGGCGATGAGCTCGGCGCGGGTGGCGAAGTCGATGCCGAAGAAGCAGGGCCACTTCACGGGCGGGGACGAGATCCGGATGTGGACCTCGGCCGCGCCCGCCTCGCGGAGCATGCGGACCAGGGCGCGCTGGGTGTTGCCGCGCACGATCGAGTCGTCGACGACGACCAGACGCTTGCCCTTGATGACTTCCTTGAGGGGGTTCAGCTTCAGGCGGATGCCCAGCTGGCGGATGGTCTGCGACGGCTGGATGAAGGTCCGGCCGACGTACGCGTTCTTGACCAGGCCGGCGCCGAAGGGGATCCCGGAGGCCTCCGCGTAGCCGATGGCGGCCGGAGTGCCGGACTCCGGGGTCGCTATGACGAGATCCGCCTCGGCCGGGGCTTCCTTCGCCAGCCGGCGGCCCATCTCGACCCGGGAGAGGTAGACGTTGCGGCCGGCGATGTCGGTGTCCGGGCGGGCCAGGTACACGTACTCGAAGACGCAGCCCTTGGGCTTCGCTTCCGCGAATCGGGAGGTGCGCAGGCCGTTCTCGTCGATCGCCACGAACTCGCCCGGCTCGATCTCGCGGACGTAAGCGGCGCCGCAGATGTCCAGGGCGGCGGACTCGGAGGCGACGACCCAGCCGCGCTCCAGGCGGCCGAGGACCAGCGGGCGGATGCCCTGCGGGTCGCGGGCGGCGTAGAGGGTGTGCTCGTCCATGA
Source organism: Streptomyces sp. NPDC002088 (assembly GCF_040296605.1). Taxonomy (NCBI): domain Bacteria; kingdom Bacillati; phylum Actinomycetota; class Actinomycetes; order Kitasatosporales; family Streptomycetaceae; genus Streptomyces; species Streptomyces sp. NPDC002088. Next base: position 727,155 of record NZ_JBEOXO010000002.1, on the reverse strand, counting down.
AGACGAGGCTGAAGGCGCCCTTGACCTTCGGGAGGACCGCGTGGGCGGCCTCCTCGATGGTCAGCGGCTTGCCGTCGGCGTCGACCTGGGCCGCGAGGAGCGCGGTGAGCAGGTCGGTGTCGTTGGTGGCGGCCACGCGGGTGGAGCGGCCGTTGGTGTCCTTCGGCAGGTCGGCGACCATTTCGGCGAGCTGCGCCGTGTTCACCAGGTTGCCGTTGTGACCGAGCGCGATGGAGCCGTGCGCGGTGGCGCGGAACGTCGGCTGGGCGTTCTCCCACACGGAGGCGCCGGTGGTCGAGTAGCGGGCGTGTCCGACCGCGATATGACCCTGGAGCGAACCGAGCGAGGTCTCGTCGAAGACCTGGGAGACGAGGCCCATGTCCTTGAAGACGAGGATCTGGGAGCCGTTACTGACCGCGATTCCCGCGGATTCCTGACCCCGATGCTGGAGGGCGTAGAGCCCGAAGTAAGTGAGCTTGGCGACCTCTTCGCCGGGAGCCCAGACACCGAAGACGCCGCAAGCGTCCTGGGGGCCTTTCTCACCGGGGAGCAGATCATGACTGAGTCGACCGTCACCACGTGGCACGCCACCGAGTGTAGGCGAGATCGACCACTGGTCCGAATTGGGGATACCCGGCGCTCATGGATCACTCATCCGCGACCGCTTGTAGGGTTGCGCCGTTTTAGCTGGTCAGCGTGGGGGTGCGGCGATCCGGTCGGTGACCGACAGGGCCGCCCGGGGGCCTCGGCGGCGCCCGTTTCCGTATGCCCGAGTGAGGCGTCGCACATCTTCCGGTGGTGGACCGGGCCGGTTACCGCTATGCCATCAGCGGCAGTAGTCCCCCGAGGTCCGCCCGCTCCCCGCTCGCGCTGACCTTCGCCTCGTCGACCGCGTCCTTCCACGCCACCCGCCCGGTCGCCAGCCGGATCCAGGTCAGGGGGTCGGTCTCGACGACATTGGGCGGGGTGCCGCGGGTGTGCCGGGGGCCTGCCACGCACTGCACCACGGCGTACGGCGGCACGCGCACCTCGGTGGAGCCGCCGGGCGCTTTGACGGCGAGCGCGTCGGCGAGCAGCCGCGTGCAGGCGGCCAGGGCCTGCCGGTCGTAGGGGATGTCGAGTCCCGGGACGGCCGCGTCGAGGTCGTCGGTGTGGACGACCAGCTCGACGGTACGGGTGACGAGGTAGTCGTCGAGGGACATCGCGCCGGCGCTGGTGGCGAGCAGCCGGGTGCCGGGGTGTGCGGCGAGGAGGGTGCGGAGGCTGTCGTCGACGTCGGCGAGGTAGGCGTCGAGGTCGGGATGGTCGGCGGCGAGCCGCTGGGTGAAGTCGGCGATGGCCGAGGAGTTGGCGGCGGTCCTGAAGGGCCAGTCGAGCGGGGTCGCGTCCGCCGTGGCCGGCTCGGGCTGGTCCAGGGCCCGGTGGACGGCCGTGACCGCCATGCCGAGGTGGGCGACGAGGTCCCGTACGGTCCACTCGCCGAGCCGGGTGGGGAGCGCGAACTGCTCGGGGGTGAGGGTGCGGACGGCGTCCCGCACGTTCGCGAACTGGGCGAGGGCCGCCGTACGGATCCTGTCAGGGTCGTACGTCCTGGTGCGCTTCTTGGCCGGAGGCATGGGCGCGAGCCTATGCCTTGACGGCGTAGCCCCTCAGCCCGTTTTCGACCAGGTCGAAGGCGGCGCGGACGCGTTCCGGGGCGTCGGCGGCGATGGCGTCGATGTCCTCGCCCTCGGCGAGCCGGCGATGGTGTACCTCGACGAGGACGTTGCGGGCGGAGCTCAGGTTGGCGGCGGCGATGGTGGCGAGCATCAGGTCGCCGGTCTCCTCGGCAAGCAGGGCGGCCATTCCCCGGGCGCCCTTCTGCATGGCGAGGAAGGCGCGCTCCATCAGGGCGGGCGTCTCCACGACCAGTTTGCGCAGCTGGTAGGAGATCGGATCGCCGTGCAGGCCGATCCGCCACCATCGCCCCCACCCGCTGCCCCACCACCCTTCAGGGGGACCGGGTTAGGAGGCCCGTGGCCGTACGTCATCTGTGGCAATCAGAGGCAATCACCCGTGAGTGTGATCGGCGGCGAAACCCACCCAGCGCCGCCGGGACCTGGCGACACTGGCCTTTGCCTGGAAGGGGGTGCAACATGACGGTTATGGCCGAGCGCACGTCTCAGATGTCGGTGGAGGAGTTCGAAACGATCGCCTCCGCCGCTCCCGAGACCGTCACGTTGGAGTTCATCAACGGACGGATCGGGGTCAAGAAGGTGGCAGACGGAGACCACGACACCATCGTGACCTGGCTGGCCCGGCGCTGTATGCAGACCAGGCCCGACCTGGACCTGTATCAGGGCCGAGGGCTCCGGGTGGAGGCGTACCGAGAGGGACGGGTGAAACCGGATGCGGTGCTCGCGCCCGAGGCCCACTTCGCGGGACACGGTGAGTGGGCCGACCCGGACGGGGCGCTCATGGTCGTCGAGGTCACCTCGTACGACTCGGACACCGACCGACGGGACCGGCACGAGAAGCCGACCGCGTACGGCCAGTCCGGGATCCCCCTGTACCTCTTGATCGACCGGGACTCCTGCACAGTCACGGTGCACAGCGGCCCAGACCGGCAGATCGGTGGCTACCGCACCGTCCAGACCGCGAAGTTCGGCGAGAAGGTGCTCGTCCCGGACCCGATCGGTATCGAGCTCGACACGGAGATCCTCAAGAACTACGTCCGATGAGCCGAGAAGGTCCCGCCCGTTGCACACGGGCGGGACCTTCGTCGTCGTATTCGACGTCGTATTCGACCGACTACGCCAGCAGCGCCGGGATCGTCCCCTCGTGCGCCTCGCGCAGCTCCTCCAGGCCGAGGCTGAACTCGCCCTGGATCTCCACCGAGTCACCGTCCACGACACCGATGCGAGCCACCGGCAGGCCCCGCGCCCCGCACATGTCGTTGAAGCGGACCTCCTCCGAGCGCGGAACGGCGACGACCGCACGGCCCGCCGACTCCGAGAAGAGGAAGGTGAAGGCGTCGAGCCCGTCCGGTACCACCAGACGCGCGCCCTTGCCGCCGAGCAGCGCCGACTCGACCACGGCCTGGATCAGACCGCCGTCGGACAGGTCGTGCGCGGCGTCGATCATTCCGTCGCGGGAGGCGGCGATCAGGATCTCGCCGAGCAGGCGCTCGCGCTCCAGGTCGACCTTGGGCGGCAGCCCGCCGAGGTGGTCGTGGACGACCTGCGACCAGGCCGACCCGCCGAACTCCTCGCGGGTGTCGCCGAGGAGGTAGAGCAGCTGGCCCTCTTCCTGGAAGGCGACGGGCGTGCGGCGGGCGACGTCGTCGATGACGCCCAGCACGGCCACGACCGGCGTGGGGTGGATGGCCGCCTCGCCCGTCTGGTTGTAGAGCGAGACGTTGCCGCCGGTCACCGGGGTGCCCAGCTGCTGGCAGGCGTCGGCGAGACCACGGATGGCCTCCGCGAACTGCCACATGACGGCCGGGTCCTCGGGCGAGCCGAAGTTCAGGCAGTCGGAGACCGCAAGGGGCTTGGCGCCGGTGGTGGCGACGTTGCGGTACGCCTCCGACAGGGCCAGCTGCGCGCCCGCGTACGGGTCGAGCTTCGCGTACCGGCCGTTGCCGTCGGTCGCGATGGCGACGCCGAGCCCGCTCTCCTCGTCGATGCGGATCATCCCGGAGTCCTCGGGCTGGGCGAGAACCGTGTTGCCCTGCACGAAGTGGTCGTACTGGGAGGTGATCCACTTCTTGGAAGCCTGGTTCGGGGAGGCCACCAGCTTCAGGACCTGGTCCTTCAGCTCGTCGCTCGTCGCCGGCCGGGGCAGCTTGTTCGCGTCGTCGGCCTGGAGCTCGTCCTGCCAGGACGGGCGGGCGTACGGACGCTCGTAGACCGGGCCCTCATGGGCGACGGTCCGCGGGTCGACGTCGACGATCTTGCCGCCGTGCCAGTAGATCTCGAGGCGGTCGCCGTCGGTCACCTCGCCGATGACGGTGGCGATGACGTCCCACTTCTCGCAGATCTCGAGGAACCGGTCGACCTTCTCCGGCTCGACGACCGCGCACATGCGTTCCTGCGACTCGCTCATGAGGATTTCCTCGGGCGAGAGGGTCGAGTCGCGCAGCGGTACGTCGTCCAGGATGACGCGCATGCCGCCGGAGCCGTTGGAGGCGAGCTCGGACGTGGCGCAGGACAGACCGGCCGCGCCCAGGTCCTGGATGCCGACGACCAGCTTCTCCTTGAAGGCCTCCAGGGTGCACTCGATGAGGAGCTTCTCCTGGAAGGGGTCGCCGACCTGGACGGCGGGACGCTTGGACGGCTTGGCGTCGTCGAAGGTCTCGGAGGCCAGGATGGAGGCGCCGCCGATGCCGTCGCCGCCCGTGCGGGCCCCGTACAGGATGACCTTGTTGCCGGTGCCGGACGCCTTCGCGAGGTGGATGTCCTCGTGCCGCATGACACCGATGGCACCGGCGTTGACCAGCGGGTTGCCCTGGTAGCAGGCGTCGAAGACGACCTCGCCGCCGATGTTCGGCAGGCCGAGGCAGTTGCCGTAGCCGCCGATGCCGGCGACGACACCGGGCAGGACGCGCTTGGTGTCGGGGTGATCGGCCGCACCGAAGCGGAGCGGGTCGACGACCGCGACCGGGCGCGCGCCCATCGCGATGATGTCGCGCACGATGCCGCCGACGCCGGTCGCGGCGCCCTGGTAGGGCTCGACGTACGACGGGTGGTTGTGCGACTCGACCTTGAAGGTGACCGCGTAGCCCTGGCCGACGTCGACGACACCGGCGTTCTCGCCGATGCCCACGAGCAGCGCATCGGACTGGGGGGCCTTCTCGCCGAACTGGCGGAGGTGGACCTTCGAGGACTTGTACGAGCAGTGCTCGGACCACATGACCGAGTACATGGCGAGCTCGGCACCGGTGGGCCGGCGGCCGAGGATCTCCACGACCCGCTCGTACTCGTCCTTCTTCAGACCGAGTTCGGCCCAGGGCAGCTCGACGTCGGGGGTCGCGGCCGCGTGCTCGACCGTGTCCAGAGGCGTCCGGCTCATGCGTTGACCAGCTTCTTGAGGATCGAGGTGAAGAACGGGAGGCCGTCGGTGCGGCCGGACCCGATGAGCGGCTCGACGGCGTGCTCCGGGTGCGGCATGAGGCCTACGACGTTGCCGGCCTCGTTGGTGATCCCGGCGATGTCGCGGAGCGAGCCGTTCGGGTTGCCGTATCCATCAGCGGCTTCGCCGCGGACGACGTACCGGAAGACAACCCGCCCCTCCGCCTCCAGCTTGTCGAGCGTGTACTCGTCGGCGACGTACCGGCCGTCCATGTTCTTCAGCGGGATGTGGATCTCCTGGCCGGCCGTGTAGTCGGCGGTCCAGGCGGTGTCCGCGTTCTCCACCCGCAGCTTCTGGTCGCGGCAGATGAAGTGGAGGTGGTCGTTGCCGAGCATCCCGCCCGGGAGCAGGTGGGCCTCGGTGAGGATCTGGAAGCCGTTGCAGATGCCGAGGACCGGAAGGCCGGCCTTTGCCTGCTCGATGACGGTCTCCATCACCGGCGAGAAGCGGGAGATGGCCCCGGCGCGCAGATAGTCGCCGTAGGAGAAACCGCCGGGCAGCACCACGGCGTCGACCTGATGAAGGTCCTTGTCCTTGTGCCAGAGAGCAACCGGTTCGGCGCCCGCGAGGCGGATCGCGCGCTGGGTGTCCCGGTCGTCAAGGCTGCCCGGGAAAGTGACGACGCCAATACGAGCGGTCACTTCGCGGCCTCCGCGACTTCCTCCACCTTGACGGTGAAGTCCTCGATCACGGTGTTGGCGAGGAAGGATTCCGCAAGATCGTGGATGCGGGCGAGGGCGGCCTCGTCGACCGGCCCGTCAACTTCCAGTTCGAATCGCTTTCCCTGACGTACGTCGGAGATGCCTTCGAAACCCAGCCGCGGCAGTGCGCGCTGCACCGCCTGGCCCTGGGGGTCGAGGATCTCCGGCTTGAGCATGACGTCGACTACGACGCGTGCCACTGGCACTCCCGGTGTGTGGTGCTGAGCAGGTTCCTTCAGACTACCCGTACAAAATTTCTACGCGGGTAGAGTTGTAGGAAAGTACGTGACGCCCATCACGATCCCGCATCGGAGGGGTGCCCTCACGAAAATTTCCGGGAAAGATCCGGGATCTGCGCCCGGCACCTATTGCGCCAGGACACGCAGGGAGATTTAGTCGGGCTTCACATTGCAATGCCGGGCACTGTACAAATGAATTGGCAATAGCCGATACTTTGTCCAATAACAGGCGGACAGTCGGCATCTCCGAGGCGTCCTGGCACGTCATCGCAGAGATGTCGCACGAAGGGACCGATATTCGTGGCGCAGAAGGTCGTGGTCACTCTCTTTGACGACATCGACGGCTCGGAAGCGGCGGAAACGATCGCCTTCGGACTCGACGGCAAGTCGTACGAGATCGACCTGAATGAAGCCAACGCCAGGAAACTGCGCAAGGCGCTCGCCCCGTACGTGGACGCCGGCCGTAAGCGGTCGAAGTCGGGCAAGGCCTACCGGCAGACGGAGGTCGCCCCCGACCCGGCGGCCGTCCGGGCCTGGGCGCAGGCGAACAAGATGGACGTCCCCGCGCGCGGGCGGATCCCCAAGAAGGTCTACGAGGCGTTCGCCGAGGCTCAGTGAGGCCTCGGCCGACGGCCGGTCACTCGCCCCTCGGAACAACCGACTTGCGCTGCACCCCACCTGGTCAGCTAGAGTCTGGAGCACGCCGAGGGGCGAGGCCGAAAGGCCCCACCTCACGGAGTACATGCGGGTGTAGTTCAGTAGCAGAACATCCCCCTTCCAGGGGGAAGGCGCAGTGTGCAATTCCTGTCACCCGCTCTGCAGCATGGTCACAACCACCACTCTTGTGGATCAGGTAGGATGATGCTCGCGCCGATCGGTGAAAGCCGGTCGGAGGCAATGCGGACGTAGCTCAGTTGGTAGAGCGCAACCTTGCCAAGGTTGAGGTCGCGAGTTCGAGCCTCGTCGTCCGCTCCACGGAAACCCCGGTCATCGCGACCGGGGTTTTTTCGTGCCCCACCTCGCCTCCCCTCCCTCTCCCCCCGCTTCTGACATTTGCCATATGGACACCAACGAACACGAGCACGTGATCGAGGTCACCGACCGTCGAACTCTTGGAAGGGCTCACACGGCCGGCCGGGGGGCGGGTCCGCGTCCTGGGCCATGATCCCTACGCCGGCCGGGCCGCCGTACGGCCGCGGTTCGTCGCCTTCACCTCCGTCTTCTCCGTGTGGCTGCTCAACGCCGCCTACGAACTCGACGCGGCCCGCGAGACCCGCGCCCGGCTCGCCGTCGCCGAGGAACGGCTGCGGTCCGGGCAGGATCTGCACGACGTGATGGGGCGCAACCTGGCCGTGATCGCGCTGAAGAGCGAGCCGGCCGTGCAGTTGGCGCGGCACGGGCGGCCCGAGGCCATGGAGCAGATGATCGAGGTGCAGCGGATCGCGCAGGAGCCGCAGCGCGAGGTGCGGGATGTCGTACGCGGCTGTCGCGAGGCCGACCTGGGGGTCGAACTCGCGGGGGCACAGGGGGTGCTGACAGCGGCCTGGATCGCGTGCGAGGTGTCGGGGGAGACGGCCGGGCTGCCCGCCGAGGTGCAGTCGGCGCTCGGCTGAGTGGTGCGGTAGGCGACAACGAACGTGCTGCGACACGGGGACACCGGGCGGTGCACAGTGCGCCTACTGGTGCTGGAGGAACGGGTGGTGCTGACGGTGGAGAACGACGGGACGGCCACCGAGGAAGGCGGGGCCGGGGGCTCGGGACTCGCGGGGCTGCGGGAGCGGCTGCGGGCGGTGGACGGGACGCTGGAGGCGGGGCCGTCGGCGGGGACGGGTTCCGGCTGGTGGCGGAGGTGCCCCCGACCGCGGGAGCCGTGAGCGAGGTCACGGCGTGACGACTCCGGTACGGCTGCTGTTCGCCGACGACGAGCACCTCATCCGGGGCGCGCTCGCCGCGCCGCGCTCCCTGGAGGACGACCTGCCGATCGTCGCCGAGGTGGCCACCGGGCCCGAGGCGCCGGCCATGGCCCGGGCACACGAACCCGACGTCGCCGTCCTGAACCTCCGGACGCCCGGCGCCGACAATGTGAGGGTCGCCACATCGCTGCGGGCCGAACTTCCGTCCTGCCAGGTGCTGATCGTCACCAGACACGGGCGGCCCGGGCATCTGAAGCGGGCGCTTGCCGCAGGTGTGCGGGGATTCGTCCCGAAGACGGTCAGCGCGCAGCGGCTCGCGAGATCATCCGTACCGCGCACGCCGGAAACTGTTACATCGACCCCGAGTTGGCCGCCGCCGCCATCACCTCCAGGGACTTGGCGCTGACCTCGCGGGAGGCGGAGGTGCTGGAACTGGCGGCCGACGGGGCGCCCGTCGCGGAGATCGCCGAGCGGGCCGCGCTGTCGCAGGGGACCGTACGGAACTACCTGTCGTCGGCCGTCTCCGAGCCAGGGGCGGAGAACCGGCACACGCGGTGCGTCTCGCACGCGAGCGAGGTTGGGTATAGTTGGCCTCGCGCCACGGCGCACTGCGGACGTAGCTCAGTTGGTAGAGCGCAACCTTGCCAAGGTTGAGGTCGCGAGTTCGAGCCTCGTCGTCCGCTCCAGAGAAAAGCCCCCCGGCTCCGGCCGGGGGGCTTCTTTCTTTGCCGGTTCCACCGGCCTTACCAGCTGACACCCGTCAGTCGCTCGTACGCCTCCACGTACTTGGCGCGGGTCGCGTCCACGACGTGCTGCGGCAGCGCAGGCGGGGGCTGCTCGCTCCGGCGGTCCCAGCCGGACTCGGCGGAGGTCAGCCAGTCCCGGACGAACTGCTTGTCGTACGACGGCTGCGCCCGGCCCGGCTGCCACTGGTCGGCCGGCCAGAAGCGGGAGGAGTCCGGGGTGAGGACCTCGTCCGCGAGGACCAGGGTCTCCCCCTCGAAGCCGAACTCGAACTTCGTGTCCGCCAGGATGATCCCGCGGTCCCGGGCGATGTCGCGGGCGCGGCCGTAGACGGCGAGGGTCGCCTGGCGCAGCTGGGCGGCGGTGTCGGCGCCGACCTGGCGGGCGACCTCCTCGTACGACACGTTCTCGTCGTGCTCGCCGACCTCGGCCTTGGTGGCCGGGGTGAAGATCGGGGCGGGCAGTTCCGAGCCGTCGACCAGACCCTCGGGGAGGGCGAGGCCGCAGACGGTGCGGGACTCGTTGTACTCGAGCAGGCCCGAGCCGGTGAGGTAGCCGCGGGCCACGCACTCCACCGGGACCATCTGGAGGGACTTGCAGACCAGGGTGCGGCCGCGCCAGTCGGTGGGGGCGCCGGCGGGCAGTTCCGTGCTCAGGACATGGTTGGGGGCCAGGTCGGCGAGCTGGTCGAACCACCACAGAGAGAGCTGGGTGAGGATGCGGCCCTTGTCGGGGATCTCCGTGGGCAGCACCCAGTCATAGGCGGACATGCGGTCGCTGGCAACCATCACGAGGTCGCCCGCCTCGTTCTGGTACAGGTCGCGCACCTTGCCGGTGTGCAGATGTACCAGACCCGGAACCTGGATCGGCTCGGGCTTTTCGACGAATCCGGACACGGTTCCTCCCCGTGGTTCTGTCCAAGTGGCTCGATTGTCCCGTATGCGGGGACGGAGCCGGACAGCGGGTCAGCCGCGCTTGCAGATGCGGTCCAGGAGGTTGGCGGTGGCTCGCTGGACGCGGGGGTCGACGTGGCCCGGGCGGTCCAGGGCCGGTGACCAGGCGAACGTTCCCGACGCGAAGACCAGGGCGCCGGAGGGGGCGCGGTACAGGGACGTCTCCTGGTGGCGGAGGGCGCCGTCGTTGTCGGTGTACGGGGAGTGGGCGAGCAGGATGCGCTCGTCGTGGTCGGGGAGCGGGGTGCGCGGGAAGTAGCGGTCGGCCTCGCCCGCGACCAAGCCGTCGAGCTCGTCGCCCTCGTGTGCGCCGGTCGCGTCCCACAGCCAGTGGTCGGCGTTGCGGACGATCAGGGGGTGGGGCTCGGGGACCCGGCCCGCGTACTGGATGCCGACCAGCTGCTGCTCGGGGCGGTCGATCTCGCGCCACAGCGAGGGCTTGCCCGGCCCCTTGCGCTTGCGGCAGGTCAGCAGACGGTCGGGGACACCGGACGGGGAGGGGGCCAGCTCCACCTGCCAGTACATGGTGTTGGCGGAGAGGAAGACGAGCGAGGTGCCGTGCTCCCGGGCGAGTTCCACGGTGCGGCGCATGGCCGTCGACCAGTACTCGTCGTGGCCGGGGAAGACCAGGCCGCGGTAGCGGGTGGGGTCGACGCGGCCGGCGTGCAGGTCGCGGGCGTCGGCGTACGCGAGGTCGTAGCCGTAGCGCTCGGCCCAGCGGATGAAGTCGTAGGCGTGGCCGACGTGGAGCGGGAGGCCCGCGCCTGCGTACGGGCGGTCGAAGGAGACCGTCGTCGCGGCGTCGGCCTCGCCGAGGAGGCGGCCCTGCTCGTCCCAGGCGTGGTAGAGGCTGGCGCCGGTGTGGCCGTCCTCCGGATAGAGGTTGTAGGCCTGCCAGGTGATGTCGGGCAGGAGCAGCAGCAGGTCCGCGGGGTGGTGGTCGCGGACGGTGAACGGGATGTGGGAGCGGTAGCCGTCGGCGGTGGTGAGGACGGCGACGTACGCGCCGATGCTCCAGTGGGACGGGATCTGGAGCCGCCAGGACAGCCACCAGTGGTGGCAGGAGACCGTGCGGTCGGCGGTGAGCGGGGGCGGCTGGACGATGCCGGACAGCCGGGGGCTGGTGGTGATCTTGGCCGCGCCGTCACCGCTGTAGTGGCCGATGCGGTAGATGTCGACGGCGAATTCCTGGGGCGGGTCGACGGTGACATGGAAGTCGACGGCCTCGCCGGGGGTGACCGCTCCGGTGGAGATGAAGCCCTTGATCTGGCGGTGGACGTCGTCGGCGGAGCGCGGGCCGCCGACGGGGGCGGGGCGGGGGGCGGGGATCCGGGGGGTGCCCTGCTGCGCCGCGTGGCCCGGGGCCGGGTCGACGTACCAGGGGACTACGTGGCCGGTGTCGTCGAAGTACGTCTCGCTGCCTCGGAGCCAGGGAACGGGGCCCTGGCCGAAGGGGTCCGTCACGGCGTGCGCCAGTGCTCCCGACTCCCAGCGACGGATCTGCTCCGACCCCATGCCCGCTCCCCTCCCTCGCTCCCCCGGCTGTCGTATGTCGCAAGCGCATGCCATGTGCGCGTTCGGTCCCAGCACATCACATTACGCACGCATGTTGTCACTATTCGTTGCGAATTCGCCGAAAGTGGAACCGGGGGCTCCGACAGGAAAGTCAACGGCCGTCAGACCAGCCGTACCGGCTTCTCCGGCCGTATCCCGCACTCCACCAGCCACGTCCGCAGCGGTGCCGGGTTGCCGTCCTCTATGAGGCTCAGGACTCTCGGGGTCAGGTCGGTCGTGCGTTCGCCGCCGATCAGGAGGGAGGGGCCGTCGAGCCAGTCGAGGCCGGGGATCGCGCCGGCGGTGTCCATCGCGGCACAGCAGACCATCGCGGTGACGTGGTCGGCGAGAAGTTCGCGGGGGGTGCGCGGGGGCTGGAGGGGGAAGAGCGGGAGGGCGCCGTCGTCCCAGAGGGCCATGTCGGGACCCTGGCCCGCGGTACCGGCGGGCGGCTTCCGTGCCGTCGGGGTGTCGGCCTCTTCGCGGGCCAGTTCCGCGGTGAGCCCGGAGGCGAGCGCCATGCTCCGCTCGGTGCCGCCCCCCGGTGTCTCCTCGTCGCCCTCGGCGGCCATCGCCTCGTAGGGCTGCGGCGGGGGTTTCGGGGTGCTGGTGGCGCGAGTCGGGTCCGGGGCCGCCAGGTGGTCGAGTACGCGGGCCAGGGTGGGCCCGTCGCGGTGCGGTACGGTGCGGTCGGCGCAGCGGCGGACGCCCAGCGTGTCCAGGACACGGTGCAGGCGGGCGGCGTCGGTGCGCCACTTGCGGTCGACGACCTCGTCCGGGTACTCCTGCCAGTCCACCGGGGCCCAGTCCGGGCCGGGCTCGGCGGGGCCGCCGTGGAAGAGACGGGCGGCCAGCAGCGAGGCGGCCTCGTCCACCAGGCCGGGCTCTTCGAGCAGGTCGCAGGCGGGGCGCTCGCCCAGCCGGGAGGTGAAGCCCTCGGCGAGACGATCGCGGCGGGACAGCTCGGTGAGAGCGGCCACCACCCCCGCGTCCAGACGGGAGGGCCAGCGGCCCATCCGCCAGGCGGGCAGCGCGACCCGGGTCAGCAGGCGGTCCCAGCCCGCGTACGCCAGGCCCACCTGTTCCTGGGCGACGATCCTGAGTCCGTAGTCCACAGCCTGTGCACGCTCGGCGGCGGCCGCCGCCACGCCCCGCTCCATCAGCGTCGCGTGCTCCCGGCAGCCGCGCAGCAGCAGCCGGGCCACCCAGCCGATGCCCGCGCACACCACCCGGGACAGCGGGCAGCGGCCCGGGGTCGAGGCGACGGCCACCGCCGCGTCCAGGCCCCGCACGAAGCGACGGGCAGCGGCTATGTCCGGGTGCGCCGAAGGTCCCGTACCGGCGACGACCGGGGCGAGGACCGCGCGCAGTTCGCCGACACGCATCCACCACAGGAAGGGGGAGCCGATCACGAGGACGGTGGCGGCGGTGCGGCGGGGCGGCCTGCCCAGGGTGGCCATCTCGTCGCGGTCGTGGCCGTCCGGCGGCGGGGGCGGGCCGTGCGGCGGGTGGGTGCGGTCCTCCAGCCAGCTGTCGCAGTCCGGGGTGAGCGCTATGGCCGATGGCGCGGGGACGTCGAGGCGGTCGGCGAGGTCGCGCACCAGCCGGTACAGATCGGGCGCCGACTCCTCGGCGATCGGGACCGTCGGGCTGACGGCGGGACGGGCCCGGGCCACCACCAGCGCGATGACGCCGGCGGCGAGCAGCACAAGCACCGCGACGGGGGTCACGATCCAGCGGGCGAGATCCCAGCCCCGGCCCACCAGATGCCCGGTGGAACCGCCGGCCAGCAGGATCACCGCCACAGCGGCCGGCAGCAGGGCGACCGCCAGTGCCCGGCCACGGATGCGCAGCACGGCCAGGGCCCTCGAGCGCGCGGCCTGCGCGCCCACCTCCACACCGATCCCGGTCACGGCCGGACTCACCCCCTCCCCGCTGGCCTGGCTGTCCCGGCTCTCCCGGTTGTCCTGGTGAAGCTCACTCCCCCACTGTGGCACCCGCCACCGACATCGCAATGCCGGTGGGCCAAGTGCCCGAACGCTTGCGCCGCACCCTAGTTGGGGCTCCGGCCCCCGTCAGCCGGATAGGGCATCGGTCACTCGATGGAATGGCTTTGGTCAGAGGTGGATGACGGACAGCAAGGATCAGGCCCCGGATTCCTCCGGGGCCTGATTGACGGAAAAGTGATGAAAAAGGGGTGGTCAGCGGGGGTGGCCGGCGGGAGTGGTTACGCGCCCGCCGCCGCCTTCGCCGCGATGTCCGTACGGTGCTGGGAGCCGTCGAGCCCGATGCGGGAGACCGCCTGGTAGGCGCGGTCACGGGCCTCGGAGAGGTCCTTGCCGGTCGCGGTGACCGAGAGCACCCGGCCGCCCGCGCTGACCACGGCGTCGCCGTCATGCTTCGTGCCCGCGTGCAGGACGTACGCGTGGGGGGCGTCCTGGGCGGCCACCTCGTCGAGGCCGGTGATCGGGTCGCCGGTGCGCGGGGTGTCGGGGTAGTTGTGCGAGGCGACGACCACGGTGACGGAGGCGTCGTCGCTCCAGCGCAGCGGCGGCAGGTCGTGGAGGGTGCCGTTCGCCGAGGCCAGCAGGACACCGGCCAGCGGGGTCTTCAGGCGGGCCAGGACCACCTGGGTCTCGGGGTCGCCGAAGCGGGCGTTGAACTCGATGACCCGGACGCCCCGGCTGGTGATCGCGAGCCCCGCGTAGAGCAGACCGGAGAACGGCGTGCCGCGGCGGCGCATCTCGTCGACGGTGGGCTGGAGAACGGTCTCCAGCACCTCGTCCACCAGCTTCGGGTCGGCCCACGGCAGCGGGGAGTACGCGCCCATGCCGCCGGTGTTCGGACCCTCGTCGCCGTCCAGCGCGCGCTTGAAGTCCTGGGCGGGCTGGAGCGGGACGACCGTCTCGCCGTCGGTGATCGCGAAGAGAGACACCTCGGGGCCGTCGAGGAACTCCTCGATGACGACGCGGTCGCAGGCGGCCGCGTGCGCCCTGGCCGCGTCGAGGTCGGAGGTCACGACGACGCCCTTGCCGGCCGCGAGCCCGTCGTCCTTGACGACGTACGGGGCGCCGAAGGCATCGAGGGCCTCGGTCACCTCGTCGGCGGTCGTGCAGACGTAGGACCGGGCCGTGGGGACGGCGGCACCCGCCATCACTTCCTTGGCGAAGGCCTTCGAGCCCTCGAGCTGCGCGGCCTCCTTGGACGGGCCGAAGACCGGGATACCCGCCTCGCGGACGGCGTCCGCGACGCCGGCGACCAGCGGGGCCTCCGGGCCCACGACCACCAGTTCGGCGCCGAGCTCCGTGGCCAGCGCGGATACGGCCGCACCGTCCAGGGCGTCGACCTGGTGCAGCTCGGCGACCTCCGCGATGCCGGCATTGCCGGGGGCGCAGTACAGCGCCGTGACGTCGGGGTCGAGGGACAGGGAGCGGCACAGGGCGTGTTCGCGGGCGCCGCTGCCGATGACGAGGACCTTCACGGGCTCAGCCTAACGGTCGCGGGCCGGGGTGCTTTGTGCGGGCTTCCGAGGCGGAGGGGGTGGGGTGGTTGTGGGTTCCTCCAAGTCGGGGACGTGGAGGGGGTTCGGAGTCGGCTCGGGCTCGGCCCGGAGTCGGGCCCGGAGTCGGGGTTAGGCCCGGGCTAGGCCCCGGCGTCGGCCTCAGGGTCGGAGTCGGGCTCGGCCCGGAGTTAGACCCCGGCGTCGGTCTCAGGGTCGGAGTCGGGGCTCGCGGACTACTCGTTCAAGGTCTCCTCCACCACCGTCGCCCCGAGCTCCCGCACGATCAGTTCGTGCCCGGAGAGGGCCGACTCGTCGAGGTCGGGGTCGTCGTCCTCGGGGATGTCGTCCTCGGGGGCGACCGGGGGCGGCTCGGGGGCGGAGGACTGGGGGGCGGGAGCGGGGGTGGCGGCCGGGTAGGCCGACGGGTTGGCGGGAGCCGGAGCGGAGGACGCGGGCTGTGCGGGCTGCGCGGGTGCCGGGCGCTGTGCGGCGGGGGCGCCACCGCCGTAGCCACCAGCACCACCGCCGTACCCACCGGTA
This sequence comes from Streptomyces sp. NPDC002088, assembly GCF_040296605.1. Lineage (NCBI taxonomy): Bacteria > Bacillati > Actinomycetota > Actinomycetes > Kitasatosporales > Streptomycetaceae > Streptomyces > Streptomyces sp. NPDC002088. Next base: position 711,900 of record NZ_JBEOXO010000002.1, on the reverse strand, counting down.
CCGCCTCCGTAGGCGCCGCCACCGCCTCCGTAGCCGGCGGGCGTGCCCGTCACCGAGGGTGCCGAACCGCCGCCGGACGGGTCGACGACCGCCTCGATCTTCCACTGGACGTTGAACTGCTCGGCCAGCGCCTGCCGCAGTACGTCCTCGCTGCCGCTGCTCGTGAAGTTGTCGCGGGCACCGACGTTGACGAAGCCGAGCTGGAGGGTGGTGCCGTCGAAGCCGGCCACCTGAGCGTTCTGACTGAGCAGGATCCAGGTGAACCGGCGGCGGTTCTTCACCGCCTCCAGGATGTTCGGCCAGAGCATGCGGGGGTCGAGTCCACCGGCAGGGGGCGCGTAGGCGGCGGCCGCAGCCGGGGCTGCAGTCGCCGGAGCGGCGGGGGCGGGCGTCGCGGGGGCAGGCGTCGCCGGAGGCCGACTGCCGCCGCCGCTGCCCGCGGGCGCTGCGGTGGGCCAGCCGCCCGGGCGCCGGCCGCTGCCGGCGGCCGTGGCGGTGGGCCAAGCGCCGGGGGGCGGCGTCCGCGTGCTCGCGTCGGCAGCGGCGGGGGCGTCCTGCGCCGGAGGCGCACTGGTCGCCGCCGCGACAGGAGCCTGGGCCGGAGCCGGGGTCGGTGCCTGAGGGGCAGCAGCCGGAACCTGAGCGGCGGCCGGAGCACCCGAAGCCCCCGCTCCCGGAGCCTGCGCACCTGCCGCCCCCGGACCCCGCACCGCGGCCCGGGCCGCCGCGGCCCCGCCCCCCGGCGGAATCGCCACACCGTCGGAAGGCTGCTGGGCGGCAGGAACACCGACCGGCGCCGCTCCCCCATGCGCCTCGGGCCCGGGGACGTACGCCGCCGCAGGCGCGCCACCGCCCCCGGAGAAGTTCACGCCCCGCTCGACGCGGTCCAGGCGGGCCATCACCGAGCGTTCGTCGCCGTAGGCGGCGGGCAGCAGCACGCGCGCGCAGATGAGCTCGAGCTGGAGACGGGGCGAGTTGGCGCCACGCATCTCCGTCAGCCCTTGGTTGACGAGGTCGGCGGCGCGGCTGAGCTCGGCGGCGCCGAAGATGCCGGCCTGGGCCTGCATGCGCTCGACGACGTCGACGGGGGCGTCGATGAGCCCCTTCTCGGCCGCGTCCGGCACAGCGGCCAGAATCACCAGGTCCCGCAGCCGCTCCAGCAGGTCGGCGACGAAGCGCCGCGGGTCGTTGCCGCCCTCGATGATGCGGTCGACGACCTCGAAGGCGGCGGCGCCGTCACCGGTGGCGAAGGCCTCGACGACGGAGTCGAGCAGCGAACTGTCGGTGTAACCGAGGAGAGACGTCGCCATGGCATACGTCACACCGTCCGCCCCGGCGCCGGCCAGCAGCTGGTCCATGACGGACATGGAGTCACGCACGGATCCGGCACCGGACCGCACGACGAGCGGCAGGACGCCGTCCTCGACGGGGATGGCCTCCTTCTGGCACACCTCGCCGAGGTAGTCCCGAAGGGTCCCGGGCGGTACGAGCCGGAAGGGGTAGTGATGGGTCCTCGACCGGATCGTCCCGATGACCTTCTCGGGCTCGGTGGTCGCGAAGATGAACTTCAGATGCTCCGGAGGCTCCTCGACGACCTTCAGCAGGGCGTTGAAGCCGGCCGGCGTGACCATGTGGGCCTCGTCGATGATGTAGATCTTGTACCGGCTGCGGGCGGGCCCGAAGAAGGCCTTCTCCCGCAGGTCACGGGCGTCGTCCACACCACCGTGCGACGCGGCGTCGATCTCGATGACGTCGATGGACCCGGGTCCGTTCCGCGCCAGGTCACGGCACGAGTCACACTCGCCGCACGGGGTCGGCGTGGGACCTTGCTCACAGTTCAGGCACCTGGCGAGGATCCGCGCACTGGTCGTCTTGCCGCACCCGCGGGGCCCGCTGAACAGGTACGCGTGATTGACCCGGTTGTTCCGCAGCGCCTGCTGCAGCGGGTCGGTGACATGCTCCTGCCCGATGACCTCGGCGAAAGACTCCGGGCGATAGCGGCGGTACAGCGCGAGAGACGACACACATACGAGGTTATAGGCGCCGACTGACAACCAGCCCCGCCCGCGAACGCAAGCGCCCCCCACGCACCCGCCAGAGCCGACCTACCCTTGCTGCCTTCCGGCCCTGGGGGAGTTCAGTCAGATAGCGCCGCGTGAGGGGCTGCCCAAACAGTACCTGATCCCGGGGGTCGGGAACGAGTTCGCGAGCACTCCTCAACGTCTTGTATTGTTTGCCGCGGAGGATTCGCCTAGAGGCCTAGGGCGCACGCTTGGAAAGCGTGTTGGGGGCAACCCCTCACGAGTTCGAATCTCGTATCCTCCGCCAGTGCCTCACCGGGCACGATGTCGAAGGGCCCCGCTGCTTGCAGCGGGGCCCTTCGACGTTGTCCTCAGTCGCCGTTGTCCTGGTTTTTGTCCGCAGGGAGCGTCCTTGAGCATGGCGTCCGGCATGACCCGGGCGCGGCCCGGAAGACGCGGCGCCGTTCAGCGCGGAATCACCCAGCTCGGCGCCCAGGTCCCGGCGGCGTCGTGGCCGGCCGCTGTGGCGGCGAGGTGGGCGCGGAGGGTGGCCAGCGCCGGGTGGGGGTTGTCGCGGTGCCAGAGGAGCGAGTGCGGGTAGACGGGCGTCGGGTCGGTCACCGGGATGCGGCGCAGGCCGTGGCCGGCGGGCCAGACGAGGCGGGTGTGCCCGCCCATGAAGGTGGCCAGGGCCGGGGTGTCGGCGACGGTGTCCAGGAGTGCGTCGGAGCCGAAGTTGGGGCCGGTCGCCTCGATGGTGAGGCCGAACTCGGCGACGAGGTCGTCGTAGTAGGCGGCCCACTCGGTACCTGGGACGATGCCGGGCATCCAGATCCGGTGCCCGGCGAGCTGGGCGAGGCGCACCGACCGGGCGCCCGCGAGCGCGTGGGCGGGGCCGGTGAGGAGCTGGAGCGGCTCGTCGAGCACCCGGACGGACTCGATGTCCTCGGGAAGGGGCCGGCCGGGCACGGCGACGGCGCGGAAGGACGCGTCGATCGCACCGGACCGGATGGCGGCGACGGCCGTCTCGATGTCGAACAGCATCAGCACGTCGAGCTCGATCTCGGGGTGCGCGCGGTGGAAGCCGCGCATCAGGCCCGACGCGGCGCCGCGCGAGGCGATGATGTCGACGCGCAGCGGACGGCGGCCGGTGTGCACGGACCCGACCGCGCGCTCGGCGACGCGCAGCAGCTCGCGCGCGTGGGGCAGGAACGCCTGCCCGTCGATGGTGAGCTCGACGCCGCGCGCGGTGCGGGTGAACAGCCGCACGCCGAGATTGCGCTCCAGCGCGGCGATGCGCTTGGAGACGGCCTGCTGGGTGACCGCCAGCTCGGCGGCAGCCTCCTGGAACTGCCCCGAGTCGGCGGCGGCGACGAAGGTCCGGACGGCGTCGAGGTCCACGTCGACACCCTACGTGCACAACTGTTGGTTGTGGCCAGGCGGTCCTGCGGTTGTTTGACCCCTGAATAGGGCGCTCGCTTTGATGCTTCCGATCGCGAATCGGTTGTACAGGTGGGTGGCGAGGGGCGGCGAGCATGAGGAGCGGGCACCGGCTGGGACATCTGCTCGGACCCCGGCTGGGGCGGCGGTTCGGGTGGCTCTGGGGAGCGTACGGGACCAGCGCGCTCGGCACGTGGCTCGCCTTCGGCGCGTTCCCGCTGATCGCCATCCGGGTGCTGCACGCCGGACCGGCCGAGGTCGCCGCGCTCTCCTCCGTGGGGGCTGCGGTGGGCGCGGCCGTGGCGGTGCCGCTCGGCCCGTGGGTGGAGTTCCGCCGCAAGCGGACGGTGCTGATCACGATGGACCTGGTGCGGTTCGCGGCGCTGCTGACGATCCCCGCCGCGTTCGCGTTCGGCGCGCTCACCTTTCTTCAGCTCCTGCTGGTCTCGGTCGTCGTCGCGGCGGCCGACATCACCTTCCGCGCCGCCTCCGGCGCGTACCTGAAGACGCTGCTGCCGGCCGAGGACCTGCTCGTCGCCAACGCCCGGTTCGAGTCCACGACCTGGACGACCACGATCATCGGGCCGCCGCTGGGCGGCGCCGCGATCGGGCTCCTCGGTCCGGTGGCGACGGTGGTGGCCGACGCGGTCAGCTACCTGCTCTCGGCCCTGGGCATCCGCGCGACGGGCGGACACGAGCCGCGGCCCGAGCGCCAGGAGGCCGCGCGCATGCGGGCCGCGGACCTGCTCGACGGTTGGCGGTACATCCTCGCCGACGCGACACTGCGCCTGCTGTTCTTCAACACCGCCTTGTTCAACGGCCTGGTGATGGCCGCCCAGCCGCTGCTGGCCGTCCTGATGCTCGGCCGACTCGGGTTCACACCGTGGCAGTACGGCCTCGCCTTCGCCGCGCCCTCGATCGGCGGGCTGCTCGGTTCGCGGCTGGCCCGGCCGCTCGTCACCCGGTTCGGGCAGCACCAGGTCCTGGTCGTGGTCGGGACGCTGCGCGCGATCTGGCCCGTCGGCCTGGCCTTCCTGGGGCCAGGGACCGGCGGACTGCTGCTGGTGATGGGTGTCGAGCTCGGGCTCATCTTCTGCTGCGGGGTCTTCAACCCCGTCTACGCCACCTACCGCCTCGAGCGCACCGCGACCGACCGGGTCACCCGCACACTGTCCGCCTGGGCGGTGACGACCAAGGCCTCGACCGCGCTCCTGACGGCCGTCTGGGGCGTGCTGGGCGCCCTGCTCGGCCCGCGTACGGCCATCGGCCTGGCCGGCGTGCTCCTGCTGGCGACCCCTCTGCTGCTCCCCCGTCGCGCGGCAGCGCATCTCTCCGAGCCGGAGCCGGCACCGGGCCACGCCTGACGGGCCGCCACGGCCGCCAGGGCCGCCACAGCCCCCACAGCCCCCAAGCCCCCACAGCCGCCAGGGCCGCCAGGGCCGCCAGGGCCGTCACCGCGATCGGGCTGCGCCGGTGAATCGCCGGCCGGCTACGGCGCGCCGACCCGGAGGTCGACGCGCCGCGGACTGTGCCTACGGGCCGATGGGCTCCTCAGAGGTCATCAGGCGCCGGCGGTCGATCAGTGGTGGTCGCCTTGGTAGTGACGGTCGTCGCGGTCGTCGCGGCGGTCGTCGCCCTGGTGGCGGTCATCGCCGCGGTAGTGGCGGTCATTGCCCCGGTCGTCGCGGTCGTCGCCGCGGTAGTGGCGGTCATTGCCCCGGTCGTCGCGGTCGTCGCCCCAGGAGTACTCGTCGACGAAGCGGTTGCGGTCGTTCCGCAGGGTGACGGTGTCGGCTCGGTCGTCCCACACGTAGGTGCGACGGTCCTGGTAGAGGTCGGTGCGGGTGTCGCGGCCGACGCCGGTGTGGATACGGACGGTGGACCGGCCGTGCAGACGGACGTGGTGGAAGGTGTAGGTGCGGCCGTCCTCGTTCCGGAGGGTCCAGCCGTCGAGGTTGACCTCGCGGCGACTGTTGTTGGTGACCTCCACCCACTCCTTGTTCAGGGAGCGGTTGGAGCCGTACGAGCGGTCGTCACGGTCCGGAGAGGCGTAGTGCGCGTCGCTGATCTCGACCCGTGGCTGGTCCGGGCGGGCGTGGTCGGCGGCGTACGCCGGCAGTGCCACCGCTCCGGTCAGGGCGCCGGCCGCGAGCGTGGCGGCGGCCAGACGACGGGCGGTTGCGGAAGAGGTAACGGACACAGGGTCCCCTTGCGTTGTGCGGGCACCTCCCCGCCCGCGGCCGGGGGCCGTGTCGGGGGTGGTGCGGTGTGCGGGTGGCGGCCGGCCGGCCGCGCACTCACACCCTGTCCGCCGGGTGTGGATGTGGACGCGATACGCGCACCGTGTGACGAAGTATCCACATTGCCGTTACTCTCGCCTGCATTGTCCATCTATACGTAATTGGTGCGGTTTTGATGCCCCGCCGGCTCGCCGACCGTTGCGGTCACTGGCCTCCGCCACCTCGCCACCGCACCACGCCACCCCAGCGGCGACCCGGCCACCACCCGAGTGGGTAACAAACGGCCCGCCGGCCGCGTCCCCAACCTCGCAGGGCAACGCGCCTAGCGCTCGATCCGCACCTCCCGCGTCTCGCTCACCTGGTCCACCTCCGACACTCTGACCGTGACCTTCATCGTCCAGGTGCCGGGCAGCGGGAGGTTGAACGCGTCGGTCGCCCAATAGCCGCCCTTGTCGGTCACCTTGGTGTCGAGCGGGCCGATCTTCTGGCTGGGGAGGGTGAAGGAGATGCGCAATTCGGGGACCGTGGACAGGCCACCGTCGGGGCCGAAGACCACGGCCTCCACCGAGTTGTCGCCCACCCGGCCAGGGTCGAGCGTGACCTGCACCTTGCCCTGGGCGCCGGGGGTGCCGAGGTCGAAGGGGACCATGGTCACGGAGGCGACGGCGATGCCGGTGGCCGACGGCCCCGACTGCGCCGCCTCGGCCTCGGCGCGACCGGGGACGGTGCCCGTCAGCACCGTCGTGATCACCAGCACCACCACTCCGACGGCGACCTCGGCCAGCACGGAGCGGCGCAGGCCGCGCGCGCTACTGACGTCCGGCTCCAGTTCCGGCTCCAGTTCCGGTGCCGGATCCGGTGCCGGATCCGGGAGCGGCGGTCCGCCCGCCATCTCCGGCACCCGTTCCCCCACGGCCGCCGCGGCCGGCCGTGCCGTCCAACGCCGCGAGTAGGACGCCGCCGTCAGCAGCAGCGTCACCGCGGCCAGCTTGAGGAGCAGGAGGCGGCCGTACGTCGTGCCGGTGAGCGTGGTCCAGGAGCCGAGGCCGCGCCAGGACTGGTAGACGCCGGTCACCACCAGGACCGTGACGGCGGTGAAGGCGACGCGGGAGAAGCGGGTGACCACGGAGGCTGGGAGCACGGTGCGGTGAAGCAGTGTCAGCAGGGCTGTCAGGCCGCCCAGCCAGACCGCCATCGCCAGCAGGTGCAGGACCGAGGACGTGATCGCGAGCGGGACCTGGATCCCGGCCGACGCGTGCTCGGCGGCCGCCCACGTCAGGGCCAGGCCGACGGCGAGCGCGGCGGCCGACGCGAGGGTCACGCGCGAGAGGGGACGCCTGCGCGCCCGTACGAGGAGCACGGCCGCCGTGGCCAGCAGGGCCAGGCGGGCCACGAGCAGCAGGCCCGGACGGCCCGTCAGGGTGCGGGCCAGAGCGGACGGGTCGAGGGCCGTCGCCGGGCCCGTACCCGCCTCGTACGGGGCGCGCAGCACCAGCAGGACGACGGTGGACGCCACGAGGGTCCACCAGCCCGCGACGAGCGGTTTGCGCAGCGGGGCGGTGTCGGGCGGGCGGCAGACCAGGACGAACGCGGCCGTGCCGATGAAGAGGGCCGCGGCGAGGTAGGCGGCGTAACGGGCGATGTCGTAGAGGCCGGCGGTGGCCGGGTCCTGCGCCGGGCCGGGGTTCACCGCGGCCGTGGTCGGACTGGGTTTGCCGACGGAGAAGGTGAAGGCGCCGGAGACCGGGTGGCTGTCCGCCGACACCACCCGCCAGGCCACGGTGAAGGTGCCCTCGCCCAGCTCGGCGGGCAGGGTGACCCGGGCCGTGTCCGAGCGGCCCGCCGCGTGCTGCGGCTCGCCCGTGCGCACCCGGCGGTTGTCGGGGTCGAAGACGCGGAAGGAGTCGTCGAGCAGGCCGACGGACTCGGTGAAGGTCAGGGTGATGTCACGGGGGGCCGACTTGAGGACGGCGGCGTCGGCGGGGTCGGTGCCGCGGAGGGCGGCGTGGGCCGAGGCCGGTCCCGCGCCGCCGAGGAGGAGCAGGACCAGCACGGCACCCAGCAGCACCAGCCCTTGAAGCCCTCGAAGTCGCCGGTTTCCGCGCCGTGCGCCGTCCCGTCGTCCGCCATCGCGCCCTTCGCTCACGTCACCGCTCCGTCTTCGGACTCGTGTGCTCTGGGATACGTACGGACGAAGACCCCGTCGCGCTCACCACTCACCATCACGTAGGCAGGTGGTACGGGGCCGAGAAGTCGTCCGGGGTCACCCGGGGAACGCTACCTCCTGGCGCAGGAAGGCCAGTTGGGCGTGCTTCTCCGGCAGGTACACGTCCGGGAGGTCGATCTCCGGCAGGACGACGACCGGGCCCGCCTCGAAGCCCTCCCGCAGGAAGCGGTCGATCGCCTTCTCGTTGCGCACGTCGGGGTCGACCACGACCCGGTGCCGGTCCAGGCCCAGCAGGACGTACGAGACGAAGGCGCTCAGGAGCGCCGACGACCAGCCGGGGCGCGGGCCCGCGTCCCCGGCGGGCGCGAGCAGCAGGTGGAGGCCGATGTCGCCGGGCCGGACCTCGTAGCACTCGCTGACCCGGTCGGCGTCGGGCTCGTAGGTCTGGAGGAGGGCGACCGGGGCGCCGTCCTTGACGACGAGGTAGGCGTGGTGGGTGTCGAGGGTGTCCATGTGGGCGTAGATCTCCCCCACCTGGTCCTCCGTCAGGCCGTTCATGCCCCAGAAGGCGGCGCGCTCCTCGCTCACCCAGCGGTGGACGACCCCGGCGTCGGCCTGCGCGTCGAGGGGAAGGATGCGGACGGTGCCGAAGCCATCGGTCACCTGCTCGTGGACGGCTTCGCGGGCGGGGGCGGCGTACGGGTCAGTCATCGGTCGCACGGGGCTCATCGGTCTCCTTCTCCAACTGGTCCCAGTCGGTGACGACGGGGGCGAGATCTCCCGCCAGCCACAGCGGGTGCTGGTCGCGGTGGTGCGGTGCGCCGGGGACTCCCGAGGCGCCGAACGGCACCACCCAGCGGCTGTCCTCACGGCGGGCCAGGTCCCACACGTAGCGGGCCGCCGGGCCGCGCGCGGCGAGGTCGGTGAGGCCGGGCACGGCGGAGGTGCACAGCACGCAGTCGTGGTCGCCGGAGAGTGCGGGTCCGGCGTACGACGGGTCGGGCAGCGCTTGCCAGGGGGCGAGGCGGTGGGTGTCGCCCCACGGGCGGTCGGTCGTCCCGGCGGCCACCTCCTCCAGGGCCGCGCGGACGACGGCCGCGCGGTCGATGCCGTACAGCTTCTCGGCCCGCAGCAGGTGTTCCAGGGCGAAGCCGACGCGTGGGGCGAGGGCGAGCCAGGGGAGGAGGACCTCTGGGTAGGCGGGCGGGACGGTCAGGGCCGCGAGGGCGGGGTGGGCGGTGAGGCGGCGGACCACCGCGCCGCGCAGGGCCGCGTAGGCGGACGCGTCCGTGCTGGTGGCGTCCATGCGGCGGTTCCAGCGCAGGAGGCGGTCGCGCAGGTCGGCGGCTTGCGGAGTCAGGTCGTCCAGGGCCGCCAGCCGGTCCAGCAGGGGGGCGGCGGAGGCGAGATGGGTGTCCGTGTGGATGGCGGGCATGTCGGCGGCGGAGAGGGTACGGCGCTCGTCGAGCAGGGCGCGGATGCGGTCGGCGCGGTGGGGTGGGGCGAACTCGACGCCCAGGGGGGCCGCGGGACCGCGCTGGTTGGCCATCACCGCGATGCCGTCGGTCAGGCCGGCGCGGGGCGTCTCGTGCCAGCCGGTCCACTCGTGGCCGGGCTCCCAGGCGGGGACCAGGCGGGTGCGGTTGGCCTCGGCGCGCACCGGCACCCGGCCCGCGACCCGGTGCAGCAGCCCGCCCTCGGTGTCGGCGGCCTGGACGACGTTGACGGGCTCGGCCCAGGCGTCGAGGGCGCGGTCGACGTCGGCGACCCGGCGGGCCCGCAGCAGGGGAAGCAGCGCGCTGAAGCCGAGGTCGGCGGTGACGCGGGGCGGGTAGCGGAGGCTGAGGGCGAGGGGGGTGCCGTCGTCGAGGCCCTCGGGGCCGCCGGCGATGACGGGGCCACGGTCGGTCTCGATCACCTCGACCTCGACGGTCTCCTCGCCGGCCACGCGGACGAGTTCGGTGTGCCGGGCGGCCCGGTGCCAGACGCCGTCCGGGCCGAGGGCCTCGACGCCGGCGCCGGTGCGGCGCAGCCGTTCGCGGTAGAGGTCCTGGTAGTCGGCCATGGCGTTGGTGATGGCCCAGGCGACGGTGCCGGTGTGGCCGAAGTGGGCGATGCCGGGGACGCCGGGGACGGCGAGGCCGACGACGTCGAACTCGGGGCAGGCGAGGCGGATCTGCTGGTAGACGCCCGGCGCCTCGATGAAGCGGTGCGGGTCGCCGGCGATGACGGCCTGCCCGGTGGCCGTGCGCTCGCCGCTCACCAGCCAGCCGTTGCTGCCGGAGGTGCCGGGGCCGTCGGTGGCGAACAGGCCGACCGCGTCCGGGCCGAGGTGGCGTACGGCCTCCTCGCGCCACAGCTTGGCGGGGAAGCCCGCGAAGAGAATGTGGGTGGAGAGCCAGACGGCGAGCGGGGTCCAGGGTTCCCAGCGGCCGGGGGCGAGGTCCACCTGGGTGAACTCCGGCGCCGTGGTCGCCGCCGCCAGGCCCTCGGTGACGCCGTCGGCATAGGCACGGACCCAGTCGGCCGTCTCGGGGTCGCTCTCCTCCAGGGCGGCGTAACAGCGTCTGGCCGTGTCGTCGAGGCGGACGCGTCGCGCGAAGCGGTCCCAGGCCAGGGCCTCGGGGCCGAGGAAGGCGGCGGAGGTGCCCTGGGCGCGATGCCGCTCGACCTCCAGCTGCCAGGCACGGTCGAGGGCGGTGACCCGGCCCTGGGCGCGGGCGAGTTCGCGGGCGCTGCCGGCACGCAGATGCGGGATTCCCCACGCATCTCGGTAGATCTCGGTGGTCACCCCTGTGGCCCCTCTTTGTTTTAGGTTAGCCTTGCCTAAGTAGGTTGTGGTGGAATCGTACGCGATGCGTGAAGCAGCGCCATGGGGCAGGGTCGCGGATGGGAGGGCGCTGTCGTCGTACGTACGCAAGGACCTGGGCGTTGCGAAACAGCGGGTGCACGCGCTGGGGTACTGGCGCGCGTCCTGACCCCGCAGGCGCGATCATCGACCCATGGACGTCACCCTTCACCTCGCCCAGGACCCCGAGGCCGACGAGCTCCTCGGCCGCTCCCCGCTCGCCGCGCTGGTCGGGATGCTGCTGGACCAGCAGGTCCCGATGGAGTGGGCGTTCAAGGGGCCGGCGACGATCGCCCGACGGACGGGCAGCGACGACCTGGACGCGCACGAGATCGCGGCGATGGACCCGGAGGCCTTCGCGGCGCTGCTGTCCGAGAAGCCGGCCGTCCACCGCTACCCGGGGTCGATGGCGAAGCGGATCCAGCAGCTGTGCCAGTACCTCGTCGAGCACTACGACGGTGACGCCGAGACCGTCTGGCGGGACGTCGACAGCGGGCGGGAACTGCTGAAGCGGCTCCAGGAGCTGCCCGGGTTCGGCAAGCAGAAGGCGCAGATCTTCCTCGCGCTGCTCGGCAAGCAGCTCGGGGTGCGGCCCGAGGGCTGGCGGGAGGCCGCCGGTGCCTACGGCGAGCCGAAGTCCTTCCGTTCCGTCGCCGACATCACCGGGCCCGAGTCGCTGGCCAAGGTGCGGGCGCACAAGCAGGAGATGAAGGCAGCGGCGAAGGCAGCCGGCAGGTAACCGGGTAACCGTCAGTCGGCCGGCCCACCCCCGGTGGCGGTACACCGACGCCCGTTCCAAAGATGGACCATGACCGAGCCACCGAGCGGCTCCTCCTGGGGCCCGGAGTACGACGACCGCAAGGTCCACGCCAAGCACACGCCCGGCCAGCCGGGCGGCCACGAGCCCGAACCTCCGTTCGAGGGACCGCTGGGCGCCCTGTCCGAGGCCGCCTGGCAGGTCGTCCTGATCACCGGCGTCGCCTCCCTCATCCTGGGCATCCTGGTCCTGGTCTGGCCGGGCGCCTCCCTGCACGCCGCCGGCATCCTGTTCGGCGTCTACCTGGTGATCAGCGGCGTGCTCCAGCTGAGCTCCGCCTTCGGCACCCATAAGACGACCTCGCTGCGCGTGCTGGCCTTCATCAGCGGCGCCCTGTCGATCCTGCTGGGCCTGCTCTGCTTCCGCGGACCCATGCAGTCGCTCCTGCTGCTCGGGCTGTGGATCGGCATCGGCTGGCTGATCCGCGGGATCACCCAGACGCTGGCCGCCGTCCACGACCGGAGCATGCCCGCGCGCGGCTGGCAGATCTTCCTCGGGATCGTGACCTTCATCGCCGGAATCGTCCTGATCGACTCGCCGATCGAATCGGTCGCCATCCTCACGCTGGTCGCCGGGATCTGGCTGGTCGCGGTCGGCATCATCGAGATCGTCACCGCGATCCGGATCCACGGGCGGGCCCGGCGGGCCCCGCGCACCGTATGAACCCCGCCCACGCCGAACGGGCGGATCTCACCCACCGTACGAACGCCGCCCACACCGAACGGGCGGATCTCACCCACCGTACGAACCCCGCCCACACCGAACGGGCGGATCTCACCCACCGTACGAACCCCGCCCACACCGAACGGGCGGATCTCACCCACCGTACGAACCCCGCCTACGCCGAGCGGGCGGATCTCGCGCACCGCGCGATGAACGCCGTACCTCGCCCGGGGAGATGAACCTCCGTGAGCAGCAGCGCACCGCACCTCCCCTCGTACGGCCGAGGCTGGCTGCGTGCGCTCGTCCTGCTGCTCGCGCTGCTGGTGCCGGGCGCCCACGCCGAGATCCACGCCGCGCCCGCCGTCGCCGCCTCCGGCGGGACGGTCGAGTACGACGTCGTCCTCGACACCGCGCTGCGGCCACCAGCCCGTGCCGCCGCCCACCGGCCCGCAGTACCCCCGCGTCCGGCACCCCTTCAGGACCCGGCGCCCGAAGCGGCTGAAAGCCGGGCCGGCCTCGCTCCGGTCGAAACCTCATGCGCCCCGCACGCCACCCTGCGCACGGTGGTCCTGCGCTGCTGACGAGAACCGGTCCTCCCGGTCCCCTCGGTTCAGTACGACGCAAGGAACACGACAGCCATGCCCAAAGACCCGTACGCCGTCCTGCGCGCGCTGTTGCGCGCGGAGGCCGCACGCAACGCACCGAAGCCGGACGTGAGAGAAGCGAAGGCAGTGAGGGAAGCGAAGCCGCAGCCGCCATCCGTGATGGAGCGGGAGCACGGCTGCTGATCCCGTGCCGGGCCGGGCGCCTGCGCGCGTCCGGCCCGTCCTCACCGCCGGCGGCGGGTCGTGCCGAAGAGCGAGCGGGTGATCTCGCGGCCGATCTGGGTGCCGACGGAACGGGCCAGGGACTTGAACATGCCGCTGCCGACGACCTGTTCGACGACGGACGGTTCCTCCTTGGCCCGGGGAGCCCTGCGACCCGTGGGAGCCGTGCGGGTCGGCGGCTCGGGGGCCTTCTCCGGCCTCGCCGCAAGCTTCTCGTACGCCGACTCCCGGTCCACAGCCTGTGCATAACGGCCGTGGAGCGGCGAGGACCGCACCGCCTCGTCCAGGGCCGTGGCGTCGACCGGCCCCATCAGGGACTCGGGGGCGCGCAGGCGGGTCGCGGCGACCGGGGTCGGGGCGCCCTTCTCGCTCAGGACCGTGACGACGGCCTCGCCGGTACCGAGGCCGGTGAGGAGCTCCTCCAGGTCATAGGCGGAGTCCGGGAAGGTCTTCACCGTGGCCTTGAGCGCCTTCTGATCGTCGGGGGTGAAGGCGCGCAGGGCGTGCTGGATCCGGTTGCCGAGCTGGGCGAGGACGTCTCCGGGTATGTCCTTCGGGGTCTGCGTGACGAAGAAGACGCCGACCCCTTTCGAGCGAATGAGGCGGACGGTCTGCGTGATCGCGTCGAGGAACGCCCTGGACGCGTCGTTGAACAGCAGGTGCGCCTCGTCGAAGAAGAAGACCAGCTTCGGCTCGTCGGCGTCGCCGACCTCGGGCAGGTCGTGGAAGAGGTCGGCCAGCAGCCACATCAGGAAGGTGGAGAAGAGCTGGGGCTTGTCCTGGACGGCGGGGAGTTCGAGGACGGAGACGATGCCCCGGCCGTCGGACGCCGTGCGCAGGAACTCGCTCGTGTCGAACTCCGGTTCGCCGAAGAAGTCGGCCATGCCCTGTGCCTCGAAGGCGGTGAGGGAGCGCAGGATGACCCCGGCCGTGGCCGTGGACAGACCGCCGATGTTCTTCAGCTCGGCCCTGCCCTCGTCGGACGTGAGGAAGGCGACGACCGCCCTGAGGTCCTTGAGGTCGACGAGCTCCAGGCCCTTGGTGTCGGCGTAGTGGAAGATCAGACCGAGGGACTGCTCCTGGGTCTGGTTGAGCTGCAGCACCTTCGACAGCAGCACCGGGCCGAAGCTGGTGATCGTGGCCCGGACCGGGATGCCGTGCCCGAGTCCGCCGAGGGCGAGGAACTCGGCCGGGAAGCCGGCCGGCGTCCACTGCTGGTGCACCTCGGCGGCACGGGACCGCACCTTGTCATTGGACAGGCCCGGTTGCGAGATCCCGGACAGGTCGCCCTTGATGTCGGCGAGGAAGACGGGCACGCCCTGCGCCGAGAGCTGCTCGGCGATCAGCTGGAGCGTCTTGGTCTTGCCGGTGCCGGTGGCGCCGGCGACCAGACCATGGCGGTTGAGCATGGGAAGCGGGATGCGGACCTGGGCGTCGGGCAGGCAGTTCCCGTCCCAGATCAGGGCGCCCAGGTCGAGCGCGGGCCCGGCGAAGGCGTAGCCGGAGGCGATCTTCAGGGCCTCCTGCGGGAGGGCGGGAGCGCTCCCGGCGGTCTCGGGGGCGGCGGCCTGCGGCACGGTCTCGCTGTCACTCATCTCCGGCCCCTGTTCCCGTTTGCCCCGCTTTACGGCGTCTTTTCCAGCGTCGCACTCCGTCGCCATGGCTGCGCCCGGAAGGTCTGGGCCGGTAGGCTTTCCGTGTGATCTTCAAGCGCATCGGAAACGGCCGGCCGTACCCCGACCACGGCCGGGAAAGCACCCGGCAGTGGGCGGACGTCGCGCCGCGCCCGGTCCGCCTCGATCAGCTGGTGACCACCAAGCAGCAGCTCGACCTCGAGACCCTCCTCGCCGAGGACTCGACCTTCTACGGCGACCTCTTCGCGCACGTCGTGAAGTGGCAGGGCGACCTGTACCTGGAGGACGGGCTGCACCGCGCGGTGCGGGCGGCACTCCAGCAGCGACAAGTGCTGCACGCGCGCGTGCTCGAGCTGGAATGAGCTCCCACAGGTCACGGTTGGCCCTTTCGGGTCCTCCTTGCCCTCTCGGATGATCATCTATTAGTCAGGGCCGCTCAAGCGCACTACGCTGCGCTCATGAGCATGCTGACTCCTCCCGGCATGGGCGGCCAGTACCGCATCACGGGGGACAAGTACCCGCGAATGCGCCCTCCCCGGAGGCGCGGCAGGCTCGTCGTCGTGGCCGTCGCCTCCGTCGCTGTACTCGGCGTGGTCGGCTGGGGCACGCTGCAGCTCATCGACGTCTTCACGGGCGGCGGCAAAGAGGCCGCGGCGGCCGGTACCAAGGCGGACTGCTCGACCAAGGTGAGCCCCTCGGCGGGCGCGAGCGCGCAAGCGGTGCCCAAGCCGGCCCAGATCACCGTCAACGTCTTCAACGCCACGCCCCGCAGCGGGCTCGCCAAGCAGACCGCGGACGAGCTCAAGAAGCGCGGCTTCCGCATCGGCGAAGTGGGCAACGCGTCGAAGGAGTACGACAAGAAGGTCGCCGGCACCGGGATACTGCTCGGCCCCGCCTCCTCCCTGAACACCTCGCTGCCGGTGCTCGCCACCCAGCTCGGCACCGCCGAGCGCCGCACCGACGCCGCCCGCAAGGGCGACGCCATCGACCTCGTCATCGGTACCGGCTTCAAGGAGCTGACGGCCAAGGCGGACGCCGACAAGGCACTGGCCGGCCTGACAGCGCCGGAGCCGTCGTCCACCACGGCGAAGAGCGGCTGCTGAAGGGCGTAGCCACGACTGGGAGCGGCTGCCGAAGGACGTGATACGGCCGGGAGCAGCCGCTCCAGGACTACTCGAGGAGTACGGCCCGGAGCAGCGGCTGACGGCCGTACGGCGGCCTATTCAGCGGCTCCGTAGAGCCGGTCCCCCGCGTCGCCCAGGCCCGGCACGATGTAGCCGTGCTCGTTGAGGTGGTCGTCGACGGCTGCCGTGACGACCGTGACCGGGGTGCCCGCGAGTTCGCGTTCCATGAGCTCGACGCCCTCGGGGGCGGCCAGGAGCACCACGGCGGTGACATCGTCGGCGCCGCGCTTGATCAGTTCCTGGATCGCCACGACCAGCGTGCCGCCGGTGGCGAGCATCGGGTCCAGGACGTAGACCTGGCGGCCCGAGAGGTCCTCCGGCATGCGCGAGGCGTACGTGGAGGCCTGCAGCGTCTCCTCGTTGCGGACCATGCCCAGGAAGCCCACCTCGGCGGTCGGCAGCAGCCGGACCATGCCGTCGAGCATGCCGAGCCCGGCCCGCAGGATCGGCACCACCAGCGGGCGCGGGCGGGCGAGCTTGACGCCCGTGGTCGAGGCGACCGGCGTCGCGATGTCGACCTGTTCGGTGCGCACGTCACGCGTGGCCTCATAGGCGAGGAGGGTGACCAGCTCGTCGGCGAGACGGCGGAAGGTCGCGGAGTCGGTGCGCTGGTCGCGCAGCGTGGTGAGCTTGTGGGCGACCAGGGGGTGGTCGACGACGTGGAGACGCATGTCCACAACAGTAACCGCGCCGAACCGGCCCGGCGCCCCCACACACAGTGAGCCTCCGCCCCGGGCTTGGGCCATTCGCTGGCGTCGAACCGCACGTCGGGGGGAAAGTGGTGAGGACGGACCGGGGTGATGTGTCTATGCCTGAGCTGCCTGACCGCGACGCGCCGAACGCGGACGAGCCGCGGGAGACGGACGCCGAACGCCGTCGGCGACGCGCCCGGTTCCTGCGCGAACTCGCCGAGGCCCGGGAGTTGCGCGCCCGCGTCCAGCCGCGCCGCGCCAAGACGGCCCGACTGCGGCACGCGATGCGGATGCGGACCTTCCGCTGGTAGGACTCGCCCGGACCGCGGACCCGATCGAGGGGAGGCGATCAAGGGGTGGTCGTGTGTGGGCGGTGTGCAAAGCCGCGTACGATCCGCAGGTGGCGGCAACGAGTGCGCTGGTGAGTCCCGTTCGGACGCGCTTGCCCCCGTGCGATCAAAACTGCCAGACACAGGGAGCCGAAGACGTCCCCTGAACGCCTTGTTTCTGCCACGATTCCGAGTGGGTGGGGCTCGGAGCACAGCTCTCCCCGCCCACAACCTCCGCCGGGGGGATCCCCAACCGGCACGCCTATGACCAGTGGGAGAGTCACGGTGTACTTCGCCGCACTGCTCGCGCGCACCGAAGACGGGTGGGAAGCGAGCGACACAGAGCTGGACGATGTGGAGACCCTGTCGGATCTGGCCGACCTGGCCCGGGAGGCCTCTCCCGACGACGACACGGTGCTCGTGCTCATCGAGCAGGAGGACGGGTGGTTCGGGGTCGTCCGGGTGGACGGCGAGGACGACCCTCGTATCTACATCTCCGATGCCGCCGCCGCTGCCCGCAGCAGCTACGGGGAGATCCTGCTCACGGACGAGCTGCTCGGCCGTGACCCGGGTGACCCCGACGACGAGCTGGACTCGCTCGACCTCGACGGCACCGAGGACGGCGACGACGAGGACGACGAGACCGCCGGGGACAGCGGTTCCGCCGAGGCCGTGCCGCACGGCCCGGTCGGCGACCCCGGGATCCTCGACGACCTCGGCATCAGCGAGAAGGAGCTGAAGCTGCTGTCGGACGACGCGCTCACCGAGATCGCCGAGGCGCTGGGCGCCGCGGACGTCCTGGAGACCGTCCGCTGACCGCACCAGACGCGGCACGGGCACCGGACCCGGTACGCGACCGCTGGCGGGACGCGATGCGGCTCGCCCTGGAGGAGGCCGGACAGGCCGTCCGGGGCGGGGACGTCCCCGTCGGCGCCGTCGTACTGGCTCCGGACGGTACGACCGTGCTCGCTGCCGGGCACAACGAGCGTGAGGCCGGCGGGGATCCGACCGCGCACGCGGAGGTCCTCGCGATCCGGCGGGCGGCGGCCACGCTCGGCGAGTGGCGGCTGACCGGCTGCACGCTCGTCGTCACGCTCGAGCCGTGCACGATGTGCGCGGGCGCGCTCGTGCAGTCCCGCGTGGACCGGGTCGTCTACGGCGCCCGCGACGACAAGGCGGGCGCGGCCGGCTCCCTCTGGGACGTCATACGGGACCGGCGGCTCAACCACCGCCCAGAGGTCGTCGAGGGCGTCCTGGCCGAGGACTGCGCGCGACTCCTCACGGAGTTCTTCCGGGACCGCTGACCCCGGGACCCGGGGACCTCGGGAAACGGATTTCAGGGCACGGCCCACCTTGGGGTAGGGTCTCCCTCGGTAGCGTGTCCGAGCGGCCGAAGGAGCTCGCCTCGAAAGCGAGTGTGGCGCAAGTCACCGAGGGTTCAAATCCCTCCGCTACCGCTGAAGAAGGGCCCCGTCGCGAGACGGGGCCCTTCGTGCGTTCCGGGTAAGAAATGCCCGAAGATCGTTGGTCCTTAAATACGACGTGAAGTTAAACTCGCCGCCGGTAACAGGGGCCCGCGGGGCACGGCAGTCACAGGGGAGGCCGCCATGGCGGTGAACGCGAAGAAGATCGCCGTCTATGTGCTCGTGGTCTTCGCGCTGTATGTGATCATCACAGACCCGGCCAAGGCGGCGGACTACGTCCAAATAGGTTTCGAGGGTATATCGGACGCCGCCCAGGCCATCGGTGACTTCATGACCTGGCTCGCCAACGGAGCCAAGAACTAGGG
Organism: Streptomyces sp. NPDC002088; assembly: GCF_040296605.1. NCBI lineage: Bacteria > Bacillati > Actinomycetota > Actinomycetes > Kitasatosporales > Streptomycetaceae > Streptomyces > Streptomyces sp. NPDC002088. The sequence continues at coordinate 693,249 of NZ_JBEOXO010000002.1, read as the reverse complement.
AGTGCTCGTGATCCGCCACCTGGTCCTCTTCAAGCTCGACGAGGGCGTCGAACGCGACGACCCGCGCGTCGTGGAGGGCGTCGCGGCCTTCCGGGCGCTCGGCGGCCAGATCGAGGAGCTGCGTTTCTGGGAGCTCGGCTGGAACATCAGCGACCGGCCCATCGCCTACGACTTCGCGATCAACTCGGCGGTCGAGGACGCGGACGCCCTGAAGCGCTACATCGAGCACCCGGCGCACCAGGCGGGCGTCGCGCTGTGGCGGGAGTTCGCCACCTGGGTGGTCGCGGACTACGAGTTCTGAGCCGTAGGCCGTACGCCGACACGGACAGCCCTGCGGAGCCTCGCACCGGAACGAACAGCGCGAGGCTCTTTTGCGTCATATACACCAACTCGCCCTCAACACGGGGTTATGCGGTGCTTGCACACAGTGCACATGTCTTGTGATGCTATGACCGCTTTTGACGGATGGTTGAGCGACGAAGAGGTGGCGTTGACCGTGTCGGCCAGTACTGCGCCACCCCAGGAGGAGGTCCCTGCCCAGGAGGATGCCCCCGTCCCGGCTCCGGCACCGGAGAAGCGTCGCGGCGCCGACACCCGGGCTCTCACTCAGGTGCTCTTCTCCCAGCTCAAGGACCTCCAGCCGGGCACCCCGGAGCACAACCGGGTGCGCGGGGCGCTCATCGAGGCCAACCTCCCGCTCGTGCGCTACGCGGCCGCCCGCTTCCGTAGCCGCAACGAGCCGATGGAGGACGTCGTCCAGGTCGGCACCATCGGACTCATCAACGCCATCGACCGCTTCGACCCCGAGCGGGGCGTGCAGTTCCCTACGTTCGCGATGCCGACGGTCGTCGGCGAGATCAAGCGCTACTTTCGCGACAACGTCCGCACGGTCCACGTGCCGCGCCGACTGCACGAGCTGTGGGTCCAGGTCAACAGCGCGACCGAGGACCTGACGACCTCCTTCGGGCGCACCCCGACCACCGCCGAGATCGCCGAGCGGCTGCGCATCGGCGAGGACGAGGTGCTGTCCTGCATCGAGGCCGGGCGGTCGTACCACGCGACCTCACTGGAGGCCGCGCAGGAGGGCGACGGACTGCCCGGGCTGCTGGACCGGCTCGGCTACGAGGACCCGGCGCTGGACGGCGTCGAACACCGCGACCTGGTCCGCCATCTGCTGGTCCAGCTGCCGGAACGCGAACAGCGAATTCTGCTTCTGCGCTACTACAGCAATCTCACCCAGTCGCAGATCAGTGCGGAACTCGGCGTCTCCCAGATGCACGTCTCACGGCTACTCGCGCGTAGCTTCCAGCGGCTGCGCTCCGCGAACCGCATCGAGGCATAACCGCACGCGAGATCGAGTCGTCACCGCGGAGAGCGAATCGCTCACCAGGGCGGTTCCCGACAGTTGTGTGGTGAAAAACCGTCAGACCCCTTCTTTCCAGGGCCGATTCGTTACTGTCATGTCGACATGTCACTACAGCGTGTTGCCGACATGTGACATTCTGCGGGAAGAGCGTTTGCCGTGGCTCCGGCTCCGGTATTCAGGGTGCAGGCTGATGTTCCTCTCCGGGAGCGTCCGCCGCGACCGTCCCGCGACCCAAAGGGGGTGGCATGTCCGCAGACCAGGGCAGCTCGAAGGTGCTCACGCTCACGAAGAGTGCTGAGGCGCCCGTCGAGTCCGTCGTGCCCGACGCGCTCGACGACGTTACGGCCCTCGAGGCAACGCCGGCCCCGGCCCTTCCAGCCTCGGGAGCCATCGACACCCGCACCCTCTCCCGCTCCCTGTTCCTGCGGCTCGCCGCCCTCGACGACGAGAGCCCCGAGCGCGCATACGTCCGGGACACCCTGATCGAGCTCAACCTCCCGCTGGTGCGCTACGCGGCGGCACGCTTCCGCTCGCGCAACGAGCCGATGGAGGACATCGTCCAGGTCGGCACCATCGGCCTGATCAAGGCGATCGACCGCTTCGACTGCGAACGGGGCGTCGAGTTCCCGACGTTCGCGATGCCGACCGTCGTGGGCGAGATCAAGCGGTTCTTCCGCGACACGTCGTGGTCGGTGCGCGTGCCGCGCCGTCTCCAGGAACTGCGCCTGGCACTCACCAAGGCCAGCGACGAGCTCTCCCAGAAGCTGGACCGCTCCCCCACCGTGCCCGAACTCGCCGCCGTCCTGGGCGTGTCGGAGGAGGACGTCGTCGACGGCCTCGCGGTCGGCAACGCGTACACGGCGTCGTCCCTGGACTCGCCGGCCCCCGAGGACGACGGCGGCGAGGGCTCCCTGGCCGACCGCCTCGGCTACGAGGACACCGCCCTGGAGGGCGTGGAGTACCGCGAGTCCCTGAAGCCGCTCCTGGCCAAACTCCCGCCCCGCGAGCGGCGCATCATCATGCTGCGCTTCTTCGCCAACATGACCCAGTCGCAGATCGGCGAGGAGGTCGGCATCTCCCAGATGCACGTCTCCCGACTGCTCACCCGGACGCTGGCACAGCTGCGGGACGGTCTCATCTCGGACTGACCCCCAGAAGGTCGCGAGGCTTCCTATTTGACGGAGCGTCAGTCACCATGGCGCGATGCTTCGAGCGACATGGGCGACATGGACACATGGCCGCCGGGGCGCCGTACTGGGCGCGTCGGCGGCCGTCGTCTGTCTGGGCGGGGTACTGGGCGCCTTCGGGAGCGGCGGGGGCGGCGGCGACTACGTCGCGGTCGGAGCGGCCGGCGGGCCACCCCAGGCAGCGGGTACGGCGGTCGGGCCGACGGGCGGCGTGACGCTGGTACCGCTCGACGGAGCCGGCGGCGGAACGGGGGACACGCGCAACTCCCCTGACGCTGGCGGCAGTTCGGAGGCGGGCGCGGATCCCACCTCCGGGCCACGCCCTACGACCGGAAGCGTCGCCCCGGCTCCCGACGGCACCAAGTCCGTTCACACGAGCGCGAGTCCGCCGTCGCCCACGCCGGCTTCCCCTCGTACGACACCGGGTACGACACCCCGTACGCCCGCCGCCCTGAGCGTGGGCGAGCCCGTGCGTGAGGCGGCGGACGAGCGGTGGTGCGAGAACGTGACCCTCGTTTTCCGCAACACCGGGGGGACCGCGGTGCGTTCGGGCACGGTGACCTTCGGGACGCACGTCATCGGCGCGCTCGGCATCGACTGGTCGACGGTCGAGTCGGCCGTGGAGCTTCCGGCGCCGATCGAGGCCGGCGCGCGGGAAGAGAAGACCTGGACGGTGTGCGTCGACGCCTGGCGTGTACCGCTGGGGATGCACGTGGAGACGCGGGACGTGTCCGTCCAGTGGAAGTAGCGGGGGAAGTAGCGGTTCGTCCTACTTGAGCGCGAGCCAGGCCACCGCGGCGACGATCACCACGGCGACGACGACGCCCACGATCAGGCCGATGCGGGGGCCGCCCGTCGAGGCCACCGCCTGCTGCTGTCGGCCCTGAGGGGCCTCGTCGACGAACGCGCGGAACATCTGGGTGCTGCCGGCGGGGTCGTGGTTGCCCTGGGGGCCCTGGGTGTTAGCCATGGGCCAGGACACTAGCGAATTCAGGGGGTCCGGCCCAAGTGGGGGCTCCACTCCCGGGGCCCACCCGTACCGCATGCACCCACCTGCGGGTTTACGTTCGCAATACTTGCCTTTGCCAAGTTTTGGATCCGCGACCCCCTCTTTTATTTGCCTGTGGCAACCAACATCTCCTATGGTTGCCCTAAGCAACGAATACCGGGAGGTGTGATGGCCGAGCAGGCGCAGTTCCAGGAGCTGGCGCACCAGCTCAGCGCCATCGGGGCCGTGAAACGGGACCTCGGGCGGATCCTGCCGCACGACTGCCCGACCGGCTCCGCCGCCGTGCTGATGCTGCTGGTCCGTCACGGGGATATGCGCATGAGCAAGCTCGCGGAGTTGCTCGCCGTGGACATGTCGGTCACCAGCCGCCATGTCACGCACGTCGCCGAGCGGGGCTGGATCGAACGGTCCCCCGACCCTGCGGACAAGCGCTCGCGCATCCTGCACCTCACGGACGCAGGCCGCGACCAGGTCGACAAGTTGCACCAACGGAGCACCCAGCTGCTCGCCGAACGGCTGAGCGACTGGACCGACGACGAGGTCGGGCAGCTCACCCGGCTCATGACACGACTCAGGGCCAGCTTCGGGGACTGCCGTTCCGCACCCCGGCTGCCGCCTCCTGAACTAGAAACGACCACCCGTACACCCGCAAACACTTAAGAAAAGGAAGTCCATGGCAACGACCACACCAGCCGGTGTGCGGGCTCACGCCAAGAACGGGGGAGGCTCCTCCGGCGCGCCGATGACGCACCGGCAGATCATGGAGGCGCTCTCCGGGCTGATGCTCGGCATGTTCGTCGCGATCCTGTCGTCGACGATCGTCTCCAACGCCCTGCCCCGCATCATCGGCGACCTGGGCGGCGGCCAGTCCGCCTACACCTGGGTCGTCACGGCCGCGCTGCTCTCCATGACCGCGACCACGCCCCTCTGGGGCAAGCTCGCCGACCTGTACAGCAAGAAGGCGCTCGTCCAGATAGCCCTGGTCATTTATGTTCTGGGCTCTGTGGTCGCGGGTCTGTCCCAGAACCCCGGCATGCTGATCGCCTGCCGTGTCGTCCAGGGCATCGGCACCGGCGGTCTGTCCGCTCTTGCCCAGATCGTCATGGCCGCGATGATCTCTCCGCGTGAGCGGGGAAAGTACTCCGGCTACCTCGGCGCGACGTTCGCTGTTGCGACCGTCGGCGGCCCGCTGCTCGGTGGTGTCATCACCGACACCTCGTGGCTGGGCTGGCGCTGGTGCTTCTACGTCGGTGTGCCGTTCGCGATCATCGCGCTGATCGTGCTGCAGAAGACCCTGCACCTGCCCACCGTGAAGCGGGACGTGAAGGTCGACTGGGGCGGCGCGTTCTTCATCGCCGCCGCGGTCTCGCTGCTGCTGGTCTGGGTCACCTTCGCCGGTGACAAGTACGACTGGGTGTCCTGGCAGACGTACGCGATGGTCGGCGGCGCGATCGTGCTCGGGCTGCTCTTCGTGCTCATCGAGTCCAAGGCGAGCGAGCCGATCATCCCGCTGCGCCTGTTCCGCAACCGCACCATCACCCTGTCGTCGCTCGCCTCGCTCTTCGTGGGTGTCGCGATGTTCAGCGGCACGACCTTCTTCAGCCAGTACTTCCAGCTGGCCCGCGACAAGTCCCCGACGATGTCCGGCGTCCTGACGATCCCGATGATCGGTGGTCTGTTCGTCTCCTCCACCCTGTCCGGCCAGTTCATCACCCGGACCGGTAAGTGGAAGGCGTGGCTCGTCAGCGGTGGTGTGCTGGTGACGGCCGGTCTGGGTCTGCTGGGCACCATCCGGTACGACACGGACTACTGGAAGATGGCCATCTTCATGGCCCTGCTGGGTCTCGGCATCGGCATGATGATGCAGAACCTGGTCCTGGCCACGCAGAACCAGGTGGCGCCGTCCGACATCGGTTCGGCGAGCTCCACGGTCACCTTCTTCCGGTCCCTCGGCGGTGCGATCGGCGTCTCCGCGCTGGGCGCGGTCATGTCCACCCGGATCACCCACTACGTCAAGGACGGCCTGGCCGCCCTCGACCCCAAGTACGCGGCCGCAGCTTCCGGGTCCACCAGCAGCATCCCGGACATGGACACGCTGCCCGCACCGCTGCGCACCGTCATGGAGAGCGCGTACGGCCACGGCATCGCGGACGTCTTCCTGATCGCGGCCTGCACGGCGCTGCTCGCCTTCCTCATCACGCTGTTCATCAAGGAGGTCCCGCTGAAGACCAAGGGTGCCCTCGCGCAGGCCGCCGGCGACGAGTCCCCGGCGCAGGCTCCGGCCGCCGCCGCGGCTCCGGCCGAATCCCCGGCCGCGGAGAACGTCCCGAGCTGGTCCGTCGCCTCCGCCACCACGGAGGCCGGTCCCGAGGGCACGCAGCGCCTGGCCGCGGTCGCCACGGTGGCCGTCGGTGAGTCGGCGGGCGGCGGTACCCCGGTGCGCGGCTTCGTCCGCGGCGCCGAGAGCGCGCCCGTACCGCGGGCCGCGGTCACGCTGATCTCCCTGGCCGGACGTCAGCTGGGCCGGTCGGTCGCACAGGCCGACGGCTCCTACGGGGTGGACGCGCCCGGCGCGGGCTCGTACGTCCTGATCGCCTCCGCCGACGGCTACCAGCCGCAGGCCTCGACGATCGTCGTCAACGACGAGCCGGTCGCGTACGACATCCTGCTCAGCGGCACCAGCGGCCTGTCCGGTGTCGTCCGCGGCGCCGAGACCTCGCTGCCGGTCAAGGACGCGATGGTGATCGTCACCGATGTGCGCGGGGACCTGCTGGCCACCGCCGCCACCGGTGAGCAGGGCGAGTTCTCCTTCGCCGAGCTGGTGCCCGGCACGGTGACCCTCGCGGTCAACGCCGCCGGCTACCGGCCGCGCGCCCTGCCCGTCGAGGTGGGCGGCACCGGGGTCACCCGGATCGAGGTCGACCTCGACTCGGGCTCCCAGCTCCAGGGCGTCGTCCGCGCCCCGCACGGTCCGCTGGCCGACGCCCGCGTGACGCTGGTGGACGCGGCCGGCAACGTGGTGGGCACGGCCACCACCGGGACGGACGGGGCGTACGCCTTCACCGACCTGGACGGCGGCGAGTACACCGTCATCGCGACGGGCTACCCGCCGGTGGCCACCGCGCTGACGGTCGCCGGACCTGGCGTCGACGGCCACGACATCGAACTCGCCCACCCCGGCGAGTAGTTCGACCCCGGCCCGTGGCGGGCGGCGCGCTCCGAGCGGAGGCGCGTCCCCGCCGCGGGCCGGCTTCATTGCGACCAATTTCTGATGCTTTGCAGGGAGAAAACGGGATGGGACTGACCGCGAGGATCCGTACCAGGGACGGGTGGGCCGTGTCGCACGCGGTCGTCACGGTGACCGACATGACGGGCACGCAGGTGCTGCGGGTCGAGGCGGACGCCGAGGGCGCGGTACGGGACGTGAACGCGCTGGCGCCGGGGGCGTACACGGTGATCGTCACGGCCGTCGGGTACGCGCCCGCCGCCGCGAGCGCGATCGTCACCGCGAGCGGGCGGGCCGAGGTCGGGACGGTGACGCTGGCCCGGCAGGGCGGCACCGAGCTGCCCCCGCCGGGACCGTGGACCATCGACCCGGCGCACTCCACGGTGGGCGCGGTAGCCCAGCACCTGGGCATCTCCAGCGTGCGCGGCCGGTTCACGGAGTTCGCGGGCACGGTCGAGATCGCCCCGGACGACATCACCAAGTCCCGTGTCGAGGCGGTCATCCGCGCCGCCTCCATCGACACCGGCAACGGCATGCGCGACACGCATCTGCGCTCCGCGGACTTCCTGGACGTCGAGCTCTTCCCCGAGATCACCTTCCGCTCCACCGGCCTGGCGGCGGCGGGCTCCGACCGCTGGACCGTCCACGGGGAGCTGGGCCTGCACGGGGTCGTACGGCCCGTCGACCTGGACCTCGCCTACCTCGGCACCGGCGCCGACCCGTGGGGCGGCACCCGGGCCGCCTTCCGGGCGACCACGGAGCTGCACCGCGAGGACTTCGCCATGAACTACAACCAGATCGTCCAGGCGGGCATCGCGGCCATCGGTACGACCCTCAAGGTCGAGCTGGACATCCAGGCGGTCCAGGGCGAGTCGCTGCCGACGGCGTAGCCGGGGCCGGGGGTTCCGGCCCGGCCTCGTGGACCCGCCACCGGGGCGGGGGTTCCGGCCCCGGTGGCGGGTCCACCCGTGTCACGACGTCCCCGCCCTACATGAGTCCGACCGTGCGGGGCGGGGCGAACAGGTGCCGGGCGCGGTGTTCCTCGGCCACCATCACCGTGCCGAGCCGGAACTCCACGGACTCCTCCGTCTTCGCCAGGCGAGCCTGGTGGTCGGCGCAGGTGCGGCAGCCGGGGGCCCAGTCGGGCAGCAGTTCGCGGTGGGCGTCGGCCAGGTGGCGGCTGAGGCTGATCTGCGTCCCCACGATGCTGTCCATGAAGTCCCAGTCCACACCGGGGTCCTCGGCGACCAGCCCCGCGATCTCGGCCTGGATGTACTTCATCGCCTCGTACTTGCGGACACACTCCCTGCAGTCCCACATCCACGCGGGCAGCAGCGGCCACTGGTCGTCGGGGCCGAGGTCGTCGGGGCTGTTGTTCGTCACCTGGAGCATCTTCCCCGGCCGGGGGCGGGTCATGAGGGACGTCTTCATCGGGGCGTTCACCAGGAACCCCGAGCCGATCTGAGACGCTGGCCCCATGGCACCGAACATCGCGACGAACACCCCCGTGGCACTGGAAGAGTTGCTGGACTTTGTACGTCCCCGCCACCGCGCCATCCTGCTGACCCGGCGGGCCGACGGCAGCCCCCAGGGGTCGCCGCTGACCTGCGGGGTCGACGACTCGGGCCGGATCGTGGTCTCCACGTACCCGGAACGGGCCAAGACCCGCAACGCCAAGCGGGACCCCCGGGTCAGCGTCATCGTGCTCAGCGACGACTGGAACGGCCCCTGGGTCCAGATCGACGGCACGGCCGAGGTCGTCGACACGCCCGACTCCGTAGAGCCGCTGGTGGAGTACTACCGGAACATCGCCGGTGAGCACCCGGACTGGGACGAGTACCGGGCGGCCATGCTCAAGCAGGGCAAGTCGATCATCCGGGTCACGCCGGAGCGGTGGGGGCCGGTGGCGACGGGTGGGTTCCCGGCGCGGCTCGTGTCCGGGGAGTAGAGGAGCCGGAGACAGCCGGAGACGCGCCGGAGACAGGGGCGTCAGCCGCGCTTCACCATCGCCTCGATCCCCGCCACCAGCAGGTCCAGGGCGAAGGTGAAGTCGCGGTCCAGCATCTCCGCGACCGTGTCGCCGCCGCGGGCCGCCATGATGTCCTTGGACTCCTGGATGACCTCGGCGGTGTCCGGTGACTCGGTCACCGCGCTCATAGCCTGCTGGAAGTAGTCGTCCGGGGTCACACCGGCATCGGCGACACGGGCAAAGAAGTGGCCCTCGATCGTGCCGTAGCCGTACACGAACTGGAAGACGGCGGAGATGGCGCCCGTGACGCCGTGCGCGGGCAGCCCCGTGCGGCGGACAACACGCTGCACGAAGCGGGAGAAGGCCAGCGAGTTGGGGCCGATGTTGAGGTACCGGCCGGCGAGCGGCGACAGCCACGGGTGGCGCACCAGCAGCACACGGTACTCCGTGGCCAGCGTCCGCAGCTGGTCGCGCCAGTCCACCGCGACGGCGACGTCAGCGGCATCCGCGGCATCCGCGAAATCGGCAACGTCCGCGGCGCCCGTGGCGTCCGGATCGGGCAGGCGCAGCTCGCCGAAGGCCGCGTCCAGGGCGAGTTCGAGGAGGTCGTCCTTGGTGTCGACGTACCAGTAGACGGACATCGCGGTCACGTTCAGCTCTGTGGCGAGCCGGCGCATGGAGAACCTGTCGAGCCCCTCGGCGTCCAGGAGACGGACCGTGACCGCGGTGATCCGGTCCCGGTCGAGACCCGACGGCTGCCCGCCACCGCGCCCGCCCCGGCGCGCCTTGCCCTCCAGCCACACGCTGCTCCGCGCGGCCCGCTCGGCTGCCTTCACCGCCTTCACCATGGCGCACCTTCCTCGACACTCCTGCGGCCCCCGGTCACGATGCTAGGTCCAGCCACCACCGGCCGAGCTCCCGGGCCGACCGAGCCTGAGCCCGGCCTAAGCCGCCACCACCTGGGAGTCTGCCCGCTCCGCCCTGCGCAGCAACGCCGCCGCCAGGAACCCGCCGAGCAGCACGGCCACCGCCCCCACCAACTGACTGGTCTCGAGCCCGGACGAGAACGCGTCGGTGATACGCCCCCTCTCCCGCTCCCCGTCGGCAGACGCCAGCGCCGCCGGCAGCGAACTCGCCGCCACCGGAATCAGCGCGGCGAACCGCGCGTTGAGCACCGCGCCCAGTACGGCGACCCCCAGCCCGTTGCCGAACTCCGCCAGCGTGCCGTTGATTCCGGCGCCCACACCGGCCTTGTCCGGCGGGATCGCGCTCATGATGGCGTGCGCCATGGCGGGGTTCGCGACCGCGCAGCCCGCGCCGATGAGCAGCAGGCCCAGCAGCGTGCCCCCGTACCCGTGCTCCGCGAGCGTGGCGATCGACACCAGGCCCCCGGACATCAGCACCATGCCCAGCGCGATCGACACCGGCGTGCCGAGCTTCGCCGTCCACTTCGCCGACAGGCCCGAGAAGTTCAGGACGACGACGGACAGGGCGAGCGGCGCCGTCCGCAGGCCCGCCTCCAGCGGGCCGTAACCGAGCACGAACTGGAGGTGCTGGGTGAGCAGGAACAGCGCGCCGCCCATGCCGAAGGTGATCAGGACCGCGCCGGCGACGGCGCCCGTGAAGCGGCGGTCGCGGAAGAAGTGCAGGTCGAGCATCGGGTACGGGATACGGCTCTCCCAGTAGGCGAACAGGGCGAGGACGACCACCGCGACGGCCGCGCTCGCCAGTACCCGGGCCGACGTCCAGCCGTGTGCCGGGCCGGAGATGATCGCGAACACCAGCGTGGCCATGCCGATCGTCGACAGCAGGGCGCCGAGCAGGTCCGGGCGGTCGCCCCGGGGGTTCTTCGACTCGGGGACGAGCGCCACGACCGCGACCAGGCCCAGCGCCGCGACCGGCAGGTTGATCAGGAAGATCGCGCCCCACCAGAAGTGGTTCAGCATGAAGCCGCCGATGAGCGGACCGATCGCGAAGCCGAGGGCGTTGACCGCGGCCCAGATGCCGATCGCCTTGGCGTGCTCCTCGGGCGCGAAGATCTGCATCACCACGGCCAGGGTGGTGGTCAGCAGGAGTGCGCCACCGACGCCCATGCCGGCCCGCGCGGCGATCAACTGGCCGGTGGAGTCGGCCAGTCCGGCCACCAGCGAGCCGATGCCGAAGAGGGCGAGCCCCGCGATCAGCAGCTTCTTGCGGCCGTAGCGGTCGGCCGCACTGCCCGCGGTGAGCAGCAGACCGGACTGCACCAGCGAGTACGCGTTGATCATCCACTGGATGTCGGAGGTGGCCGCGCCCAGCTCACGGGTGAGCGAGGGGATCGCGACGTTCAGCACGGTGTTGTCGAGCAGCACGGTGAGCTGCGCCAGACAGATGACGCCGAGGATCAGCCAGCGCTGGGGGTGGCCTTGGGGAGCGGGAGCGGACATGCTGTACACCGTAGAACAACCCCCATACGGTGTACAACGTAGATACGTGGATACGCAGAAGGGCGGTGGCCGGAAGCCACCGCCCTTCATGCTCGGCCGAACGTCAGCCGCTCGCCGCCTGCGTGAGGTCGTAGAAGGTGGCCGAACCGACCGTGACCTTCTTGAAGTTGCTCTCGACCCACGAGGTGATCTTCGAGGAGGTCCCGGTGCTGCTGCCGCCCATGCCGCCACCGGAGCCGCTCGAGATGAAGTAGTGGATCTTGCCTTCCTCCACGTACTTCTTGAACTGCGCCAGCGTCGGGGACGGGTCGGTGCCGTTGAAGCCGCCGATCGCCATCACCGCGTCACCGGTGGAGAGCTGGTAGCTCGCGGCGTTCTGGGCGCCGATGGCCGCGGCGACCCACGTGTACTCGCCGGAGTCGGTCTCCAGCAGCTTCTTGGCCTCGGAGCTGACGCTCGCGCCGTTCAGCAGGCCGCCCATGCCACCGCCGCCGGCCATGCCGCCGCCTTCGCCCATCTGCCCGCCGCCCGGGAAGCCGTTGCCGTTCTGGGTGGTGCCATTGCCGTTCTGCTGGCCCTGGCCCTGGCCCTGGCCCTGGCCCTGGCCCGGCATGCCGCCGCCCGTGCCACCGCCGGGAAAGCCACCCGTGCCACCGGTGCCACCGGTGCCACCGCCCGGGAACCCGTTGCCGTTCTGGGTGGTGCCGTTGCCCTGCTGGCCCTGGGTGTTGCCACCGGGACCGCCGCCGTTGCCGCCGCCGAAGCCGCCCCGGCCACCGCCGCCCGGACCGCCGCCGCCCATCATGCTCGCGCCGGACGGACCGGCGGTGACGATGGAGCCGGTGTGGCCTTCCTGGAGCGTGCTGAAGGTGTACGCCGTCGGACCGGCCAGCGCCGCCACGACGCTCACGGCCGCCGCCGCGAGGGCCAGCCGGCGGTTCAGCCGGCCCGCGAAGACCAGGCCGAGCGCGCCGGCCAGGCCGCCGATCAGGACCAGCCACTTCAGCCAGGGCAGGTAGTCCGAGGTGCGGTTGAGCAGGACGTAGCTCCAGACCGCGGCCGCCACGACCGAGGCCGCGAGGGTGATCGACACCCAGATCTCGCCGCGCTTCTCCCACAGGATGCCCGCGCCCATACCGATCACGGCCGCCATGTAGGGGGCGAGGGCCACCGTGTAGTACTGGTGGAAGATGCCCGCCATGTAGCTGAAGACGACCATGGTCATCAGCAGCGAGCCGCCCCAGACGAGGAACGAACCGCGGGTCACGGACGTCCGCGACAGCTTGCGCGTGGCCACCAGGCCCGCGACCAGCAGGATCAGCGCGGCCGGCAGCAGCCAGGAGATCTGTCCGCCGATCTCGGAGTTGAACATCCGGTCCCAGCCGGTCTCACCCCACTGCCCGGTGCCGGTGCCGCCACCGCCGCCGCCGACGCTGCCGGTCTCGTCGCCGCTGAGGCGGCCGAGGCCGTTGTAGCCGAAGGTCAGCTCGAGGAAGCTGTTGTTCTGCGAACCGCCGATGTAGGGGCGGGAGGACGCCGGCCACAGCTCGACGATCGCGACCCACCAGCCGCCCGAGACGACCAGCGCGACCGTCGCCAGGGCCAGCTGCCCGAGGCGCTTCTTCAGCTTCACCGGCGCGCAGACGCCGTAGACGATCGCCAGCGGCGGCAGGATCAGGAAAGCCTGCAGCGTCTTGGCGAGGAAGGCGAAACCGATCGCCGCACCGGCCCACAGCAGCCACTTCGTACGGCCGTCCTCGAGGGCGCGGACGACGAGGTAGCAGGCGACGGCCATCAGCAGCGCCAGCATGGCGTCCGGGTTGTTGAACCGGAACATCAGCGCCGCGACGGGGGTGAGCGCGAGCACCGCACCCGCGATCAGACCTGCCTCCGGGCTGAACCGGCGGCGCACGGACGCGTACACGACGGCGACCGTCGCGACGCCCATGAGCACCTCGGGGACGAGGATCGCCCACGAGTTCAGGCCGAAGATCCGGACCGCCAGCTCCATCGGCCACAGGGAGGCCGGGGGCTTGTCGACGGTGATGGCGTTGCCCGCGTCCAGCGAGCCGAAGAAGAACGCCTTCCAGCTCTTGCTGCCGGCCTGGACGGCCGCGGAGTAGAAGGAGTTGGCGTAGCCGGAGGCGCTCAGGTTGTAGAGGTAGAGCAGACCGGTCGCCAGCAGCAGGCCGAGGAAGGCCGGGCGCGCCCAGCGGGGGTCCTCGGGGCGTCCGCGCCACAGTCTCCGTACGAAGGGCTGCTTCGGTTCGCCGGCCTCGGGGGCCGGCGCCTGCACGGCCGCCGGCTCCTGGGGCGGAGCGGTCGGGGGCGGCCCCCAGGAGGTGGCAGCACCCCCCTGATCGGTCGTCCGGTCGTAGTCGGTGGTCATCGTGAGTCCCCCGGGTCGGTGTCGTAAGGGCGCACCGGCTGGAGCTGCATGGTCGCGTCCCGCCAGGTGCCGTCCGCGGCTTCACCGGCGCGGAACTGGGTCGTGTCGTGCGTGGTCGTGCCGTGGTTCTGCTGCTGGTGCACTACCGGGCGCTGGGGCAGCGGGGTGTACGGGCCGCCGGGCTGCTGCGGGACCTGCGCCGTCGCGTACGTCGGCGAGGACGGGGTGTGGGAGGCGACCACGGTCGAGTGGGCGCCCGCGTCGGCGTCGCGCCGGTCCGGGAACACCCACGCGCGGAAGAGCAGGAAGCGGAGCACGGTCGCCGCGAGGTTGGCGGCGATCAGCACCGCGAGTTCGGTGGAGTGCGCGGGGCTGGCGGTCGCCGCGTTCAGGGCGGCCAGCGAACCGCTGGTCAGCACCAGGCCGATGCCGAAGACGACCAGGCCCTGCGCCTGGTGCCGGACGGCGCCGCCGCGGCCGCGCACCCCGAAGGTCAGGCGCCGGTTGGCGGCCGTGTTGGCGATCGCCGAGACCAGCAGCGCGAGGGCGTTGGCGATCTGCGAACCGCTGAAGTTGCGGAAGGCGCTGTAGAGCAGCAGGTAGAAGAGGGTCGACAGAGCGCCGACGACACAGAACCCGACGAGCTGGCGGGCCAGCCCCTTGGGCACGTCCTGGATGTCACGGTCGCGCGGATCGTCGCCGAACGGGCGGGCCAGCCGGTCCAGGGACAGCGAACCGGTGGCCAGGGCCTTGCCCACTCGCCACACCCCCTTCAGGTCCTCGGTCGCCGTCTTCACGATGTGCACCGTGGAGTCGGGATCGTCGACCCAGTCGACGGGCACCTCGTGAATACGGAGCCCCGCGCGCTCGGCGAGCACCAGCATCTCGGTGTCGAAGAACCAGCCGGTGTCCTCCACCAGCGGCAGCAGCACCTGGGCGACGTCACGGCGGATCGCCTTGAAGCCGCACTGCGCGTCCGAGAAGCGGGCCTGGAGGGAGCCGCGCAGGATCAGGTTGTACGCGCGGCTGATGAACTCCCGCTTGGGCCCGCGGACGACGCGCGAGCTACGGGCCAGCCGGGAACCGATCGCGAGGTCCGAGTGGCCCGAGATCAGCGGGGCCACCAGCGGCAGCAGCGCGTTGAGGTCGGTGGACAGGTCCACGTCCATGTAGGCGAGGATCGGCGCGTCCGAGGCCGACCAGACGGTCCGCAGCGCACGGCCGCGGCCCTTCTGCTCGAGGCGGAAGGCCTTCACCTCAGCGATCTCTGCCTCCAGCCGCTGAGACACCTGCGGCGTCGTGTCCGTCGACGCGTTGTCCGCGATGGTGATGCGGAACGGGTACGGGAACGTGCGCTTGAGGTGCTCGTGCAGTCTGACGACGCACGGCTGGAGGTCCTTCTCCTCGTTGTAGACGGGGATCACTACGTCCAGGACAGGCGTACCGGCTGCCGCGGCCGGGAGGTGCTCCCGCGCCGGCAGGGTGCCGGGAGAAGAGTCGGTTCGCATGGCAACGACTCTTGTCAAGCGCCCTGTTGCACCCATGTGGTGGCACTGTGCTGTACCTGTGAGTCGAGTTGCCAGTTCGTTTCGGGCGCCGGCTGGGGGACGGCCGGGGCAAGGGCGGGCAGATGCACGGTGAACACCGTCCGTCCGGGCACGCTGTCGACGGTCACGGCGCCGCCGTGCGCGGTCGCGACGGCCTGCACGATGGCCAGCCCCAGACCGGTCGACCCGGTGGCGCGCGAGCGCGCGGAGTCACCCCTCGCGAACCGTTCGAAGACATGCGGGAGCAGGTCCGGCGGGATGCCCTGGCCGTTGTCCTGGACGTCCACGCACAGCCACGGTCCGCGCCGCTGCACACGTGCGGTGACGGTCGTACCGGGCGGGGTGTGGGTGCGCGCGTTCGCCAGCAGGTTGACGAGCACCTGCTGCAGCCGGGCCGCGTCCGCGGACACGAGGGCGGGCTCGTCGGGCAGTTCGAGCCGCCAGACGTGGTCCCGTCCCGCGGCACGGGCATCGCTGATGGTGTCGACCACGAGCGGTACGAGGTCCGTCTGCCCGAACTGCAACGGCCGGCCCGCGTCGAGCCGCGCCAGCAGCAGCAGGTCCTCGACGAGCAGCGTCATGCGCCCGGCCTCGGACTCGATACGGCCCAGGGCGTGCCGGGTGTCGGGCCCGACCTGCTCCCGACCGCGCCGGGTGAGCTCGGCGTACCCGCGGATCGACGCGAGAGGCGTCCTCAGCTCATGGCTGGCGTCCGCGACGAACTGCCGTACCCGCATCTCGCTCTGCTGGCGGGAGTGCAGGGCGCCGTGGATGTGGTTCAGCATCCGGTTGAGCGCGGCACCGACCTGCCCGACCTCGGTGTGCGGGTCGGTCTCGGACTCGGGCACCCGCTCGCTGAGGTTCACCTCGCCGGTGTGCAGGGGGAGTTCGGAGACCCGGGTGGCGGTGGCGGCGACCTTGCGCAGGGGGCGGGTGGCGACGCCGACGAGGACGTAACCGGCGATGCCGGCGGCGACGAGACCGGCGGCGGTGATGCTCACCTCGACGAGGAGGAGGGTGTTGATGGTGTTGTCGACGTCCTTGGTGGGCAGCGCGACGTAGAACGCTCCGCGGCCGTTCTGGCTCTCGATGTACTTGACGAGGTAGCCGCCCAGACCGGGAATGTCCACGGTCTCGGTGCCGGTCTTCGACGCCTCGGCGAGCACGGTCTTCTGCGCCGTGCTGAGCCGCGTGGTGGTCATGCCGCCCTGGTAGCCGCTCTTCTCACGGGCGACGACCGCCTCGGCGATCCCGTTGCCGTCGTCGTTCATGACGGCGACGACGGTGCCCGGCTGCGTCGGGCCCCGGCTGGTGAACTGGAGCTTCTCGTCCGTCGTCAACGAGTTGCCGGTCGTCCCGTCGGCGTTGCCGTTGTCGTCGCCGTTCAGGCCGCCGGGAGCGTCGCCGACCAGCTTGGGGCCGCCCACGGCCCGCATGGCGACGTCGAAGACCTGGCCGTCCAGCTGGTCGTACAGATGGGAACGCAGCGCGAGCGTCGTCACCGTGCCGATCACCGCGCACACGACGGCGATCAGCGTGACCGCGGAGACGACGAGCCGCGACCGCAGGGTCCGCGGAGTCCGCTGCCTCTTCGGCTTCTGCCTCTGCTGCTGCCTCTGCATCTGCTTCTGCTGCTGTCGCTGTCTCTGCCTGCTCATCGCGCTGCCTTCACCGAAGCGTCCGGAAGGGTCTCGGGGTCGCTGCGCCGGGGCTCACGACCAGATGAAGGAGCGACACGGGGACGCTCCTCCACGACACGGGCGGCAGGCACGAAGACCGACGGCCCCACCGGGTACCCGGCCTCAGCCGGCCGGCTTGATCAGGTAACCGGCACCGCGCCGGGTGTGGATCATCGGCTCGCGCCCCGCGTCGATCTTCCTTCGCAGGTAGGAGATGTACAGCTCGACCACATTGGCCTGACCGCCGAAGTCGTACGACCACACGCGGTCCAGGATCTGCGCTTTGCTGAGCACACGACGAGGATTACGCATGAGGAAGCGCAGCAGTTCGAACTCGGTGGCGGTGAGGTGGATGTTGTCCCCGGCCCGCGACACCTCGTGGCTGTCCTCGTCGAGGGTGAGGTCACCGACGACGAGCACGGAGTCGGACCGCCGGTCGGCGGCACCGGAACGGCGGATCAGCCCGCGCAGCCGAGCCACGACCTCTTCGAGGCTGAACGGCTTGGTGACGTAGTCGTCGCCACCGGCGGTGAGCCCGGCGATACGGTCCTCGACCGCGTCCTTGGCGGTCAGGAAGAGAACCGGCACGTCGGGCAGCTCGCGGCGCAGCCGCCCCAGGACGGTCAGGCCGTCCATGTCGGGCAGCATCATGTCCAGGACGACGGCGTCGGGCCGGAACTCGCGGGCGGTCTGGATCGCCCCCGTCCCGTCACCCGCGCTGCGGATCTGCCATCCCTCATAGCGAAGGGCCATGGACAGCAGTTCGGTGATCGACAGCTCGTCGTCCACCACAAGCACTCGGACGGGGCTCCCGTCCGGCCTCAGCAGTTCGGTGCGCCCCTGGGGCGAGGTCGTGGTCATGGTGGACACCATGTCGGGGTCCTCTGAGAGCACGCTTTCACTAATCTGTGATTTCCCTAAGAAGCTCACAGGAGGCTCTCAGGGAAGCCCTGGGCAATTCCTTGCCTGGGGCAGGGCCGGCACCGCCCGTTCGAAGCCGTGGCCACTCTTCACCGCCACGGCCCACTTCACCGCGCGACCCGTCAGAAGAGCCCTTCCTGAACACTCGGTGTTCGCTTGAACTCTCGCACAGGAACGTCGAGTTCGTGTGCCCCGCTCTCCACCGGGACGAGCTCCCACCCGGTCATCAACCGTGTGTCGAGCACCACGACGGCCCCGCCGCCCTCGCCCCCGACCCCGCTCATCAGATGGAGATCAGGCCCGGCGGCAGCCACCAGCTCCCCTCTCACCACGCCCCCGGCGACGAGCTCGCTCACCTCTCCGACGGCGGCGGGCAGCCCGGCGAGCCCGAACACCCCGACGTGATCCACAGGCCGGAAGGGCTCACGCGTCAGCGACTCGGGCCACCCGCCGAGCGCCACCGCCCGCGCGTGCAGCTCCGCGATCTCCGCCGCCCGCTCGTCCTGCGTACCGGGCAGCGCGGACCGCACCGCGCGCTTACCGGCGTACGGAATCCGGTCCGGCACCCGGAGCGCGGCACGCAGCAGCTCCTCGGCCCGCCGCGCGGCCATCAACGGCCCGGCACCGAGCCAGCTGAAACAGACGGCCCCCTGCTCCAGCAGCCGCGCCGACCCCCGCTCGAGCGCCGTGATGCCGACCTTGACCATGCCGGGCCCGAACCACGCCAGATATACGTGGTACGGCCGCGGGTCGTCCGCAATGGTGTCGGCGGCCACGGAGTGCGCCCGGTCCAGCCGCGCACACTCCTCGCATCGCGCCCCCGTACTCCGCCCCGACACGACCGCCCGTACCGCACACGGATGCCCGCGCGCCCCCACACATGTCCGCACACCCCCGTCCGCGACCCCGAAGGCCACCTGCTTCCCCCACGACAGCGCGCTGCCCCGCCCGCCGTCCCACATCAGCACGGGACCGTCGGCCGACCATCGCAGTCCCGAGCACTTCCATGCCTGTGCCATCACCTTCGAGCGTAGGCGCAGCCACTGACAACGGCGGACCGTGGCCTGCACCTTGTCCGTCGCATCCCTGCCATGGGAAGGTGCACCGACTCTCCTACAAGTGGCCCTCCACAGGGCCCTACGCATGGCAAGGGACTGAAGCCAATGGCCCCGGCGTCCTCCAGCGGCCGCCGCCGGCACTGAGCCGCCCGCCTCCCAGGCGACGCGGCGACAGGTGCCGCCCCGTGTCCTCTCCTTCACGGCGGCCCGAAGCGGCGCTGCACAAGCACCGCCCACGCTTCCCTGTCCTGTCTGCCTGCTCGCCCTTTACGTGAGGTCACCATCACCGTGGACACCGACGTCCAGAACTTCGCCGTCGCCCACCTCCGCCGCCGCCCCCGGGCCACCGAAATCGGCGGCTTCGTCGCCGGGTTCGTTCCCGCGACCAGCAGCCCCTACATCAACTACGCGACCCCGTTGCCAGGCGCCCGCCCCGGCGAACGGGACGTGGCGGCACTCGTCGAGGCGTTCCGCGAGCGGGGCCTGAAGCCCCGCCTGGAATTCGCCCCGGATGCCGCTCCCGCCGTAGCACTGGCGCTTCGCCGGGCGGGCTTCACCACGGAGGCGGTGCACACCTATCTGATCTGCACGCCCGCCACCCTCACGCCCCGCGCCGCCCTCCTCGTCGAGACCCCGTCCACGGACCAGGACTACGCCTCGATCGACGCCGCCCTGTCCGAGGCGTTCGGCAACGAGTTTCCCCCGTCCGCGGAAGGCGTGGCCCGGCTGCGCCGCACCCAGGGGAACGGCGGTGCGGTCCGCTTCGTCCGGGCCCCCGACGGCAGCTGCGCCGGCGCCGCCTCCTGCTCCGCCCCCGCGGTCGCCACCTCGGAACTGGCAGGCGTCGGCACCCGCCCCGCCCACCGCGGCCACGGCATCGCCGCCGCCGTCACCGCATCGCTGGCCGAAACCATGTTCGCCCGCGGCGCCCGCTCGATCTGGCTGGAGTACTCGGGCGAGGGCTCCCGCCGCGTCTACGAACGCGTCGGCTTCCACCCGGCGGGCACCCGCCTGTACATGTCATTGGAAGACTGACCCGGGGTGCACTGCCCCTGTTGTTCGTAGCCGTTGATGTCAGCGTCGGATGCCGGCGGAAACTTGTTTGCAGCGCGACCGCTTCGTCCCGAAGCACCGTGCGTGGGTGCTCGACCTTGGGCTGGTTCAAGCCCAGATCGCCTGAGCAAGCGCCGCGCCCGTGAACGCCGCTCCCAGTCCGGCGACGACGCTGGCGACGACATTGGCGGCGGCCAGAAGCCTCGCTCCGCCGTCGGCCAGCCGTAGCGTCTCGTAGGAGAACGTCGAGTAGGTGGTCAGCGCCCCGCAAAATCCGGTGCCGATGAGCAGCTGGACCGAATGGGAGGCGGCACCGTAGGTGACGGCGCCGGCCAGCACGCCCAGGATGAGGCAGCCGATGACGTTGACGGTGAACGTGCCCCAGGGGAAGACGGTGTCGTGCCGGGCCTGGACAGCGCGGTCCGTGAGGTACCGCAGCGGTGCGCCCACCAGTGCCCCGGCGATGACCAGTGCCCAGTTCACCGGTGGTTCCCCCGCCCGACGTATCGGATCACCTCGACCACGTCGAGGGTCACCAGGCCTTCGCCGACAAGTTCATCGAGCTGCGGCAGAAACCCGCGGATGTCCTCCTCGCGGTCGACGATGACGATCGCCACGGGAAGGTTGTCGTTCAAGGAGAGCAGTCGGGCGGTGTGGACCAGCGAAGAGGCCCCGAAGCCCTCTACACCGTGGAAGACGCTGGCCCCCGCCAGGCCCGCAGCGTGCGCACGATGGACGATCTCGGTGAACAGAGGCCGGTGGTGCCAGGTGTCGTTGTCGCCGACCAAGATCGTCAACCGCATGGCGGTGCCGTGCAGCCGTGTCATTTCTGCCTCCATGCGATCAGGCGGCGCGTCGCGATGGCCGCGCCCCAAACTGCGGCGATCGCAATCAGCGGCGTGGCGGCGAGGTAGGCCAGCCCCGTCGCGGCGCGCTCACCCTGGACCAGGCTGTGGATGTCGACCGCGTACGTGGAGAAGGTGGTGAAGCCCCCGAGCACGCCGGTGCCGAAGAACGGGCGCACGAGCCGGTGTGCGGCCCACACTTCGGTGATGACCACCATGAAGATGCCGATCACGGCGCAGCCGACGGCGTTGATGCCCAGCGTGGTCCACGGGAAGGCGCCTGGCGCGGTGGGCCACAGCAGGCCGGCGCCGTAGCGAGCGCACGCTCCCAGGGCGCCGCCTATCGCGACCACTCCCACCACAGGCGCCTGATCCCGCACCCGCGCGGATCGTGGCGGGGGCGTGCGCGGCTCAAGGTCGGGGTCTACGGGCTCGGCCATCAGAAGGAGGGGCTCTGGTGAGGTCATGGGTCTCCTACTCGTGTGGCGCCCTGTGGTGGGCGCAGACGGACACAAGTAGGGACCGTTGGCGGCATTCTCACCGCGGTTCGTGTACGGCGGGCCCCACC
Organism: Streptomyces sp. NPDC002088; assembly: GCF_040296605.1. Taxonomy (NCBI): domain Bacteria; kingdom Bacillati; phylum Actinomycetota; class Actinomycetes; order Kitasatosporales; family Streptomycetaceae; genus Streptomyces; species Streptomyces sp. NPDC002088. The sequence goes on along the minus strand of NZ_JBEOXO010000002.1, from coordinate 672,006 downwards.
GCCGCGCGGCAGTCACCAAGGGCTACCGCTGTTTCCAGCCTACTGCGGCCGGGCGAGCGCATCCTCGTACGAGTCGGCGATGTACTGCACGAGGCACCCGCATGGCGGCTTCCGCGCGGATGGGCATCGACGGCTCAGCATCACTGAGCCCTGGCGGAGCGCGCCGAGGGTGGAGCAGCGGTGGGATCTGGTGGAGAAGCGGCCGCGGAAGCCGAGCGTGTTCGGCGGCGCGTTGCTGGGTGGCGCGGTAGTCGGCTCGGGCCTGCCGCCAACATCCGCCGCACCATCCAGCACGACCGCGAAACCGCCCGCGAAGAACGGCACGCCAACTGAACCGGGAGGACAGCGCAACCTGACCACGACCGTGATCCAACCGAAGTGGCACACCACGTCAGAAGTCGCAGCCATGCTGGGCTTTGGCCTCTCCAAGACCACATCGAGCGCGTGACCTCTGAAGCCGGGGCGGTGTCGGCATGAGCGGCAAGCGTGCCAACGGCGAGGGCTCGATCCACGACGAGTGGATCAACCTGCACGCCGAAGCGGAAAAGGGTCCGGTGGCCACTCGGCACCGCACCCTCGCCGTGTTTTGCTGGACTTCGCTGCTGTACGCCGCTGAAACGCAAGAGGCCCCGGATCTCTCCGGGGCCTCTCATCTGTGTGCACTCGGCAGGATTCGAACCTGCAACCTTCTGATCCGTAGTCAGATGCTCTATCCGTTAAGCTACGAGTGCGTGTTTTTTTTGTTATTTCGTCTTCGCTCCCGGCCCTTCCGGCCCGCTCGCGGCGACAGGAAGAACATTACATGACTGCCGCCGACATGTGAAATCCGTTAGCCACACCCCTTGTGACCTGCGGAAACATGCTTTGGAGCGATTCTGGAGGACGTAGGGAACGACGAAGCCCCGGTCCAGTGGACCGGGGCTTCGTTGATCGCGCGGAGGCGGAGGGATTTGAACCCTCGATGGGCTTTAAGACCCAAACCGCATTAGCAGTGCGGCGCCATAGACCGGACTAGGCGACGCCTCCCGCACAACCGCTCGCGCGAGCGCGAGTGGTGCGTGCAGATGATGACACAGTCGAGCGTCGTGTCACCAATCGGCCTCTACGGTACTAGGCAGGTGGGCCGAAGGGCAAAGCCATTCGCACCGGTGAGGCGGACGCGCAACGTGCCGGCGTGCGCCGCGTTAGTCAGGTCATGTCGCAGGTCACCTCCGGCGGTCTCCGCCGGCTCGTCACCGCCGCCGCCTCCCTCGCCGCGGTCGCCTCACTGTCCGGCGCACCCACGGCCGCGTACGCGGGGGGCACCACGGAAACGGGCAGTGCCGGCCTCCGTCTCGTGCCGCCGCCCGTCCGGGACGAGGATCGGGCGGGCGGCGGCGATCACCTCACCGTCACCGTCCGCCACGCCGGTGGCGGCGCGGACGGGACGTACGAGCTGTACTGCCACCCCGGCGGCGGCAGTCATCCGGACGTGGGAGGCGCCTGTCGTACGGCGGAGCGCAACACCCGATGGGGCAGGGAGACCTTCGCGCCCGTGCCCGAGGGCAGCGTCTGCACCATGCAGTACGGCGGGCCGGCCACCGCCCATGTCACCGGGACCTGGGCCGGGCGGCCCGTCGACGCGACCTACGACCGCAGCAACGGGTGCCAGATCGCCCGCTGGGACCGATTCGTACCGCTGCTTCCCGACCTGGGTCCGTAGAGGTCCCGCCGGAGGTCCCGCCGGAGGTCCCCGTCAAAGACTCCCGTCAGAGGCCTGCCAGAGGACCACTGGAGGCCCGTTGCGGAGGGAGGTCGCTCACAGAGGTCTCCTGGTGGAGACAACGGTCCCGTAAAAGTCCCGCGAAGGTCCCGCGAAGCCCGAGGATGCGGTCACACGTTCTGTGTCACTTCGTCGTGCGAGCTCCCTCTCATCCGGCGCCGCGAGCGCAACCTCAGCCCTTAGACTCCCTCGCGTGACACGTTGCGGGCCGGTTGGCAAGATGGCCCGAGCGGTCGGCAAGGTGCGGTAACAGGGAGGAAGCGTCTCGTGAGCAGCAGGCCATCCCGAGGCGCTGCTCGCCTCGCAGCCATACTGGACGCGCTGCCCGATGCGTTGGTGCTGGTCAACGCCAACGGGACGGTCGTCAACGCCAACACCATCGCCCTGGAGGCCTTCGAGGCGCCGGGCACCGCCCTCGTCGGGCGTGGGCTGCTCGATCTGCTGCCGCAGTTCGACTCCAAGCTGATCCCGGGCTCCATGCGGCGCCCCGACCACATGGACCCGGTCGGACGGACCAAGCCGACCAGGATGATCGCCCGCCGGACGGACGGGGTGGAGTTCCCCGTCGAGGTCACCAGCGCCAACCTCGAGAACGGGCAGCAGGCCTACGACGGTTACGGCTACACCGGCGACGAGTTGCTGATGCTCGTCGTACGCGACCTGTCCGGCACCGTCGACACCGAGGCCGAGCTGGCGCGTTCGCAGCGGCAGACCGAGATGATTCTGCGGGCCGCGTCCGAGGGTGTCGTGGGGACCGACACCGACGGGCGGATCGTCCTCGTCAATCCGGCCGCCGCCCAGATCCTGGGCTACCGGGCCAGCGACCTCGGCGGCAAGGAGCTGCACGACCTCGTACTGCACTCGCGTGCCGACGGCTCGCCCTTCCCGTACGACGAGTCCCCGCTCGCCGACACCCTGCGCTCCGGGCGCAAGCACCGGGTGCGCGGGCAGGTGCTGTGGTCCAAGAGCGGCGACAAGGTGTCGGTCGACCTGACCACCGCGCCCGTGCGCGACGGCGACCAGCTCGTCGGCGCCGTGATGACCTTCAACGACAGGCGGCCGTACGACACCCTCGCGGTGGAGAAGGAGGCCGCGGACACGCAGCACGCGGAGGAGCTGGAGCGGCTCTCCGAGGAGCACGCCTCCGACCTCACCGCCCTGCGCCAGCAGCACGTCACCGAGCTCGAGGAACTGCGCGAGCAGCACGAGGAGGAGCTCGCGGCCGGTGAGGAGCGGTACGCCGCGCTCGGCGAGCGGGAGAAGGACCGGTACGAGGCACTCGCCGGGCGACACGACCAGCTGCTCACGCTGCTGGGGCAGTCGTTGCGCGGGCCCCTGGACGAGCTGCGCCGCGAGCTGGCCACGCTCGCCGCGGACGACGCCGGGCAGCTGTGGCCCGAGGCCAACCAGGTGCTCCATCACCTGTCGGCGGGCTACTCGCGCATCACCGCCCTCATCGACAACGTCCTCGGCTACCAGCTGCTCGACGCCGGGACCGAGGGCATCACTCGTACGAACGTCATGCTCGACGCCGTCGTCGCCGCCGGTGTCGACGGGGCCGTCGAGCTGATCGGGCCCGGCCGCGTGCAGTTCGCCGTGCACGCGCCGCCCATCGAGGCCGAGGTCGACGCGCGGCTCCTCGCGACCGCGCTCGCGCATCTCGTCGCGGACGTCGCCGGGGTCGACGCGACCGGCAACGCGCCCGTGTCGGCGGGCGGTTACATGGACAACACCGTCGTCGTGGCGGCGGCGCAGCGCGGCGAGGTCGTACGGATCGAGGTGCGCGGGCCGTACGCCGGGGGAGACCCGGTGCACGAGCCGATCGTGCGCGGGATCGTTCGTGCGCACGGTGGTGTGCTGCAGACGCACGAGGTGCCGGGGATGAGCGGCAGTGCGTACGTCCTGGAGGTTCCGCTCGGGGGCGGGGCGGGGGCCGTGCCCTCTCAGGCGCTGGAGCTCGGGCAGGGGCAAGGGCAAGGGCAAGGGCAAGGGCAAGGGCAGGCTCATGCCTTGGAGTCCGCTGCCGGCGGGGACCTCGGTGCCGACGACGCCGGGCCCGCGGAGGGCTCCGGCGGCGGGCGGGGGCGCCGGGCACGGCGATCCTCCGTGGACGCCTTCCTGGAGAGCGAGGTTCCGGGCAAGTCCGGTGGCGCCGAGGCGGAGGCCACGTCGCCGACCGGGCGGCGCCGCAGGCGTGCGGCCGCCGAGGAGTCGGCAGCCGCTGCCGCCGACGCCGGGGAGGTCTCCGGCGGTACCGGGCGGCGGCGCGGGCGACCGGCCGAGATCGCGGCCGCGCCCGCGGCCGGGAGCCAGGAGGCCGCCGCGAGTGTGGCCGAGGGGGCCGTCGTCACGGCCGCCGAGCATGCCGCGGGAACCGCGGCCTCGGGGACCGGTCTGGGCGGGACCGTCCCGCCGCAGGGTGTGCCCGCACCCGCCGGACAGCGCGGCCGGCGTGACTCCGACGAACAGCACGCGTTGCCGCCCGCACTGCCCGCGGCATCCGCCCCGGCCCAGCCCACCGCTGTGGACGGTACGGACCCTGACGACTCACATCCGACCGGACGCCGCCGGCGAGCCCTGGCCGCCGCGACGGAACGCGCCGCCGCGCAGGAGGCGGCCCCCCGTACGGTCTTCGCCCTTCCGCCCGCCGAGGCGGACCGCCCGTCCGACGGGGCGGGAGAAGAGGGACAGGTAACTCCCGCAACTCCCGTAACCTCCGTCCCGGCTCAGGTGCCGATGCCGGTGCCGGTACCGGGTCCTTCGGGTGATGCACTGACCGACCACGGTCAGCACGACGCCGTGCCCCACAACCAGTCCGACGACCACACCCCGCCGCAGCCGCACCCCACGAACGCGCCGACCGGCCGCCGCCGACGGGCCGTTGGCCAGCCGGCGGAAGCGGCCGAGACGCCCGGGATGCCCTCGCAGGGGGCGCCCACGGCGGCGGTTCCGGCACAGGTGCCCGCAGGGCAGCAGCCTGTCGCCGCCGCTCAAGTCGTTCCGGCAACTCCGGCACCTTCCGCACAGCCGGTCCCGCAGCAGCCGATCCCGGCGCAGGGCGTCCCCGTGCGGCCCGCCCCCGCCCAGCCCCTTCCCGCGGAGGCACCGCCCGGCCAGGCAACCCCGGCCGCCGGCACCCCCGCCCCGCAGCCGTGGCCGGCCGACGACGACGCCACCCCCGGCGCCGGGACCGCCGTACCCGTACCGCCGAACGGCGCCCCTGCGCCCCAGCCGCAGTCCCCAGCCCAGCCCCCGGCCGCCCAGCTACCGGCGGCCCCCTCCACTCCGGCGACCGGCTCCCCCTTGCCGCCCGAGAGCGCGCCCGTGCAACCGCAGCCGCGGGCGGCGCAGCCGTTGCCCGCGGAGGCGGCGCAGGCCGCGCGGGCGGCGGCGCCGGTGGACCCGAACTCGACGCAGGGGCGGGCGATCAGCGTGCGGACGCTGGGGCAGGGCGTGCCGTTCACCCGGCAGGCGGCGCAGGTGCAGCAGCCGTCGGCGGCCACCACGCCGCCCCCTCACGGACCGAATGGTTCCGGTCGGCGCCGCAAACTGGGTACGCCGCCCGACCCGGCCACGCGCCCCGAGCAGACGGGCCGGCCGCACCCGTCGGCCGAGCAGCCTGCCCTGCCACAGAAGACTGCGTCCCAGGCCGCCGCGGCCAAGACCCCCACGCCACAGCCTGCTGTTACGCACCCGTCGCTCGCGGGGCAGTCCCGGCTCGCGTCGGCCACCGAGGGCGCCGGACGCTCGTACGCCATAGGAGCACCTGACGAGAACGCCGCCGAGGGTCCCGAGCCGCTGGACGGTCCGGGCGGAGCGGTCGAGGTCGCGGACATGCCACGGCCGCAGCCGATGGACGACGAGCTGCCGCCGGAGCCGCTGGACAACCCGCGCCGGCTGCTGGTCTGGCCGGCCCCGGACGTCTCCACGCAGCAGGCGCTGAGCGACCGCGGCTACCGGCCCGTGATCGTGCACTCGCGCGAGGAGGTGGACGCGCAGATCGCCGCGTTCCCGGCGGCGCTGTTCGTCGATCCGCTGACCGGGCCGATCACGCGTACGGCACTCCAGTCGCTGCGGCAGGCAGCCGTGGCCGCCGAGGTGCCGGTGCTGGTCACGGCGGGGCTCGGGCAGGCGACGCGCGAGGCGGCGTACGGCGCCGATCCCGCCGTACTGCTGAAGGCGCTCGCGCCACGCGACAGTGAGCAGCACCCGCCGCGCGTGCTGCTCATCGAGGAGCACGCGGAGATCGCGCTGGCGCTGACCTCGACGCTGGAGCGACGCGGGATGCAGGTCGCGCGGGCGGCGAGCGACGCGGACGCGGTGGCGCTGGCGGGGCAGTTCCGGCCGAACCTGGTCGTGATGGACCTGCTCCAGGTGCACCGGCACCAGGCCGGGATCGTGGACTGGCTGCGCGCGAACGGGCAGCTCAGCCGCACCCCACTCGTCGTCTACACCGCCGCCGTCGACCAGGCCGACCTGCCGCGCCTCGCCTCGGGCGAGACGGTGCTGTTCCTCGCGGAGCGGTCCACCAGCGCCGAGGTGCAGAGCCGGATCGTGGACCTGCTCGCCCGCATCGGCACCAACTAGGACGACGTCCCAGGACAGGTCCTAGGGCGCGGTGAGGCGGCGGGCCGCCTCCTTGATCGACGCCCGCAGGCGGTCCTGGTCGGCGTCCTCGGCGCCCACCAGGACGCGGCTCATCTGCGGTACGAAGACGGCCCAGTTGGCCAGCGCGACGAGCAGGAACAGCAGGTCGCGGGCCGGGATCGCGTCGCTGACGACGCCCCGGTCCTGGCCGTCCTGGAGAGCGGCGACCTTGCGGGCGTAGTGCTCCTGGCGCTCGGCCTCGTCCGGCAGCTCGGTCGTGCCGTACTCCAGGCCCTCCCAGAAGAGCAGGCGCAGCAGCTCGGGGTGGGCGGCGTGGTAGTCCATCAGGCGGTCGATCCAGCCGTCGATGTCGTCCGGGTCCACGGGGACGGCGACGGCGAGGTCGAGCATGCGCTTGCCCAGGACCTTCGTGAACAGCTCCGCCTTGTTGCCGAAGTAGGCGTAGATCAGCTGCTTGTTGGCCTTGGCCTCGGTCGCGATGCGGTCGATACGGGCGCCCGCGATGCCGTAGCGGGCGAATTCGGCGACCGCCGCCTCGAAGATGCGGGCCTTGGTGGCCTCGGGGTCCTTTGCTGCCATGGGGACAGGGTAGCCGCTCAGGTAACCAACTGTTTGGTTGACAGCGGGGGAGGCGAGGCGCAGACTCTCTCCAACCAACCAGTTGGTTATGAAAGGAACTGTCGTGCCCCACCTGCCGTCAGCCTCCGCGCGCGAGGTCCGGGCCCCGGCCCAGGCGACGAAGACCGCCGCCTCGCCCCTCCTGCTTCCCCTCATCGCCGTCTGCACCGCCGTCACGGCCGCCAACGTCTACCTCGCCGCCCCGCTGCTCCCCCTCATCGCCCACGACTTCGGCATGGCGCCGCCGGCCGTGGCCTGGATCGCCTCCGTAGCGCAGCTCGGCTACGCCGCGGGACTGCTCTTCTTCGCCCCGCTCGGCGACAACGTGAACCGGCGCCGGCTGGTCGCCGTCCTGTCCGTGGCCACCACGGCGGCCCTGGCGCTGGCCGCGGCGGCATCCGGCACCGGCGCCCTCGCCGTCTCCGTGTTCATCGCCTCCGCCGCCACCGTCGTCCCGCAGTTGCTGGTCCCGCTGGTCGCCGAACGCGCCCCCGCCGAACGCCGCGCCCGCCATGTCGGCGCGATCATCGCCGGCCTGTTCACCGGCATCGTCGCGGCCCGCGTGCTGGGCGGGCTCGCCGGGCAGGCCTACGGCTGGCGCTGGGTCTTCGCGGGCGCGGGCGTGCTGACCCTCGCACTGGGCCTGGCCACCGCCCTCGTCCTGCCCGCGGAACGCCGTCGCCGCACCGGACCGCTGTTCGCCGGCCTCATGGCCCTGCCCGGGCTGCTGCGCAACTCGCCCGATCTGTGGCGCGCGTGCCTGCGGCAGGCCGGGATGTTCGGCGCGTGGAGCGCCCTGTGGACGTCCCTCGCCCTGCTGCTGACGGGGAAGTCCTACGGCCTGTCGACCGCGACCGCCGGCCTCTTCGGCCTCTTCGGCCTGGCGGCCGCTGCGGTGGCACCGCTCGCGGGCGGCCTGGTCGACCGCTTCGGCGCCGCGAAGGTCGTACGGAACGCGTATCTGCTGGCCGCCGTGTCCGTGCCACTGTTCTGGCTGGGCGGGCAGGTGATCGGGGCACTGTTCGTCGCGGCGGTCCTGATCCACATCGCCCTGGTGGCCTCCCAGGTCGCCAACCAGACCCTGGCCCTGACCACCACCACGGCCCCGGCCACCGCCAACACCGCCTACGTCGTCTCCGGCTTCGCCGGCGGCGCCCTCGCCTCGATCCTGGCCGGCACCGCCTTCAGCCACTGGGGCTGGGGCGGGGTGTGCGCGGTGGCGGCGGTATGGCTGGCCCTGGGGTGGGGCGCGACCACCCGCCGTACGAGGGTGAGCTGACGTCGTACGGCGGTGCGGCGATGTCGTGCGGCGGCGTCGCACCGCGCCGTGCGGCGGGCGCCGTAGGGCGGTGCGGCGGGGGCCATACGGCTGTGAAGTAGGCGCCGCACGGCCGTGAAGTGGGCGCCGCACCGCGGTGAAGCGCCGCACGGCCGTGAAGCGCCGCACGGCCGTGAAGTGGGCGCCGCACCGCGGTGCGGCCGGCGCCGTACGGCCGTGCGGCAAGCGTCCGCCGGGGCGCTGCCTCCGCCGCCGGTCAGAGCTTGGTGACGTCCAGCTCCCCGGCCGCGTACTGCCTGCGCAGCACCTTCTTATCGAACTTGCCGACGCTGGTCTTGGGCACCGCCCCGATGATCGTCCAGCGTTCGGGGAGCTGCCACTTGGCGATTCCGGCCTCGTCGGCGAGGAAGCCGCGCAGGGAGTCGAAGTCGGCGGCGGAGCCCTCCTTCAGTACGACGGTGGCCAGCGGGCGCTCGCCCCACTTCTCGTCGGGGACGGCGACGACGGCGGCCTCGGTGACGTCCGGGTGGGACATCAGGGCGTTCTCCAGGTCGACAGAGGAGATCCACTCGCCGCCGGACTTGATGACGTCCTTGGCGCGGTCGGTGAGGGTGAGGAAGCCGTCCGGGCTGATGGTGCCCACGTCGCCCGTCTTCAGCCAGCCGTCCTCGCTGAACTTGTCGGCGGGGCGCAGGGGGTCGGCGCCGGGGCCGTTGTAGTAGGCACCGGCGATCCAGGGACCGCGCACCTCCAGTTCGCCCGCGGACTCCCCGTCCCAGGGGAGGCGTTCGCCGCCGGGGCCGCTCAGGCGGGCCTCGACGCCGGCCGGGAAACGACCCTGCGTGAGCCGGTACGCGAACTCCTCCTCCGTGCCGACCGCATGGGCCGGCGGACGGGCGATCGTGCCGAGCGGAGACGTCTCCGTCATGCCCCAGGCGTGGCAGACCCGCATGCCCAGCTTGTCGAAGGCCGCCATGAGGGAGGGCGGGCAGGCCGAGCCGCCGATGGTGACCTGGGCGAGCGAGCTGACGTCGCGGGGCTTGGCGGTCAGCTCGGCGAGCAGGCCCTGCCAGATGGTCGGGACGGCGGCCGCGTGCGTCGGACGCTCGGACTCGATCATCTCGGCGAGAGGCGCGGGCTGGAGGAACCGGTCCGGCATCAGCAGGTTGACACCGGTCATGAAGGTCGCGTGCGGCAGACCCCAGGCGTTGACGTGGAACTGCGGGACCACCACCAGCGAGGTGTCCCGGTCGGTCAGGCCCATGGACTGCGCCATGTTGACCTGCATGGAGTGCAGGTAGATCGAACGGTGGCTGTAGACCACGCCCTTCGGGTCGCCCGTGGTACCGGATGTGTAACACATGGCGGCCGCCTGGCGTTCGTCCAGCTCCGGCCAGTCGTACGCGGTCGGCTTCCCGGCGATCAGGTCCTCGTACTCGTGCACCTGGACGGAGGCGGCGCCGGCGAGCAGGGCGCGGTCGCCCGGGCCCGAGACGACGACGTGTTCGACCGTCCCCAGGTGCGGCAGCAGCGGGGCCAGCAGCGGCAGCAGCGAACCGTTGACGATCACGACCTTGTCGGCCGCGTGGTTCACGATCCAGACCAGCTGCTCCGCGGGCAGGCGGAGGTTGAGGGTGTGCAGGACCGCGCCCATGGAGGGGATCGCGAAGTACGCCTCCACGTGGTCCGAGTTGTTCCACATGAGAGTCGCCACGCGGTCGTCGTCCACGACCCCGAGGTCCTCGCGCAGGGCGTGCGCCAGCTGGGCCGAGCGGGCGCCGATCTCGGCGTAGGAGCGACGCTGCGGCTCTCCCTCACCGGTCCAGGTGATCACCTGTGATGTGCCGTGGATCGTCGACCCATGGGTCAGGATCCTCGAGATCAGCAGCGGTACGTCCTGCATGGTGCTCAGCACGGCGTCCTCCCGGGCGTCATTGCCTACGCGGTGGTAACGGTTGCGCTGATTCTGCGCACATACCACGCGGTATGTCACTAGACCCGGGTGATCGATCGCGTCACGCGGGGTCCCAATGCCCCCCACGTCGGCCCACTATCGAACAAGCCCCAGCTCGGGGTCCTCGCGCAGCTTCCCCAGCGCCCGTGACACCGCCGACTTCACCGTGCCGACCGACACCCCGAGCACCTCCGCCGTCTGAACCTCGCTCAGGTCCTCGTAGTACCGCAGGACGACCATCGCCCGCTGCCGGTCGGGCAGCTTCATGATCGCCCGCCACATGGCGTCATGCAGCGCCTGCTGCTCGGCCGGGTCGTCCCCGCCGGGCACGGGCTCCGGCTCGGGCAGCTCCTCGCACGAGAACTCGTCGACCTTGCGCTTGCGCCATTGCGACGTGCGCGTGTTCACCAGCGCCCGGCGCACATAGCCGTCGAGCGCACGGTGGTCCTCGATCCGCTCCCAGGCGACGTACGTCTTGGTGAGCGCCGTCTGCAGCAGGTCCTCGGCGTCGCTCGAATTCGCGGTCAGCGACCGGGCGGTACGCAGCAGCACCGAATGGCGGGCCCTCACGTACGACGAGAACGACGGGTATGTGGGGGTCCCCCCGGTCGAGCGAAGTCGAGAGTGGGGGAGGGTCTGCCTCGCTGGTGCAGCGGCGTTCGAGGCGCTGGTGCAGACGGGTGTGGTCATGGCTCCACGCTATGAGTGAGCCCTACTCCGGCGGATCGGCCGCAGGTCCCGAAGCAGACTCCGCCTCAGGTTGTAGGGGTGGTGCTGGCTCCACCTCCTGAAGGTGGACGAGCAGCCGGGGCCTACTGCGGGATCGCCCCTGGGGGCTCAGTCGTCCGCGGCAAGGACCAGGCCTGACGTCGGCACACCGGTCCCCGCGGTCACCAGGACCCGGCCCGCGCCGGGTATTCGGTTCACGGACGTGCCGCGCAGTTGCCGTACCGCCTCCGCGATGCCGTTCATCCCATGGAGGTAGGCCTCCCCGAGCTGGCCGCCGTGGGTGTTGAGCGGGAGCCGCTCCTCGGCGACGAAGTCCGCGGCCTCTCCCGGCGCGCAGAAGCCGAACTCCTCCAGCTGCATCAGCACGAACGGGGTGAAGTGGTCGTACAGGATCCCCACGTCGATGTCGGCCGACGTGAGCCCCGACGTCCGCCACAACTGGCGGGCCACCACGCCCATCTCCGGGAGCCCGGTCAGGTCGTCGCGGTAGAAGCTGGTCATCTGCTCCTGCGCTCGGCCGGCGCCCTGGGCGGCGGCCGCGACGACGGCCGGGGGGTGCGGCAGGTCGCGGGCCCGCTCCACGGAGGTGACCACGACCGCCTGCCCGCCGTCCGTCTCCTGGCAGCAGTCCAGCAGTCGCAACGGCTCGACGATCCAACGGGAGGCCGCGTGGTCGGCGAGGGAGATGGGTCTGCCGTGGAAGTACGCCGCCGGGTTGGTCGCCGCGTACTTCCGGTCCACCACGGCCACGTGCCCGAATGCCTCTGGGGTCAGCCCGTAGGTGTGCAGATAGCGCTGGGCCGCCATCGCCACCCAGGAGGCCGGGGTGAGCAGCCCGAACGGCAGCGACCAACCGAGAGCCGCGCCTTCCGCCGACGGTTCCCGGTGCTGGACCCCCGAGCCGAAGCGGCGCCCCGACCGCTCGTTGAAGGCCCGGTAGCAGACCACCACCTCCGCGACCCCCGCCGCCACCGCCAGCGCCGCCTGCTGGACTGTCGCACAGGCCGCCCCGCCGCCGTAGTGCACACGGGAGAAGAAGGACAACTCACCCATCCCGCAGGCTTGGGCCACGGTGATCTCCGGGTTGGTGTCCATCGTGAACGTGACCAGCCCGTCCACGTCGTCCGGCGTCAGCCCCGCGTCCTCCAGCGCCGCGCGCACCGCCTCCGCCGCCAGCCGCAGCTCGCTGCGCCCCGAGTCCTTGGAGAACTCCGTGGCCCCGATACCGACGATCGCCGCCCGCCCGCCCAGGGCGTCCCGGTTCCGTACGCTCATCCCGCGCCTCCCGACGGGACGGTCACCGTCACCGTGCCGGTCACATGCCGACCGATGCCGTTCGCCCCGACCACCCGGACCGTGACGGTGTCGCCGTCGACCTCCTCCACTGTGCCGGTCAACACCATCGTGTCTCCCGGATAGTTGGGTGCCCCGAGCCGGATGGCCACCTTGCGGAGCATCGACGTGGGACCGAAGTGGTCCGTGATGTACCTGCCGACCAGGCCGTTGGTGGTCAGGATGTTCATGAAGATGTCGGGGGATCCCTTGCCGCGGGCCAGCTCCGGGTCGTGGTGCACGTCCTGGTAGTCGCGGGAGGCGATGGCTCCGGCGACGATCAGCGTGCGGGTGATCTCGATCTCCAGCGGCGGCAGTTCCGCACCCGTCGTCATGGCCTTCATGAGACCGCCTCCCTGGCGCGGAAGACCGGCAGCACCAACTCATCGTCGTAGGAATGGAATTCGAGCTGCACCGGCATCCCTATCCGCACCTTGTCGTACGGCACCCCGATCACGTTGCTGACGATCCGCACGCCCTCGGCCAGCTCGATGAGGCCGACCGCATAGGGGCCTGCCGCGTCAGCGGCGTGATCGGAAGGCGTGAAGGCCGGAAAGGGCGGGTGGTGCATGACCACGTACGAGTAGACCGAGCCCTCGCCGCTCGCCTCGACCGTGTCCCAGTCCGGACAGCCGCAGGCGTTGCAGCCGGGCAGCCAGGGGTGGCGCAGGGTCCCGCACCCCGTGCAGCGCTGGATGAGCAGCCGGTGCTGCGCCACGCCCTCCCAGAAGCCGGCGTTGTCACGGTTGACGACCGGGCGGGGGCGACGGGACTTCGGTTTCTGGCGTGCGGGCTTGTACTTGAGGATGCGGAAGCGGTGTGTGCCTACGAGCTCGGCACCCACGCGCACGTCCATCCTGGTCGTGACGAAGTACCCGGTGCCCAGCTTGGTCGTCTTCCGCTCCGAGACCGACTCGATCACCGCATCGAAGGTGACCTCGTCACCCGGGTACAGAGGCCGCAGATACTCCTGCTCGCAGTCGGTGGCGACGACCGATGTGCAGCCTGCCTCGTCGAGCAGGGCGAGCAGTTCGTCGTACGCCTCCGTCCGCCCCGTGCGCCCCGTCTCCCCTGTGTGACCGGTCTGCCCCGTGCGGCCGAGGCCGGCCATGGTCCACACCTGGAGCATGGCGGGCGGGGCGACGGCGTCAGGCCCCTCGTACGCCGGACTGGTGTCGCCCATCGCCTCGCACCAGTGCCGGATCATCGGCGCGTTGACGGGGTCCTTGCCGACACCGGCGACCGCGGCCGGCCGTCCCTCGTACGCCTTCAGTCTCACGCCCCACTCGTCGCTCATCGCTCACCACCGCCCCCTCGTCGATCCGCGCCGCGTCGCGCTGACATATCTGGTACACCGCGCCCGCCGCAGCGGTTCCCACGATCTCCGCGAAGATTTCTGACTGTCCGTCAGATCCTGTGCAGTGTCAAGGTACTGAGACAGGAACCGAGGCATTGAGACACCGAGGCACTGATGCGGCACCGCCCCCCGCCCTACGCCTCCCACCCCCTGCTCCTGCCCCTGCCGCCCTCACCTCCTCACCCCTCGCCCCCGAAAGCACCTGTGCGGCGGCGCCGAAGCACCGCCGCACAGACGCGTTACACCCCCACAGAGCACACCCGGCACGGGAGTCGAGGGGCGGGCGGCCGGAGCCGGCGCACCGGCCGCCCGACCCCTCAGATCACCACCACAGTGGCGCGAAGCTGACGGCGACGTTCTCGTTGCCCTGGTTGATGGCCGTGAACGCGGACCCGTTGACCTGGGCGGTATTGCTCTGGTTCGAGGCGCCGGAGCCGACCGCCTGCTGCTGCGTGGTGGACGAGTTGCCGTAGTTGTCGAGCCCGACCCCGCTGCCGGAGACGCTCGCGGCGCCCGCGTTCGATCCGTTGTCCGCGAGGGCGCCGTTGTCCGCCGCCGCGACCCCGGTGAACAGGGCGGCCGCGAGCGGAAGGGCGGAGACGGCGGCGAGAACGCGGGCAGTACGGATGCTTGCCATGTTGTTCCTCCAGAACCAATGACACATCCGGGCTCATGACCGGAAGTGCGTGAAGTACGGCTTCTTTCAAGGCAGTTGGCCGACCGCCTCGGCTTTGTGCACGACGTCGCGAGATCAGAGTTGCCCACCGAATCCCCGGCGAACCACCCCGGACACCGCTATTCGCCCTCAAGCGTGAGGACAAGTCGATAAACCCTTTTCGTCACCTTCCCTGCCTCAACATCCCAGCTCAGGGCAGTACGGATGCTTCCTCCCCAAGCGCCACAAGAGCTGAAGCGTTCACTCACATTTCCAGCCATTCCCCCGGGCCCGGCGCGTCGCGGCCCTCCCCTCTTCCCTTTTTCGAACGTACGTACGAGCATGAAGGTATGGCCACCACCGACCGGCAGGCCACGACGCTGGCCCTCGCACACGCCCTGTCAGCCGCCGAACGCGGCCTGGCCGTCATCCCCCTGTCCCGGACGAAACTCCCGGCCCTGCGCTCCCCCCACCGATCCGACCCGACCGCCCCGCCCTGCCACGGCGAGTGCGGCCGCTTCGGCCACGGCGTGTACGACGCCTCGACCGACCCCGCACGCATCCGCGCGCTGTTCGCCACCGCGCCCTGGGCGACCGGCTACGGCATCGCCTGCGGTCTGCCCCCGCACCACCTGATCGGCGTCGACCTCGACACCAAGTCCGGTACGGACTCCTCGGCGGCCCTGCGCGAACTGGCCCTGCGCCACCTGTTCACGATCCCGCCCACGGTCGTCGTCCTCACCCCGTCCGGCGGCCGCCACCTCTGGCTGACCGGCCCACCGGACGTCGTCGTCCCCAACTCCGCCGGCCGCCTCGCCCCCGGCATCGACATCCGCGGCGCCGGCGGCTACCTCGTCGGCCCCGGCTCCCGCACCGACCACGGCGTCTACGGCACCGCCCCGGGCTCCGCCCACCTCGCCCCCGCGCCCTGCCCGGCCGCCCTCCTACGCCTGCTGCTCCCCCCGCCCCGCACACACCACCCCACGCCCGCCTCTTCCGGCGGCCACGGCCAGGGCCTGGTCCAGTTCGTCCTCGCGGCCCACGAGGGGCAGCGCAACACCCGCCTGTTCTGGGCGGCCTGCCGCGCCTACGAGAACGGCATCGGCCCCGCCCTCGTCGCCCCCCTGATCGACGCGGCCCTGGGCACGGGCCTGACCGAACGCGAGGCCCGAGCCACGATCGCCTCGGCGGCCCGGCTGACGGGGCACCGGCCGTGAGGGGAAGGGTGCGCGTGTCCTTACGCGTGCGTGCCCTTGTGCCCAGTCGCTAGCCTGCGCGCATGACGCCCACCGATGACCGCAGCTTCCCCATCGCGCTCGCGGCTGCCATGGCGGAGCCGTTCGATTACGCCGACGGTGACGGGATCGACTTCGAGCCCTTCGATGCCTTCCTCTCCGCCGAGGAGACCACCGACTGGTTCCGGGCCTGGACCGGCAACGGGGAGGCCGACGGCGACGCCTTCCGCGTCTTCGGCAAGGACGGCTCCGGCGGCTACGCCGCGTTCTGGCTGGTCCGCCCTGAGCCGGCAGTCGCCGACCAGCCCGTCGTCTTCCTCGGCTCCGAGGGGGAGACCGGCGTCATCGCGCGTGACCTGGGCGACTTCCTGTGGCTCCTGGCCGCCGGACTCGGCCCCTGGGAAGCGGCGACCCCCTACGACAGCGACCGCGTCCCGCGCCCCGACGTGCAACTGGCAGCGGTCGCCCGACAGTTCGCCCCGGGCCGCCGACAGTCGGCCGCCACCCTGGTCGAACTGGCCGGCCGGGAGTTCCCCGACTTCGACGACGTCGTGATGGAGTTGTGCCGCTGAGTCCGGCGACACCGGCTCGGGGTCGTGCCCGAGCACACAGAAGGGGTGCCCCGAGACGGGGGCACCCCTTCTGCTCAAACGTCGATCTGCGGAGGCGGTGAGATTCGAACTCACGGTGACATCGCTGCCACGACGGTTTTCAAGACCGTTCCCTTAGGCCGCTCGGGCACGCCTCCCCGCGTCGCCGATCACGGGCGACGCGGGGACAAGAGTAACGGGTTGGCGCGCGTGTGAGTCGGTCCGTTCGTCAGCTGTCGCCCTCACGGGAGCCCAGGGTGACCTCGACGGTGTGGGTCTTGCCGTCGCGCTCGTAGGTGATTGTGACCTTGTCGCCGGGCTTGTGGGTCCAGATCTCGCCGATCAGGGTGGGGCCGCTGTCGATCACGTGGTCGTCGAGCTTGGTGATGACGTCGCCCGACTTCAGGCCCGCCTTGTCGGCGGGGCCGCCGGACTCGACGGAGGAGGCGCCGCCGGCGCCCTGGTCGGTGATCTTCGCGCCGCCCGTGGTGTCCTCCAGCGAGACGGAGGCGCCGATCTTCGCGTAGACCGGCTTGCCGGTCTTGATCAGCTGCTGGGCGACGTACTTGGCCTGGTTGATCGGGATGGCGAAGCCCAGGCCGATCGAGCCGGACTGGCTGGTGCCGCCCAGGCCGCCGCTGCCGGTGGACTGGATCGCGGAGTTGATGCCGATGACGTTGCCCTGGGCGTCGAGGAGCGGGCCGCCGGAGTTGCCCGGGTTGATCGAGGCGTCCGTCTGCAGGGCGCTCATGTAGGACGCCTGGCTGCCGGTGCCGTCGCTGGAGGCCACCGGGCGGTCCTTGGCGCTGATGATGCCCGTCGTCACCGTGTTGGACAGGCCGAAGGGGGCACCGATGGCGATGGTGGAGTCGCCGACGGCCACCTCGTCCGAGTTGCCGAGGGTCAGCGGCTTGAGGTCCGACGGGGCGTTCTTGAGCTTGATGACCGCCACGTCGTAGCCCTGAGCGTGGCCGACGACCTCGGCGTCGTACTTCTTGCCGTTGGGGAAGGTGGCCGTGAGCTTGCCGCCGTCGACCGCGTCGGCGACGACGTGGTTGTTGGTGACGATGTGGCCCTCGGTGTCGAAGACGAAGCCCGTGCCCGTGCCGCCCTCGCCGCTGGTGGACTCGGCCTCGATCGTGACAGTGCTCGGCAGCGCCTTGGCGGCCACGGCCGCGATCGTGCCCGGGTCGCGCTTGACGGCGCCACCGCTGGTCGAGGAGGAGACGGTCGTCGAGCCGCTGGTGTCGTCGTTCTTGGCCAGCGTGTAGCCGAGGCCGCCGCCCAGGCCGCCCGCTACGAGCGCGGCCACCAGGATCGCCGCGACCAGGCCGCCGCGCCCGCCGCCGGACTTGGGCGCGGGCGGCTGCTGGTACGAGGAGCCCCAGCCGGATCCCGCACCGGCGCCGCCGTCGGCGTACGCGGGCGTGGCGGGCGGCGGGGGCGGCCAGCCGCTCTCGGGGGCGGATCCGGTGTTCTGAGCGCCGTCGTGCGGGCCCGCCGAGGCGTACGCGGGCGCGTGCCCGGCGTGCACAAGGTCCTGTTCCGGGGCGCCGGTGGCGTCCTGCGTCGGCGCCTGCGCGGGCGTCGGCGCCGGAGTCGTGGGTGCCCCGCCCTCGGGCGCGGCGGCCTGCGGGGAAGCCGCGGGAGATGCCACCGGCACGGGGGGTGCAGACGGGGCCGGGGGTACCGGGGTGCCCTCGTTCTCGGTGCTCACAGCTCTTCTCCTCGATCCACGGCTGTTGTTCTCGGTCGCACTCGGTCACGCTCGTTCACGCTTGTCGTCGGCCCGGCGCGCTGCAGCTGTGCATGTGCATTTGTATGCCGTCAGCTTTTCCCACGGGCCGTCAGAGCACCATAAGCGGTGGCTGTGGATACCCGACCATTCTTTATATGCGACATTCTGCTCTGAACGGACACTTTTTCGGATCCCTCCGGCCCGACGCACACCCCGTGCCGGTGGCACCATGACGCGGTGACCCACGCACGGCAGCACCACATTCAAGTCGTCGCCCACCGAGGGGCCTCCGAGGAGGCTCCCGAGCACACCCTTGCCGCGTACAAGAAGGCGATCGAGGACGGCGCGGACGCTCTCGAGTGCGATGTCCGGCTGACCGCGGACGGCCATCTCGTCTGCGTGCACGACCGCCGCATCAACCGTACGTCCAACGGCCGCGGGGCGGTGTCCGCCCTGGAGCTCGCCGAGCTCTCGGCACTGGACTTCGGCTCCCGGAAGAAGCGGGACCTCTGGCACACGCGCGACGAGGAGCCCGACTGGGAGTTCCGGCCCGAGGATCCCGAGGACACCTCCGTTCTCACCCTGGAACGGCTGCTCGAACTCATCGCCGACTCGGGACGGCGGGTGGAGCTGGCCATCGAGACCAAGCACCCCACGCGCTGGGCCGGGCAGGTCGAGGAGCGCCTCCTGCTGCTCCTGAAGCGGTTCGGCCTGGACGCACCGGCCGCCGACGTCGAGTCGGCGGTACGCGTCATGAGCTTCTCGGCGCGCTCGCTGCATCGCGTCCGGGCCGCCTCGCCGACGCTGCCCACGGTGTACCTGATGCAGTTCGTCTCGCCCCGGCTGCGCGACGGACGGCTGCCGGCGGGTGTCCGGATCGCGGGCCCCTCGATCCGGATCGTGCGCAATCACCCGGCGTACATCGAGCGTCTGAAGCGGGCGGGCCACCCGGTGCACGTGTGGACCGTGAACGAGCCCGAGGACGTCGATCTCTGCGTCGACCTGGACATCGACGCCATCATCACCAACCGCCCGCGCGCGGTGCTTGATCAGCTGGGTCGCTGACACAGCGCTGACACAGCTGCCCCATGAAACGAACCTTGACCCAGGCGTTTCACTGAAGCATCCTCCGATCTCAGCCATACCGACGAAATCCAGCCACTCGATAACAGGGAGTGCTCCGGCGCGTTCGGTCCGTGTTCGATCGTTGCGAATGCGTCACCGGACGTGGATTGGCCGGTTTCCGGTACAGGCCGATGGGGCATCCACACCGTGGCGTGGGGCGAAGGAGGTCTCGGGGGTGGCGTTGGTGGTGGCACAGGAGGTGCCCACGTCGTCGAGCATGGCCGTACCCCATGGCCCTGCGGGCGTGGGGGTAGCAAGACACCGGATGCGTGATCAGTTGCGCAGTGGTGGCGTGTCGGAACCGGTCATCGACGACGCCGTACTGATCCTTTCCGAACTTTTGAGCAATGCGTGCAAGCACGGTCGGCCGCTGGGCGACGCGCCGGCCGGGGACGGCGATGTCCGAGCCGCGTGGCGCGTGGACGCGGGCGGCCGGCTGGTCGTCGAGGTGACGGACGGCGGCGGTCCGACCCGCCCGGCTCCGGCCACCCCTTCGGTCACCGCGCACGGCGGCCGAGGACTGAACATCATCACGGCACTGGCCGACGACTGGGGCGTCCGGGACGACGCCCGAGGCGAGGTCACCGTGTGGGTCGTCGTCCACGACGACGTCCATGATCCCGACGCCGGGTGCCGACGCGCCGACTTCGCCGCGCGCGTCACAGCGCCGTCCGTGTCGGCGTCCGTACCGCCGTCCGTGTCGGAGTCCGTGTCGCCGTCCGTGCCGGCGATGCGGGAGCTTTCCTTCGCGGACGCGTTCGACGACCTGGACCAGGACCAATGGCGGTGACTTAAGGACTCGCCAGGACTCGCCGGGACCTGCCAGACCCCTCAGGACCCGCCTTTCGGATCGGAGGCTGCGGGGCGGGCACGGCACCGGTCGCGGGACACCGCTCCCGTGCGTCGTCCACAGGGTCCCGTGGGTTCTCGTACGAGCGGCTAGGCTCCCGCCCGTACAGACGAGCCGTAATCGGGAGACACCCACGATGGCCAAGAAGCGACCCCAGACGACGGCCAAGCGGCCGCAGCTCAGTGATGCGGAGATCCCGGTCGTCGGCGCCCGCGAACCCTGCCCCTGCGGCAGCGGCCGCCGCTACAAGGCGTGCCACGGCCGGGCCGCCGCACAGGCCGCGGCCGAGCTGGTGCACCGCCCCTTCGAGGGACTGGCGGGCGAATGCGACTGGGTCGCGCTGCGCGAGCTGGTGCCCGCGGCCACGGTCGAGCTGACGTTGAAGGACGGCCTGCCCGAGGACGTCCCCTCGGTCACGCTGGCCACGGTGCTGCCCATGGCGTGGCCCGCCCTGCGTCGTGACGACGGCTCGGTGCTGCTGGGCCTGCAGAACGACACGGCGTCGGGCGACATCAGCCGCGACCTCGCCGACACGCTCCTGCGCGCGCTGGAAGCGCAGCCCGGCACCCCGGTGCAGGGCCGCCGCGCCCCGGCGGACGGTCCACGACTGCAGGATCTCCTCGACCCCGAAGGCGCGTTCGAGCCAGTTGTGCACGACGGCTTCGGATTCTGGGTCCCGGACGCGGAGAACGCCACTCCGGAGGTGACCGCCTCCCTGGAGCGGGCCAACGCCGCGGCCATCCCGACCGTGAAGCTGACCAGCGTGGACGCCGCCTACTGGTGCGAGACCCCCGAGAAGAACCACCTGCGGTGGGTCCTGCCGCACGCCGAGGAACGTCTTCTGGACGCCCTGGCGCGGCTGCACGCGGCGGGCAGCTCCAGCCTCGGCGAGGGCACTCGTCTGGTGGGTTCCTTCCGCGCTCACGGCCTGACAGTGCCTGTCTGGGACCTGCCGAGCGGTGTCGGCGCGGAGGACGTCGAGAAGCCGGCGGCCGAGTTCGCCGAGCGCCTCGCAACGGCCCTGGCCTCGGACGCCCCGCTCACCCCCGACGAGCGTCGCGCGCGTGGCGGACTCACCAACCGACAGGTGACGCTCAGCTGACACACAGGCCCGGCATCCCCTCGGGCTGACCGACCGGTCAGCCCGAGGGGGCCATAGGAAAATCGTGACTCCAGTCACAACTCCCATCAACGGCAGGCCAGTCGGTGTCCGAACAGCCCCGCCACGGAGTGCCGACCGGTGTCCGAATAGCCGAGGGAAACAAGAGATCGAATTTGCGTAGGGCCGATCTCTTGTTACCGTTCCAGTAGCCCGGTTGCTGGTGCATCCCCCGTCGCCAGCAACCGGGCCTTTCCATGCACGGCGCCGTTCACCTAACGCCGCCGCGCATCAACTGCCCGTGCGCAAGCCGGAGTTGCCCTCCGGGTCGCTCGCCGGACCGCCCGCCGGACCGCTCTCGGTGTCGCTCCCGGAGCGAAGCAGCAGCGGGCCGCGCCCGGACCGGCCCGCGAACTCCGCGACCGCCGTGTAGCCGTCCAGTGCCCCCCGGGTGCGCTCGCGGGGCGTCTCGCAGGTCCCCGGCTCGTCCTCGGCGCCCACCGCGCAGTTCATCTGCACCGTGCGCCCGCCGGGCGCCATGACGCTCAGCGCGGCGTCCAGGTCGTCGCCGGTCGCGTTGCGGTAGTAGGTGCGCGCCCAGGTGTCCTCGCCCTGCGTCAGGACACAGGTCTGCGCCTCGATGCCGTCCGGGGAGGTGAGTTCAGGGCCGCAGCGGACGGCGGTGGCCAGACCCAGGCCGAGCAACAGCGGGGAGCGGCCAGGACCGGCGGACGGCGCTTTCTCGTCGCCGACGGAACCGACGGACCCTGAGGAACCGACGGACCCTGAGGAACCGACGGAACCGGAGGAACCGACGGAACCGGAGGAGTCAGAAGAGCCGGCCGCGGGACCGTCACCGTGCGCTGACGAACGTACGACCGACCGCCCCTCGTCCGCGCGCCCCACCGGCCCCGCTGACGCCACGGCCAGCGGCAGCGCCACTGCGCCTGCCACGACGCCCGCGAGGGCGAGGAGACGAACATTCATAAAGGGAAGATAACGACCCGAGGCGGGCGCCCCGTCCGGCGCGCGCCCGACACCCCTACAACTCGGGCGCGCTCACACCCGTACGAGTGAGAGCCTCAACCACCGCGCCCACCACGGCCTCGACGTCGGGCACCCAGGGCGAGGCGGAACCGGGCAGCGGCGCACGCTCCCAGTGGATGGCACCCTGGCCGGTCTCGGACGGCGGCAGGGCGAGATAGCCGCCCTCGCCGTGGAAGCGGAGGGAGCCGGGGACGAAGTCCTGGGCGTACAGCAGTTCGCCCAACTGCTCCATGGAGTAGGGCCGTACGAGCAGCGCCCAGCGGGTGGGCGAGGCGACGACCGGGCCGAGGCGCATGCCCTTGCGGTCGAGTGCGGCGAGGGCGTGCGCGGCCGCGAGGGCTGGGAGGCTGACCGCGCAGGGGGCCTTACCGCCGGTGGCGAGGACGATCGGCGCCGTGGGGCGGTTGGTCCACCACCAGCGCACCATGCGCGCGTCGGTGGTGGCCGCGAGGAGGCCGGGATCGAAGGGATGCGCACCGGGCACCGTGCACTCCGGGTCGGGGCAGCCGCAGCGGGCACGCCCCTGCGGGTCCGCCGCCACACCCGGGAGTACGGGCCACTGCCATTCCGTCGCGAAAGTCAGGGCCGTGCTGATCAACTCAGGCCCCCCGTCGCCGCGCGGGGACAGGAGCCTGCGTCGCCTTCCGAGGATCTCGCGCATGAGCGCTCGTTCCTTTCCGTTGCACGCCTGGCAACACCGTGGGCCACATCACACCATGTGTCGATCACTTCACTGTGCGTACCTGTTGGCGCATCACACCCTTGTCGGAGACAAGGGGAACCCCTATGGGCCGAACGTTGGCTGCGTCCGCGGCCGTTCCGTCCACACTGCGTCTATCAAATGCATGGGCGTGGCGTGGGGTGGCGAAGTCTGGCGTTTTGCCGTCGCGCGTTTTTCTCTCCGCCTCCGCCACGGGAGGATGGGGTTCGGTCGTCGGTGGCTAAGACGCCCGGGTCGGTCACCAGGTTCCGGATGGTTCCCAACCGCCCCTGGCCCTTACCGAGTACGTACCCATCACGACCGCTGTGACGCTCCGTGGAGCAAGCCCAGTCGACCGCAATCACCCGTTACCCGAGGCAGTTTTAAGCCAACTTTGCCTTTCCGCAAGGGGTGCAGGAGGAACTCATCAGAAGTCACCCAGAACCCCATGGACACCAGGAATCCCAGCAGGACAATGCTGGACATCCCCTCACGAGTGCGTGTACATGTGGAGACACTGCTAGCGGCGCAGAATGACATGGGGGTTTGCGATGCTTTTCAGCAATACGCACCGGTCGGAAAGCCGGATGACATGAATGCCCCTCACCCTCCGAAAGTGGCCGGAATCGATTCAACGGTTCCCTCACCCGCACACACTGTCGCGCCCGCGCCCGCCGTCCCGGGCGCCTCTCCCGTCTCCTCTCCCGTCCCCTCCCCCACTCCGCCCGGCACCCTGCTCCAGGACCGGCTCGCCGGCTGGGTCTCGGACCTCACCACGCTGCACGAGCTCACCGAACGTCTGGTCCGTACGGACTCGCTCTCCGACGCGCTCCAGGAACTGCTGCGCGCCGGCACCGCCCTGGTGGGCGCCCGGCGCGGACTCGTCGTGCTGGAACCCGCCGACGGACTCGGCCCCGACACCACCATCGGCCTGGGCCTCGCCCGCGCCGACCTCGGTCACATGGAGACCGTGCCGCGCAGCGCCATGCCCCACGGCACGCTCCTCGACACCGACGCCGGACTGCCCGGCGGCAAGAGCGAGATCGTCCGGCCCGACCTGTTCGCCGAGGACGGACTGGACCCCCGCCACCGCGAGGTGGCCGCCCGCCTCGGCTACGCCGCCAGCTACGCGCTCCCCCTGTCCACCGAGACCGCGGGCCGCCTCGGCGCTGCCGTGTGGCTCTACGACGAGCCCGCCGAGCCGGTCGAGCGCCAGCGCCACCTTGTCGGCCTGTACACCCGCTACGCCACCGAACACCTCGCCCGGCTCGTCGAGGTGGAGCGCACGCGCGCGTGCATGGCGACGATGTCCGAGGAGCTGCTGCCCTCTCGGCTGCCCCGGGTCTGCGGCGTCCAGCTCGCCGTCCGGCACCGCACCGGCCCGCGCGGCGGCGGCGACTGGTACGACGCGCTGCCGCTGCCCGACGCCGCGCTGGGCCTGGCCGTCGGGTCGGTCACCGGGTCCGGGCCGAGCGCGATCGCCGCGATGGGCCGGCTGCGCGCGTCCTTGCGGGCGTACGCCGTGATGGAGGGCGAGGACCCCGTCGCCGTCCTGTCCGACCTGGAGCTGCTGCTCAGGCTCACCGAGCCCGCCCGCTCCGCCACCGCTCTGTTCGCCTACTGCGAACCCGCGCTGCGCAAGATCACCCTGGCCGGCGCCGGGCACTGCCCGCCGCTGGTGCTCGGCAAGCGGCGCACGGAGTTCGTGGAGACCTCCGTCTCGGCGCCGCTCGGGATGCTCGCCTGCTGGGAGGCGCCCGGAGTGGAGTTCCAGCCGGAGCCGGGAGAGACGGTTCTGCTCTACACCGACGGGCTGCTGCACCGTACCGGCGACTCCGTGGACCGGGCCTTCGCCCGGCTGCACGCGGCGGCGGCGGGCGTCCCCAGGGGACTGCGGCACGCCCCGGACGCCGTCGCCGAGCACGTGCTGCGCACCATGCTGCCGGACGGGCTGGACGTGGCGGACAGCGCGGAGGACGTGGTGCTGCTGGCGGCTCGCTTCGAGTGATCTCCTGGCGATCTCCCCGGCGATCCGTCGGCTTTCCGTCGGCGATCCGCCCGGTGTTCCGTCGGCGATCCCCCGGGGATCCGTCGGCGATCCGCCCGGTGTTCCGTCGGTGATCCCCCGGCGAGCCGTCGGCGATCCCCCGGTAACAGGCCCTTGGGCCCTGGGCTCTCCTACGTCCGACCGTACGATGGAGGAGGTCCAGTGCCGTATCAAGGAGGATGACCGTGGCGGACGAGCTCACCCCGGAGACCCCGGAGACTGAGTCGGAAGAGCCCATCAAGCAGCGTAAGAACGGCCTGTACCCGGGCGTGTCCGACGAGCTCGCCGAGAACATGAAGTCCGGCTGGGCCGACACGGAGCTGCGCGGCCTGGAGCCGATCCCGCAGGCCGCCGAGACCGCCGCCCGCCGTGCCGCGCTGTCCGCGCGTTTCCCCGGCGAGCGTCTGGTCGTGCCCGCGGGCAATCTGAAGACCCGCTCGAACGACACCGAGTACGCCTTCCGGGCGTCGGTCGAGTACGCGTACCTCACCGGCAACCTGATCGAGGACGGCGTCCTGGTTCTGGAGCCCACCGCGGAGGGCCACCAGGAGACGATCTACCTCCTGCCGCGCTCGAACCGCGAGGACGGCGAGTTCTGGCTCTCCGGGCAGGGCGAGCTGTGGGTCGGCCGCCGCCACTCCCTCACCGAGTCCGAGGCGCTGTACGGCATCCCCGCATCCGACGTGCGCGAGCTGCCGGACGCGCTGCGCGAGGCCACCGGCCCGGTCCGCGTCGTGCGCGGCTACGACGCCGGCATCGAGGCGGCCCTGACCGACAAGGTCACCGCCGAGCGCGACGAGGAACTGCGCGTCTTCCTCTCCGAGGCCCGTCTGGTCAAGGACGAGTTCGAGGTCGGCGAGCTGCAGAAGGCGGTCGACTCGACCGTGCGCGGCTTCGAGGACGTCGTGAAGGTCCTCGACAAGGCCGAGGCCACCAGCGAGCGCTACATCGAGGGCACGTTCTTCCTCCGCGCGCGCGTGGAGGGCAACGACGTCGGCTACGGCAGCATCGCCGCCGCCGGACCGCACGCCTGCACGCTGCACTGGGTGCGCAACGACGGCCCGGTCCGCTCCGGCGACCTGCTCCTGCTGGACGCGGGCGTCGAGACGCACACGCTGTACACCGCCGACGTCACGCGCACGCTGCCGATCAACGGCCGCTTCAGCGAGATCCAGAAGAAGATCTACGACGCCGTGTACGAGGCCCAGGAGGCCGGTATCGCGGCCGTGCAGCCGGGCGGCAAGTACCGCGACTTCCACGACGCCGCGCAGCGCGTGCTGACCGAGAAGCTCGTCGAGTGGGGCCTGGTCGAGGGCCCGGTCGAGCGGGTTCTGGAGCTCGGTCTGCAGCGCCGCTGGACGCTGCACGGCACCGGTCACATGCTCGGCATGGACGTCCACGACTGCGCGGCCGCCCGGGTCGAGTCGTACGTGGACGGCACGCTGGAGCCCGGTATGGTCCTCACCGTCGAGCCCGGCCTGTACTTCCAGGCCGACGACCTGACGGTTCCCGAGGAGTACCGCGGCATCGGCGTGCGCATCGAGGACGACATCCTGGTCACCGAGGACGGCAACCGGAACCTGTCGGCGGGGCTGCCGCGCCGCTCCGACGAGGTCGAGTCCTGGATGGCGTCGCTGAAGGGCTGATACGACGGCGATGGCCGGGTACCGGTGAGGTGCCCGGCCATTCGCGTGCGCGGAAGCATTCGCGCGCGGGGGATTTCGCGTGCCCAGGGGGAGGGTTCTCGTGAACGACTTCTGGTCCGGTGTCGGCGTCGACCTGCATCTGGAGCCCGACGGAGCGGAAGGGCGGCGTGCGGGCCTCGAACGGGCGCTGCGGGACGCAGTGTGGGACGGGCGGCTGGCGCCCGGGACGCTGCTCCCGGCGACCCGGCGGCTCGCGGCCGAACTGGGGATCTCGCGCAACACCGCGAAGGCGGCCTACGACCAGCTCGTCGCCGAGGGCTATCGCACGGCGCGGCAGGGGTCGGGCACCCAGGTCGCCTCGCTGCCCTCGGCCGACGCCGCGGCTGTGGACGTGGCGGCACGCACGCGTGCGCCCCGTCTCGATCTGCGGCCCGGCAGCCCGGACGTCGGGACGTTCCCGGCGGCGGCCTGGCTTCGGGCGCTGCGCCGTGCCATCGCGACGGCGGCCTCACCTGCCTTGGGCGCAGCCACCCCGGGCAGGGCCTGTCTCAGGCGCGTCCCACCACGGCACACCCTGGCGTCAGGCGCGGGAACCGACGGGTAGCGCGTCCAGGAACAGGGCGCCCGTCAGCAGGCCCGCGCTACCGCGTGGGCTCCATCCGCGGGTATGGAGGTCGGTGTCGAGGGCGGACAGAGCGTCGCGGCCCGTCTGCGTCGCCGTACCGCCGGCCTCCAGGATCGCGCGGGCGCCTGCCTGGACATGGCGCAGCCCCATCGGGCCCGCGGTGTGGAGCAGTTCGGTGTCCTGGAGGGTGGACATCACCGTCAGCAGGGCGTCGAGACGGGCCTGTTCCTCGGTGGCGCCGGCCGAGCGTGCGGCGGCGAGCGCGTCCAACGCCCTTCGCACGTGCGGGAATCCGGCCTTCGCCTCACCCCGGGCCCCGGCCGCACCGTACTTCGCCGACACCGACGATCCCCGCGACGGCCGCCGCGGGCCGCCGCGGTCGGTGTGCGCGGCGATCCGCTTGGCGGTCGCGGCCACCTCGCGCGCCCCCGCGCGGGGGTCGAGGGCGGCCGCCGCGACCAGCAGGCCGAGCGCCCACAGGGCGCCCCGGTGCCCGCCGCCGGCGAGGCCCACCGAGTGCTCGGTGCAGCGCCCTATCGCGCCCAGCTCCGCACGGAGCTGGGGCGTGGGCTCGCCGATGCGGCGGGCGGCGGCGGCCATCGCCGCGAGGCCGGGCGCGAGCGCCTTGGCCGACCAGCGCAGGGAACAGTGGTCCCGGCGTGTGGTCCGAGCGGCGAGATCGCGCGGATCGGGCAGCCCGGGCTTCGGAGCCAGCGCCAGCTGTCCGGTCAGTGCGTCCACCGCGGCCTGCGCCAGCGTCTCGTCCTCGCGGCTCCTCATGGCCGTACCTTACGAAGAAGCGGACGACGAAGGGGAGGCGCCGTCGCTCGGGGCGTCACTCGGCGGGGTGCCCGTCGGGGCGTCGCCGGGCGCGCCGCTCGGGGGCGTACCACCGCCGCCGCTGCCCGCGCCGGTGCTCTCGGCGTCGGGGTCGATGCCGAGGGTGATGAACCCCTTGTAGCCCTTCGACGGGTCCTTCTTGTGCACGGGCTCGAGGGTCAGCAGACCGCTGGACGCGCCGCCGCCGTCGTAGACCATGTCGTTGTCGAGCGTGGTGTAGCTGCCGCTGTGCTTCGAGTACGGCTCGAGCGCGAAGATCGCCTCGGCGGCGTCGTCGTCGAAGAACAGCTGGCCGGTGTAGTTGATCTTGCCGCCCTCGTACGTGCCGTCCTCCTTCGCGCCACCCGTGTGCACCCGCACGTGGATGTGGCAGGTACGCGGGGTGTACCAGCCCGGGAAGATCGTCTCGAACTTGACGACCCCGTTGCCGTTGGCGATCTGGTAACCGCGCAGGTAGGTGTTGTCGTTGGCGGTCGAGCCGTCCTCGCTCTCCGCGGGCGCGGAGCCGCCGGGGTTGGCGGTGGTGTAGCCCGAGTAGTAGCCCCAGGCGTCGCAGTGCCAGATCTCCACGGCCGCGCCGGCGACGGGGTTGCAGGAATCGGTGGTGTCCTGGACCGTGATGCGCAGGGTCAGCGGAACGCCACTCTTGCCCTCGGTGATGTCCTTACGCACCAAGGCGCCATCGAGGTAGTACGGACCTTCCGTGACGCTCGACATCAGCACGCACGCACCGCTGTTGGTCGAGGTCGCCGAGGCGGTGGCGCTCGCGTCCGCCTCGGTCGTCGTGTCGGCGAACGCCGACTGGTAACCGGCGACGGCCAGACCGCCCGCCGCCACAGTGCCTCCGGTCACCGCGATGGCGCGACGCCGGGTGATGGATTTGTTCTTGTGGTTTCCCGTCATGGCCGCGAACGTAGGAACGCAGGCCGTCAGGGACATGGGATGACGGTAAGAACAAGCTGTGAATGCTGAGGAAGCTGAAACCCCGGTCAGGGTTCTCGGAACGCTCAGGACGCCGTCACCAGCGGAGCGTTCTTGCGCCACTTGAGGATCTTGTCGAAGCTCACCACCGCGCCGCCCCGGCCCGGCCTGTTGCCGATGTGCACATGGTCGGCGAGCTCCTGGATGAGATACAGCCCCCGTCCGTGTTCCGCCTCGGCGTAAGCCCCGTCGGCGAAAACCGCGTCGGCGTAAGTCCCGTCGGCGTACGCGGCGCGGGCACTGCGGTCGCCGACGAAGCCCGGGCCCGAGTCGGCGACCTCGATGCGGCACTTCTCGCCGTCGAGGTAGGCGGTGACGCGGTACGCCTCCGAGTGGCCCCCCTGCGCGGTGCCGCCGCCGTGCTCGACGGCGTTGGCACAGGCCTCGCTCAGGGCGACGGAGAGGTCGTACGAGACGTCGGGATCGACGCCCGCCGTCTCCATCGTGCCGAGCAGCAGGCGCCGGGCGAGCGGAACGCTCGCGGCTTCGCGCCGCAGATGGAGTGACCACCAGATGCTCATGCTCCAGCCTCCTGGCTGCGGCTCGACATACCGTTACGTATTGCCCCGACGGCCCTTGCGTAAGCGCGGATTTGATGTGATGCCGCCCATTTAGGGGATGCGCTCGAGGGGTTAATCGGTGTATGAGGGACTCATCTGCACCAGTTGTCACAGAAGGTGATCTTCCGGTTTCCGTGGAATCCAGGTCATCTTGCGGACCTGCCGTATGAAGCCGATAAGGCCAGTGCAATGATGAGCCCGCCATGTCTGCCCCCCACCCGCGCACGGCGCGCTCCGGAAGCGATCTCCGGCTGTTGCGGGCCGCGGTGTTCGCCGCGGTCTGTGTCGTGCTGGCCGCGGCCGGTCACGTCCTCGCCTCCTGCGCCACCGTTCCGCTGTGGACGCTGGGCGCGGGATTCCTGGGGACCCTGGCGGTCGTAGTGCCGCTTGCCGGACGGGAACGCTCGCTGCCGGGGATCGCGGCGCTGCTCGCCGTCGGTCAGACCGTGCTGCACGCGTTGTTCGGGCTGGGGCAGCACACTGCCATGACATCGGCATCGACGTCCGGTGCGACGTCCATGGGATCCATGAGCTCGATGGGCTCGATGTCCGACGCCGCGCTCATCGAGCGGGCCGCCCGAATCCTGTGCGGAAGCACCGCATCGGCACTCAGCCCCGTCCAGGCCCAGCGGATCCTCGCCGACGCGCGGATCTACCCGGGAACGGGCACCGGCACGAGCGCCACCGCCATGCACGACCCGGCGGACGCCCTGTCGACCGCCGTCGGCTCCACGGCGTCCCTGCTGCCCTCCCTGCCGATGCTGCTCGGTCACCTCGTCGCGGCCCTCGCCGCCGGCTGGCTGCTACGCCGCGGCGACACCGCTCTGCTGCGGATCGTCGAACTCTCGGCGGAGGGGGCGCTCGTACGGTCCCTGCGCGGCGCGCTCGCTCTGGTGCGCGCCCTGCTCGCCGGACTGCCGGCCGCGCCGGAGGCGGGCCCGCGGCCGGCGCGCACCGCCTCGCACACCGCGCCGAAACCACGCACCGCCGCACTCCAGCACACGGTGATCAGGCGCGGCCCGCCGGCCGCCGCCGCACTCGTCCTCGCTGCCTGACACGACGCGACCAGCCGAGCCACTCCGCGGGAGTTCCGCGAGGAGGGGGCTGCCGCCGTCGTGCGGCACACGCGCGTGCACGTGATTCCGTCCGAAGGATCACCCACCGCACGCGTATCCCTCTTCATCGCCTGAATTCGTTGCCGGAATCCGGTGTCGGAATCCGGTGCCGGAAACGGTCGCCGGAATCCGTTGTCGGAATCCGCTGCCGGAATCCGGTGCCGGGATCCGCACAGGACTCCGCACCGGAACCACACTCGAAGTGGAGTGCACCCTTCATGAAGGCTTCCCGTATCGCCGCCGCCGCTGCCGTCGCCGGCTCGGCCGTTCTCGCCCTGTCCGCCCCGGCCTTCGCGCACGTCAGCGTGCAGGCGGAGGGCACGGCCGCCAAGGGCGGCTACGCCGTCGTCGACTTCAAGGTCCCCAACGAGCGCGACGACGCCTCGACCACCAAGCTCGAGGTCACCTTCCCGACCGACCACCCGCTGGCCTCGGCGATGCCCGAGCCGATCAACGGCTGGGACGTCAAGGTCACCAAGTCCAAGCTCGACAAGCCGCTCGAACTGCACGGCGAGAAGATCACCGAGGCCGTCTCCAAGATCACCTGGACCGCCACCGGCGACGGCATCGAGGCCGGCTTCTTCCAGAAGTTCCCGGTCTCCGTCGGCGCGCTGCCCGAGGACGCCGACGAACTCGTCTTCAAGGCGATCCAGACGTACTCCAACAAGGAGGTCGTGCGCTGGATCGAGGTGCAGGAGGACGGCGCCGAGGAGCCCGAGAACCCGGCTCCGGTGCTGGAGCTGTCCGCCGCCTCCGCGGACGAGCACTCCCACGGCTCGTCCACCGCCGAGGACGCCTCCGCCGAGACCGACGACGCCAAGGCCACCGCGAGCAGCGGCAGCACGGAAGCCGCCGACTCCGCCGACAGTTCCGACACCACCGCCCGCGTCCTGGGCGTGGTCGGCATCGCCGTCGGCGTGGCGGGCGTGGCGTACGGCGTGACCGCCGGCCGTCGTCGCGGCGCCGACAGCAACGCCTGAGCCTGATCGTTCGCGGTGCGCATCGGGGGTGTCCGGCACCCTGCCCGGCCCCCCGGTGCGCACCGGAGTTCACACATCTGGGACATTTCTCTATGCGCAAGAAGACGTTCGCCGCGGCCGCGCTGCTGGCCGCCGCCACGATGACCCTCTCCGCCTGCGGCAGCGGCGACGACAGCAACAGCCCCGTCGCCGTCGTCTCCGAGGACACCTCGCAGCAGGCCGCCACCGTCCTCGACCAGCCCTTCGAGAAGCCGGATCTCGTCCTCACCGACACCCAGGGCAAGAAGTACGACCTCCGCACGGAGACCGCGGGGAAGCCGACGCTGATCTACTTCGGCTACACCAACTGCCCCGACATCTGTCCGCTGACGATGAACAACCTCGCCGTCGCCAAGAAGCAGCTGTCCAAGGCCGACCAGGACAAGCTGCGGATCGTGTTCGTCACCACCGACCCGGACCGGGACACCCCGTCCGCGCTCGGCAAGTGGCTCAAGGGCATCGACCCCCAGGTCGTCGGCCTGACCGGCGACTTCGACACCATCCAGGCCGGCGCCCGCACCCTCGGCATCTCCATCGAGCCGCCGCACAAGGACAAGAACGGCAAGACCGTCTCCACGCACGGCACCCAGGTCATCGCCTTCTCGCCGAAGACCGACGGTGGTTACCTGCTCTACGGCGAGGACGCCACCGTCGACGACTACACCAAGGACCTCCCCAAGATCATCAAGGGGGAGAAGCCGTGAGGCTGCTCGGTACGGCGGCCGTGGTGACGGCCGGGGCACTGGCCCTGGCCGGTTGCGGCGGCTCCGACTCCGGTTCCGGGGCCTCGGGGTCCGAGCTGACCGTCAGCTCCGCCTACATGCCGCAGCCGGTCTCCGACTCGATGGCCGCGGGCTTCCTGACGATCGCCAACAAGGGCGGCACGAAGGACGAGCTGACCTCCGTCACCAGCGATGTCGCGGGCAGTGTCACCGTCCACGAGACCGTCGGCTCGTCGATGGAGGAGGTGACGTCCCTCGCCGTCCCCGCACACGGTCAACTCGTGTTCAAGAGCGGCGGAAACCACCTGATGTTCGAGAAGCTGAAGCGCAAGCCGATGCAGGGCGAGAAAGTGACCGTCGAACTGCACTTCGCCGAGTCCAGCCCCGTCACGGTTGAGATACCGGTGAAGTCAGCCACGTACAACCCGAAGACCGGGCACTGAGGGAGGGACCACCTTGACGCAGACCATCGCTCCGCGCGTCCGCACCCTGGTGCTGCTGTTCCTGGCCGTCACCGGCGCACTGCTCGTCGGCGCCGGTCCGGCTTCCGCGCACGCCGCGCTGACCGGCAGCGACCCCGCGCAGGGGGTGGTGGTCGACAAGGCCCCGACGCAGGTCTCGCTCACCTTCTCCGAGCAGGTCGCGATGTCGGACAACGCACTGCGCGTGCTCGACCCCAAGGGCAACCGCGTCGACAGCGGCAAGCCCGCCAACGTGAGCGGCACGACGTACGCCGTGCAACTGCACAGCGGACTGCCCGACGGCACCTACACCGTCACCTACCAGGTCGTTTCGGCGGACAGCCATCCCGTCTCCGGCGCGTACACCTTCTCCGTCGGCTCGCCGTCGCAGACCACCGTCTCCGTGTCCCAGCCGACGGCGGGCGGCGGAGTGGTCGGCTGGCTGTACGGCTTCGGGCGGTACATGTCGTACGCCGGCTTCATCGTCCTGGTCGGCGGGGCCGCCTTCGTCCTCGCCTGCTGGCAGCGCGGCTCCGGGGTGCGGGCCGTGCAGCGGCTCGTCGTCTCCGGCTGGGTCGCGCTCACCGCGGCCACCTTCGCGCTGGTGCTCCTGCGCGGCTCCTACACCGGCTCCGGGAAGGCCGGCGACATCTTCGACCTGGACCTGCTCGGCGAGGTCCTCCAGACCAAGACGGGCGCGGCGCTGGTCTCCCGGCTGCTGCTGCTCGCCGCGGCCGCACTGTTCATCGCCGTGCTCTTCGGGGCGTACGACAAGCGGGACGACGAGGAGAAGCAGGACCTGACGTTCGGGCTCGCGATCGGCGGGACGGTCGTGGCAGCCGGGCTCGCGGCGAGCTGGGCCATGGCCGAGCACGCCTCGACCGGGCTCCAGCCAGGCATCGCGATGCCGGTCGACGTCGTCCACCTGCTGGCCGTGGCCACCTGGCTCGGCGGGCTCGTCGCCCTCCTCGTCTCGCTGTACCGGGCCCCCACCGACACTCCCGTCGACGCGTCGGCCGTACGCCGCTTCTCGACCGTCGCCTTCGGCAGCGTCGTCACGCTGGTGGCGACCGGGGTGTACCAGTCGTGGCGCCAGCTGGGCTCCTGGTCGGCGTTCACCGACACCACCTACGGCCAGCTGCTTCTCGTCAAGATCGGTCTGGTGGCGCTGCTCGTCGGCGTCGCCTGGATCTCACGGCGGTGGACGGCGAGGCTGTCGGACCCGGCGGCGGCCAAGGAGTTGGTGAAGCCGCACGCGGACGAGGACGAGGGCGAAGAGGAGAGGGAACCCGCGGGCGTACGGAAGGGTTCGGCGTCCGCGGCCGGGGAGTCGGCGTCCGGCACAAAGACGTCGGCGGCCGAGAAGGCTACGTCCGGCACAAAGACGTCGGCGGCCGAGAAGGCTACGTCGGGCGCGAAGGCGTCGGCAGCGGGTGACACCGAACGTGCCGCCCAGCTCGCGCGCCAGCGCGCCGCCGTCGACGCCGCCCGGCAGAAGCAGCTGCGCGACGCCGACCCGGACCGCCACGGACTGCGCCGCTCGGTGCTCGCCGAGGCGGGCGTGGCCGTCGTTCTGCTGGCCGTCACCACCGTGCTGACGCAGACCGAGCCCGGCCGCACCGAGCAGGAGGCCAGGGCCGCCACGTCGTCGTCCTCGTCGTCCTCATCCTCGTCCTCGGACACGTCCGCCTCGGGCGCCCTGACGCTCGACATGCCGTTCGACACCGGCGGCAAGGACGGCAAGGGCGTCGTGAGCATCGACCTCGACCCCGCGCGGGTCGGCGCCAACGAGATGCACGTCTACGTGGAGCGGCCCAACGGCCGCGGCTTCGACGTCCCCGAGGTGAAGGTCGCCTTCACCCTCACCGCCAAGGACATCGGGCCGCTGCCCGTCGTCCCCGACCACATCACCACTGGACACTGGGCCGCGAGCGGAGTGCAGATCCCCATGGCCGGCGACTGGAAGATCGCCGTGACCGTGCGGACCTCCGACATCGACCAGGTGACCGTCTCCAAGAACGCGCAGATCGGCTGAACCACACCATGGCTGACCAGTCCATCCCGGACGCCCGTACTCCGGAGACGCCCCTCGATGGGGGCGCTTCGGAGAAGGCATCCCCCCTGGAACGCCCCTCCCAGGGGGGCCTCACGCGGCGCACGCTGCTCGGCACCGCCGGTGCCACCGGGCTCGTCCTCGGCGCGGCGGGCGGAGCCGTGGGCTATGCCGCCGCGCCCGCCCCGGCCACCCCGCTCGCCTCGCTGGGCGCCGACCGGGCGATGTTTCACGGGAAACATCAGCCCGGCATCACCGAGGGTCTCCAGGCCCGTGGCCATCTCGTCGCCTTCGACCTGGCGGCCGGCGCGGGCCGCAAGGAGTCGGCCGCGCTGCTGCGCCGCTGGTCGGCCACGGCCCAGCGGCTGATGGCGGGCGAGGCTGCCGCGCACGACGACACGGATGTGGCCCGGGACGCCGGCCCGTCCTCCCTGACGATCACCTTTGGCTTCGGATACAGCTTCTTCGCGAAGACCGGGCTGGAGAAGCAGCGCCCGGTCGCCCTCGACCCGCTGCCCGACTTCTCCTCCGACCATCTCGACAAGGCCCGCAGCAACGGCGACCTGTGGGTGCAGATCGGCGCCAACGACGCCCTCGTGGCCTTCCACGCCCTGCGCGCCGTCCAGCAGGAGACGGGCAGCGCGGCGCGCATCCGCTGGCAGATGAACGGCTTCAACCGCTCGCCCGGCGCGACCGCCCACCCCATGACCGCCCGCAACCTCATGGGCCAGATGGACGGCACCCGCAATCCCAAGCCGACCGAGTCCGACTTCGACCAGCGGATCTTCGTGCCCGCGTCCGGCGCGAAGGACCCGGCATGGATGGCCAACGGCTCCTACGCCGTCGTACGCCGTATCCGCATGCTCCTCGACGACTGGGAGCAGCTCTCGGTCAAGGCCCAGGAGCAGGTCATCGGGCGTCGCAAGTCCGACGGCGCCGCGCTGTCCGGGGGCACCGAGACGACCGACATGGATCTGGAGAAGCGGGACTCCAACGGGGACCTGGTCGTTCCCCTCGACGCACACGCCCGTATCACCCGGCCCGACCGGAACGGCGGCGCGGCGATGCTCCGGCGACCCTTCTCGTACCACGACGGTTTCGACACGGACGGGGTGCCGGACTCGGGGCTGCTCTTCATCTGCTGGCAGGCCGACCCGCTGCGCGGCTTCGTGCCCGTGCAGCGCAAGCTCGACCGGGGCGACGCGTTGTCGAAGTACATCCGCCACGAGGCCAGCGGACTGTTCGCCGTGCCGGGCGGGGCGGCCGAGGGCGAGTACGTGGGGCAGCGGCTGCTGGAGGGATGAGGGTCGCCCCTGGTCGCCCCTGGTCACCCTGGGGGCGCCTGGCGAGCGACAGTCAGCGGCTGAGAGCGGCTGACAGCGGCTGACAGCGGCTCGGATGAGATACGCACGCCGGGCTCGGCAAGGCCCATTAGGGTGAGGTCATGCCAGCCAGTTATGCGTATCTCGGTCCCGAAGGCACCTTCACCGAAGTCGCCCTGCGCACGCTTCCGGAGGCGGCGACCCGGGAACTGATCCCGTACGTGTCCGTGCAGTCCGCGCTCGACGCGGTGCGCACCGGCGAGGCCGAGGCCGCGTTCGTGCCGATCGAGAACTCCGTCGAGGGCGGCGTCACCACCACCCTCGACGAGCTGGTCGCGGGCGCGCCGCTGATGATCTACCGCGAGGTGCTGCTGTCCATCACCTTCGCGCTGCTGGTCAGGCCGGGTACGAAGCTGTCCGACATCAAGACGGTCACCGCCCATCCGGTCGCCCAGCCCCAGGTGCGCAACTGGCTGAAGGCGAATCTCCCGAACGCGGTCTGGGAATCGGCCGCCTCGAACGCGGACGGCGCCCGCCTGGTCCAGGAGGGCCGCTACGACGCCGCCTTCGCGGGCGAGTTCGCGGCCGCCCGTTACGGCCTCGAGCCGCTGGAGACCGGGATTCACGACGCCGAGAACGCGCAGACCCGGTTCGTGCTGGTCGGCCGGCCCGCCCGGCCCGCGGCACCGACCGGCGCGGACAAGACGTCCGTCGTGCTCTGGCAGCGCGACGACCACCCCGGCGCCCTGCGCGACCTCCTGGGCGAGTTCGCCACTCGCGGCATCAACCTCATGCTGCTCCAGTCCCGCCCGACCGGCGCCGGCATCGGCAACTACTGCTTCTGCATCGACGCCGAGGGCCATATCTCCGACCGACGGGTGGCGGAGGCCCTGATGGGGCTGAAGCGGATCTGCCTGGAGGTGCGGTTCCTCGGTTCGTACCCGCGTGCGGACGTGAGCGTCGAGGACGTGCGCACGCTGCGGCGCGGGACGTCGGACGAGGAGTTCGTGTCGGCGGCGGACTGGGTGGCGCGGTGCCAGGACGGCCGGTTCTGACCGGTCTTACCTGCCGCCTTTCGTTATCCACAGAAGTTATCCACAGGGCCGCTTCTCGACCTGGGGACAAGTCGACAGTGAAGCGCCACCTAGTCGACAAATCGCCCTAGGGGTCTTAATCCTGTCCACAGCCCCCCACGTCACCCTTCGTCCACCCGTTTCCTTCGATCAATCCTTTGGGGCGACTCATTTCCACTCGAAAGTGGGCGTGAAGTTGGCTTGAGGCGGGAATTCCTCGCCCGGCATGCCCGATTCGGAATGATCACTTCCGACGTCCACAGATCTTTCGCACAGCCTGTGGATAACCCTCCGGAAGGATCTCCCCCTGTGGACAACCCCGCCCCCAAGTCCCGTTCTCCACAAGGGGATCGAGTCAACCCACCGCTGCCGGGCTGCCCTGTTCCAGGGAGTGAGACGCCTTTTATTGACACGCTGGAACACACAGGGCGATTGACCTGTAACGGAACGTTCGTCGTCATTCGGAATAGTGAGTCGTGGGCCGTCCCCCTGCACCGGTAGCCTTGACCGCGTGATTGACCTTCGCCTGCTCCGTGAGGACCCCGACCGTGTGCGCGCCTCCCAGCGCGCCCGTGGAGAGGACGTCGCGCTCGTCGACGCTCTCCTGTCTGCCGACGAGCGGCGCAGGTCGTCCGGCGTCCGCTTCGACGAGCTCCGTTCCGAGCAGAAGGCGCTCGGCAAGCTCATCCCCAAGGCCTCGGGTGACGAGAAGGCCGAGCTGCTGAAGAAGGCGGGCCAGCTCGCCGCCGACGTCAAGGCGGCCGACGCCGAGCAGCATGAGGCGGACGAGGAGACCAAGCAGCTCCTCCTCCAGCTCGGCAACCTCATCCACCCCGACGTCCCGGTCGGCGGCGAGGAGGACTTCGTCGTCCTGGAGACGCACGGCACCATCCGCGACTTCGGCGCCGAGGGCTTCGAGCCCAAGGACCACCTGGAGCTCGGCGAGGCGCTCGGCGCCATCGACGTCGAGCGCGGCGCAAAGGTGTCCGGCTCGCGCTTCTACTACCTGACGGGTGTCGGCGCGCTCCTGGAGCTCGCTCTCGTCAACGCAGCGATCGCCCAGGCCACCGAGGCCGGCTTCACGCCGATGCTGACCCCGGCACTGGTCCGCCCGCGCGCCATGGAGGGCACCGGCTTCCTCGGTCAGGCCGCGGAGAACGTGTACCACCTGGAGAAGGACGACTACTACCTGGTCGGCACCTCCGAGGTCCCCCTCGCGGCGTACCACATGGACGAAATCCTCGACGCCGACAAGCTCCCGATGCGGTACGCGGGCTTCTCGCCGTGCTTCCGCCGCGAGGCCGGTACGTACGGCAAGGACACCCGTGGCATCTTCCGGGTGCACCAGTTCGACAAGGTCGAGATGTTCTCGTACGTCGCTCCCGAGGACGCGGAGAACGAGCACAAACGGCTCCTGGAGTGGGAGAAGCAGTGGCTGACCGGCCTCGAGCTGCCCTTCCAGGTCATCGACGTGGCGTCCGGCGACCTCGGCGCCTCCGCCTCCCGCAAGTTCGACTGCGAGGCGTGGATTCCGACCCAGGGCAAGTACCGCGAGCTGACCTCGGCGTCCAACTGCGACGGCTTCCAGGCCCGCCGGCTGTCCGTGCGGATGCGCGACGGCAAGAAGGTCCAGCCGCTGGCGACGCTCAACGGCACGCTCTGCGCGGTACCGCGCACGATCGTGGCGATCCTGGAGAACCACCAGCTGGCCGACGGCTCGGTGCGCGTGCCCGAGGTGCTGCGCCCCTACCTGGGAGGCCGTGAGGTCCTCGAGCCGGTCGCCAAGTGAGCACGGGCTTCCCCTACCGGCTCGTTGCCACCGACCTCGACGGAACGCTCCTGCGTTCCGACGAGTCGGTCTCGCGGCGCACCCGTGACGCGCTCGCCGCGGCCACCGCGGCGGGCGCCGCGCACATCGTCGTGACGGGACGCGCCGCCCCCTGGACGCGGCACATCCTCGACGACCTCGGCTACCGGGGCCTTGCGGTCTGCGCTCAGGGCGCGCAGGTGTACGACGCCGGCGAGCACCGTCTGCTGACGTCGGTGACCCTGGACCGGCAGCTGGCGGGGGTGGCTCTGGCCAAGATCGAGGCCGAGGTGGGTCCCCTGTTCCTGGCAGCGAGCCGCGACGGCCTGGACGGCGAGGTGCTGGTGGGCCCCGGCTACGCGGTCACGGGCGCGCTTCCCGCCACTCCGTTCACGGACGCGTCCGACCTCTGGACCGCTCCTCTGAACAAGATCTACATACAGCATCCGACGCTCACGGACGACGAGCTCGCCGAGGCGTCCCGCCAGGCCGCAGGCGGTTTCGTCACGGTCGCGATGGCGG
Organism: Streptomyces sp. NPDC002088; assembly: GCF_040296605.1. Lineage (NCBI taxonomy): Bacteria > Bacillati > Actinomycetota > Actinomycetes > Kitasatosporales > Streptomycetaceae > Streptomyces > Streptomyces sp. NPDC002088. The sequence continues at coordinate 632,535 of NZ_JBEOXO010000002.1, read as the reverse complement.
GCGCGGGCATCGTGGAACTGCTCCCGCTGGGTCTGTCGAAGGCGACCGGCCTGTCGCTGGCCGCGCGCCGCCTGGGCCTGAAGGCCGCGGACACGATCGCCTTCGGCGACATGCCCAACGACATCCCGATGTTCGCCTGGGCCTCACGGGGCGTGGCGATGGCCAACGCCCACGAGGAACTGAAGGCGGTCGCCGACGAGGTGACGTCCTCCAACGAGGACGACGGGATCGCCGTGGTACTGGAGCGGTTGCTCACTCGGTAGCAACCGCGTCCGGCGGAGGATGCACGGATCGAACGTGCGCGGGGGTGACCCCGACCACGACTTGCTTTCCTTGAACACAGCGCAAGGAACACAGCGCAAGCCGGTGCCTTACCACTCGGCCAATCCTCCGGGTGGGCGGCCCACGCGAGAGCGAATCGCGTGCTCGAAGCGGCCGCCCCGGACAGCTCCCCATACGAGGCGGGCTCGACGGAGCGTAGCTACTCCGGAGTCCGCCGCGGGCTGCCCTGTCGGGAGCTGGACGTACTGTCGTGCATGGACATCGCCCGGCTCCTCTCCCAGAACGTGGCGCCGGCTCGTACCCGGCGGCGTGAACACAACCACTGTGCCTGGCCGCCGAGTTGGGCGCCACTGAATATCGGGTGGCCGCAGGGCTGCTACCGGCGCCGCCACCTGCGCCGGCGGGCCTTGCTGAAGAACCATCCGGCGGGCGGCTCGTCGGAGCGCCAGGGCTGTGGCTCGGGCCCCTGCGCACGCCAGCGGGCGGCGAGCATACGGGCCCGTGCGGACGGCTCGGCCGTCCCGGCGGCCCGTATGAACTCCTCGTCCAGGACGAGGTCGTCCCACACGTCCTCGCCCGGCCCGCCCTGCCCACGGCCGTCGCTCCGCGGCGTCTCCTCTGCCATCCCCGGCCTCCTAGCCGTGCATCCGCTTTGCCCAGTGTGCCCGGACAGAGATGAAGCCCCTGTCAAGACCGGGCACCGCTACTCCTCCCCGGCCAGCGTCAGCGAGCGCAGCTTCTGGCCCGCGTACCAGGTGGCCAGCACCGTGACGCCGACGAGCAGAACCGTCGCCGTCGTCAGCCCGACGTCAGAGGTGACGAGTTGCCCGCCGGCGACCTTGTGGGCGACGGCCAGCGACCACTGCTGGACACTGAGCGTGCGCGCACCCGGCACCAGGGAGCCGAACAGCGCCTCCCAGACGAGGGCGTAGACCAGCCCGAAGACCACCGCGTGCCGGGACACCGTGCCCAGCAGGAGGAAGAGCGCCGCGTACGCGATGGAAGCGACCAGCGCGGCCACCGTGTACGCGACGGCGATCTGCTGCCCGTTGCCGTTGAGGATCAGCCCGGCGATCAGGGTCGGCAGCGCCGAGAACACCATCGTCACCGCGATCGCCACGATCAGCTTGGTGAAGATGATGGTCGGCCGCTTGAGCGGCTTGGACAGCAGGTACACCACCGAGCCGTCGTCGATCTCCGGCCCGATCGCGCCGGTGCCGGCGATGACGCCGATGATCGGCACCATCGTGGCGAGCGCCAGCCCGCCGAGCACGTCCGACGCCGTCTGATCGTCGGCTCCGGTGAGGGCCCGGACGGCCACGGAGATCACGATCAGCAGCAGCGGCAGCGCGCCCAGGACGAGGGCACGTCGGCGGCCGAGCAGGGCCCGGTAGGTGAGCCGGGCGACTGTGGGGTCGTACATCTTCGGCCTCCTACGCCGCGACGAGATACGAGAAGACGGACTCGAGGGACTCGTCGGACGGCGAGACCGTGAGCAGGCGGATGCCGTGGTCCCTGGCCACCCTGGGCAGCAGGGCGGTGAACCGGCCGAAGTCGACGGCCTGGATACGCAACGCGCCTTCGGCGAGGTCGACTTCGATGCCGGACGTCGACGGGTCGGCGATCAGCGCGGCCGCGAGGGCGCGGTCGTCGCTGGAGCGCACCAGGTAGCGGTGCGGGCGGTCGGTCATCAGGCGGCGGATCCTGCGGAAGTCGCCACTCGCCGCATGCCGGCCGGCGACGATCACCTCGATGTGCCAGGCGAGTTGCTCGACTTCCTCGAGAATGTGTGAGGAGAACAGCACCGTGCGGCCCTCGTCGCCCATGCGTCGCAGCAGCTCCATGAGCTGCATGCGCTGGCGCGGGTCCATGCCGTTGAAGGGCTCGTCGAGCAGGAGCAGGGAGGGCTCGTGGACCAGCGCGGAGGCCATCTTCACGCGCTGGCGCATGCCCTTGGAGTAGGTAGCGATCTTCCGGTCCTGCGCGTACTCCATCTCGACGGTGGCCAGCGCCTTCTGGGCGGCCTTCGCGCCCAGTCCGTGCAACTCGGCGTTGGCGACGACGAACTCGCGCCCGGTGAGGAAGTCGTACATCGCCTCGCGCTCGGGGACGATGCCGATGTGCTTGTAGATCTGCTCGTTGCGCCACACCGGCTGTCCGTCGAGAGTGACGGAGCCGGTGGAGGGGGCGAGGAAGCCGCCCATCATGTTGATGAGGGTGGACTTTCCGGCGCCGTTGGGGCCGAGCAGGCCGGTGACGCCGGGGCCGATCGTCATCGTGATGTCGTTGACGGCGACCACGTTGCCGAACCAGCGGGAGACGTGGTCGATGCTGAGCGTGGTCACAGTCCGGCCTTTCGGTAGCGGCGCATGAGGAGGCCGTAGCAGGCGGCGATGAGGCCCAGGACGGCGAGGACGTACACCACGCCCTCCCCGTGCGACGGGCCGATCTCGCCGGGGTACGACGAGCTCGCGCCCAGGAAGGCCGACTGCACTCCGTCGATGAGCGTGATGGGCGAGAACAGGCCGACCCAGGGGATGACGTCGGTGCTTCCCTGGTTCTCGGCGATGGCCTGGAGGGTGGAGACCGCTCCGTAGGAGATGGTCAGTACGGCGATGACGGCGGCGATGCCGAAGCCGCGGCGCGGGGTCACGGCGGCGATGACCAGGCCGAGGCCGGCGAAGAGCAGCGAGAGCAGTGCCACGGCGACTAGTCCCTGCGCGAATCCCTCGGTCTGGTCGGTGAAGTCGAGCTTGGCCAGCAGCGCGCCCACGTACAGCACGAGCAGCGGGGCGGCGGTGAGGACGAACAGCGCCGAGGCCAGTGCCGCGTACTTCGCGCGGACGTAGTCGGCGGTCTCGATGGGCCGCGAGAAGTACAGCGGGACGGTCTTGAAGCGCAGGTCACGGGAGACGGACTGGGGCGCCTGGGAGGCGACGTACAGGCTGATGACGGCCTGCATGACGATCGCGTAGCGCGTGTAGTCCAGTGGCAGGTCCTTCGCCTTGGTGGCGACCGCGACAGCGACCATGATGGCCGCGGGCACGCACATCACCACGAACAGCAGCATCGGCAGCACCTTGGACTTGACCGAGCGGCCGAGGCCGTACGCGCCGCGCAGGGACTGCGAGTACAGGGAGCGGCGGGCGTAGGCGCGGCCCAGGCGCGGGCCGTCGTAGGTGCGGTAGCCGATGTCGTGGATGCGGGTGTCGTGGACGGGGGTCCGGTCACCCGTCGGGGTGCTTGCTACGGGGTGCTCAACCGCCATGGCCGACCACCTCCTTCCGCTGTGCGGCGCTGTCCGTGTCGTTCGTGAAGACCTCGGAGATGTGGTGCCGGCGCTGTTCCATGCGCACCAGGCCGAGGCCGAGGTCGGCGACGACGTCGCGGACCAGGTCGTACGTCTCCTCGCCCTGGGCGGTGAGCAGCAGGACGTGGCCCGCGCCCGGCAGTCCGCCGCTGCCGTCGAGGACGTCCACCCCGCGCGCGTGGAGCGCGTCGCGCACCGCGCGGGTGCCGTCGGGGTGCGCGTCGGTGTCGGTGACCTCGACGGCGAGCGTGGTCGTGGTCTGGGTGAAGTCGGTGGTGGAGCTGGAGCGCAGCAGTTTGCCGCCGTCGATGACGACGACGTGGTCGCAGGTGCGTTCCAGTTCGCCGAGGAGGTGCGAGGTGACCAGGACCGAGATGCCGAAGTCCGTGTGGATGCGGCGGATGAGGCCCAGCATGTCGTCGCGGCCGACGGGGTCGAGGCCGTTGGTCGGCTCGTCGAGGAAGACCAGCTGCGGGTCGTGGACCAGGGCCTGGGCGAGCTTCACGCGCTGCTTCATGCCGGTCGAATAGCCGCCGATGGGGCGGTAGCGCTCCTCGTACAGGCCGACGTGGCGCAGTGTGTCCGCGGTGCGCTCGCGCGCGGCGGTGGGTGGCAGGCCGGACATGCGGGCCATGTGCACGACGAACTCGGTGGCCGAGACATCGGGCGGCAGGCAGTCGTGCTCCGGCATGTAGCCGACGCGCTCCCGGATGGCGGCGCCCTTGGTGGCGACATCGAGTCCGAGCACTTCGGCTCGGCCCTCGGTGGCGGGGGACAGACCCAACAGGATCTTGATCAGTGTGGACTTGCCGGCCCCGTTGGCTCCGACGAGTCCGGTCACACCGGGCCCGACATCCACGGAGAGCCGGTCAAGCGCGGTCACCCGGGGGAACCGCTTGCTCAGGCTTTCGGTCGCGATCACAGTCACGCCTTCGACGGTAGTGACGCGCGCCACGCCGGACATCACCCCGCAGAGCCGTCTTGGTGTCAGTCTGGAGTCGTACGGGGGTCTCAGGGTCACCCTGAGGTCGAACAACGTCTGGCCGGTTTTCCACATCGTCTCCGCTGTCCACAGGCTCGCCCACGCCTATTGACGCCACCTCTAACAACTGCCACATTCACCAGTGTCAAGTTACGAACACGTACCGCAGTCGGCGGCTGGGACGGGTGGGGCGTTGGCATGACGACGGCAGAGACACGCGAACTCTCCGAGGAACTGCGGGGATTCAGGCGGGTGCAGCGCCTGGCCTACGAGTGCGCGGAGGCGGTGGCGAGCCGGTTGCAACCGGGCGTGACCGAGCGCGAGGCGGCGCGCATGCAGCGGGAGTGGCTGCGCGAGCGCGGGGTACGGGACTGGTTCCACCTGCCGTTCGCCTGGTTCGGCGACCGCACTGCGTTCGTGAACTTCCGTGTGCCGCTGCAGTTCTTCCCGACCGACCGCCGGCTGGAGCCCGGGATGCCCTTCATCCTCGACATGGCCCCGGTGTACGAGGGTTACACGGCGGACATCGGCTACTCGGGCTCGCTCGGGGTCAACCCGGTGCAGGACAGGCTGATGGCCGATCTGGAGGCCCACCGCGCGCTGATCCTGCACGAGGTGCGCGAACGGCGGTCGCTGCGCGAGATCTACGAGGACGTGGACCGCCTCATGGTGCGTCAGGGCTACGCCAACCGGCACCGCGCGTACCCCTTCGGTGTGATCGCGCACAAGGTCGACCGGGTGAAGCAGCGCCGCTGGTCACCGCACGTCTTCGGATTCGGGACCCAGTCCCTCAAGGGGTTGCTGGGGGACGCGGTCCACGGCCATCGCGAGGGCTGGTCGCCCCTGTGGTCGCCGTACCGTTTCTCCGACCACCCGCCGCAGCCGGGCCTGTGGGCGGTCGAACCTCACCTCGGCTTCCGGGGGACGGGCGCGAAGTTCGAGGAGATCCTGGTGGTCACCGACTCCCGGGACCCCGGGGAGAGCGCGTTCTGGCTGGACGACGATCTGCCGCACGTGCGGCGCTGGGCGGAGGACAGGTGACGAGGGTGACGACGCTGAAGGACGCGCGGGAGCGCTGGGTGCGGACCGGCGGGGTCGAGCTGTGCGTGGCCGAGCTGGGCGACCCGGAGCAGCCGACGGTGGTCCTGGTGCACGGCTATCCGGACAGCAAGGAGGTCTGGTCGGAGGTGGCCGTCCGCCTCGCCGACCGCTTCCACGTGGTCCTGTACGACGTCCGGGGCCACGGCCGCTCCACGGCGCCGCAGCCCCTGCGTGGGGGCTTCACCCTGGAGAAGCTGACGGACGACTTCCTGGCGGTCGTGGACGCGGTCAGCCCGGACGGGCCGGTGCACCTGGTGGGGCACGACTGGGGGTCGGTGCAGTCCTGGGAGTTCGTCACGGTCGGGCGCACCGAGGGCCGGATCGCGTCCTTCACGTCGATGTCGGGGCCGTCGCTCGACCACTTCGGGCACTGGATCAACGCGCGCGTGAAGCGGCCGACGCCCCGCAGGGTGGGCCAGCTCCTCGGCCAGGGCGCCAAGTCCTGGTACGTGTATCTGCTGCACACGCCCGTGCTGCCCGAACTGGCCTGGCGCGGCCCGCTCGGCAAGCGCTGGCCGAAGATCCTCCAGCGCCTGGAAAAGGTCCCGGGCGGCGACTACCCGACCTCGTCACTGCCCTCGGACGCCGCGCACGGAGCGTGGCTGTACCGGGACAACGTACGGGCACGGCTGCGCAGGCCGCGCGAGGACGCCTACGCGCACGCGCCCGTGCAGCTCATCACGCCTCTCGGCGACGCGTTCCTGTCGGAGCGGCTCTATGACGAGCTGGAGCAGTGGGCTCCGCGGTTGACCCGCCGCACGCTCCCTGCCAAGCACTGGGTCCCCCGCACCCGGCCCGATCAACTGGCGGCCTGGATCGCCGAGTTCGCGACGGGTATCGAGGGCGGTCGACCGCGGGCGAAGGCCACCGGCCGGTACGCCGAGCGTTTCGGTGGGCAGCTCGTGCTGGTCACCGGCGCGGGCAGCGGCATCGGGCGGGCCACGGCGTTCGCGTTCGCCGAGGCCGGCGCCCATGTGGTGGCCGTCGACCGGGACGGGGAGGCCGCGGCCCGCACCGCCGAACTGTCCCACCTGATCGGCGCCCCGCGAGCCTGGGCGGAGACGGTCGACGTCTCCGACGAGCAGGCCATGGAGAAGCTCGCCGAGAAGGTCTCCGCCGAGTACGGCGTGGTCGATGTGTTGGTCAACAACGCGGGTATCGGCCTGTCGGGCTCCTTCTTCGACACGACACCGGACGACTGGCGCAAGGTCCTGGACGTCAATCTGTGGGGCGTCATCCACGGCTGCCGCCTCTTCGGCCGGCAGATGGCCGAGCGCGGCCAGGGCGGCCACATCGTCAACACCGCTTCTGCGGCGGCGTACCAGCCCTCCAAGGCCCTGCCCGCCTACAGCACCTCCAAGGCGGCGGTCCTGATGCTGAGCGAGTGCCTGCGCGCGGAACTGGCCGGGCAGGGCATCGGCGTGACGGCGATATGCCCCGGCATCGTCAACACCAACATCACGTCGACGGCGACCTTCGCGGGCGCGGACGCGGAGGAACAGCAGCGCCGCCAGAAGCGGACCGCGCGCCTTTACGGCCTGCGCAACTACCCACCGGAGAAGGTCGCCGACGCGATCCTGCGCGCGGTGGTCCGCAACGAGGCGGTGGTTCCGGTGACTCCAGAAGCGCGCGGTGCGCATCTGCTGGCGCGGTTGATGCCGGGGGCGTTGCGGGCGTTGGCGCGGGTGGAGCCTCCGATGTAGGGGCACGTCACGCCACACAAGTCGATCTTGACAAAACCACCTGAATCGACGGCCGGTTGTCCACAGATTCTTCAATTCACCTGTGGATAACTACAGTTGGCTGTGGATCAAACATCCACGGCAAAACAATATGCGTGATCCAGGTCTCGCGCGGCATGCTGTCGAGATGGACGAAAGACGCACCGTGAAGGTGTCGAAGTACCTCTCGAAACATCTGCGCCACCAGCCCGAGCGCATCGGCCTGACCCTCGACGAGGGCGGCTGGGTCGAGATCGAGACACTGATCGCGGCGGCCACCGCGCACGGGTTCCGCTTCACCCGGGCCGAACTGGACCACGTGGTCGCCGCCAACGACAAGAAACGCTTCGCGATCGAGGGCACCCGGATCCGCGCCAGCCAGGGCCACAGCGTCGAGGTCGACCTCGGACTGCCGTCGGCGACCCCGCCGCCGTACCTCTACCACGGGACCGTGGCCCGCTTCCTGGACGCGATCCGCGCCGAGGGCCTCAGGCCCATGAACCGGCACGACGTACACCTCTCCGCCGACCGCGAGACGGCGACCCGCGTCGGCGCCCGCCGGGGCCGGCCCGTCGTGCTCTCCGTGGACGCCGCCGCCATGCACCGTGACGGCCATGTCTTCCACGTCAGCGCGAACGGAGTGTGGCTGACCAAGGCCGTACCGCCGCAGTACCTGCGGTTTCCGCAGACGCACTGAACACGCCGGACCACTGGAACCCCCGCCCGCCCTGACATCCGCCGCCCACACCGGCATGATCAGCGCTGTGGCCCACCTCCTCACCACCGAAGCCGCCGTCACCGCCCTCCGCGCGATCGCCGCCGCGTACGCGCGCGAGATCGAGGTGACGCACGACATCGGCGCCGGCCAGACCTCGCGCCGCAGTGCCGCGGGCGTCGGCGTCACCACCGACCCGGACGGCTCCCTGACCCACGCGGCCCACGTCGAGTTCTGCGGCCTGCCCCGCGTGAGCGTGCGCCTCTGTCCCGAGGACGACGCCCTGATCACGGTCGAGGGCGTTGAGTGCCCCGACATCCCGCGCGATGACGTACTTCCTGATCGTGCCGCTGCCAGACGTCCGTACGGTCAAGGAGTACGTGCCGACGATCAGCCTCAGCCCGTGGTTGAGTGAACGCGTACGGTGACTGTTTCACGTGAAACACATTCGGGCGCATACGCTCGAAGCATGAGTCTGCGTCTGAGCACCGTGATCCTCCCGCACCGTCGCTGGCACGAGGGCGGCCGTTCGACATGGATGCGTGCCGAGCAGCTCGGCTTCCACAGCGCGTACACCTACGACCATCTGTCCTGGCGCAGCTTCCGGGACGGCCCCTGGTTCGGGGCGATCCCGACGCTGACGGCAGCCGCGGCCGTGACCGATGAGCTACGTCTGGGCACCCTGGTGACCTCGCCGAACTTCCGGCACCCGGTGACCCTCGCCAAAGAGCTGATCTCCCTCGACGACATCTCCGGAGGCCGCGTCACCCTCGGTGTCGGCGCGGGTGGCACCGGCTTCGACGCCACCGCGCTCGGCCAGGATCCGTGGACACCGCGCGAGCGGGCCGACCGGCTGGCCGAGTTCGTCCCACTGCTCGACCGGCTCCTGACGGAGGACTCGGTGTCGTACAAGGGCGACTTCTACTCGGCGCACGAGGCGCGCAACATCCCCGGATGCGTGCAGCGCCCGCGACTGCCCTTCGCCATAGCCGCCACCGGTCCGCGCGGGCTGAAGCTCGCGGCACGGTACGGGCAGGCGTGGGTGACCACCGGCGACCCCAAGCTGTACGAGAACGGCACTCCTGACGAGTCGGTTCGGGCCCTGCGCGGCCAGGTCGAGAAGCTCACCGACACCTGCGCCGTACTCGGCCGGGACGTGAACCAGCTCGACAAGATCCTGCTCACCGGTTTCACCCCGGACCGCGGCCGTCCACTGGAGTCGCTCGACGCGTTCGTGGACTTCGCGGGCCGGCACCAGGAGCTGGGCTTCACCGAGCTGGTGATCCACTGGCCCATCCCCGACTCGGACTTCGCCGCGGACGAGAAGGTCTTCGAGCAGATCGCCATGGAGGCACCGGCGCAACTGAGCTGACCTCGACGCCATGTCATCTGTGTCTCATCTGTGCAGGCTCCCGCACGCCCGTGCGAGCATATGCGCGAGAATGGCCGGGTGACCTCAGCGACCAGAGAGCCCGAGACCCCGGCCGCGGCCGTTCCGCCACGGCTGATCGCCACCGATCTCGACGGCACCCTGCTGCGCGACGACAAGTCGGTGTCGCCGCGCACGGTCGCCGCCCTCGCCGCCGCCGAGGAGGCGGGCATCGAGGTCTTCTTCGTCACCGGCCGCCCGGCCCGCTGGATGGACGTCGTCAGCGAACACGTCCACGGCCACGGCCTGGCGATCTGCGGCAACGGTGCCGCCGTGGTCGACCTGCACGGCGGCGCCGGCACACACCGGTTCGTGAAGGTGCGGGAGCTGGCGCGCGCGAACGCGCTGGACGCCGTAGGACTGTTGCGCGACGCGGCGCCCGGCACGGTGTACGCCATCGAGCAGACGTACGGCTTCTACCAGGAGCCGGACTACCCGAAGCTGCACATGGAGATCCCCGACAATCGGGCGCCCGCCGAGGACCTGCTGGCGCCGGACGGTCCCGGTGCAGCCGAGCCGGTGCTGAAGATCCTCGCGTACCACCCCGACCTCGATCCCGACGCCTTCCTCACCGTCGGCCGCCTCGCGATCGGCGAGCGCGCCAACGTCACCCGCTCCAGCCCGAGCGCCCTGCTGGAGATCAGCGGCCCCGGCGTGTCCAAGGCCAGCACCCTCGCCCTGTGCTGTGCCGAACGGGGCATCTCCCACGAGGAGGTCGTCGCCTTCGGGGACATGCCGAACGACGTCGAGATGCTGACCTGGGCGGGCCAGTCGTACGCCATGGGCAACGCCCACCCGGACGTGGTCGCCGCTGCCTCCGGGCGGACGGTCGCCAACAACGAGGACGGCGTGGCGGTCGTGATCGAACGGATGCTGGCGGAGCGGGTGTAGCCGCCCACGGCTGTCCGCCCGGCGCCCGCCTTCCTCAAGCCACAGCGCCGAGCCCCTCTCCGGTGCGAGGCGCACCCGGAAGTGCAGGTGGCGGGCCGGTGGAGTTGCCGGTGGTGCCCGACTGGCCGATCCACCGCCACGGGCTCGGTCGCGGTACGGGACCCGTGCGGACTGTGGTTCAGTACGGCGCCTGCCACACCACCGTCGTACCGCTGCCGTCGTCACCGATACCCGGCCCGTACCGGCTGTCGCCGCCCAGGGACTCGGCGCGCCGCTCGAGGTTGCGCAGGCCGCTGCGCCGACCGCCCTCGGGGATGCCGATGCCGTCGTCCGCGACGGTCAGGCGGATGCCGGGCCGCCCGTCCGGCAGGGTGACGGTCGCGTCGACCACGACATCGATCCGGGAGGCCTCGGCGTGCCGGAAGGCGTTGGAGAGGGCCTCGCGCAGAGCGGCGATGAGATTCGTGCCGGTGAGGTCGCCGACCAGGTCGTCGACCTCACCGACGAAGTGGTGCGAGGGCCTGAAGCCGAGCGGTACGGCGGCCATGTTGATCTCGCGCAGCACGCGCATACGCAGCCCCGACGGCGCCTGTGCGGGACCCTGCTCGAGCGCGAAGATCGCGGTACGGATCTCCTGGATGGTGATGTCGAGTTCGTCGACGGCCTTGCCGACGCCCTCCTGCACCTCGGGCACGACGGACCTGCGCTGGGCGCTCTCCAGCATCATCCCCGTCGTGAACAGCCGCTGGATGACGAGGTCGTGCAGGTCGCGGGCGATGCGGTCACGGTCCTCGTACACCGCGAGGCGCTCCCGGTCGCGCTGTGTCTCGGCCATCATCAGGGCGAGCGCCGCTTGCGAGGCGAACTGCACCGCGAGGGCGCGCTCGGTCTGCCTGAACGGCTGCTCTCCGCGCGCGCGTGGCGTGACCAGGGCGCCCAGAACGCGCCCGTCGCTCTGCAGGGGCAGCATCATGGTCGGCCCGTAGGCGTGTGTGAACCCGATGGCCATGCGCGGGTCGTCGGCCGCGTCGTCGACGAAGACCGCCTGTCCGTCGAGGAGTTCGGCGACGATTCCGCTCTCCGGCGGGATGACGGCGCCCAGCAGGACCGACGGCCGGCCGGAGGCCACGGCGACGATCTCCAGGCCCCCCTCATCGGCGGGCAGGAGCACGACTCCGGCGGCCGATCGGGAGAGTCGGCGGGCGTGTTCGGCGACGATCTGGAGGGCGTCTTCGGCGTCGCCGCCGGACAGCAGGGCGGTGGTGACGGCGACCGATCCGTCGATCCAGCGCTCGCGCTGCGTGGCGGCCTCGTACAGGCGGGCGTTGCCCACGGCGATGCCCGCCTCCGTGGCCAGCACCCGGACCATGTCGAGGTCGTGGTCATTGAACGCCTCCCCGCCACGCTTCTCGGTCAGGTAGAGATTGCCGAAGATGTCGCCGTGGACGCGGATGGGGACGCCGAGGAAGCTGCGCATCGGCGGATGGTGCCTGGGGAAGCCGCAGGAGCGCGGGTCCGTGGTCAGGTCGGCGAGCCGGACCGGTTCCGGGTCACGGATGAGCGCGCCCAGCAGCCCCTTGTGCCCGTCGGGCAAGCGCCCGATCCGCCGGGCGGTCGCCTCGTCGACCCCGTGGTGGACGAAGTCGGACAGCCCTTCCCTGTCCTCGGCAACGACGCCGATGGCCGCGTACCGCGCGTCCGTCAGGTCGGCCGCCGTCTCACAGATCCGGTCCAGCGTGGAGTGCAGCTCCAGGCCACTGCCGACGGACCGCATCGCCTCCAGCAACCGTGGCACCCGCGCGGCCAGCTCGGCCGACAGGTCCGACGGGGGTTCGGGGTGCGCTGTGGTGGGCACACCCCGAGCCTAATCAGCCCCATTTGCCACGGAAAGTCGACTTCGTTCCGCCGGCCGCCCGAGGGCACGAAGCGGCAGCCCCTCACCGCGCCCCCACCAGCAACTCCGACTCCGCCTCCCGCCGCACCATCCTGCGCAGCGGGCCTGCCACGGCGGCCAGTTCCGCGTAGGACCCTCGCTGCACCACACGCCCCTCGTCCAGTACGAGGATCTCGTCCACGGCCTCGAGACCGGCCAGCCGGTGGGTGATGAGCAGTGTCGTACGGCCCTCGGTGGCGGCCAGCAGATCGGCGGTGAGCGCGTCGGCCGTCGCCAGGTCGAGGTGCTCGGCGGGCTCGTCGAGCACGAGCACGGGGAAGCCGGCGAGCAGCGCGCGGGCCAGCGCGAGGCGCTGCCGCTGTCCGCCGGACAGCCGGGCCCCGTGCTCGCCGATCAGCGTGTCGAGCCCGTCGGGCAGGCTGTCCGCCCAGTCCAGCAGCCGGGCCCGGGCGAGCGCGTCACGCAGGTCGTCCTCGGTCGCGTCCTTCCTGGCGAGGAGCAGGTTCTCGCGTACCGAGCTGTCGAAAAGGTGCGCGTCCTGCGCGCACAGTCCGACGTGCCGCCGTACGTCGTCGCCGTCCAGCGCGTACGCATCCACGCCGCCCAGCGTGTACGAGCCCGCGTCCGCGTCCAGGAAGCGCAGCAGCACCTGCGCGAGCGTCGTCTTGCCGGACCCGGACGGCCCGACCACGGCGATCCGGCGCCCTTCCGCCAGTGTGAGGTCGACTCCGCCGAGCGCATCCCGGTCCTGGCCGGCGTGCCGGGCGGTCAGCCCCTTGACGACTACCGGGAACGGCGACGCGGGCGCCTGCCGGGGCTGTTCCGGTTCGCGGACGGGCTCGGGGGCGTCGAGCACCTCGTACACGCGCTCCGCGCTCCTGCGCACCCGCTGCCGGAACTGCGCGGCGAGCGGCAGTCCGAGGACAGCCTCGAAGGCGGCCAGCGGGGTGAGGACGACGACGGCCATCGCCACCCCGCTCAGCCTCCCGTCGGCGACCGCCCGGGCGCCCATGAGGGCGGCGGCGGCCACGGTCAGGCCGGACAGCAGCGCGGTGAGCCCGTCGCCGAGCGCGGTGGCGGTGGCGGCGCGCGAGGCGATCCGGGTGAGCGCGGTGTCGGCCTGCCTGGTCTCGGCGGTACGCGCGGGCAGAGCGCCGGCGACGGTGAGCTCCGCCGTGCCGGTGAGCAGGTCGGCCACCCGGATGGCGAGGACGCCTCGGGCGGGGGCGAGCCGGCGTTCTGCGCGCCGGGCCACGGCGCTGGTCACCAACGGCACACCGACCCCGGCCGCGAGCAGTCCGGCCGCGAGTACGGCGCCCGCCTCGGGCAGCAGCCAAGCCGTGAAGGCGACGGACCCGGCGGACACGAGCACGGCGGCTCCGGCGGGCAGCAGCCAGCGCAGCCAGTAGTCCTGCAGGGCGTCCACGTCGGCGACGAGCCGCACCAGCAGGTCGCCCCGGCGGGCCCGGCGCAACCCGGCGGGCGCCAGTCGCTCCAGCCGCCGATACACGGCGACCCGGGTGTCCGCCAGCATCCGCAGCACGGCGTCGTGCGACACCAGCCGCTCGGCATACCGGAAGACGGCCCGCCCGATCCCGAAGGCCCGCGTGGCCGTCACGGCCACCATCAGGTAGAGCACGGGAGGCTGCTGCGAGGCCCTCGAGATGAGCCACCCGGAGGTGGCCATCAGCCCGACGGCGCTTCCGAGAGCGAGGCTGCCGAGCAGCAGTGCCAGCGCGAGCCTCCCCCGCCGGGCGCCGGCCATGGCCCGGACCCGAGCCAAAGCACCGTGTGCGCTCGTCGTGGGCGGCGCTTCCGCCTCGGCGGCGAGGGACGTTCCTACGGGCTCCGCCTCTGCCGGCCGCGCCTCGGCGCTCCTGGCCCCCGCCTCCCCACGGACGGCAGGCCCCGCCTCCTCCAGCCGCACCACCCGGTCCGCCACGCCCAGCAGAGCCGGCCGGTGCACCACGAGCAGCACGGTTCGTCCCACCGCCAGCCGCCGCACCGCCTCGACGATCTCGGCTTCGGTCTCCCCGTCGAGCGCGGCCGTCGGCTCGTCGAGCAGCAGCACGGGCCGGTCCGCGAGGAACGCCCGAGCCAGTGCGAGCCGCTGCCGCTGCCCGGCGGACAGTCCCGCACCGTCCTCCCCGAGCACGGTGCCGGTCCCGGCCGGGAGGGCGTCGACGAACTCCAGCGCCCCCGCGTCCCCCAGCGCCCGGCGCACCGCACCGTCGTCCGCGTCGGGCCGCGCCAGCCGTACGTTCTCGGCGATCGTCCCGGCGTAGAGGTGGGGGCGCTGCGGCACCCATGCGATCCGGGACCGCCACTGTTCCAGGTCGAGGCCGGTCAGGTCGGTCCCCCCGACCCGGACCCGTCCCTGGGCCGGTGTCACGAAGCCCAGCAGGACGTGCAGCAGCGTCGACTTGCCCGCCCCGCTCGGCCCCACGAGTGCGACCGTCTCGCCGGGTTCGACGGTGAAGGACGTGTCGGTCACGGCGTCCGTGGACCGCCCCGGATACCGGACCGTCACCCCCTCGAAAGCCATGCCTCCCGTCGGCACGGCGGCCGTTCCCGTCGCCGGGACAGGCGTCACCAGCACGGCGAAGATCTCCTCGGCCGCCGCGAGCCCCTCCGCCGCCGCGTGGTACTGCGCCCCCACCTGACGCAGCGGCAGATACGCCTCGGGCGCCAGCACGAGGATGACCAGACCGATGTACAGGTCCATCTCGCCATGGACGAGCCGCATGCCGATCGTCACGGCGACCAGGGCCACCGAGAGCGTCGAGAGCAGCTCAAGCGCGAAGGAGGAGAGGAAGGCGATCCGCAGCGTGCGCATGGTTGCCTGCCGGTACTCGCCGGTGATACGCCGGATCGACTCGGCCTGCGCCTTGGCGCGCCCGAACACCTTCAGAGTCGGCAGCCCCGCGACCACGTCGAGAAAGTGCCCCGAGAGCCGCGACAACAGCCGCCACTGATGGTCCATCCGGGACTGGGTGGCCCAGCCGATCAACATCATGAACAGAGGGATGAGTGGCAACGTGCCGACGATGATGGCCGCGGAGACCCAGTCCTCGGTGACGATCCGCGCGAGCACCGCCACCGGCACGACCACCGCGAGCCCCAGCTGCGGCAGATAGCGGGAGAAGTAGTCGTCGAGGGCGTCGACTCCCCGCGTGGCGAGGGCGACCAGCGATCCGGTCCGCTGTCCGCTCAGCCATCCGGGACCGAGTGCCGCCGCCCGCTCCAGCAGCCGCCCGCGCAGCTCCGACTTCACGGCCGCGCTCGCACGGTGGGCCGCGAGTTCGGTGAGCCAGGAGATCAGGGCACGGCCGCCGGCGACGGCCACCAATAGCAGCAGGGGAGTCCGGAGCTCGCCGACCGACATCCCGTGCTGGAACGCGCCGACCACCACCTCGGCGATGAGCATCGCCTGCGCGATGACCAACCCGGACCCAACGGCCCCCAGGCCGACGACCGCCACCAGGAAGAAACGAGTGGCTCGGGCGTACCGCAACAGACGCGGATCGATCGGTTTCACGTGAAACATGCCCTTCGGTCCAGAGGGGTGTGTTTCACGTGAAACACACCCCCGGTCGGACTCAGTGCGCGGCTTCGGCGATGTGCTGCGTGCCGATCCGCTTGCGGAACACCCAGTAGGTCCATCCCTGGTAGAGCAGGACGATCGGCGTGGCGATCCCTGCGCACCAGGTCATGATCTTCAGGGTGTACGGGCTCGACGAGGCATTGGTGACCGTGAGGCTCCAGTCCGCGTTGAGCGAGGACGGCATGACGTTCGGGAAGAGCGACAGGAACAGCATGGCCACGGCGGCCACGATGGTGACGCCGGACAGGGCGAACGACCAGCCCTCCCGCCCCACCTGGTTCGCCACGAGCGCCGCGATCAACGCTGCCACTGCCACGACCAGAGCCACCAGACTCTCGCCGTCACCGCTGTCGGCCTGCGTCCACACCAGGAAGACCAGCGCCAGTACGGCCGACACCAGACCGACCCGGAGAGCCAGCGCCCGTGCCCGTTCCCGGATGTCCCCGACGGTCTTGAGCGCGGTGAACACCGCACCGTGGAAGGTGAACAGCGTCAGCGTCACCAGACCACCGAGGAGCGCGTACGGGTTGAGCAGATCCCAGACGTTGCCGACGTACTCGAAGTTCTGGTCGATCTTCACGCCCCGCACGATGTTGCCGAAGGCCACGCCCCACAGGAACGCCGGGATCAGCGAGGTCCAGAAGATCGCCGTCTCCCAGTTGCGCTGCCAGTTCTCCTCCGGCCGCTTGGCCCGGTACTCGAAGGCGACGCCCCGGACGATCAGGCAGACCAGGATGACCAGCAGGGGCAGGTAGAAGCCTGAGAACAACGTGGCGTACCACTCGGGGAACGCGGCGAAGGTCGCGCCGCCCGCCGTGAGCAGCCACACCTCGTTGCCGTCCCAGACGGGACCGATGGTGTTGATCAGCACCCGCTTCTCGGGCCGGTCGCGGGCGAGCAGCTTGGTGAGGATGCCGACCCCGAAGTCGAAGCCCTCCAGGAAGAAGTAGCCGGTCCACAGGACGGCGATCAGGACGAACCAGACGTCGTGCAGTTCCATGACTGTGCAGCTCCCTCGGCCTAGTACGAGAAGGCCATCGGCTTGTCGGCGTCACGGTCGCCGCCGATCTTCGTGGGCGGGTTGAGGTCGGCCTCGGTGAGCTCGGGCGGGCCTGCCTTGACGTACTTCACGAG
The DNA here is from genome assembly GCF_040296605.1 of Streptomyces sp. NPDC002088. Lineage (NCBI taxonomy): Bacteria > Bacillati > Actinomycetota > Actinomycetes > Kitasatosporales > Streptomycetaceae > Streptomyces > Streptomyces sp. NPDC002088. The sequence goes on along the minus strand of NZ_JBEOXO010000002.1, from coordinate 615,472 downwards.
CAGCTTGACCTCGACGACGGCGAGGATGGCGTACAGCGCGGTGAAGACGATCATCGAGGTGAGGACCTCGCCCTGGGAGACACCGGGGGATACCGCCTGCCGGGTCTGGAGCACGCCGTAGACGACCCACGGCTGGCGGCCCATCTCGGTGAAGATCCAGCCCCAGGAGTTGGCGATCAGCGGGAAGCCCAGGGTCCAGATCGCCACGAGCCAGTACAGCTTGCTGAGCTTCGGGCTGAGGGCCTTGTTCCTGAAGAGGACCAGATGCGGCACCTCGTCGTCGGCGACCCGCAGGTGCTGGGGCAGCATGAACTTCTTGCGTGTCAGCCAGAGTCCGACCAGGCCGATGGCGAAGGACGCCATACCGAAGCCGATCATCCAGCGGAATGCCCAGAAGGTGACGGGGATGATGGGCCGGTAGTCGCCGGCACCGTACTTCTCCTGCTCGGCCTTGTTGGTGTCGTTGATACCAGGGACGTACGAGGTGAAGTCGTCGTCGGCGAGGAACGACAGTATCCCCGGGATCGACAGTTCGACGCTGTTGTGGCCCTTGCTGACGTCTCCGTACGCGAAGATCGAGAACGGCGCGGAGTCCTGTCCGTCCCACAGCGCCTCGGCGGCGGCCATCTTCATCGGCTGCTGCTTGAACATGACCTTGCCGAGGGTGTCACCGCTGATCGCCGTGAGCAGGCCGGCGATGACGACGGTGACCAGCCCCAACCGCAGCGACGTCTTCATCACGGAGACGTGCTTCTTGCGGAACAGATGGAAGGCGGCGATGCCGACCATGAACGCGCCGCCGGTCAGGAAGGAGGCGCTGAGCGTGTGGAACGCCTGGGTGAGCGCGGTGTTCTGGGTCAGGACGTGCCAGAAGTCCGTGAGTTCGGCTCGTCCCTTCGCCTTGTTGATCCGGTAGCCGACGGGGTGCTGCATCCACGAGTTGGCCGCGAGGATGAAGTACGCCGACAGGATCGTGCCGATGGAGACCATCCAGATGCAGGCCAGGTGGATCTTCTTGGGCAGCTTGTCCCAGCCGAAGATCCACAGGCCGATGAAGGTGGACTCGAAGAAGAAGGCGATGAGGGCCTCGAAGGCGAGCGGGGCACCGAAGATGTCGCCGACGAAGCGGGAGTAGTCCGACCAGTTCATGCCGAACTGGAACTCCTGCACGATGCCGGTGACCACACCCATCGCGATGTTGATCAGGAAGAGCTTGCCCCAGAACTTCGTGGCCCTGAGGTACTTCTCCTTCTCGGTGCGCACCCAGGCGGTCTGCAGGCCGGCCGTGAGGGCGGCGAGCGAAATCGTCAGGGGGACGAACAGGAAGTGATAGACGGTGGTGATGCCGAACTGCCAGCGCGCCAGTGTCTCCGGCGCCAGAGCCAATTCCACGTCGTCAGTCTCCTTACGTCGCCGTGGTACAGCGGCAGTTTGCCCCATTTTGTTACGCACATCAGCGGAGCAACCGGGACTCGCTTGTGAACGCGTTCACATTCACAAGCAATTATGACGCATGGCCGTTCGAAGCCGGAGGGGCGGGGGGGTCTCTTGGCGCGGAGGCCACGAAGAGGGGTACTACGACACAGGCGTCCGTTCCACGTGGAACGGACGCCCAGTAGGTCGTCGCACCGTCTTTGTGGAGCCCTACAGCTCCTTCCGGAACCCTTCCGCCACCCTCAGGAAGATGTCGTTCGCCTCGTTCTCCCCGACCGTCACCCGCACACCCTCACCCGGGAACGGCCGGACCACGACGCCCGCCTGCTCGCACGCCGCCGCGAAAGCGACCGTGCGCTCGCCCAGACGCAGCCACACGAAGTTGGCCTGGGTCTCGGGGACCGTCCAGCCCTGGGCGCGCAGCGTGTCGACCACACGGTTGCGCTCGCAGACCAGAGAGCCGACCCGGCCGATCAGTTCGTCCTCGGCGTTCAGGGAGGCGATGGCCGCGTCCTGCGCGAGCTGGCTCACGCCGAACGGCACCGCCGTCTTGCGCAGCGCCGCCGCCACCGGCTCATGGGCGATGGCGAAGCCGACGCGCAGGCCGGCGAGGCCGTACGCCTTGGAGAACGTGCGCAGAACGCAGACGTTCGGCCGGTTGCGGTACAGCTCGACGCCGTCCGGCACCTCGACGTCGCGGATGAACTCTCGGTACGCCTCGTCGAGCACGACCAGCACATCACTGGGCACCCGGTCCAGGAAACGTTCCAGCTCGGCCCGCCGCACCACCGTGCCCGTCGGGTTGTTGGGGTTGCAGACGAAGATCAGCCGGGTGCGGTCGGTGATCGCGTCCGCCATCGCGTCCAGGTCGTGCACGTCGCCCGGCGTCAGCGGTACCTGCACCGACGTGGCACCGCTGACCTGCGTGATGATCGGGTACGCCTCGAAGGAGCGCCAGGCGTACATCACCTCGTCGCCCGGCCCGGAGGTCGCCTGGATCAGCTGCTGGGCGACGCCGACAGAACCGGTACCGGTCGCCAGGTGCGAGACCGGGACGGCGAAGCGCTCGGCAAGCTCGTTCATCAGGGCCGTGCACGCCATGTCCGGGTAGCGGTTGAAGGCGGAGGCCGCGGCCGTCACGCTCTCCATCACACCTGGCAGTGGCGGGTAGGGGTTCTCGTTGGAGGACAGCTTGTACGCCACCGGGCCGTCGGCCGCGGCGGGCTTGCCCGGCTTGTAGGTGGGGATCCCCTCCAGCTCGGCGCGCAGCTTGGGGCTTGTCTCGCTCACCGCAGTCCTCCTCGTGACCACCACCGCTTTCAATACTCCTCACCTTATGAGGATTCAGCGCGGCCGCGTACCGGTGGTACCCAACCTCGTCGGCATGCCGGGCCGCCTCCAGGTTCACCTCATTCGCCACACCAGCATCAGGAGCATCGCCGCGCGATGGCGCGCGAAGGCGCAGGAAAGCGCAGGTAGGCGCACGAACGAGGGGGGCGCGTCATACATATATCTATGCGCCGGTAGCTCACGCCGTGGCGCGCATCCCCCGTGAAGGTGAGTTGAGACCTCTTCGAGACATCGGGCACTTGGCAGGCCCGCGCCTGCCGACAAGTCACGTATTGGCATTGAATCATTCAACTGTCTTGTTTTCTAAGGTAGTTAGCCGCAAATGACCATGCAGAAACGTGCCTGTCAACGCATGCATATGCGTCCGCCCTACCCCACCACATGAGCCCTACTATCGGCTCGCCATGACAGCAGCAGGGAAGCACCAGGTGAGCCGCGCGGAAACCTCACGCCGAGGCAGCCGGCCGGGCCGGGCGGGCATCAGGGATGTGGCCGCCGCCGCCGGGGTCTCCATCACGACCGTCTCCGATGCCCTCAACGGCAAGGGCCGGCTCCCCGACGCCACCCGACGCCATGTCCGCGAAGTCGCCGACCGACTGGGCTACCGCCCGTCGGCCGCGGCCCGAACCCTCCGTACCGGCAAGTCGGGCCTCATCGGCCTGACCGTGACGACGTACGGGGACGAACCTTTTACCTTCACAGAGTTCGCGTACTTCGCGGAGATGGCCAGAGCCGCCACCTCCGCCGCGCTCGCCCGCGGCTACGCCCTCGTCATTCTGCCCGCGACCTCGCGGCACGACGTGTGGTCGAACGTCGCCCTGGACGGCACGGTCGTCATCGACCCCTCCGACCAGGATCCGGTCGTCAGCGAGCTGGTCCGCCAGGGTTTACCGGTCGTCTCCGACGGCCGCCCAGCCGGCTCGCTCCCGGTCACCGCGTGGGTCGACAACGATCACGAGGCCGCCGTCCTCGGCATCCTCGACCACCTGGCCGACGCGGGCGCCCGACGGATCGGCCTGCTCACGGGGACGACGACGGACACGTACACCCACCTGTCGACCACCGCGTATCTGCACTGGTGCGAGCGCGTCGGCCAGGACCCGGTGTACGAGGCCTATCCGGCGCACGACCCATGCGCGGGCGCCGTCGCCGCCGACCGCCTGCTCGCCCGGCCCGACCGCCCCGACGCCGTCTACGGTCTGTTCGACCCCAACGGCACCGACCTGCTCGCCGCCGCCCGCCGCTACGGGCTGCGCATCCCGGACGACCTGCTGCTGGTCTGCTGCAGCGAGTCCGCTGTGTACGCCAACACCGACCCGCCCGTCACCACGCTCTCCCTGAAGCCGCGCCGCATCGGCACGGCGGTGGTCCAGCTCCTCATCGACGCCATCGAGGGAGTCGAGTCGGACCGGCCGGTCGAGCAGGTGATACCCACCGAGCTGATCGTGCGTACCTCGTCGCAGCGACGGCCGCCACGCACGACGATCAGCCCGCCGAGAGCTCCCGAGAAGGGGTAGGGCGGCGGCTGCGGGGCGCGCCGGGCGATCGGGACATCGGCCGTGGCGCGCCGCGCCGGGGGGGTGGCTGGGCAGTCGGCAGCAGCGGTGCCCGGACGCGGCGCGTCGGGCGGAGGACGCGGCCGGATCCCTTGGCGGGTGAACATGGCTCCGTCCCCGGCAGGGGGAAGCAAGCGGCGGCCCTGTTGACGGAAGTGACCCCGGATCCGGTCGACGGGCAGCCCGAACCCGTTGACAGAGGCAGGCCGGGCCGGACCCTTCGTAGGACGTGGCTGTGAAATCGGCGCCCGGCTCGCCCGTCGGCCGGTCGATGCCTGCGTCAGCAGGTGGACAAAGCCCTGCCCAATCGGGGCGAAAGCCGCGGTGAACTGGAGTCTTGCTCTGATTCACCACCCCTGGGTCATCACACGGCCCGATCCGCATTCCTATGATGGGCCCACGGCACCCCGGGCCGCTGCGACCAGGCAGTCCGAAAAGGTGCAGATGCGGCGCGATGGTGGAGGGGTCTGATGACTCAGGGGGCCGGTCAGGGACCCGAGGTGGAACGGACGGCGACGTTGCGCGACTTCCGGGTACCCGCGTACGTCCATGAGACCGGTCCGTACGCCCACAACACCCACCCCGGCGAGGCCGTCACCCCCGTCGAGGATCCGGTGGAGCTCCCCGAGGAGTACACGCCCACCCAGCGCGACCTGCCCGTCATCAACCGGGGTGACACCCTTCAGGTGGCCGCCGAGGCGGCGGCCGCCGCGGTCCCGCAGCCCGCAGTCGGCCCGGGCCCGCTGTACGTCGTCGGCGACGTGCACGGCTATCTCGACGAGCTGGTGGCTGCCCTCCAGGCACAGGGCCTGATCGACTCGGCGGGCCAGTGGTGCGCGGGCACCGCGCGGCTGTGGTTCCTCGGCGACTTCACCGACCGCGGGCCGGACGGCATCGGCGTCATCGACCTCGTGATGCGGCTGTCCGCCGAGGCCGCCGCGGCCGGCGGCTACTGCAAGGCCCTCATGGGCAACCACGAACTGCTGCTGCTCGGCGCCAAGCGGTTCGGCGACACCCCCGTCAACTCCGGCGCGGGCACCGCCACCTTCCAGGCGGCCTGGCTGCTCAACGGCGGCCAGAAGACCGACATGGACCGCCTCCAGGACCACCACCTGCAGTGGATGGCCCGCCTCGACGCCGTCGAGGCGGTCGACGGCCACCTGCTCGTTCACTCGGACACCACCGCCTATCTCGACTACGGCGACTCGATCGAGGCGGTCAACGACACCATCCGCGAGACCCTCACCCGCAACGACCCGGACGAGGTCTGGGACCTGTTCCGCAAGTTCACCAAGCGCTTCTCCTTCCGCGACGAGGGCGGCGCCGACGCCGTGCGCTCCCTGCTCGATACGTATGGCGGCACCCGCATCGTTCACGGCCACAGCCCGATTCCCTACCTGCTGGGCGAGGTCGGCTCCGAAGACGACGAGGACGACACCGGTCCCGTGGTCGACGGCCCGCACGTCTACGCCGAAGGTCTGGCCATCGCGATGGACGGCGGCGTGACCATGGCCGGAAAACTGCTGGTCCAGCAACTGCCGCTGACTGCCTGAACGTTCACCGGACATATGTCCGGCCGTCGGGGTCCGTGCAGGCCAGCACCCAATTCTTGAAACCCCCTGTCACCCTGAGCCGTAGCCGCTCTACTATCGGCTTATCCGTAGCAGGCTCCCCTCCGTTTCTGCCCGACGGCTCGTCGCCATGCGAGCCTCAAGCCCTACGGAGCATCGGGGGATGCACATGAACAGCGTTCCGCAGCACCTGCTGAGCGAGGACCGCCAGGAGTACGAGCGGATCCTCGGTGAGGCGCTGCGCTCCGCACCAAACCGCCCGGAACTGGCCGCTGTCGGACAGCGGCTCAACTCCGAACAGCTGCGCACCATGGCGCTCAACGCCACCGCACTCATCACGGCGGCCGCGGCGACCGAGTACCAGCATTACGTGAAGGTCCGCGAGGAACTGCGCCAGCCGGCGCCGTCCACCCCGTCGTCGTCCGTGCCCGAATCCGGCTCCGCGGAGCCGGGCGCGGGCGCAATGGGGCTCGCTGCCACCATGGGAGAGGTCGCCGAGACCGCCGGCGCGGGCGCCGTCGCGGTCGTCGCGGTCCTGGCCCCCGTCCTCGCCGGAACCGCCGCGGCGATCTTCCTGCTCGTGGGCTACCTGCTGAAGATGCTCGACCCCAAACCGGCGTTCGCCCAGACCATGATCACCGCCGGATGGGTGTTCGGCGCCATGACGGCGGCCGCGATTCTCGTCGCCACCGTCGGGCTGCTGCTCACCGCACTGCACAACCGGCCCTCGCTCGAGACCGGACCGCAAGCCGAGCTGAACGAGGAAGTGGCCCGGGCCCGGGAAGCCTGGCGCGAGGCTCTGCTGGAGCGGGGCATTCTGCCTTTCCTGCGGGAGGCACTCGCCCAGCCCGGCACGACAGCCGCCGGGCGGCGTACGCCCCCGCCTACGCCGACGGGTCGCATGCCGCGCCTCGGCTACGACCGTCCGGGCTTCACCAGCCCCGACGACGGCCCGGCCGCGGGCCCGCGCCCGAGCTACTCGAGCCCGGACTTCACCAGCCCGGACTTCGGCGGACCGGAGCACCAGCCGGAATAGTCCCTCGGCTTGCGCCCCCGCAGGGGAGGCGCAGGCCGGGCAACCGGCCACCGCACCAGCGACGGACCCATACACGGGCGCCAGACAGGACACGGGCGACGGCCACCTGCACATCCGGTTCCCCCTGCCCCGCACCGCACCGCGGTCCGAGCCTCCGCACCGGCCCGCGGGCGACGGTGCTCAAGCCAGGACCACGCGTGCCGGACGGCCCCGAAAGTCACGGCGCCCGGGACCGCCACGGCCGTCAGTCCGCGATCGGCAGCTACACCGAGGCACGTCGCTGCTCGGCCTATCGCCACCGTCGCGTGCCGAGCGGTGCACGCTCATGCGGACGGCAGCTTCTCGGTGGCGTCCGTCGCGGCCCGTACGAACTCGCGGACGCGCTCTGTGGTGTTCCCCTCCAGCCAAACCGGCCCTCGTTCGATCGGCTGTGCGTCGTGGATGGGCACATAGGAAACGTCCGGTCGAGGGTAGTAACGGCGGGCATGTTCTCCGACCGGAAGGACGCCCCTGCCCATCGCAACCAGCGTGAGCATCTCGGAGAACGAACCCCCGGCCGGCCCCTTCGGAACCAGCCTGCCCGACGGGGTGTGGTCCGGTGTGCGATCCCGCTTGAACGCCACTGAGGTCACCTCCGGGTACTGCACCACGGGGTGTTCCGCGAGCACTTCGAGCGACACCGACTCCTCGCCGGCGAGCGGATGCCCGGCAGCAACGGCGAGTACCCGCTTCTCCGACAGCAGTACTGGCCCACGGGCCATTCCGTCGAACGGGTACGAGGCGATGAGGACGTCAACCGAGCCGTCAAGCAGACTCGCACGGGAGTTGGACAGCTGAACCTCCCTTACATCGACCCTGCAGTCGGGGTGTCGTTCGCTGAACAGAGCGACCGCTTTCAGGAGTGCAGGTGCCGTCCATTCGCCGAGGAAGGCGACCCGCAGTTCTCCCGTGACACCACGGCTGGCGTCGGCGGCTCTTCGCAGAGCGTCCGCCATCCCGGCGACCAACGGCACCAGGTCATCAGCCAACTGCCGCCCTATCGCGGTGAGTCGAACGGTTCTACTGGTCCGCTCGAACAGCACGCCACCGATCCGCCGTTCAAGCTTCTTGATCACCTGGCTCACCCGCCCGGTTGTGACGTGCAGGCGCTCGGCGGCACGGCCGAAGTGCAGCTCCTCGGCAAGCGTCAGAAAGATCTCGATCTCCACCCGCTCCAGCACGATCCCCCCGTCGTTTAATCAGGCTCAACGATCGTATTCCGATCGTGCCTTGATGGCGGATTTCTCCCAGTGGATGGTAAAAGGCGTCCGCCTGCCCTCCACCATCCAAGGAAGCCACCATGAACGCCTCGGACACCACCACCTACCCGGCCGAGCTCGACGGCGACCTGCGGGAAGCCGGCGAGAAGGTGCGCCCCGTCACCGATGCCGCCCTGCCGAAGGTGAAGGCATTCGACCATCTGGTCCTCAACGTCGGGGATGTCGAGCGCTCCCTGGACTTCTACGCCGGGCTCCTCGGTCTGGACCCGGTACGCGTGGCCGAGTGGCGGGCCGGCAAAATCCCGTTCCCATCGGTAAGGATCGCCCCTGAGACCATCATCGACCTGGTCAGCCGCCCTCGGGGAGAGTCCAACGTCGACCACATCTGTCTCACCGTGGAACCGCTGGACTGGGACGAATTCATCAAGTCGGGGACTTTCACGGTCCTCGAAGGCCCCGTTGAGCGCTTCGGCGCACGCGGCACCGCCACGTCGGTCTATGTCCAGGACCCGGACGGCAACACCGTGGAACTCCGCTGGTACCCGCAGGACGCCGCAGCCTGACCGCGCTCGGGCTCACGGTCCGGGTGGGCCACACCCCGGACCGGGAGCCTCGGAACGCGCTCAGTCGGCCGCTTGGCCGCGTCAGTCCGCCATGGGCAGGTACACCCTGTTACCGCTCGCCGCGAACTCCTTCGACTTCTGGAGCATCCCCTCAGCGATGTCCTCGGGAGACGCCCCCTCTGTCGCAGCACCACCGAACCGCTCTGTGATGCTTTGGCTGATCTTCATGGAGCAGAACTTCGGCCCGCACATCGAGCAGAAGTGGGCCGTCTTGGCGGGCTCTGCCGGCAGAGTCTCGTCGTGGAACTCCCGTGCCGTGTCAGGGTCGAGGGCGAGGTTGAACTGGTCCTCCCAACGGAACTCGAAGCGGGCGTCGGACAGCGCGTCGTCCCATTCCTGCGCACCTGGGTGCCCCTTGGCGAGGTCGGCTGCGTGGGCGGCGATCTTGTAGGTGATGACGCCGGTCTTGACGTCGTCACGGTTGGGCAGGCCCAGGTGTTCCTTGGGCGTGACGTAGCAGAGCATCGCCGTGCCCCACCAGGCAATCATCGCGGCACCGATGCCGGAGGTGATGTGGTCGTACGCCGGCGCGACGTCCGTCGTCAGCGGGCCGAGCGTATAGAACGGAGCTTCATCGCAGATCTCCTGCTGAAGGTCGATGTTCTCCTTGATCTTGTGCATCGGGACGTGGCCCGGGCCTTCGATCATCGTCTGAACACTGAAACGCTTCGCGATCCGGTTGAGTTCCCCGAGCGTCCGCAACTCCGCGAACTGAGCCGCGTCGTTGGCGTCCGCGATAGATCCCGGCCTGAGGCCGTCGCCGAGCGAGTACGTGACGTCGTAGGTGGCGAGGATCTCGCACAGTTCCTCGAAGTTCTCGTACAGGAACGATTCCTTGTGGTGCGCGAGGCACCAGGCCGCCATGATCGAGCCGCCGCGCGAGACGATGCCGGTCTTGCGGTTGGCCGTCAGCGGCACGTACGGCAGCCGGACGCCCGCGTGGACGGTCATGTAGTCCACGCCCTGCTCAGCCTGTTCGACGACCGTGTCCTTGTAGATCTCCCAGGTCAGCTCCTCAGCCTTGCCGTCGACCTTCTCCAGGGCCTGGTAGAGCGGCACCGTGCCGATGGGGACGGGGGAATTACGCAGCACCCACTCGCGAGTGGTGTGGATGTTGCGGCCGGTGGACAAGTCCATGACCGTGTCGGCGCCCCAACGGGTCGCCCAGGTCATCTTCTCGACCTCCTCCTCGATGGAGGAGGTCACCGCGGAGTTGCCGATGTTGGCGTTGACCTTCACCAGGAACCGCTTGCCGATGATCATCGGCTCGATCTCCGGGTGGTTGACGTTCGCGGGCAGCACGGCCCGGCCGGCAGCGATCTCCTCACGGACCACTTCCGGCGCCACGTTCTCCCGGATGGCCACGAACTCCATCTCGGGCGTGATCTCGCCGCGGCGCGCATAGGCGAGCTGGGTGACGGCCTGGCCGTCGCGGCTGCGGCGGGGCAGGCGCGGTCGCCCGGGGAAGACCGCGTCGAGGTTACGCAGACCGCCGCGCGGCGAGGTGTGCTTGATTCCGTCGTCCTCGGGGCGCACGGGACGGCCCGCGTACTCCTCGGTGTCGCCGCGGGCGGTGATCCAGTTGTCCCGCACCGGCGGCAGACCCCTGCGGACATCAGTGCCGAGCAGTGGATCGGTGTACGGGCCCGACGTGTCGTACAGCGTGACCGACTGCCCGTTGGTGAGGTGCACCTGCCGGACCGGCACCCGCAGATCGGGGCGTGAGCCCTCGACGTACGCCTTGTGCCAGCCGAGCGATTTCCCGGCCTCCTGGGGCTGTTCGCCCGGAACGGAGGCAGGCGTGCGTGCGTCCTTGTTGGTCATGAGACCTACTCCCTACGCCGGCATTACCCGGTAACAGGTTCGGCGGTCGACGCAGCAGTTTCCGTCGGCAGACGTTTCATGTGAAACACCACTCGTTCCACGTGAAACATCGCGAGACGGACGTCAGCGCCCTCTCAGCCCGGTGCTCCGAGCTCCCGCGTGTGCAAAGGTGCCTCCACGCTAGCGTCATTTGTGGCGCGGTGAACAGTGGGCCTCTGCCGCTCTTGCGATGATCGGTCGGTGACCACGACACACGAGGCCCCGTACCCACCGCCCGAGCCTCCTCGCGGACCCAGCGCCGGCCACGGCAGCGGACACCACAACGGCCCAGTGCACGGCGGTGGTTCTGGCGACGGGCACAACCACGGACATGGGCACGGGCTGGGGAACGGGCACCGGCAGGGTCCGGGGCAAGGGCCCGGACCCGGGCCCGGCGGTCACGGTTCGGGCTCAGATTTCGGGCACAGTCCTGGATCCGGTGGCGAGCACGGTCATTCACACAGCCACGGCCCGGCCGCTCCCGTATCCAAGCACCTGCGCAAGGTCATCGCGGCGATCCTCGTACCGTTCGCGGCGGCGGTGGTGGTGGGACTCGTGGTGCTGTGGCCTGGTGGTACCCCGGCGCACGAGCGCACCGGGGTCGGGTTCGACCGGCAGACCCAGCAGGCCACGGTCGCCGAGGTGGAGAGCGTGAGCTGCACGTCGGTGAACGCCTCGGGGGGCACCCCGACCGGCGACACCTCGACCGCCGAGAACTCATCCGCCCAACAGGAGGCGAACGGCACCTGCAAGAAGGCGACGATCCGGGTCGACACCGGCTCGGACAAGGGCCGTACGTTCACCGAGATCGTCCAGCCGGACCAGTCACGGCAGTTGCACCAGGGTGAGAAGGTCGTGGTCGCCTACGAGCCCTCCGCACCGAAGGACCTGCAGTACTCGGTCACCGACGTCAACCGTCGGATCCCGATGACGGTGCTCGCGGGCATCTTCGCACTCGCCGTCGTGGTCGTCGGTCGGTTGCGGGGCGTCATGGCGCTGGTCGCGCTGGCCATCAGCTTCCTGATCCTGAACTTCTTCATCCTGCCCGCCATCCTGCAGGGCTCGAACCCGCTGGTCGTGGCGGTGGTGGGGTCGAGCGCCATCATGCTGATCGCCCTGTATCTGTGCCATGGCCTGTCAGCCCGTACGTCCGTGGCGGTGCTCGGCACCCTGATCTCACTGATCCTGATCGGCGTCCTCGGTTCGCTGTTCATCGGCTGGGCCTCGCTCACCGGCAACACCGACGACAACACCGGCCTGATCCACGGTCTGTATCCGTCGATCGACATGAGCGGTCTGCTGCTCGCCGGCATCATCATCGGTTCGCTCGGTGTCCTCGACGACGTGACGGTGACACAGACATCATCGATCTGGGAGCTGCACGAGGCCAATCCGTCGATGGGCTGGCGTGGGCTGTACCGCGCGGGCATCCGCATCGGCCGCGACCACATCGCGTCCGTCGTCAACACGCTCGTCCTCGCCTATGCGGGTGCGGCGCTGCCGCTGCTGCTCCTGTTCTCGATCGCGCAGAGCAGCGTCGGGACGGTCGCCAACAGCGAGCTGGTCGCGGAGGAGATTGTGCGCACGCTGGTGGGCTCGATCGGCCTGGTCGCGTCGGTGCCGGTTACCACCGCGCTCGCGGCGCTGGTGGTCGCGGCCGACCGGCCGGGCCCGGAAAATGCCGTCGCGACGGCACCGACGGGAGCCCAGCCGGCTCCGGCACACGGCGGACGGGGCCGACGCCGCAAGCGCTGATGTAGGCCCGGTGTCAGACGTACGCCCAGCATCACCCGAACGCCTCGGCCCCCGTCACCCAAACGTCCCCATCCGGGGCACGGAAACATCCCGGCCCGGCCTCACAGAAGCGTTCCTGCACGCCCCCACGCCGGCGCTGAAGCGTCCGACGCCCTCAGCGCCGTAACGCTTCAGCCCGCGCTCTGCTCCTCCGCCAGGATGCGGTCCAGGGCCTCGTCGAGGTGGGCGTCGAAGTCGGCGAGGGAGCCCTCCTGGCCCAGCGGCACCAGCTTGTCAGTGCGGTCGAGGAATGCCACGAGGGGTGCGGTAGACGAGCGGAACAGCGCCTGGTCGACCCCGACCTGAAGCCGGATCAGGACCTCGCCCAGCGAGTCGGGTTCGACGGGCGAGACCCGTACATCCCCCTCGCCGCACGGCCGGCCCACCCCGTCGATCAGGAGCTCCCGCCCGAAGGCCCAGGTCACCGGGGAGTCGCCGGGAAGGTGAAAGGTCAGCCGCACGGCGTACGGATCACAGGACTCGTAACGCAGCTCCACCGGGATGCGGAAGGAGAGCTCCTCGGACACGAGAAAGCTCATCATGACCTCTGCCTGTACGGACTCGCGCATCGCCTACCCCGTCATATGCCGTCGACTGGCCGGGAATGAACCCCTGACATTTGGTGGCATCTTGCTGAACGTACACGGCAGATCACAAGGAGTGATTTTTCAGATGCTGATAGAGAGCGCGAGTGACCCCAGCAGACGTCCGATCCCGGCCTGCAACTGCTGCACGGCGGGGAGCAGCCGGTCGGCCTGATGACAAGGCAGCGAAATGGCCATCGTCGCGGCCGTCGCACCCAGCGTGATCGGAATCGCCGCGCACACCGTTCCCAGCGCGTACTCCTGACGCTCGGTCACCGGTCCCATCCGCCGCATCCGCTCCAGCCGCCGCAGCAGGGTGTGATTGTCACGCACCGTGTACGGGGTGAGGGACTGCACGGGATAGCGGTCCAGATGGTCGCGACGGGCGTCGTCGTCCAACTGGGACAGCAGACACTGCCCGATGGCATGCGCGTGCCCCGTCTCACGGAAGTCGGCCCACTCCTCGACAGCCGGATTGCCCGGGGTGTCGGAGACGCACATGACCTCGATCTCGCCCTCGCGGTACACGGCGTAGTACACGGGCACACCGATGGAATCGCGCCACTGCGCGAGCGCGTCGACGACCGTGCTGCGACGTTTCTGCGCCGCCCCGCTGCTACTCAGCCGCTCGGCCGCTTCGCCGAGGAAGAACAGCCCTTTGTCGCGGCGCAGATAGCCCTCGTGCACGAGGGTGCGCAGCAGGTGGTAGGCCGTGGGGAGGGCGAGTCCGGTCTCGCGGGCCAGTTGTTTGGCCGGGGCTCCGTGCTCGTGCGCAGCGACGGATTCCAGCAGGCGCATCGCGCGCTGCACCGATCCGATCAGGGTGGTTGTTGTGGAGTGCGGCTGCTCGGGAACCGACGTGGTGGGCGGACGCTGTACCAGAGGGGTGGCGGAACGCAACCGTGTGGGGGGTGCGTGCGGATCTGCGGATGCGGTGTCAACGGTGGCCAAGGGTCACTCCCGTTGCGCGAGGGGGCAGCCCGTGCGGGGGCACACGGGTGGGGGGCGTACGCCGCTCGCGGGGGTCTTCCCCGCGTCGAGTTCCGGACTTTATCCGTCTGCCACCGCTCGCAGACGGGCTGCCCGGAAAACTTCCCTCGCCCGAGGGAACCGGTGATTCCTGTTACCGATCCCCGAGTGCCCGTTCCCTCACCAGTCGTTGCGCGACGAAGAGCTCGACGTGAACTTCCGTACGACATAGACCAGTCCGCCGACCAGGGCCACGAAGATCAGCGCCTTGAAGAGCAGGCCGATCACGATGCCGACGACCGTGGCTATGACGCTGCCGAACACGAACAGGGCGATGACCGGCACCGCGATCCACTTCACCCACCACGGTAGCCCCGCGAAGATCTCTCGCATCGCCCTCGTCCTTTGCTTCTTCGCCCGGTTGTTCCGGGACCTGTTGATGTCCTGCCTCGATGCTAGGGCCGGGAAGGGGTCCGGCGGGGGCCTCGCACCCCCTGTCCTCCCCTGACCGTTCCCCTAGGGAACCCCGAGGCGGGCGTCAGGCTTCGGGCGGAGAGAAGACCACCAGGACCCTGAGGTCCTCGCTGATGTGGTGGAACTTGTGGGCGACTCCGGCCGGCACGTACACCACGCTGCCGCGCGCCACCTGGGTCGTCTCCAGGCCGACGGTGATCGAGGCGCGGCCGCTCACCACGAAGTACACCTCGTCCTGATTGTGCGGAGTCTGTGCATCATGACCGCCGGCATCGAGCGCGTAAAGGCCGACCGACATGTGCCGCTCCCGCAGAAACTGCAGGTAGGCGCCATCGTTGGCGGCGCGCTCCGCCTCCAGTTCGTCCAGCCGGAATGCCTTCATCGCTCTTGTCCGCCCTCGCCCCACTGCTCGTATCTGATCTCTTCTGCCACGATCAGACACATGAAGAATTTCGTAGTCAAGACGATCGCCAACGCGGGTGCCCTGGCGGTCGCCGTGTGGCTGCTCGACAAGATCACCCTGACCGGTGGCAGCACGGGCAAGAAGGTCGGCACGCTGATCCTCGTCGCCCTGGTCTTCGGCCTGGTGAACTTCCTGGTCAAGCCGGTCGTGAAGGTGTTGACCTTCCCGCTGTTCATCCTCACGCTCGGCCTGATCACCCTCGTCGTCAACGCGCTGATGCTGCTGCTGACCTCGTGGGTGTGCGACAAGCTCGACCTGAGCTTCCACGTCGAGGGCTTCTGGACGGCCGTCGTCGGCGGCCTGATCATCTCGATCGTCTCCTGGGCCCTCAACGTCGTCCTGCCCGACGGCAAGGGCTGAGCTCGCGATGACCTACCGCGTCTGCTTCGTGTGCACCGGCAACATCTGCCGCTCGCCGATGGCCGAGTCCGTCTTCCGCGCGCGCGTGGCGGAGGCCGGGCTCGACGACCGGGTCGAGGTCGACAGTGCCGGCACCGGCGGCTG
This sequence comes from Streptomyces sp. NPDC002088, assembly GCF_040296605.1. Taxonomy (NCBI): domain Bacteria; kingdom Bacillati; phylum Actinomycetota; class Actinomycetes; order Kitasatosporales; family Streptomycetaceae; genus Streptomyces; species Streptomyces sp. NPDC002088. The sequence goes on along the minus strand of NZ_JBEOXO010000002.1, from coordinate 599,992 downwards.
GCACGAGGGCGACGGCGCGGACCCACGTACTGTCGCCGTCCTCGAGGACAACGGCTACGACAGCGGTCACACGGCCCGGCAGTTTCAGGCGTCCTGGTTCTCCCGCCTCGACCTGGTGATCGCCCTCGACTCCGGCCATCTCAAGGTGCTGCGCCGCCTCGCGCCCACCGAGGAGGACGCTCGGAAGGTACGGCTGCTGCGTTCGTACGACCCTGCCGCCGACGACGACCTCGACGTCCCGGACCCGTACTACGGGGGCATGGACGGCTTCGAGGAGTGCCTTGAGATGGTGGAGGCGGCAAGCACCGGGCTGCTCGCCGCGGTACGTGAACATGTGGAAGGACGGACAGCATGAGCGACTCTGCCAAGGACAGGCGAAGCGGTACGGCGGATGGTCGCAGCGCGGGTGACGGGACGCGTGCGGTGCGGGCTGGGCTGCCGGAGCCGGTCAAGCACGAGCCGACGCTGCCGGGGCCGGTGTTCGCCGCCCATTTCCACCTGCCGGGCGACCCCACGGGCCCGTACACCTACGGCCGCGACGAGAACCCGACCTGGACGCTTCTGGAGCGGGCCATCGGGGAGCTGGAGGCTCCGGGCGAGGACGGCGTCGAGACGCTCGTCTTCGCCTCAGGCATGGCCGCCATCTCCTCGGTGCTGTTCTCCCAGCTGCGCGCGGGCGACGCGGTCGTCCTGCCCAGCGACGGCTACCAGGTGCTGCCCCTGGTGCGCTCCCAGCTGGAGGCGTACGGCATCGAGGTGCGCACCGCCCCGACCGGAGGCGACGCCCAGCTCGACGTCCTCGACGGCGCCAGGCTGCTGTGGATCGAGTCCCCGTCGAACCCGGGGCTCGACGTGTGCGACATCCGACGGCTGGTCGAGGCGGCACACGCGCGTGGTGCCCTGGTAGCCGTCGACAACACCCTCGCGACGCCCCTGGGGCAGCGCCCGCTGGAACTCGGTGCCGACTTCTCGGTGGCCAGCGGGACCAAGCAGCTCACCGGGCACGGCGACATCCTCCTGGGCTATGTGACCGGCCGCGACGCCGAGGTCATGGCTGGCGTACGCCGCTGGCGCAAGATCGTCGGGGCGATCCCCGGGCCCATGGAGGCCTGGCTCGCGCACCGTTCGATCGCCACGCTCCAGCTGCGCGCCGACCGGCAGAACGCCACCGCTCTCACCCTCGCCGAGGCCTTGCGGGAGCGGGCCGAGGTGACCGGGCTGCGTTATCCGGGGCTGCCCGACGACCCGTCGCACAAGATCGCTTCGCAGCAGATGCGGCGCTTCGGGTGCGTGGTGTCGTTCACGCTGCCCACGCGCGCGCGTGCCGACCGTTTTCTCGACGCGCTGCGGCTCGTGGACGACGCGACGAGCTTCGGCGGGGTGCGCTCCACGGCCGAGCGGCGCGGGCGCTGGGGTGGCGACGCCGTGCCGGAAGGTTTCATTCGCCTGTCGGTCGGTGCCGAGGATCCCGCGGACCTGGTGGCGGATGTGCTGCGTGCGCTGGAGGAGTCGGCAGACTGACCGATTTACGGACGCCGCCGGTGTCCCGCTACGTACAACGGACGGTCCGAGCCTCCCCCCTCGTGGCTCGGACCGTCCCCGGTTCCGCGCGCCGAGAACCGCGCGAACAAGGCTAGTTGACTCTGTGTCAGTGTCCAATCACAGTAGCGACAGAGACCTATCGACATATTTATAGTTGGGGCCGGCCGGGGCCTGGAGCAGGGCAGCGAGAGGGGAGGGCGTGGCGTGGATCTCGCCTTGTTGCGCACCTTCGTGACCGTGCACCGCGCCGGCTCCTTCACCCGCGCCGCAGCCCTGCTCGGACTCTCCCAGCCGGCCGTCACCTCCCAGATCCGCGCCCTGGAACGGCAAGTGGGCCGTCCCCTGTTCCTGCGGCAGGCCCGTGGGGTGACGCCGACGACCATCGGCGACGAACTCGCCCACAAGGCCGCACCCCATCTCGACGCCCTGGTGGAGATCACCGAAACCGGGCTGGACGACGAGTCCTCCTTACGCACCCTGCACCTGGCCGGGCCCCCGGAGTTCACCGCCGAGCGGGCCCTGCCGGCACTCACGGAGCTGACCGGCCACGACGGTCAGGGCCTCACCCTGCGCGCCTCCTTCGGCAATGCCGAGGAGACCCTCGAGGGGCTGGCAGCCGGCCATCATGATCTGGCCATCAGCACGGCGCGTCCGCGCGGCGCCCTGCTCACTGCGACTCCGCTCTGCGACGAGGAGCATGTCCTGGTCGCTGCCCCGCACTGGGCCGAGCGGATCGGGTCCGGGAAGCTGCACCGCAAGGGCGCACCCGCCCTGGAAAACCTCCCCGTCGTCGAGGTCCACGAGTCGCTGCCCTTCGTCTCCCGCTACTGGGCCTCCGTCTTCGACTCCCGGCCCGCCACCTCGGGCACCGTCGTCGTCCCCGACCTGCGTGCCGTCCTCGCCTGTGCGTGCGCGGGCGCCGGGCTCGCGGTGCTGCCGCGCTATCTCTGCGCCCCCGCCCTGGAACGCGGTGACGTGATCGCGCTGCACGAACCCGCGGTGGCACCACTGCGGACCTACTTCCTTGTGGTCCGCACCGGAACTCTGGCGATGCCGCACATCGCGCGGGCCCACGAGTGGCTGCAGCGGGCCGCCACCGACTGGTGCTGAGCCGGATCTTCCGCGATGTCACGGGGAGGGCTCGCTCAATGACGTTTCGCGATGTTTCACGTGGAACCAACCGGGCCACATTTCTCCCATGACCGTCCGACCCGTGGTCAAGCGCACCGCCCGAGCCGTTCTCCTGGACGGCGACGACCTGATCCTGATCAAGCGCACCAAGCCTGGTGTGGATCCCTACTGGGTCACGCCCGGTGGCGGGGTGGAGCCGGAGGACACGACTGTCGTCGACGCCCTGCACCGCGAGGTGTACGAGGAGCTCGGCGCCAAGATCACCGATGTCGTGCCCTGCTTCGTGGACACCGTCGAACACATCGGCGCGGACGGCGGCGCGACCGGAGTGAAGGTGCAGCACTTCTTCGTCTGCCGGCTGGGGTCGATGGACCCGGCCCTGCGGCACGGCCCCGAGGTGGACGAGCCCGCCGGCGAATACGAGATCGTCAGGGTGCCGTTCACCCGGGTCGGGATCGCCTCCGTTCACCTGGTGCCGCTGTCGCTGCGGCACTACCTGGACGGCAACATCGAGGGCGTACGTGCCATGCACGCCCCCGACCTGGGCTGACACCCGTGTGACCGAGTCAGGTCCCGGCGACGACGAGCTCCTCCACCGAGTCGTGACGTATCCGCTCCGACGGGATTCCGATGTCCCTGAGCGCGTCCACACCGCTGCGGATCATTCCGGGCGGGCCCGACAGGTAGGCGTCGTACTCGTTCCAGGGGCCGTAGGCGCGGATCGCGTCGGGAAGCTGGAGGTGCGCCTGCTGGTCGACGACAGTGCGCACGGAGAGCCAGGGATGGGACTGCTGGAGCCTGAGCATCGTGTCGATGTCGTACAGGTCGTGGCCGGTGCGGGCGCCGTAGAACACCTCGACCGGTCGGCGTGCGCCGTGTTCGGCGACATCCTCGACCAGCGCCTTGATGGGAGCTATGCCGGTTCCGCCGCCGAGGCATAGCAGTCCGCTGGCGGTGGTGTGGTCGACGGTCATCGAGCCGGCCGGCGGGCCAAGACGGATGATGTCGCCGGGCCGGGCGCGGTGCACCAGGGCGTTGGAGACCCAGCCCGCGGGGACCGCCTTCACATGGAACGTCAGCAGTCCGTCGGAGCGGGGCGAGGAGGCAAAGGAGTAGTGCCGCCACACTCTGGGCCACCAGGGCGTCTCCAGGCTGGCGTACTGCCCGGCGAGGAACGGATAGGGCTGGTCCGGGCGGACGGTGACGACCGCGACGTCCGGGGTTCTGAGGTCGTGCGAGACGACCTCCGCGTACCACCAGGCCGGGGCGCGCAGTTCGTCCACGGCCGCCGCGTCGATCATGACCTGGGAGATCGTCGTGTACGCCCGGACCCAGGCCGCCTCCGTCTCAGCGTCCCAGACAGCGGAGGCGTACTTGTTGAGCGCGCCGATGAGGCACTCGCCGACGGCCGGGTAGTGCTCGGCCCGCGTGCCGTACTTGCGGTGGCCCCGGCCGAGGTTCTGCAGGTAGTCGACGAGGACGGGTGCGTTGTCGATGTGCTCGGCGGCGGTGAGGAGCGCCTTCAGCAGCCGGTCGCGCTGGGTGTCCATGGCGGCCGGGAACAGCGAGCGCAGGTCGGGGTGGCGTACGAAGAGCAGCGCGTAGAAATACGAGGTGACCTTGTCGGCCACGGGTGCGACCTCGGTCATGGTGCGGCGGATGAGGATGGCGTCCGGGGACGCCTTCTCGTCGGCTGCGGTCCGCTGAACGGGCACACGACGCTCAGCGGACAGGGCTTCGGCCGGGGCGGGCGGGGCTTCGACGGGCGTGGGCGGCGCTCCGGTCGGTGCGGCGGGCGTCTCGGCCGAAGCAGCCGGAGCCGGAGCCATGGTCGGGGCAGCCGATGCTTCAGCGGGCGCCGACGGGGCTTCCGCGGGTGCTGGCGCGGCAGGCGGTGTCCAGGTGGCGGAGTGCGGTGCGGCGCCTGTTGGTGCCATCCGCGTGTCGGCGGGTGACACATCCTCCGCCGACCGTATTCGGGGGTCGGCCGGTGCTGCCGCGCGGTCGGCGTTGCGTTCCACGTCCTCCGTCGGCGGTTCGCCGCCGGCGGGGGACGCCTGGGTTCGGCCCATCGGGCGCATCGCGGCCAGGCGGCTGCCCTCGGTCGTCTCCCGTTCGCTGCCCGGAGCCGACTCCGGCTGCTTGCGCGGGGTGAACCAGCCGCCCCCGCCTCCGGAAGTGCCGTTGTCGGCCGACGCGGTGGTCGGAGCGTCCATGGTGTGCCTCGCCTCGAACATCTTTCGGTCGGTCTGCGCACTTCCTCAGTCGGAAGATGCCTGGCTTCCCCGTAGACGGCTTGCAGTTCCTGTTCGTGCCGCAACCAATGCGGCCACATTCAGCCCGTAATCCTGCTCCGCCCCGACAAGTAGGGCGAGAGTGTGACATGAGCCGCAGTACACACGGCAGCGTCCCACTCCGTGCGGTCGGCCCAGTCGCATAGCCGAAAATACGGGTCTTCGATCTCTCCGTTCCCTTAGGCTGCGTTGCCCTGCGGTCGGCCCGCACAGGGTGTGTGCACCCCGCGCCGGAGTGAAACCGGCGCGAACCGGAGTCGACCCTACCGGGCACCGCTCCGCGCACAAGTCCCGTCCTCACCCGGGACAGGCGACTGTGTCGGGTGAACCACGAATTCGTCAATTACCGGGCGCCACACACCAATTCATAGGCATCCCACAGATCTTTCCCCTCGTAGGAGTGGGTCGCGAGACCGGACAGATGACTGTCCCCATTGACCGCGACCGAGACGGACACCACGCCGAACAGGTCCCTGTCCGACATCGAATCGCCGTACGCGACACAGTCGGACCGTGTCACTCCGAACTCCTTGCAGAGCCGGTCGGCGATCTGCACCTTGGCCGCGGCATTGAGAGCTCCGGCCGGATCCACGGGCTCGGTGAAAGGAATCGCTGGAAAACGTGACCCGTACGCAGCGTGGGCACCCCAGCCCAGAAGCCGTTCCACGAAGAAAGACGGTGAGAGTGACACGACGGCGCAGTAGTCGCCCTTCTGTCTGATCGCCGCCCAGACCTCGCGGATGCGAGTGAGCCACGGCGCCCCCTCGAAGGCCGCCGTCACATGCGACTCGGTGAGATGCGTCCAGAGCGCGTGTACCTGCGTCGCATACTCCGGCGGGCCGATCCGCCCCGCCGAGATCGCCAGATCCAGCGCCATGGTCTCGGCTTCGAGTCCGAGTTGCCGTGAGATCTCCACCGGAGCGGAAGTGCCGTGCAGCAACGTGCCATCGAGATCGAAGAGATGAAGTCTCGCCATGAGCCCCGAGGTTAGTGGGATGCCCTGTCAGCCCTGGGTGAGGCCATCAGACGCCTACCGTTCGCCGGTGTTTCACGTGAAACACCCCATACCTGTCCGCGTACTGTGCTGTTGGCCACGACATGGCCAAAAGCACGTGCGTCTCCCCCGAAACAGGTGGACGCCGAGGGCACCGGTCAGACAGCCTGACCTGCGTGCCAACTCCTTCCCCCGCCACTCTCCCCGTCCGTCGTCTGACGCTTCGCGATCTCCCCGCCTGCGCCGACTTGTCCGAGGACCGGGGGTGGCCCCGGGAGGAGCACAAGTGGGGTTTCTTGCTCACGGCCGGAAAGGGTTACGGCATCGACGACCCTGACGGCGGTCTCGTCGCCGCTTGTGTGGTCACCGAGTACGGTCCGCCGGACCGACCCGATCTGGGGGCCATCGGCATGGTGCTGGTCGCCGACCGGCACGCCCGCCAGGGCGTCGGGCGTCGGCTGATGCGCCACGTCGTCTCCGCGATGGCCCCCACCCCACTGACCCTCCACGCGACACCGAACGGTCGTCCGCTGTACGAGGAACTGGGCTTCAAGGTCACCGCTCGGGCTGAGATGGTGCGTGGGCACTTCACGCCCGGTGGGACGCAGTCCGGCATCGCGACGCGTGCGGCCACCGCCAAGGACCTGCCCGCGATCCTCCGCCTTGACGAGGAGGTGTTCGGCCTCGATCGCACGCACATCGTCACGCGTCTGCCCGCCTTCGCGGACCGGCTGCGCGTAGCAGTGGAGAACGGCGGGATCATCGGTTACGCGGCCGTCTGGCCCAACATGGACACCCACGTGGTGGGTCCGCTGATCGCCCGTGACACGGAGACGGCCAAAGCCCTTGTCGCCTCCCTCGCCGCCCACTCCGACCGCCCGCTGCGGACCGACATCGACGTACGACACGAGGGGCTGCTGGCGTGGATGAAGGAGCGGGGCTTTACGTCCGTCGCCTTCAATGCGGTCATGACGTACGGCATCCCGGAACTGCCGGGTGACTGGAACCGGCGGTTCGCTCCCGTGACGGTGGCGGCGGGCTGACCACCGCCTCACGACGAAAGCGCCGGTCCCCCGTAGGGAACCGGCGCTTCCTGCTCTGGACGGCGACGTCAGGCAAGCGCCTCCACGGCGGCCGTGGCGAAGCCGTGATCCTGCTCCGGTGCGCCACCGCCGACCCCGATCGCGCCGATCAGACGGCCGTCGCGGCGCACGGGCACGCCACCCGCGATGAACAGCAGCGGCCGGTCGAGTGCGGTGGGCAGGGTGTGGAAGAGGCCTCCGGGCTGCACGGCGTCGACGAGGTCGGCGGTGGGGGCGTCGAGCTGGAGCCCGTGTACGCCTTGCGAGTGCTCGTCTCCCCGGAGATCAGCACGGCCCGGTCGTCCCGCCGGAAGGCAAGGAGATGGCCACCGGCGTCCAGGAAGCCTCCCTGCGTGAGGCGCTCGACGAGGCCACGAAGAATCCCGAGCTTGCACCGCTGGTCCGGGTCGTGGAGTCGCTGACCGTGCCCGCATAAGGTGCGGGCATGGGAGATCTTGAGATACGGCCCGCCACCACGGACGACATCCCGGCGATTGTCGCGATGCTCGCGGACGATCCGCTGGGCGCCCAGCGGGAGTCACCGGACGACCTGACCCCGTATCTCGCAGCGCTGGAGCGCCTGAGCGCGGATCCGAACCAGCATCTGGTCGTGGCGGTACGTGAAGGCCGCGTGATCGGCACCCTTCAACTGACGGTCGTCCACGGGCTCTCCCGCAAAGGTGCCGCCCGCTCGATCATCGAAGGCGTACGGATCCACGCCGACGAGCGCGGCAGCGGCCTGGGAACGCAACTCATCGAGTGGGCGGTCGACGAATCCCGGCGCCAAGCCTGCCAGTTGGTGCAGCTGACATCCGACAACTCCCGCACGGATGCCCACCGCTTCTACGAGCGACTCGGCTTCACGGCGTCGCACGTGGGCTTCAAGCTCCAGCTCTGAACGTCAGAAGCGCCCTGTTTCACGTGAAACAAGGCGCCTCCATCGTCGACGCGTCACGGGCGGAGCACTGGCAGCCTTACTTGATGCCTCGCCATCCGTCGGGGTCCACCCCGCCGGGCACCGAGGCCTCCTCGTCGTACGGCTGACGCGTAAACACGAACGACCCGAGGTCCAGGTGGTCCACGGACCCGTCCGGGCGCCGTACGGCCCGCAGGAGCTCTCCGGCGAAGTAGCCCTCCAGCCCCGTCCAGGTGCCGTCGCCGTTCGCCCGGAACCGCGAGCGTCGGCCGTTGCCGGACAGCGGCTCCAGCGAGGCCAGCCCGTCGGCCGTCAACCGCAGCGCGAAGGCATGGGTCCCCCAGTACCACTGCCCCGCCAACTCCAGAACCTCCGGATCGACTTCGGCCAACGGCCGCCAAGGCGCGGGGATCCGCGGCTCGGCCTCGGCGACGATACGGACGAGATCGGCACCCACAGCGCCCAGCAGCGTCCCAGAGGTGCAGTTGGCCAGCACCACCGCGGCAACGTCGTCCGCCACACTGATGGTGAGGTTCGCGAGGAAGCCCGGCAGAGAACCGGAGTGACCGACGAGCAGCCGCCCGTCCCGCTGCTGGATCTGGATGCCGAGACCGTAGCTGACACCGTCCGCCACGTCCGCGGCCTCGGCCGGTGCCGCCGGCGTCCGCATCTCCCGCACGGTTTCGGCGCTCAGCACCCGGTCGTCACCCTGGGCCAGGAAGACGGCGAAGCGGGCCAAGTCACCTGTCGTGGACCACAGTTGGCCGGCCGGTGCCATGCGCCCGAGGTCCTGCACGGGCTCGGGCAGCAGCGCGTCGGCCCACGGGTGTACGGCCCACCCGCCCGCATGGGGCGACTGCGGTCGCACGCTCGTCCGGTCCAGGTCCAGGGGTTCGAGCACTTCCCGCCGAAGAACGTCCTCCCATGGGGCACCCCTCAGCTCCTCCACCAGCGCACCCAGCAAGGTGTAACCGGGGTTCGAGTAGTGGAACCGACGGCCGACAGGATGCAGGGAAGGCCGCTCACCCAGCACATCGGCGAGTTCGGGCCGCAGTGATCCCGGGGTGCGCTCCCACCACGGCGCGGGCGACTCGGCCGCGAGCCCGCTCGTGTGGGCGAGCAGGTCGGCGATGGTGGCGTCACCCACGCCGGTGCCCGGCAGATGCTTCTCCAGCGGATCACCCAGGTCGAGCACGCCTGCGTCACGCAGCCGCAGGACAAGAACGGCGGTGAAGGTCTTGGTGATCGAGCCGATCCGGTACTGCACGTGCTCGTCCGGCGCATGCCCGTCCACCGAGGTCCGGGCGCCGTGCCACACGGCCTGCCCGTCCCGTACCACCGCCGCGACCAGCGACGGCGCCCGCCCCTCGGTCTGGGCCACGGCGATCCGGTGGAGCAGCGCACGTCGCGTACCAGGAAGCAGTTGTTCGTGAGAAGACGTCATGGGCCCAGTCCACCCGGCCCGGCACCCTGCGTCGAGTGCATTTCGCCGGAGACCCCGATCAGGTCTGCGCCATGTCCACGAATCGCGAGTAGTGGCCCTGGAAAGCCACCGTGATCGTCGCCGTCGGGCCGTTACGGTGCTTGCCCACGATGATGTCCGCCTCGCCGGCGCGCGGCGACTCCTTCTCGTAGGCGTCCTCACGGTGCAGCAGGATCACCATGTCGGCGTCCTGTTCGATGGAGCCGGACTCACGCAGGTCGGAGACCATCGGCTTCTTGTCCGTGCGCTGCTCGGGACCACGGTTGAGCTGGGAGAGCGCGATCACCGGAACCTCCAGCTCCTTGGCGAGGAGCTTGAGGTTACGGGACATGTCGGAGACCTCCTGCTGACGGCTCTCGGAGCGCTTGGACCCACCGGATTGCATCAGCTGCAGATAGTCGATGATCACGAGCTTGATGTCGTTGCGCTGCTTGAGCCGACGGCACTTCGCACGGATCTCCATCATCGACAGGTTCGGGGAGTCGTCGATGAAGAGCGGCGCGGACGACACCTCGGGCATCCGACGTGCCAGTCGTGTCCAGTCCTCGTCCGTCATGGTGCCGGAGCGCATGTGGTGCAGGGCGACACGGGCCTCGGCGGACAGCAGACGCATCGCGATCTCGTTGCGTCCCATTTCGAGAGAGAAGATGACGCTCGGCAGATTGTGCTTGATCGACGCGGCCCGGGCGAAGTCCAGCGCGAGGGTGGACTTACCCATGGCGGGACGCGCGGCGATGACGATCATCTGGCCCGGGTGCAGGCCGTTGGTGAGCGAGTCGAGGTCGGTGAAGCCGGTGGGCACACCGGTCATCTCGCCGCTGCGGGAGCCGATCGCCTCGATCTCGTCGAGTGCGCCCTCCATGATGTCGCCGAGCGGCAGGTAGTCCTCGCTCGTGCGCTGCTCGGTGACCGCGTAGATCTCGGCCTGGGCGCGGTTGACGATCTCGTCGACGTCGTCGTCGGCCGCGTATCCCATCTGCGTGATCCGCGTACCGGCCTCGACGAGGCGGCGGAGCACCGCTCGCTCGTGAACGATCTCCGCGTAGTACTCGGCGTTCGCCGCCGTCGGCACCGTCTGGACGAGCGTGTGCAGATAGGAAGCGCCGCCGACCTTGTTGATCTCGCCGCGTTTGGTGAGTTCGGCGGCGATGGTGATGGGGTCGGCCGGCTCACCCTTGGCGTAGACGTCCAGGATCGCCTGGAAGATCTTTTCGTGCGCGGGCTTGTAGAAGTCGTGGCCTTTGAGGACCTCCACGACGTCGGCGATGGCGTCCTTGGACAGGAGCATGCCGCCGAGGACGGACTGCTCGGCGTCCAGGTCCTGCGGCGGTACACGCTCGAAGGACGTACCCCCGCCGTCCCACTCGCCGTCGTCCCGGCCACGGTCGTGCTGTTCGCCTCGGCCCCGGCCCCCCTCGCCACGTCGACGGGCGGCGGGCAGACGATCACTCGGACCACTGTCGGCCCACGGATCGTCCAAGGGCTCGGAAATACTCACCGAGCCACCTCCTCCCGTCCGCGGAGCGGACCTCACCGTGCCCCTCTGTTCTACGGCACGGCACTGACAAATAAGAGGCCCTTCTCCGGTTCTGCCGCGTCGGTTTTGTGATGGTTCCACGGCCGACGGGCGGAGCGGGCGCCGGACCACGGTAGGCCTGTCGGCACCGTCAGCCAATCTGGTTATCCACAGGCCATGTGGACGACGGGCCGGATGCTGTGGAGAACTCCGCAAAACCTGTGCACGACACGGTGGACAGGCCTGTGAACAAGCTCCCACCCCCTCGGATCGGAGTGCCCTGACCTGCAGCTTCCCCTTCCACTGGCTGTGCAGAAGAAAAACTTTCCCGGTCGGATCAAGATCGCTTCGAACGGTGCGCGAAAGTCCACACGACAAGAAGCCGAGTAAGGGTCCCTCTCGCATTGCATCTCTTACCTGTGGACGATTAGATTGGTGCTCATGACACAGGCTCCCGCGCCCCCCAGGGCCACCCGGCGACCGCACGACCGCGAGATCGTCGCGCTGGCCCTCCCGGCCTTCGGCGCACTCGTCTCCGAGCCGCTTTTCGTCATGGCCGACAGCGCGATCGTCGGCCATCTGGGCACGGCACAACTCGCCGGACTCGGCGTCGCCTCGGCCCTTCTCACAACGGCCGTCAGCGTCTTCGTCTTCCTCGCCTACGCCACCACAGCGGCCGTGGCCCGCCGCGTCGGCGCCGGCGACCTCCAGGCGGGCATCCGCCAGGGCATGGACGGCATCTGGCTGGCGTTGCTGCTCGGAGCCGTTGTCATCGCCACCGTCCTGCCCTCCGCTCCGGCCCTCGTGGAAATCTTCGGCGCCTCGGATACAGCCGCTCCGTACGCGACTACCTATCTGCGTATCTCGTCGCTGGGCATCCCTGCCATGCTCGTCGTGCTCGCCGCCACCGGAGTCCTGCGCGGTCTGCAGAACACCAGGACGCCGCTCTACGTCGCCATCGCGGGCTTCGTCGCCAATGCCGCCCTGAACGCGGGCCTCGTCTACGGCGCCGACCTCGGCATCGCGGGCTCCGCGTGGGGCACCGTCATCGCCCAGTGCGGCATGGCCGTGGCCTACCTTGTGGTGGTTGTCCGCGGAGCCCGCAAGCACGGCGCCTCGCTGCGCCCCGACGCCGCCGGGATCAGGGCCTCCGCACAGGCCGGCGTGCCCTTGCTGGTCCGCACACTCTCCCTGCGGGCGATCCTGATGATCGCCACGGCAGTTGCGGCCCGCCTCGGGGACGCCGACATCGCGGCGCACCAGATCATCCTGTCCCTGTGGAGCCTGCTGGCCTTCGCCCTGGACGCCATCGCCATCGCGGGGCAGGCCATCATCGGCCGCTACCTCGGCGCCGACGATGCCGAGGGCGCCCGTGAAGCCTGCCGTCGCATGGTGCAGTGGGGGATCGCGACCGGCTTCGTGCTCGGCGTGCTCGTGGTGATCGCCCGACCGCTCTTCCTGCCACTGTTCACCAGCGACACGGTGGTCAAGGACACCGCCCTGCCCGCCCTCCTCCTGGTGGCGCTCTCCCAGCCCATCTGCGGCATCGTCTTCGTTCTGGACGGAGTTCTGATGGGGGCGGGCGACGGCCCCTATCTGGCCTGGGCGATGGTGCTCACCCTGGTGGTCTTCACTCCGGTCGCACTACTCGTGCCGGTTCTCGGCGGTGGCCTCACGGCGCTGTGGGGAGCCATGACGTTGATGATGACCGTGCGAATGCTGACCCTCTGGCTACGCGCCCGCTCCGGGCGGTGGATCGTCACGGGCGCCACGCGCTGACCGTTTCACGTGAAACCGACGTTTCACGTGAAACAGGCTCGCTACCCCGCCGGCTCCGGGCGCCCTGCTAAGTACTGCTTGTACCCGAGCACGCAGAAGGGGCCGCACCCTGGCGGGTGCGGCCCCTTCTCGGCTGTTCAAGCCGAGCGCAGCGATCAGGCCGCGACGACCTCGATGTTGACCTTGGCGGCAACCTCGGGGTGCAGACGCACGGACGTCTCGTGGGCGCCCAGGGTCTTGATCGGCGCGCCCAGCTCGATGCGGCGCTTGTCGACCTCGGGGCCACCGGAAGCCTTGATCGCCGAGGCGATGTCGGCCGGGGTGACGGAGCCGAAGAGACGACCGGCGTCGCCGGAGCGGACGGCCAGGCGGACCTTGACACCCTCGAGCTGGGCCTTCACGGAGTTGGCCTGCTCGATGGTCTGGATCTCGTGGATCTTGCGAGCACGACGGATCTGCTCGACGTCCTTCTCGCCACCCTTGGTCCAGCGGATCGCGAACTTCCGCGGGATCAGGTAGTTGCGAGCGTAACCGTCCTTGACGTCGACGACGTCGCCCGCGGCACCGAGGCCGGAGACCTCGTGGGTGAGGATGATCTTCATTAGTCGGTCACCCTTCCCTTATCGCGCGGTGGAGGTGTAGGGCAGCAGCGCCATCTCACGGCTGTTCTTGACGGCCGTGGCGACGTCACGCTGGTGCTGCGTGCAGTTGCCGGTCACGCGGCGGGCACGGATCTTACCGCGGTCGGAAATGAACTTCCGCAGCATGTTCGTGTCCTTGTAGTCCACGTACGTGACCTTGTCCTTGCAGAAAGCGCAGACCTTCTTCTTAGGCTTGCGCACAGGCGGCTTCGCCATGGTGTTTCTCCTGTGTGATCAAGAAGTTGGGATACGACCCGCCTTCGACCCGGTCGGGCCTGAAGGGCCCTGCCCGTAGGCCTAGAAGGGGGGTTCGTCCGAGTAGCCGCCACCGCCGCCGGAGTTTCCACCCCAGCCGCCGCCACCGCCGCTGCCCTGCTGGCCGCCGGCGGGAGCGCTGGAAGCCCACGGGTCGTCGGCAGGAGCGCCGCCGCCCTGCTGGCCGCCACCGGGGCCACCGCCCCAGCCGCCGCCACCCTGGCCGCCACCGCCGCCGTAACCGCCCTGGCCGCCCTGACCACCGCGGCCGGCGGTCTTGGTGACCTTGGCCGTGGCGTTGCGCAGGCTGGGGCCGACTTCCTCGACGTCCAGCTCGTAGACCGTGCGCTTGACGCCCTCGCGGTCCTCGTAGGACCGCTGCTTCAGCCGGCCCTGCACGACGACGCGCATGCCTCGCTGGAGCGACTCGGCGACGTTCTCCGCCGCCTGACGCCAGACTGAGCAGGTCAGAAAGAGGCTTTCGCCGTCCTTCCACTCGTTCGTCTGGCGGTCGAAGGTGCGGGGGGTCGACGCGACGCGGAACTTCGCGACCGCCGCACCGGACGGGGTGAAGCGCAGCTCGGGGTCATCGACAAGATTGCCGATGACCGTGATGACGGTCTCGCCTGCCATGGGGGAACCTCTCGGCGGGTTTGCTGCTGGCTGCTGGTGCTGCTACTCGAATCCCGAGATCAGCTGAGCGGAAGAGCTCAGTGGGTCTCGGGACGGAGGACCTTGGTCCGGAGGACCGACTCGTTCAGGTTCATCTGGCGGTCGAGCTCCTTGACGACCGCAGGCTCGGCCTGCAGGTCGATGACCGAGTAGATGCCCTCGGGCTTCTTCTTGATCTCGTACGAGAGACGACGACGGCCCCAGGTGTCGACCTTCTCGACCTTCCCGTTGCCCTCACGGACGACGGAGAGGAAGTTCTCGATCAGGGGGGCGACAGCGCGCTCCTCCAGATCGGGGTCGAGGATGACCATCACCTCGTAGTGACGCATGTGGAACCCACCTCCTTTGGACTCAGCGGCCACGGTCGTTCCGTGGCAGGAGGGTTGTGATGCGTACGCAACGGTATCGGCCGCCACTGACAATCGGGGGTCGACTGGCGACGTCCCCGGTTGGCCTGGGCGGATCCCTGGCTCTGCCTGGGCAGACACCGGTGCAGACGCTACAGACTACCTGCACACCTGCTTCCGGTTGAAATCCGGCCGGGGAGACCGTCAATCTGTACACATCGGGTGTGCGCGGCGCTACGATGCGCCGCCTTCCGCAGGAGGTGTCCCATGACACAGGCATTGCGACCCAACACCGTCGGCGGCCTTTTCGCCACGGACGGAAAGTCCCACCCACTCCAGGACACGCTGCTCGCAGTGACCCTGGTGCTGGGCATCACGGCTTTCGTCTCGGCGATGTTCCACAACCTGCACTTGCTCAGCTCCTGGGCCGGCCTGGTGGGAATCTTCACCGGCGCCTACGGGCAGTGGATCTCCGAGACGACCCGCGAGCGCTTCGGGCTGATCCTGGGCCTCGGTGCCTCAGCCATCGGATTCTTCCTCGGCATGGCACACGGCGGACTCTTCGGCGGACTCTTCTGAGCCCGTCGAGGCATCCTCGAACACCGCGTAAAGCACCGCGTAACGCCCCGGCCGCCCTCCGGGCCGGGGCGGGGCTCCCGTACGCCCAGTCGGGCCGCTCGCGAGGCGCAGTAGGCTTCGGCGCGAGAGCCGGAGCCCCTGTACCCATGGGGACACACCAGCCCGAGGAGCGCCCCGAATGAGCCTGACCCTGAGGACCATCAGTCGCGAGCAGCATCTGGCATACATCCAGAGCCTGCCGTCGGCGAGTCACATGCAGGTTCCGGCCTGGGCGGACGTAAAGACGGAGTGGCGCTCCGAGAACCTCGGCTGGTTCGACGACCGCACCGGCGAGATGGTCGGCGCGGGCCTGGTCCTCTACCGGCAGCTCCCCAAGATCAAGCGCTACCTGGCCTATCTGCCCGAGGGGCCGGTCATCAACTGGTTCGCGCCGAATCTCACCGACTGGCTGGAACCGATGCTCGCGCACCTCAAGCAGCAGGGCGCCTTCTCCGTGAAGATGGGGCCGCCGGTGATCATCCGGCGCTGGGAGGCCACCTCCATCAAGGCCGGCATCCAGAACCCGGACGTGAAGCGGCTGCGCGACATCGAGGCCGACTTCATCGAGCCGCGTGCTTTCGAGGTGGCCGACAAGCTGCGCCGCATGGGCTGGCAGCAGG
Source organism: Streptomyces sp. NPDC002088 (assembly GCF_040296605.1). Lineage (NCBI taxonomy): Bacteria > Bacillati > Actinomycetota > Actinomycetes > Kitasatosporales > Streptomycetaceae > Streptomyces > Streptomyces sp. NPDC002088. The sequence goes on along the minus strand of NZ_JBEOXO010000002.1, from coordinate 584,102 downwards.
GCGAGGACGGCGGCGCCGGGTTCGGCGACGTCCAGCCCCGCTACGTCTACCAGGTGCCACTGGCCAACCGCTCCCTGGAAGAGGTCCACAAAAACTTCAACCAGCTGTGGCGCCGCAATATCAAGAAGGCCGAGAAGGCCGGTGTCGAGGTCGTCCAGGGCGGCTACCACGACCTGGAGGAGTGGCAGCGGCTGTACGAGATCACGGCTGTGCGCGACCACTTCCGGCCCCGCCCGCTGTCGTACTTCCAGCGCATGTGGACTGCCCTCAACACCGAGGACCCCAACCGCATGCGGCTGTACTTCGCCCGGCACAACGGCGTGAACCTGTCGGCGGCCACCATGCTGATCGTCGGCGGCCACGTCTGGTACTCCTACGGCGCCTCCGACAACATCGGCCGTGAATTCCGCCCCTCCAACGCGATGCAGTGGCGGATGCTGCGCGACGCCTACGCGCTCGGCGCCACCGTCTACGACCTGCGCGGAATCTCCGACTCGCTGGACGAGACCGACCACCTCTTCGGCCTGATCCAGTTCAAGGTCGGCACGGGCGGGCAGGCCGCCGAATACCTCGGCGAGTGGGACTTCCCGCTGAACAAGTTGCTCCACAAGGCGCTCGACATCTACATGTCGCGCCGCTGACGTCGCGTTCGGTGCTTCCATACCTTTGATACACCGCAGTCACGAGAAAGGTTCCAGGTCCGGCCATGGCGCTCACGCTCTACGTCGACACCGCGCGCTGGCGGGCGCACCACAAGCACGTGCAGGAGCAGTTCCCGGGGCTCGTCCCGGTCTGCAAGGGCAACGGCTACGGCTTCGGCCACGAGCGGCTGGCGGAGGAGGCCACGCGGCTGGGCTCGGACGTCCTGGCCGTCGGCACGACGTACGAGGCCGCGCGTATCAAGGACTTCTTCGGCGGTGACCTGCTGGTGCTGACGCCGTACCGGCGCGGCGAGGAGCCCGTACCGCTGCCCGACCGTGTGATCCGCTCGGTGTCGTCGATCGACGGCGTGTACGGCCTGGTCGGCGCACGGGTGGTCATCGAGGTGATGTCGTCGATGAAGCGCCACGGCATCAGCGAACAGGATCTGGCCCAGCTGCACTCCGCCATCGAGAACGTCCGTCTCGAGGGCTTCGCGATCCATCTGCCGCTGGACCGCACCGACGGCTCGGACGCCGTCGAGGAGGTCATCGGCTGGATGGACCGGCTGCGCGCGGCCCGCCTGCCGCTGCACACGATGTTCGTCAGCCACCTCAAGGCGGAGGAACTCGCCCGGCTGCAGCAGCAGTTCCCGCAGACCCGCTTCCGTGCCCGCATCGGCACGCGACTGTGGTTGGGGGACCACGAGGCCACCGAGTACCGGGGCGCCATCCTGGACGTCACGCGCGTCTCCAAGGGCGACCGGTTCGGCTACCGGCAGCAGAAGGCAGCCTCGGACGGCTACCTGGTGGTCGTGGCGGGCGGTACGTCGCACGGGGTGGGCCTGGAGGCCCCCAAGGCCCTCCACGGCGTCATGCCGCGCGCCAAGGGCGTCGCCCGCGCCGGCCTCGCCACGGTGAACCGGAACCTTTCACCGTTCGTCTGGGGTGGCAAGCAGCGCTGGTTCGCCGAGCCGCCGCACATGCAGGTCTCCATCCTGTTCGTGCCCACGGACGCCCCGGAGCCGAGGGTCGGCGAGGAGCTGGTGGCCCATCTGCGGCACACCACCACGCAGTTCGACCGGATCGTGGACCGCTGAGCGGCGCGGGTAAGCCCCTGAGCCGTACGGCAACACCGAAAGGCCGTACACGGAGTCTTCGTGTACGGCCTTTCGCATGGCTCACTCACACCTTGTTCGCTCAGAGCGAACCGTCGACCGGCCCCTGCTTGCCCCACTCCACCTGCGGCCCGTCGAAGTAGGCCGCGTGCCGCGGCGGATGGGCCGCCGGGCCGAGGACGAACACGTCCTCCGCGCCGTCGAGCACCCCACCCGAGGGGTCGTCGTCGCCTGCCCGGCGCACCACGTCCCGCTCCGGCATGAAGATGTCGCGTACGACGACGGCGCACAGGTACAGCGTCCCCAGCAGGTGCACGCCGATGGCCCAGTGATAACCGTCGGTCGGCAGTCCCTTGTGGGCGTCTCCGCTGGTCGTGTACGCAAGGTACATCCAGATCCCCAGGTAGTACGCCACCTCGCACGCCTGCCAGATCAGGAAGTCCCGCCACTTCGGCCGGGCCAGCACGGCCAGCGGCACGAGCCACAGGACGTACTGCGGGGAGTACACCTTGTTGGTGAGGATGAACGCCGCGACGATCAGGAAGGCCAGCTGGGCGAAGCGCGGCCTGCGCGGAGCGGTGAAGGTCAGCGCCGCGATGCCCCCGCAGCAGAGCACCATCAGGACGGTGGCCAGGGTGTTGACCGTGTCGGTGCTGAGCGGATTGGTCGAGTTCTGCGCCATGATCAGCCAGAAGGAACCGAAGTCGACGCCCCGCTCCTGGCTGAACGTGTAGAACTTCGACCAGCCCTCGAAGGCGAAGAGCATCACCGGCAGGTTCACCACGAGCCAGGAGACGACCGCGCCGCCCAGGGCCTTGCCGAAGTCCCGCCACTTGCCCGCGCGCCAGCACAACAGGAACAGCGGTCCCAGCAGGAAGAGGGGATAGAGCTTGGCGGCTGTGGCGAGCCCCAGCAGGACGCCGAAGGCGAGGGAGCGGCCCCGTGACCACATCAGCATCGCGGCGGCTGTCAGGGCCACCGCCAGCAGGTCCCAGTTGATGGTCGCGGTCAACGCGAAGGCGGGCGCCAGAGCGACCAGCAGGCCGTCCCAGGGGCGACGGGCGTGCGTACGGGAGACGCAGACCACGATGACGGCCGCGCAGACCATCAGCATCCCAGCGTTGACCATCCAGTACCACTGCTCCTGGTGCTGGATGGTGCCGCTGCCGGGCGTCAGCCAGGCGGCCACCTCCATGAACACACCGGTCAGTACCGGGTACTCGAGGTACTGCATGTCGCCGGAGAGCTTGTCGAAGTACGGCACGAGCCCGTCGGCGAACCCCCGCCCCTGGTAGAGGTGCGGGATGTCCGAGTAGCACGCGTGCGTGTACTGGGAACTGGCACCGAAGAACCAGCCGCCGTTGTAGCAAGGTGCCTTCTGGACCAGACCGAGGGCGAACATGCCGATCGCCACGAGCGCGACGACTCGTACCGGAGTCCACCAGGACGTCCCCAGCAGGGCACGCCGTCCGATGGGGCCGCCGATCAGCTCACTGCCGGCCGCGGCGACCTCATCGTCCCTGGTCGGTCGTACCGGATCGGGCTCGTGCACGCTCGTCGGCGTCGATTCTGCACTGGGCATGGGGCACATCCTGCCGTACGCACCTAGGAATACGCCGAGGGCCGCCGCACCTGGGTCAGTGCGGCGGCCCTCGTTTCACGTGAAACATCCGGGCGTTTCACGTGAAACACCCATGGCAGGGGATAGGCGACTATCCGGTTGGGCCTCCGAAGAGGCCTCCGTTGCCGTTGGCGTTGCCTCTGGTGTTGCCGCTCGTCTCCGTGGCTGTCGGTGACGAGGTCACACCACCGTCGGTGCTGCCACCGTCCGTGCTGCCCGCGTCGGTACCGCCATTGCTGCAGTTCCAGCTGAAATTGCCGCAGGTGTCACTCGCCGAGGGAGATGGGCTGGTCAGCGTCTCCGAGGGCGTGGGACTCGGCGTCGGGCTGGCTTCCTCGGTCTCACTGGCCGATGGCGTGGGAGTCGGCGACGGCTCCTCGTTCACGACCTCACCGATGGACTCGGGGGTCGGGAACTTCTCCGCCTTCTCGCCCTTCAGCGCGTCTTCCATGTAGTCGTGCCAGATCTGGGCCGGGAAGGAGGCACCGTGGATCTTCTTCTGGCCACCCGTTCCGTACATCTCGAGGAACGTACGGTTCTTCTTGGTCTCGTCGTCGTCCAGGCGGAACATGGCGATCGACGTGGACAGCTGAGGCGTGTAGCCCACGAACCAGGCGGACTTGTTGCCGTCGGTGGTACCGGTCTTGCCGGCCACGTCCCGCCCGGTGAGCTGGGCGGCAGTACCCGTACCCTTCTCGACCACGGTCTTCAGGACGTCCGTGACGTTGTCCGCGACCTTCGCGGTGAAGGCCTGCTTCGTCTGGACCTTGTGCGTGAAGACCACGCCGTCCTTGCTGGTGACCTTCTCGACGGAGTACGGGTCGCGCTGCTCGCCGCTGGCCGCGAAGGTGGCGTACGCGCCCGCCATGCGGATCGCGCTCGGGTCGGAGATACCGATGGAGAACGACGGGTAGCTGGTGCCGGTCAGGCTGCTTTCGAGCAGGCCCGCGTCGGTGGCCGACTCCTTCACCTTGTCCAGACCGACGTCCATGCCGAGCTGGACGAAGGCGGAGTTCACCGACTCCCTCATCGCCTCACGGAGGTCGATGTTGTACTTCGGCGCCGAGCCGTACGAGGCGTTGCCGTCATTGGTCTGCAGCCACTCCTCGCCCTTCTCGTTCGTCCACACATCTCCCTTGTAGTCCTCGATCTTCAGCTTGTTCTTGCCGCTGAACAGACTCTTCGGGGAGACGATGGTGCGCTCGTCCTGCGCCTGCTCCTCGGGGCCGTCAGGATTGCGCACACCCCATTTCATGGCCGCGGCGAGCACGAACGGCTTGAACGTCGATCCGACCTGGGCACCGGTGGCGTCGGCGTTGTTGGTGAAGTGCTTGGTCGCGTCCTCACCGCCGTAGATGGCCTTGATGGCGCCGGACGCCGGATCCACGGAGGCCCCGCCGAACTGGACGTGCGTGTCCGTCTCCGGGCGCTCCTTGGGCTTGATGTTCGCCTTCTGGACCTTCGTGACGGCTGCTGCGAGCTCGTTGACCTTGTTCTTGTCGAAGGTCGTGTAGATGGAGTAACCGCCCTGCGTCAGCTTCTCCTGGGTGATGCCGGTTTCATCGCTGTGGGTGACCACGTAGCTGTTGGCGAGGTCGACGAGGTAGCCGATCTGGCCGCTCAGCTCGGTGTTCGACCGCGGGTTCTTCCAGTCGGGCATCGTGGTGTACTTGGCCCGGTCCGTGGCGCTCAGATGGCCGTACTCGACCATCTTGTCGAGGGTGTCCTGCATCTGGAGCAGGGCCCGCTTGGTGTTCGCCTCTTGGGTGGCGGAGGTATCGAAGGCTGTCGCGCCGGCGGGGTCGTAGTACGTGGCGCCCTTGAGCATCGCGGCCAGGAAGGCACACTCGCCCGGGTTCAGCTTGATGGCGTCCTTGTTGAAGTACGCGCGTGCGGCGGCCTGGATCCCGTAGGCGTTGCGCCCGTAGTACGCGGAGTTCAGGTAGCCGGCCATGATGTCGTCCTTCTTGACCGTGGCCCCGACCTTTATGGAGATGAAGATCTCCTTGAACTTACGCGTGATGGTCTGCGACTGGTCGTCCAGCCGCGCGTTCTTCACGTACTGCTGGGTGATGGTGGAGCCACCCTGCGTCTCACCGCCCCTGGCCATGTTCAGCACTGCGCGGGCGATGCCCTTGGGGTCGATGCCGCTGTCGGTGTAGAAGGTCTTGTTCTCCTGCGACACCACGGCGTACTGCATCGCCTTGGGAATCTGCGACAGGTTGATGATCTGGCGGTTCGTCTCACCGCCCGTGGCGACCATCTGGCTGCCGTTGGACCAGTAGTAGACGTTGTTCTGGGCCTCCGCGGTATCCGCGACGTTCGGGACGCTCACCATGGCGTACCCGATGCCCGCCACGGCCACCAGGCTGCCGATGAAGCCGATGCACAGGCCGGAGACGAGCTTCCAGGACGGCACCCAGCGGCGCCACCCGTACTTGCCGACGCGCGGGTAGTCGATTAGGCGCTTCTTGCCGGGAGCAGTCGCGCGCCCTCTGCCCCGTCCGGGACCGTTCGGGCCGCCGGGGCCGCCGCGGCGGCCGCCGGTTCCGTTCTCGGCCGCTCTACGGCGGCCGCTACCTCTCTGTGCCGCGCGCCTGGCCTCGGCGCGGCCGCCGTACGACGGGTCCTCGCCTCCCGGCTCATAGGAACCCGACCCGTACGAATCGGACAGAGATCCGGTGGCGCCTCGCGGTGCCGCACGGCGGCCGGAGGACGAACCGGACTGGCCGCGTCGGGCCGCGGCACGTCCGCCTCCCTGCGGCTGCGGCGGTTTGCGACGGTGCTCGCTCATCGAACGATTACTCCTCGGGCAGGCGCACCCTTGCGCGCCTGGAAACGGCGGCTGGTTTCCGGTCCCCCCGAAGTACGGATGTGGTCGGTCGCGCATTCACCCGTACTGCACCGAGGACAAGGACGTCCCCAGGCGTCACTCGGTTCCCGGTGGTGTGCATGGCGCACAGACTACGCACCGCCAAAACCTGCCGGGACCCGAAGTTCACCCCAAATCAGGCAACTCGCGTCCAACGAATCGGGGATGTGATCCCGTTCACCCTCTCCCCTCTTGTCGCATGCGGAAGGCCGTTCTATCGTCATGATGTATCGAGTCGATACATCAGCTCGGCATAAAGACCGTCACGGCCCGTCCGCGGCAGAGAGGAGGCGACGATGAGCCGGCGTTCCGGGATCCTCGAGTTCGCCGTACTCGGCCTGCTCCGCGAGTCCCCGATGCACGGCTATGAGCTGCGCAAACGACTCAATACGTCACTGGGTGTGTTCCGTGCGTTCAGCTACGGGACGCTGTATCCCTGCCTCAAGACGCTGGTCGCCAACGGCTGGTTGATCGAGGAGACGGGAAACGCCCCCGAGGACGCCCTCGCCGCTCCACTCGCAGGGCGTCGCGCCAAGATCGTCTATCGGTTGACGGCGGAAGGTAAGGAGCACTTCGAGGAGCTGCTCTCGCAGACGGGACCCGACGCGTACGAGGACGAACACTTCGCCGCTCGCTTCGCCTTCTTCGGGCAGACGTCGCGCGACGTACGCATGCGCGTGCTGGAGGGCCGCCGCAGCCGGCTGGAGGAGCGTCTGGAGAAGATGCACGCCTCCCTGGCGCGCACCCGGGAGCGCCTCGACGACTACACGCTTGAGCTCCAGCGCCACGGAATGGAGTCCGTGGAGCGCGAAGTGCGCTGGTTGAACGAGCTCATCGAGAGCGAGCGAGCCGGGCGGGACCTGAAAGGTTCCGCCTCCGGGGGGCTCGCTCAGCAGGACACGACATCTGGAGCGGCGGGCGGCCTGCCCCGGCCGGGGGACGACCCCCGGCCGGATACGCCCGACGACACCACCACGTGAGTCCCACTCAGGGCCTCACTCGTACACACAGGGAGCAACCGGAATGGGTTCGGTTCGCGTAGCCATCGTCGGCGTGGGCAACTGCGCCGCCTCGCTGGTGCAGGGCGTCGAGTACTACAAGGATGCCGACCCGGCGTCCAAGGTCCCGGGCCTGATGCACGTGCAGTTCGGCGACTACCACGTCGGTGACGTCGAGTTCGTCGCCGCCTTCGACGTCGACGCGAAGAAGGTCGGCCTCGACCTCTCCGACGCCATCGGCGCCAGCGAGAACAACACCATCAAGATCTGCGACGTCCCGAACAAGGGCGTCACGGTCCAGCGCGGCCACACCCTCGACGGTCTCGGCAAGTACTACCGCATGACCATCGAGGAGTCGGCCGAGGCCCCGGTCGATGTCGTCCAGATCCTCAAGGACAAGCAGGTCGACGTCCTCGTCTGCTACCTTCCCGTCGGTTCCGAGGACGCGGCGAAGTTCTACGCCCAGTGCGCCATCGACGCCAAGGTCGCCTTCGTCAACGCCCTCCCGGTCTTCATCGCCGGCACCAAGGAGTGGGCGGACAAGTTCACCGAGGCGGGCGTCCCGATCGTCGGCGACGACATCAAGTCGCAGGTCGGCGCGACCATCACGCACCGTGTGATGGCGAAGCTGTTCGAGGACCGCGGTGTCCGTCTTGAGCGCACCATGCAGCTCAACGTCGGCGGCAACATGGACTTCAAGAACATGCTGGAGCGCGACCGCCTCGAGTCGAAGAAGATCTCGAAGACGCAGGCTGTCACCTCGCAGATCCCCGACCGTGACCTGGGCGAGAAGAACGTCCACATCGGTCCCTCGGACTACGTGCAGTGGCTCGACGACCGCAAGTGGGCGTACGTCCGTCTCGAGGGCCGCGCCTTCGGTGACGTCCCGCTGAACCTGGAGTACAAGCTCGAGGTCTGGGACTCCCCGAACTCCGCGGGTGTCATCATCGACGCCCTGCGCGCCGCGAAGATCGCCAAGGACCGCGGCATCGGCGGCCCGATCCTGTCGGCTTCCTCGTACTTCATGAAGTCCCCGCCGGTCCAGTACTTCGACGACGAGGCCTTCGCCAACGTCGAGAAGTTCATCAAGGGCGAGGTCGAGCGCTAGCGAGACACAGCCGCTGTGGGCCGGCGAGACCGATCCCCACGGCGCTGACACTGCTCCTGCCAGGGCGGTTGAGGGTCCCCGGGTTCCACGACCCGGGGACCCTCCGCATGTGTGAGGCTGTGCCCCATGTCCGTCGTCCGCGATCTGCGTGTTCTGCTGCGCTTCCGGAACTTCCGGCGCCTGTTGGGCGTAAGGCTGCTCTCCCAGGGCGCCGACGGCGTCTATCAGGTGGGTCTCGCCACGTACGTCGTCTTCTCGCCGGAGAAGCAGACCTCGGCCGCCGCGATCGCCTCCGCGATGGCGGTGCTGTTGCTGCCGTACTCCCTGGTGGGCCCCTTCGCCGGCGTCCTGCTGGACCGCTGGCGCCGTCGTCAGGTCTTTCTGTACGGCAATCTGCTGCGCGCCCTGCTGGCAGCGGTGACGGCGGCCCTGATGATCAGTCATGTCCCCGACTGGCTCTTCTACGTCTCCGCCCTGTGTGTCACCGCCGTCAACCGCTTCGTCCTCGCGGGACTGTCCGCAGCGCTGCCCCGGGTGGTCGACACCGAGCGCCTCGTGATGGCCAACTCCCTCTCCCCAACCGCCGGAACGCTTGCCGCGACGGCGGGCGGCGGCCTCGCCTTCGTCGTCCGGCTGGTGGTCGCTGACTCCGACGCGGCCGTGGTTCTGCTGGGCGCGGTGTTGTACCTGTGCGCGGCCCTCGCGTCCCTGCGCATGGCGCCGGAACTGCTGGGTCCCGACCGCGCATTGGTACGGCCACGGCTGGTGGCGGCGCTGAACGGTACCGCGCGCGGGCTTGCGGCCGGGGTACGGCATCTCGCCGAGCCGGGCAGAAGGGAGGCCGCCTGGGCGCTGGCCTCGATGACGCTGATGCGGTTCTGCTACGGCGCCCTGACCGTCATGGTCCTGATGCTCTGCCGGTACGCCTGGTCGTCCGGTTCGGACGAGGGACTGGCGCTGCTGGGAGTGGCCGTGGGCGTCTCGGGAGCGGGTTTCTTCGCGGCGGCCGTGGTGACACCGTCGGCGGCAGGGCGACTGGGGCCGGGCCGCTGGATCGTCACCTGCTCCGCAGCCGCTGCCGTTCTGGTGCTCGCGCTGTGCCTGCCCTTCGCCGAAGTCCCCATGTTCGCCGCGGCATTCGTCCTGGGGCTCGTCACCCAGGGGGCGAAGATCGCCACGGACACGGTGGTGCAGTCCTCGGCCGAAGACGGCTTCCGTGGCCGGATCTTCTCCGTGTACGACGTCCTGTTCAACGTCGCTTTCGTCGGCGCCGCCGCGGTGGCCGCCGTGATGCTGCCACCGGACGGCCGCTCGGTACCGCTGGTGGTCTTCGTTGCCGTGGTCTACGGAGTGGTTGCTATGACTATGGCCCGCTTTGAGCGCCAGTAAGTGTCACATCAAAGCCACAGAGTGCTCTCGGGAGAGCAAAGTGGCCAGTGGGGCCGGATAACTTACGTGCGTCTTATTTCGCGCCAAGCGCATCCATGTTCTAGGGGGACCCCCAACGTGACAACTCCGCCGCCACCCCAGGGCCAGAACCCGTACGCCCAGACGCCTCCTCCGCCAGTGGGGCAGCAGGCCGTCCAGCCTGGGGTTCCGCCGCAGGGCGCTCCGTACGCCCCGTTCCCCGCCCAGGGGGCTCCGGTTCCTCCGCCCCCGGCCCCGGCCAAGCGCGGAGGCAAGAAGCCGCTGCGTATCATTGCCGGCATCCTCGTCGCCATCATCATCGCCCTCGTGAAGTTCGGCGGGGCGTGGGGGCTGGGCTGGTTCTTCAGCCGCAGTGACGCGGAGACGACCTCGGTCGGCGCGTGCATGCACAACGACGGCACGGACTCCAATGCCGACCTCAACGAGGTCGACTGCTCTTCCAGCGGGGCCCAGTACAAGGTCGTCGAGAAGTTTGACGACACCAGCGACGACACCAAGTGCGAGACCGTCACGGACGCGACGATCTACTACGTCCAGTCCGGCAACGCCCACGACGTGGTGCTCTGCCTCAAGGAAGTCAAGTAAGACCTAGCTCGGCGCAGATGTCAGGGGCGGTGTTTCACGTGAAACACCGCCCCTGACATCTGCGGAACGGGGGCATGTTTCACGTGAAACATGCCCCCGTTTCACGCCCTCTCAGCTCTGCTCGGCCCACCACTCCTTGAGCGCCGCCACCGCAGCGTCGTGCCCCATCGGCCCGTTCTCCAGCCGGAGCTCCAGGAGGTGCTTGTACGCCTGGCCGACGGCCGGGCCCGGGCCGACGCCCAGGATCTCCATGATCTGGTTGCCGTCGAGGTCAGGCCGGATGGAATCCAGCTCCTCCTGCTCCTTCAGCTGCGCGATGCGCTCCTCCAGACCGTCGTACGCCCGCGAGAGCGCGGCCGCCCTGCGCTTGTTGCGCGTGGTGCAGTCCGAGCGGGTCAGTTTGTGGAGACGGTCAAGGAGGGGGCCGCCGTCACGGACGTAGCGGCGGACGGCAGAGTCCGTCCACTCGCCGGTGCCGTAGCCGTGGAAGCGTAGGTGGAGTTCGACCAGACGTGAGACGTCCTTCACGAGCTCGTTGGAGTACTTGAGCGCCGTCATGCGCTTCTTGGTCATCTTCGCCCCGACCACTTCGTGGTGGTGGAACGAGACCCGGCCGTCCTTCTCGAAGCGGCGCGTGCGCGGCTTGCCGATGTCGTGCAGCAGCGCGGCCAGACGGAGGGTGAGGTCGGGGCCGTTCTCTTCCAGCTCGATCGCCTGCTCAAGGACGATCAGGGTGTGCTCGTAGACGTCCTTGTGCCGGTGGTGCTCATCACTCTCCAGGCGCAGCGCGGGCAGCTCGGGGAGCACATGGTCGGCGAGGCCGGTGTCAACCAGCAGACTCAGTCCCTTGCGGGGGTGTGCGGACAGGATCAGCTTGTTCAGCTCGTCCCGCACCCGCTCCGCCGAGACGATCTCGATGCGGCCGGCCATCTCCTTCATCGCGGTGACGACCTCGGGGGCGACCTCGAAGTCGAGCTGGGCGGCGAAGCGCGCGGCCCGCATCATCCGCAGCGGGTCGTCCGAGAAGGAGTCCTCCGGGGTGCCCGGGGTGCGCAGCACTCGTGCGGCGAGATCCTCGCGCCCGCCGTGCGGGTCGATGAACTCCTTCGCCGGCAGCGCCACGGCCATCGCGTTCACCGTGAAGTCACGCCGGACGAGGTCCTCCTCGATGGAGTCGCCGTACGAGACCTCGGGCTTGCGCGAGGTCCGGTCGTACGCCTCGGAGCGGTAGGTGGTCACTTCGATCTGGTAGCCGTCCTTCTGCACCCCGACCGTGCCGAAGGCGATCCCGACCTCCCAGACGGCGTCCGCCCACGGCCGCACGATCTTCAGTACGTCCTCGGGGCGGGCGTCGGTCGTGAAGTCCAGGTCATTGCCGAGCCGGCCGAGCAACGCGTCCCGGACCGAACCGCCGACCAGGGCGAGTGAGAACCCGGCCTCCTGGAAGCGGCGGGCGAGGTCGTCGGCGACAGGGGCGACCCGCAGCAGCTCACTGACCGCGCGGTGCTGCACCTGACTCAGGGCACTGGAGGTGTCTTCGTTGGCGTTCGGCACAACAGAAGAGGGTACGTGGCCCGGACGGGCGGGAGCGCCTCCATTAAGCATGCACGGACATATGCATGGATACATGCACAAGATCTGCCCTTGTGACGTACATCGCTGCTCCTCTTTATACGGGCATATACGGGGCGGCCCGCCGATGTCCTCCGATCTTGTGGAGCAGTCCGCGGCACTTCCCCTCAGCGGACATCGTTACCATGCGTGGACGCACATTCCGACGACCACTGACGACGACGAGGGACGGGCGAGCGCGTGGCCGAGGCGGCAGACTTCCAGGGGATGACTCCCTCACCTGCCCGCCGGTGGCTGCGGCGCACCGGAGCGCTGCTTGCCGGTGCGCCTCTGCTGGCCGGTCTGCTCCAGCTGCCCACCGTCCCGACCGCGCAGGCAGCCGGACAGGACTCCGCACAGGCCGCCTCAGGCTCCCGCACGGTGTCCGTCTCCCTCGACACACTCACCCCGTCCGTGCCCACCGACGGAGACACCGTGACCGTCTCCGGCACGGTGACGAACAACGGCAAGCAGACGGTCAGCGACGCCCATGTCGGCGTGCGGGTGGGGTCTGTACTGACCACCCGCTCGGCGATCGACACCGTCGCCGAACGCACCGGATACCTCCCCGGCACGGACGGCTCGGAGGTCGGCGGTAAGTACGTCGAGGAGTTCTCCAAGCTCACGCCCGGTGTCGCAGAGCACTTCAGCATCTCCGTACCGGTCGACAAGCTGGACCTCGGCGAGGACGGGGTCTATCCCCTCGGCGTCTCGCTCTCCGGGCAGACGGCCGCACAGCCGTGGGAACAGGTGCTGGGCATCCAGCGGACGTTCCTGCCGTGGCAGCCGGACGAGGCGGACACGAGGACGAAGACGACGGTCCTGTGGCCGCTCATCTCGACCGTCCATATGACGGCGGAGACCGGCTCGAACGAGCAGCAGACGCCGGTCTTCCTCAACGACGACCTGGCCAAGGAGATCTCCCCCGGTGGCCGTCTCGACCAGCTCCTGTCCCTGGGGAAGAACCTCGACGTCACGTGGGTGATCGACCCGGACCTGCTCGCGTCCGTCGACGCGATGACGCGCAGCTACCGGGTCCGGGGCGCGGGAGACACCACCACGGCGGGCACCCACCAGGCGGTCGCCAAGCAGTGGCTCGCGGAACTGCAGAAAGCGGTGGCGGACAAGGAGGTCGTGGCCCTGCCCTTCGCCGACCCGGACCTGGCCTCCCTCGCCCACAACGGCACGAGCGTCACCGGCTCGCTCAGCCACCTCAAGGCGGCCTCCGACGTCGTCGCCAACACGGTGGAGCCGATTCTCCACGTGACACCGACCACGGACTTCGCCTGGCCCGTGGAGGGCGCCGTCGACCCCTCGATCGTCAAGGTGGCCACCTCCGCGGGTGCCGACAAGGTGATCGCGCGCAGCGACAGCCTGGTGGAGACCGGTGGCCTGTCCTACACGCCCTCGGCAGCCCGCCCGATCGGGGGCGGCACCACGGCGGTGGTCGCGGACGCGCGGCTGTCCACGGCGTTCCAGGGCGATCTGACGAAGGCCACGGACTCCACGCTCGCCGTGCAGCAGTTCCTCGCCCAGAGCCTCACGCTCAACCTCCAGACGGACAATCAGCGCAGCATCGTCGTAGCCCCGCAACGCATGCCGACCGGAAGCCAGGCCCAGGTGATGGCCGAGGCGCTGACCGCCCTCCAGGGCGGGAACTGGTCCCAGTCCCAGGGGCTCACGGCGGCCGCCAAGGCCAAGCCGGACCCGGGTGCCACCACAAAGATCCCGTCGGCGTCGAAGTACCCCTCCTCGCTGCGCAAGAAGGAGCTGCCGCGGTCGGCCTTCGAGCAGATCGCGAACACGCAGGACAAACTCGACAACTTCCAGGTGATCCTCACCGACGAGTCCCGTGTCGTGACGCCCTTCGGGCGGGCCCTGAACCGTGAGATGTCCACGTCGTGGCGCGGCCGGACGACCGAGGCGAGCATCTTCCGCCAGGAAGTGGAGGCCTATCTCGACACGCTCACCGGCCAGGTCAAGCTGATCGACAAGTCCGACACCAAGCTCTCCGGCCGCAGCGCCACGATCCCTGTGACCGTGCAGAACAACCTGGTTCAGGGCGCCGACCACCTGGTTCTGCGGCTCACCTCGACCAACCCGACCCGCCTCAAGATCGGCGGCAACGCCTACGACGAGCAGCCCATCGCTGTATCCGGCGGGCACAGCCAGACGGTGAAGTTCACCACGTCCGCCAACGTCAACGGCCAGACCACGGTGGTCGCCCAGCTGTACACGGAGGACGGCCAGGAGTACGGCTCGCCGGTGACCTTCGACGTGAAGGTCACGGAGATCACGGCCACGGTGATGCTGGTCATCGGGGGCGGTGTCCTGCTGCTGGTCCTGGCCGGGTTCCGGATGTACACCCAGCGCAAGCGCGCGGCCGCCCGGGAGGACGAGGAGAACGGCCCCGACGAGAGCGGCGAGGCCGGCGAGGCGACGGACGGCCCGGGGAACCCCGATGGCCCCGGGGACCATCTCAAGGAAGAGTCCGGCACCCGGTCCGGGGCAGACGACCCGGAGCAGCCGAGTGACCCGACGCCGGACACCGCAGCGGAAAGCACGGACCCGTCCGGCACGGGTGAGAGAGTGGACCGTTGAGGATGTCGTGGCCGGTGGGCCCGGGACGATGAGGTGGGGTAACCATGAACGCGCCGTACGACGGTGCCCGCGGCCAGGCCGCGGGCAGCTCGGGTCACCACCCCGAGGGCCCGCCGCCCGAGCACGGCCAGGTGCCGCCGCAGCACCCGGCGGACATGTACCTCCAGGACGCCTACGACCAGGATCCCTACCGGGCGCAGGACCTCTCCGCCCAGGACCCGGTCGCCGAGGCGCTCTACGACCGTGCCGCACATCCCCCGCCGCCCCCGGGCACGTACCAGCCGCAGCAGCCGCTGTACGCCCAGCCGCCCCAGTCGCCGTACGCCCCCGACCCGCGCGTGTGGGCGCAGACCCCGGCACCGGAGCCTGCGGGCCCGACCCAGTACCTGCCCTACGGCGAGGACCCTCGTACGACCCAGTTCGTGGGCGTCGACGACCTGGTCACCCAGACCGGTGACGAGCGCTACGAGCCGGACGCCTTCGCCCACCTTTTCCGGGACCAGCAACAGGGCGCCGTACGCCCGCCGATGGAACCTGTGGCCGTGCCTGAGCCGGCCACCGCAGCCGGCGCGGATCTGGGGCGCTTGGGGCAGTACCAGGCCCCCACGCCGCCTCCCGCAGCCGAGGCACCCGCCCCGGCTCACGCTCCCGCCGCGAAGAAGGGCGGGCGGGCGTCGGGCCTGCTGAAGTCGAGCGCCGTCATGGCCGCCGGCACGATGGTCTCCCGCCTCACCGGCTTCGTCCGCTCGGCGCTGATCGTCTCCGCCCTCGGCCTCGGCCTCCTCGGCGACTCCTTCCAGGTCGCCTACCAGCTGCCGACGATGATCTACATCCTCACCGTCGGCGGCGGCCTCAACTCCGTCTTCGTGCCGCAGCTCGTGCGGGCGATGAAGGAGGACGAGGACGGCGGCGAGGCCTTCGCCAACCGGCTGCTGACCCTCGTGATGGTGGCGCTCGGCGTGCTCACCGCACTGGCGATGTACGCCGCGCCCCTCCTGGTGCGCATGCTGTCGGTCGGGGTCGCCAACGACCCCGCGGCCAACGAGGTCGCCGTCACCTTCACCCGCTACTTCCTGCCCTCGATCTTCTTCATGGGCGTTCATGTGGTGATGGGGCAGATCCTCAACGCCCGGGGCCGGTTCGGCGCGATGATGTGGACCCCGGTCCTGAACAACATCGTCATCATCGTGACGCTGGGCATGTTCATCTGGGTGTACGGCACCGCCGGCAACTCCGGGATGACGGCCGGCAACATCCCGCCGGAGGGCCAGCGGCTCCTCGGCATCGGCGTCCTGCTCGGCCTCGTCGTCCAGGCCCTCGCGATGATCCCGTATCTGCGCGAGACGGGATTCCGGCCGCGGCTGCGCTTCGACTGGAAGGGCCACGGCCTCGGCAAGGCCGCGATGCTCGCCAAGTGGACCGTGCTGTTCGTCCTCGCCAACCAGGCGGGCGCCATGGTCGTCACCCAGCTGTCTACCGCCGCCGGCAAGGACTCGCACGTCGAGGGCACCGGCTTCGCCGCCTACGCCAACGCCCAGCTGATCTGGGGTCTGCCACAGGCCATCATCACCGTCTCCCTGATGGCAGCGCTGCTGCCGCGGATCTCCCGCTCTGCGGCCGAGGGCGACGGTGGCGCCGTCCGCGACGACATCTCCCAGGGGCTGCGCACCACGGCCGTCGCGATCGTGCCCATCGCCTTCGGCTTCCTCGCCCTCGGTATCCCGATGTGCACGCTGATCTTCGGCTCCTCCGGCACCAGCGAAGCCACCAACATGGGCTTCATGCTGATGGCCTTCGGCCTGGGCCTGATCCCCTACTCGGTGCAGTACGTCGTGCTGCGCGCCTTCTACGCCTACGAGGACACCCGGACCCCCTTCTACAACACGGTCATCGTGGCCGCGGTCAACGCGGGCGCCTCGGTTCTGATCTATTTCCTGGTCCCGGCCCGGTGGGCCGTGGTCGGCATGGCCGCCGCGTACGGCCTCGCCTACGCGATCGGCGTCGGTGTCGCGTGGCGCCGGCTGCGCAAGCGGCTGGGCGGCGACCTGGACGGCACGCGCGTGCTGCGCACCTACGCGCGGCTCTGCATCGCCTCGGTACCGGCCGCGCTGCTGGCCGGCGCGGCCTGCTACGGCATCGGCCACACGCTCGGCCAAGGGGTCGCCGGCTCCTTCGCCGCGCTGCTGGCCGGAGGTGCCGTCCTGCTCGGGATCTTCTACGTCGCCGCCCGCCGCATGCGGATCGACGAACTGAACTCCCTCGTCGGTATGGTGCGCGGGCGCCTGGGTCGCTGAGACGGGGGTAGGCGCACAACCATCGTCCGCCATCGTGTGTCGTGCATAGCGGCGGACTGTGGGCACAATTGGATCGGCGTCGGACGGCGCGCAACAGATGGGGAGGCAGGGACGACGGTGGCGGAACGGAGCACGGCTGCCGTCGACGTGGCAGACAACAGCGGCGATGAGCCGCTGACCGCACAGGCGGACCAGTCCACGGCCGACGGGGTGGCCCAGAACCGGGAGCGGGACACGGACATCGACGAGGCACAGGGGAGTGGCGGGACTGAGCATCCCGGGAAGGCCTCACCACCCGAGCTGCACAGCGGCCACAAACTCGCCAGACGCTATCGCCTCGAGGAGTGCGTCACCCGTCTGGACGGATTCAGCAGTTGGCGTGCGGTCGACGAGAAACTCCGTCGCGCCGTCGGCGTGCACGTACTGCCCGCGGACCATGCGCGGGCCCGTTCCGTACTGGCCGCGGCCCGCTCCTCTGCGCTGCTGGGCGATCCCCGCTTCGTCCAGGTCCTGGACGCCGTCGAGGAGAACGACCTCGTCTACGTCGTCCACGAGTGGCTGCCCGACGCCACCGAGCTGACCACACTGCTGTCCTCCGGCCCGCTGGAGCCGCACGACGCCTACCAGATGGTCAGCCAGATCGCCTCCGCCATGGCCGCCGCCCACCGCGAGGGCCTCGCCCATCTGCGCCTGAACCCCAACGCAGTGCTGCGTGCCTCCACCGGTCAGTGGCGGATCCGTGGCCTCGCCGTGAACGCCGCGCTGCGCGGCATCAGTTCCGACACCCCGCAGCGCACCGACACCGAGGCGATCGGCGCCCTGCTGTACGCGGCACTCACCCAGCGCTGGCCGTACGAGAACGACGCGTACGGCCTGTCCGGCCTGCCCAAGGACGTCGGCCTCATCGCCCCCGACCAGGTCCGTGCCCACGTCCACCGGGGCCTGTCCGAGCTGGCCATGCGTGCGCTCGTCAACGACGGCGCCACGGCCTCCCGCCACGAAGCCCCGTGCACGACGCCCGAGGAACTGGTGAAGGCCATCGGCGAGATGCCCCGCATCCGCCCGCCGGAGCCCGCGTTCACGGCACCGCCCGAGTACCAGCGCACGACCTACCAGCAGGGCACGTACGGCCGTCCCGCACCGCGTCCCGGTGCCACGCAGCCGGTGCCGACCCCGCCACCCCCGCTGCAGAGCCGTACCGGCAAGGCGCTGAAGTGGGCCGTCTCGGCGCTCCTGATCGCCGCCCTCGGCCTCGGCAGCTGGCAGCTCGCGGACGCCCTGATGGATCAGGGCAACTCGTCCGACGACACAAACCAGACGCAGACGACGGACGACAACGACAAGAACAGCGAGCAGACCAAGCCGGTCAAGACACTGAGCATCCAGGACGCGGCGGAGTACTACCCGGACGGCAAGCCCCAGCACGCCAACGACGTGAAGCTCACCTACGACGGTGACAGCTCCACGTACTGGCGGACGTACTCCTTCAACGGCGGGCCCGTGCTGGCGCCTTACAAGCAGGGCGTGGGCATCGTCTACGACCTCGGCTCCGCACAGGACGTGTCGGCGGCCTCGATAGGGCTGAACTACGGCGGCGACCACACGACGGTGGCCCTTTACGCCGCCGATTCGCTCTCGTCGTCAGCTCCTCTCAGTTCCATGACGCAGATCGCCGAGGCCACGACCTCGGGCAAGGAACTGAAGATCTCCGCCAAGAAGGCGGTGAAGACCCGGTACGTACTCATCTGGCTGACCGCGGCGCCCTACTCGGGCGAGGACGAGTACAGCGGCGCCGGCTACAAGCAAGCCATCACCGACGTGAAGTTCACGGGCTGACGTCTCACCGGAGGGGGAGGGGGTCCGATGGCGGATGGCGCCGGATACGACGGGGTGAGCGACCAGGATCTGCTCGCCCGCCATGTTGAAGGCGACCCGGACGCCTTCGGCGAGCTCGTGCGACGGCATCGCGACCGTCTTTGGGCGGTCGCCCTGCGCACGCTGGGCGACCGCGAGGAGGCCGCTGACGCGGTCCAGGACGCCCTCGTCTCCGCCTACCGGGCCGCCCACACCTTCCGCGGTCAGTCGGCCGTCACAACGTGGCTGCACCGCATTACCGTGAACGCCTGCCTGGACCGCGCCCGTAAGGCCGCCTCCCGTAAGACCTCGCCGGTCGACGACACCGAGCGCCTGGAGCAGCTGCTGGAGCCGCACGAGTCGGCCTCGGCTCCTGCCGAGCGCAACGATCTGCACCGTGAGCTCGTGGAGGCGCTCGGCACCCTCCCGCCCGATCAGCGGGCCGCCCTCGTCCTGGTGGACATGCAGGGCTACCCCGTCGCCGAGGCAGCACGCATGCTCGACGTGCCGACCGGGACAGTGAAGAGCCGCTGTGCCCGGGGCAGAGCCAGACTCCTGCCGCTGCTCACCCATCTACGGCCGGAAAAGGCCGGTGAGAGCGGCGGTCCGGGCGAGGGACGGAACCGGGCGCAGGGGACATCCGTCCCACCGGCAGCGGGACCGCAGGACGCGGATTCCCGCGATCCAGAATCAAGCGACTCAGCTGCTGTGAAGGGCGGAGGTGGGCGAGCGTGACATCCACGACGGACATGGCCGGGCACCCGGACGTCGCGGAGATCTCCGACCTCACCGAGGGCCTGCTCCCGCCGTCCCGTACCTCGGAGGTGCGACGGCATCTGGACGAGTGCGAGCTCTGCGCGGACGTGTACGCGTCGCTGGAGGAGATCCGGAATCTGCTCGGGACGGTCCCCGGCCCGTCCCGCATGCCGGCCGAGGTCGCCGGCCGTATCGACGCCGCCCTCGCCGCGGAGGCTCTGCTCAGCGCCACGGCACCCGATGCCGTGGGCGCCTCGGTGTCGGTGGCTTCGACCCGCTCCCCCTCCGGCGCGGACGACAGCGCGCATGTTTCACGTGAAACACCGACCGCGACGGATCGCCCCGCCGGCCATGCGCGTAACTCCACCGGCCCGGGCCGCAAGGACGGCCGACGGCGTGGGCGCCGCAAGGTGGCCGTCCTGGGTGCCGCCTTCACGGCTGCCGCACTGGGGCTGGGTTCGGTATTGCTGTCCTCGCTGTGGAACGGCACGTCGCCCGGGAACACGGCACAGGGGCACCAGTCCACCGCAGCGGACACCTTCTCCGAAGGAAAGCTGGAGCGGCAGGTCGCGACTCTCCTCGTTCAGGCCTCCGGCGGCTCTCGAACTCCCAACGGCCTGGGCGCGGAGACCGCCCCCGGCACCATCAAGCCGAAGGTCTTCAAGCAGCCCACGGTCCCGGCCTGCATCCAGAAGGGCATCGGCCGCGACGACGCGGCGCTCGCGACCGAGAAAGGCATCTACAAGGGGACGGACGCACTCCTCGTGGTGCTCCCCAGCACTTCCGACAGCACGCGGGTCACCGTCTACATCATGGATGCGACCTGTGTGGGCCACCCGTCGTCCACCACGGCCAAGGTGCTGCTGACCCACTCCTACACGCGTTCCTGAGCACGCACGACGCGTCCGCGGCTTCGTCTCCGTCCTGCGCGGTATCCCGTACGGTGTCGCCTCTGCGTGTGCCCGGACACAGCGGGAATGCGCGCCCCTTAGGATCCGTTGGGTGGGGTGAGAGCTCCGAGAGGGGCTCCCCCGGCCGTTCGACACAGTCCAGAGACGAGGAATCAAGCCGTGAGCGACGTCCGAAACGTGATCATCATCGGCTCCGGGCCCGCCGGCTACACGGCGGCGCTCTACACCGCACGCGCGTCGCTGAAGCCTCTGGTGTTCGAGGGCGCCGTCACCGCGGGTGGCGCGCTGATGAACACCACCGAGGTGGAGAACTTCCCGGGCTTCCGCGACGGCATCATGGGCCCCGAGCTCATGGACAACATGCGCGCCCAGGCCGAGCGCTTCGGCGCCGAGCTCATCCCGGACGATGTCGTCTCCGTCGACCTGGCCGGTGAGATCAAGACCGTCACGGACACCGCGGGCACGGTCCACAAGGCGAAGGCCGTCATCGTCACCACCGGCTCGCAGCACCGCAAGCTCGGCCTGCCCAACGAGGACGCTCTCTCCGGCCGCGGCGTCTCGTGGTGCGCCACCTGTGACGGCTTCTTCTTCAAGGACCAGGACATCGCCGTGATCGGTGGCGGTGACACCGCGATGGAGGAGGCCACCTTCCTCTCCCGGTTCGCCAAGTCCGTGACGATCGTCCACCGCCGGGACACCCTGCGCGCCTCCAAGGCGATGCAGGAGCGTGCCTTCGCCGACCCGAAGATCAAGTTCGTCTGGGACAGCGAAGTCGCCGAGATCCAGGGTGACCCGAAGCTGGCCGGCCTGAAGCTGCGCAACCTCAAGACCGGCGAGCTGTCGGACCTGGCGGTCACCGGCCTGTTCATCGCGATCGGCCACGACCCGCGCACCGAACTGTTCAAGGGCCAGCTCGACCTGGACGACGAGGGCTACCTCAAGGTCGCCGCGCCCTCCACGCGGACCAACCTGACCGGTGTCTTCGCCGCCGGTGACGTGGTCGACCACACCTACCGCCAGGCGATCACCGCAGCCGGTACCGGCTGCTCCGCCGCCCTCGACGCCGAGCGCTTCCTCGCCGCCCTTGCGGACGAGGCGCAGGCCGAGCCCGAGAAGACCTCTGCCTGACCCCCATCCGCCCCACGCATAACCAGTAAGGAGCCCGCTGTGGCCGGCACCCTGAAGAACGTGACCGACGACTCCTTCGAGCAGGACGTCCTCAAGAGCGACAAGCCCGTCCTGGTGGACTTCTGGGCCGCCTGGTGCGGTCCGTGCCGTCAGATTGCGCCCTCGCTCGAGGCGATCGCCACCGAGTACGGCGACAAGATCGAGGTCGTCAAGCTCAACATCGACGAGAACCCGGACACGGCCGCCAAGTACGGTGTCATGTCGATCCCGACCCTGAACGTCTACCAGAACGGCGAGGTCGCCAAGACCATCGTCGGTGCGAAGCCGAAGGCCGCGATCGTCCGCGACCTCGAGGACTTCATCGCTGAGTGACGTTCGGAGCCGTCGAGCCGACGGCACATGTTTCACGTGAAACACGAATGGGCCAACCCGGATGGGTTGGCCCATTCGCATGACAGCCGTCGCTAGAGCGGCCGGAGCGCCGGTTCCTTCTGCACGGCTCCCAGCAGCCGGTCCAAAGCCATCTCGACGTCTTCCTTCCAGGAGAGCGTCGTGCGCAACTCCAGGCGCAGCCGCGGATACGTGGGATGCGGCCGGACCGTCTTGAAGCCCACGGCCAGCAGATGGTCGGCGGGCAGCACGCAGGCGGGCTCTTTCCAGTGAGCGTCACCGAAGGCCTCGATCGCCTTGAAGCCCCGACGCAACAGATCCTTGGCCACCGTCTGCACCATCACACGGCCCAGCCCCTGCCCCTGGTAACCAGGCATGATGAACGCGGTCATCAACTGAACCGCGTCCGGTGAGACGGGGCTTGTGGGAAAGGCTGTGGAGCGAGGGACGTAGGCCGGAGGAGCGTAGAGCACGAACCCCACCGGCACATCGTCGACGTAGACGACCCGGCCGCACGATCCCCAGTCCAGGAGGACGGCGGAAATCCAGGACTCCTTCTCCAAGGCGGGTGTGCCCGCCTTTACCGCGGCCTCACCGCTGACAGGGTCCAGCTCCCAGAAGACACACGACCGACAGCGCCTGGGAAGATCCTGAAGGTTGTCCAGCGTGAGCGGTACGAGCCGACGCCCCATGAAGGCTGTTCCTCGCTTCCCTCGCCCACAGCGTCGCGGGCGGCTGTCAGAGCGCTCCGTTCCCTGAGCAGGCTGCCGACGAAGCCGCCAACCGCGCCCAGCCCCAGTCCCGCGCTCACCAGTCCGGTGCGCCCCATCGTTCGCATGGCCCCCGCCTCCCACCCAGAGGTGCTGCCAGCTGGATGCGCCATATCCCACCCGCATCGTATCCACGATGCGATTCCATCGATACCGCCAGAAAGCAAAGAGCAGGCCGTGTTCCGGTACACACCGGACACGGCCTGCCCTGTCGACGGCCGAGCTCAAATGCCCTGTGCCGACCCAAGGAGGCTCAGTCCTCTGACTCCACGGAGTCGTCCTCCTGAAGGACCTTCTGCAGGACCGGGCCCTCGCCCGGAGCGAGCGTGCCCAGGATCCGTTCGAGGTCCTCCATGGAGGCGAACTCGACGGTGATCTTGCCCTTCTTCTGACCCAGGTCGACCTTCACCCGAGTCTCGAAACGGTCCGAGAGACGGGTCGCAAGGTCAGTCAGCGACGGCGATACCAGGGCGCCGGCCCGGGGCCCCTTGGAACGCGGGGCCTTCTGGGGACGCGAGCCCATGAGGGTCACGATCTCCTCGACGGCCCGCACCGAGAGTCCCTCGGCCACGATGCGATGGGCCAGCCGATCCTGCTCTTCCGAGTCCTCGACGGAGAGCAGCGCACGGGCGTGTCCCGCCGAGAGCACTCCGGCGGCCACCCGCTTCTGGACCGCCGACGAGAGCTTCAACAGACGCAACGTGTTGGAGACCTGCGGGCGGGATCGTCCGATGCGGTCCGCCAGCTGGTCGTGCGTGCAATTGAAGTCCTTCAGCAACTGGTCATAGGCAGCTGCCTCTTCCAGCGGGTTCAGCTGCGCCCGGTGCAGGTTCTCCAAGAGCGCGTCCAGGAGGAGCTTCTCGTCATCCGTGGCCCGCACGATCGCCGGGATCGCCTCGAGCCCCGCCTCACGGCAGGCCCGCCAGCGCCGCTCGCCCATGATGAGCTCGTAGCGTGCGGGACCCAGCTGCCGTACGACGACCGGCTGGAGGAGACCGACCTCCTTGATGGAGGTGATCAGCTCCTGGAGGGCGTCCTCGTCGAATACTTCACGCGGCTGCCGGGGGTTCGGCGAGATGGAGTCGAGGGGGAGCTCGGCGAAGTGTGCGCCCATGGGAGGCGCGGGCGACTCCAGGGCGCCGTTCACCGACAGATCCTCGGTTTCACGTGAAACAGGCGGCAGGGTAGCCACCTTGGCCGCGGCCACCCCACGCTCGGCCGCCAACAGTGGAACCGCAACGGGGGACACGGAGGCCGCGCCCCCCAAAGCGGCCGGAGGCGGCGCCTTCTCCGTCGGTGCAGCAGGGATCAGTGCGCCGAGCCCACGGCCCAACCCCCTCCGTCGGTCACTCACTGGATCCCCTCCACCATGCTTGGATCGCTCTGGGCGCCGATGTGGGCGTGCGTCGCGTCGTAGCTGACACCGACACCCTTCAGCGCGATTTCACGTGCCGCCTCAAGATAGGAGAGGGCACCGCTCGATCCTGGATCGTAGGTCAGCACCGTCTGCCCATAGCTCGGCGCCTCGGAGATACGGACCGAGCGGGGAATGCTCGTCCGTAGCACCTCGTCACCGAAGTGGGTGCGCACCTCGTCCGCGACCTGGGACGCCAGGCGTGTCCGGCCGTCGTACATGGTGAGCAGGATGGTCGACACATGCAGGACGGGGTTGAGGTGCCCCCGCACCAGGTCGACATTGCGCAGCAGCTGACCCAGGCCCTCCAGCGCGTAGTACTCGCACTGGATCGGGATGAGAACCTCCTGGCCCGCAACCAGCGCGTTGACCGTCAGCAGGCCGAGCGAGGGCGGGCAGTCGATGAGGATGTAGTCCAACGGCTGCTCGTACGCCTGGATCGCCCGTTGCAGACGGCTCTCCCGTGCCACCAGGGACACCAGCTCGATCTCCGCACCGGCGAGATCGATCGTGGCGGGGGCGCAGAAGAGACCCTCGACATCAGGAACGGGCTGGACGACTTCCGCGAGAGGCTTGCTGTCGACCAGCACGTCGTAGATGGACGGGACCTCGGCGTGATGATCGATCCCCAGCGCGGTGGACGCGTTGCCCTGCGGGTCAAGGTCGATCACGAGGACTCGGGCACCATGCAGGGCCAGCGAAGCGGCAAGGTTGACGGTGGTCGTTGTCTTGCCCACACCGCCCTTCTGGTTGGCCACCACCATGACGCGGGTCTGGTGGGGCCTCGGCAGACCCTCACCGGCGCGGCCTAGCGCCTCCACCGCCAATTGGGCAGCACGACCGATCGGGGTGTCGTCCATCGGAGGCGGTGTTTCACGTGAAACATCACCCCCCATCGACTCGGTACGGGGACCGGGGACCGGATCGGTCATCGGTCCCGCGATGTTGGCGTCGGACCGCAAGGATTCACTCTCCTCGACTTCAGGCTCGCAATGAACAGAGCCTCCCATGTCTTCGGGGTCGTGAACCAGTGAGCCCTGGGGTTCTGTGGAGAAATCCACCTCTGTGGACAACTCCGTGCCCCCCGCGGGGGACATCTCCACCCCGAAAGCAGGGGTCTCACCGAGAGATCCAAGGGGTTTGCGGTCGCGGGGTTCGGCCGCAGCGCGGCCACGGCTGATGATTCCATGCAGCAGGGAGCGACGTTTCACGTGAAACACGATGCACAGCGGTTGCGGCCGGACCTTCGCGACACTCCGGGTTACGTAGGTTGGGAAGCTTGTGTGGAGTACGTCTCGTCGTCAGGACGGATCAGAGACATCCATCACAGTCGCTCCCCACCATCACCGACGACGACGCGTTCGGCCCGTCCGGGCTGCCTTCGCCCGCTTCGCCGCGAACCGCACACCTCCAGGGCTCTCCCCGACCTCGACCCGGACCACCGTGGACAACGGATCCACCACGCCCTCACCCACATGGAGGATGGATGTCTCGACCGCGCCGAGCTTGCTCAGGGCGGCGGCAGCGCTCTTCAGTTCCTCCTCCGCGGTGTCACCCTTGAGGGCGAGCATCTCCCCGTACGGGCGCAACAGCGGGATACCCCAGGTGGCCAGTCGGTCCAGCGGAGCCACTGCCCGGGCCGTGACCACATGGACCGGCTGCAGTGTGCCCATGACCTCCTCGGCACGGCCACGGACGACGGTCACATGGTCCAGGCCCAGGAGTTCGACGACCTCGGTCAGGAAGTTCGTGCGCCGCAGCAAGGGCTCCAGCAGGGTGATCTTCAGGTCCTCCCGGACCAGCGCCAGCGGGATACCGGGCAGGCCCGCGCCCGAGCCCACGTCGCACACCGTCACCCCCTCGGGGACGACCTCGGAAAGCACCGCGCAGTTCAGCAAGTGCCTCTCCCACAGGCGGGGCACCTCTCGCGGACCGATGAGCCCGCGCTGCACTCCTGCCTCGGCCAGGAGCTCGGCGTACCGGACCGCATCCTCGAAGCGATCACCGAATACGTCACGCGCCACTTCGGGCGCAGGGGGGAGCTCCGTTGCCTCCGTCACGGGGACCGTCCTTCCGTACCGCATCGGCGCTCCGAGCGCCGACCACCAGAACTACCAGGCTGACAAAGATCGGCCCCGTCTGCGCAACAGACGGGGCCGGAGGAACGTTCGTACCGAATCAGTTGGGGAGGACGACGACGAACCGCTGCGGCTCCTCGCCCTCGGACTCGCTGCGCAGGCCCGCCGCCTTGACCGCGTCGTGCACGACCTTGCGCTCGAACGGAGTCATCGGCTTCAGCTTCACCGGCTCACCGGTGCTCTTGGCCTCGGCCGCGGACTTGGCGCCCAGCTCGGAGAGCTCGGCGCGCTTCTTGGCGCGGTAGCCGGCGATGTCCAGCATCAGCCGACTGCGGTCTCCGGTCTCCCGGTGGACGGCCAGACGCGTGAGCTCCTGCAACGCCTCCAGCACCTCGCCGTCCCGGCCGACCAGCTTCTGGAGGTCCCGGGTGCCGGCGTCGCTGATGATCGAGACAGAGGCTCGGTCGGCCTCGACGTCCATGTCGATGTCGCCGTCGAGATCGGCGATGTCCAGCAGACCCTCGAGGTAGTCCGCCGCGATCTCGCCCTCCTGCTCCAGGCGGGTCAGGGTGTCTGCACCCTCGGCAGCGGCGGAGGTGGTGCCTTCCGTCACGGGATGGGCTCCTTCTTACTTCTTGGACGGGGACTTGGGGCGCTGCGGGCCCTTGCGCTGGCCTGACTGGGCCTTGCTGCGGGTGCCGCCGCTAGGCTTCGAGGCGGCGTTCTTCGCAGCGGGGGCGGGCTTGGCGTCCTCCGGCTCGTCGTCGGACTTGCTCAGCGACGTGGTCGGCTGCTCGGTCTCGTCTGCGATCTTCGAGCTGCCGGTCTGACGCTGGGCCTTGGTCTGGCGCTTGGGCTGCTGACGCTTGGGAGCAGCCGCGGGCGCACCGTCCTCGGTCTGAACAGCGACCTGGCTCTCGCCCTTGATCACGGTGCCGTCAGCCTGCGCCGCGAGACCCGCCTTGGTCAGGCCGTTGATGAACTTGCGCTCGAACTCGTTGCGGTCGCGACCCTTCGCCACGATGGCCTTGACGATGGTCTTCTCACTGCGGCGGCGGGTCATGCCGTGGTGCGTGACGTGCTTGTACAGGCGCTCCAGGTACGCAGCCTGAGCCTTGGAACCCGGGGTCGGGTTGTTGCGGATGACGTACATCTGCTGGCCCATGGTCCACACGTTGGTGGTCAGCCAGTAGACGAGGACACCGACCGGGAAGTTGATGCCGAAGACGGCGAACATGACGGGGAAGACGTACATCAGCATCTTCTGCTGCTGCATGAACGGCGTCTTCACCGTCGTGTCGACGTTCTTCGTCATCAGCTGGCGCTGCGTGTAGAACTGCGACGCCGACATCAGGACGATCATGATCGCGGTGACGACCCGGACGTCGGTGAGGGAAGCGCCGAGCGCCTCCACCTTCGACGAGCCGTCGGTGAACTTCGCGGCGAGCGGGGCACCGAAGATGTGCGCCTTACGGGCGCTGTTGAGCAGCGACTCGTTGATGACGCCGATCGTCGAGCCCGTCGCGATGCCGTTGAGCACGTGGTACAGAGCGAAGAAGAACGGGGACTGCGCCAGGATGGGAAGGCACGAGGAGAGCGGGTTCGTACCCGACTCCTTGTACAGCTTCATCATCTCTTCGGACTGGCGCTGCTTGTCGTTCTTGTAGCGCTCCTGGATCTTCTTCATCTCGGGCTGCAGCGTCTGCATGGCCCGGGTCGCCTTGATCTGCTTCACGAAGAGCGGGATCAGGCAGATGCGGATCAGAATCACCAGGGACACGATGGACAGGCCCCAGGCCCAACCCGTGTCGGGACCGAAGACCTCCCCGTACACCGAGTGGAACTGGACGATGACCCAGGAAACGGGTGTCGTGATGAAGCTGAAGAAGCTGGCAATCGTGTCCACTAATCATGCTCCTTGGACATGGGACGGGGTCTCTGCGGCCGGGCTCGAGGGACGGTCTGGCATCCCCTGTCCCTCGGTGGCCGGTTCGGCGGCGGAGGGCCCGCCCTTGCGTGCACGCCAGGCGTTGCGCAGCACTTCGTGCCACCGCGGACGCTTGCGCGGCGGAACATGGTCCACCCCGCCGAGCGACCACGGATTGCACCGCAGAATCCGCCAGGCGGTAAGTGCCGTTCCCTTGATCGCGCCGTGCCGATCGATGGCCGTGTAGCCGTAGTGAGAGCACGACGGGTAGTACTTGCAGACCGGCCCCAGCAAAGGACTGATCGTCCACTGGTACAGCTTGATCAGAGCCAGCAGCGGGTACTTCATCGCGCGCCCCCTCCCAGCAGCCGTTGAAGGGCGGCATCCAGGTCTCGGGCCAGCTGTGCATGGTCGGCGTCACCCGCTCCGGGCAGCGCTCGTACGACTACCAGGCTACCGGGGGGAAACAGGGCGACTCGGTCACGCATCAGATGGCGCAGTCTGCGCTTCACTTTGTTGCGCACGACCGCGCCACCCACGGCCTTGCTCACGACGAAACCCGCACGCGTCGGGGGAGCGCTCTCCCCAGGCGCGTGCGGGTCCGTGGCACCGCTACGAAGGTGGACGACGAGGAGCGGGCGTCCAGCCCGGCGACCTCGTCGTACTGCGGTCGCGAAGTCCTCGCGCCGCCTCAGCCGATGCTCGGTAGGCAGCACGACGTCATGACCTGTGAGATTCAGGCGGACAGGCTGGCGCGACCCTTGCTGCGGCGGTTCGCGAGAATCGCGCGGCCGGCACGGGTGCGCATCCGCAGGCGGAAGCCGTGGGTCTTGGCGCGACGACGGTTGTTCGGCTGGAAGGTGCGCTTGCTCACTCGGGGGCTCCAGAAATAAATCGGTGGTTGCGGGGTGCCGTCCTGGCTGTCACCGTGCGCCCACGAGTAGCTCGCGTTACGCCCCAGTGCACCGCTTTCCGATCACCGGTACGCGATCTGTGCCCATCGGAGGCAGGCGGCAGCAGCCATCGACAACTCGACCTGGTTACGGTACGCGGGGCTACGCCATCCGGTCAAACCAGGAGTCACGGAGAGACACTATCCACAGGCTGGGGACAACAACTTGAACCGCAGCCGTTGCCCTGACTACCGTGGATGAACTCCGATTCGTTCCTTTGTCCCTGCCCGACCCGATGTGAACCCCGACCCGTCCCACAACCACACGTTCGTGGGACCCGTGAGAGAGCGTGCCCTGTGGCTGACGTACCTGCCGATCTTGCCGCAGTGTGGCCACGAGTACTCGATCAGCTTCTCGGCGAAGGCCGCGGACAGGGCGTCGAGGGCAAGGACGAGCACTGGATCCGGCGCTGCCAGCCGCTCGCGCTCGTCGCGGACACCGCACTGCTCGCCGTGCCGAACGAGTTCGCGAAGGGCGTGCTGGAAGGCCGCCTCGCCCCGATCGTCAGCGAGACCCTGAGCCGCGAGTGCGGCCGTCCGATCCGCATCGCGATCACCGTCGACGACTCCGTCGGCGAGCCCCCGGCCCCGCCGACGCCTCCCTCCCAGCCCCAGCCGCGCTACGAGGAGCCCGAGCTCCCCTCCGGCCAGTACGAGGGTTACGGCCGCCACCGCGCCGACCCGTCTCCCGGCACACAGGGCGACCAGCGTCCCCACGCTCGCGGTGACCAGATGCCCACCGCCCGACCCGCGTATCCGTCCGAGTACCAGCGCCCCGAGCCCGGCGCCTGGCCGCGCCCCACGCAGGACGAGTACAACTGGCAGCAGCAGCGCCTCGGTTTCCCGGAGCGCGATCCGTACGCGTCGCCGTCCCGTGACGCCTACGGCTCTGGATCCCAGGACTCCTACGGCCCCACGGGACCGGACGCCTACGGCTCGTCGCAGGACTCGTACGGCCCGCCGTCGCAGGACTACCGCCCGCAGGCCATGGAGCGGCCGTCGTACGACCAGCAACGTTCCGACTACGAGTCGTCACGCGCGGACTACGACCAGCGCGACCCCGTCCGCCGCGACCTGCCCGAGCCGCCCGCCGGCTCCGGTCATGTGCACCGCGGCGGCCCGGTCGGACCCAACCTGCCCACCACCGGCGCGCCCGGCCCGCTGGCCGCGAAGCCCGCGCCGGCGGCCGGCCCTGGCGAGCCCACCGCACGCCTGAACCCGAAGTACCTCTTCGACACCTTCGTCATCGGCGCGTCCAACCGTTTCGCGCACGCGGCGGCGGTCGCCGTCGCCGAGGCGCCCGCGAAGGCGTACAACCCCCTGTTCATCTACGGGGAGTCGGGCCTGGGCAAGACGCACCTGCTGCACGCGATCGGGCACTACGCGCGCAGCCTCTACCCGGGCACCCGCGTGCGGTACGTGAGCTCCGAGGAGTTCACCAACGAGTTCATCAACTCCATCCGCGACGGCAAGGGAGACAGCTTCCGCAAGCGCTACCGCGAGATGGACATCCTGCTCGTCGACGACATCCAGTTCCTGGCGGACAAGGAGTCGACACAGGAGGAGTTCTTCCACACCTTCAACACGCTCCACAACGCCAACAAGCAGATCGTGCTCTCCAGTGACCGGCCGCCCAAGCAGCTGGTGACCCTGGAGGACCGGCTGCGGAACCGTTTCGAGTGGGGGCTGATCACCGACGTCCAGCCGCCCGAGCTGGAGACGCGTATCGCGATCCTGCGCAAGAAGGCGGTCCAGGAGCAGCTCAACGCCCCGCCGGAGGTGCTGGAGTTCATCGCCTCGCGGATCTCGCGCAACATCCGCGAGCTGGAGGGCGCGCTGATCCGGGTGACGGCGTTCGCCTCGCTCAACCGGCAGCCGGTGGACCTGGGCCTGACGGAGATCGTCCTCAAGGACCTCATCCCCGGCGGCGAGGACTCGGCACCCGAGATCACCTCGACGGCCATCATGGGCGCCACCGCCGACTACTTCGGGCTGACCGTGGAGGATCTCTGCGGTACCTCGCGCGGCCGCGCGCTGGTGACGGCCCGGCAGATCGCCATGTACCTGTGCCGGGAGCTGACGGACCTCTCGCTGCCGAAGATCGGGGCGCTGTTCGGCGGCCGTGACCACACGACGGTGATGCACGCAGACCGCAAGATCCGCAATCTGATGGCCGAGCGGCGCTCCATCTACAACCAGGTGACCGAGCTGACCAACCGCATCAAGAACGGCTGAAGGACCCCCTGCCGGAACGGCTGGGGGTCGGCTGTACAACGGCCGGCAGGGCCGCAGACGACGCGTCGAGGGCGCCTCAGGGAGCAGATCCCGGGGGCGCCCTCCGTCGTTCCCGGTGCATGGCCCGCCAGCCTCGAGCCACCCGCTGTTCGATTACCTGCCGGGTTACGGCCACTCTCCACAGATTGGGCAACTTTCTCCCGTCCACACCCTGGGGACTGCGGAGTTGTCCAGATCGTTTCCACAGGGAGCCCTGTTGAAAGACCATCACACCAGGTCAGGTGGTTGTGGATTCGTGGACGAAGGATCTCCACAGGCTGTGGACGGCGAGATGATCCACAAGCTGTGCACGGAGTTGTCCACCGGCAACCCACAGGACCGGGCCTGTTGTCCCCAATGATTCCCGGCTTCTCCACATGCCTGTCCACTGTTCGGCAACGCGACGCGCCTCCTCACTGCGTCGAGTGAAAGGCGTCACACGAAGGTGCCGGGTTGGGCTGTGGGAAAGGCGGGTAAAGCTGGGGACGACGCTGGGGAGAAGTCGCCCCCGTCTGTGCATGGGGTGTGCAGAACTTTCCGTTCTCCACAGAAACCCCGAGTTGTCCACCGCCGTCACCCACAGGGCCCGTGGACAAAAAACCGCCTCTGAGCTGGGAAAACAGGGTTATCCACGGTATCCACAGGCCCTACTACTACTCCCAACTAGAGAGAGCGAAGAATCCGTTTCGAAGGGGGCCCTGTGCACAACTGGCTCCTCGGCGCCCGGCTGCCCCTCGTCACGACTTGACCCCGAGAGGCACCTACTGTCAGTGCCGTGCGTCAGACTGTTCCCCGGTGTCCTTCCCGTCACAGGGGCTGACGACACCGAGACAGACGACGAAGGCCAGGCAGGGCGAGAAGCGCCGGCAACAGCAGGAGGCGGCAACAGTGAAGATCCGGGTGGAACGCGACGTACTCGCGGAGGCAGTGGCCTGGGCGGCGCGCAGCCTCCCGGCCCGTCCGCCGGCGCCTGTCCTCGCCGGCCTTCTGCTGAAGGCCGAGGACGGCCAGCTGAGCCTGTCCAGCTTCGACTACGAGGTCTCCGCACGCGTGTCGGTGGAGGCGGAGGTCGAGGAGGAGGGCACGGTCCTGGTCTCCGGCCGCCTGCTCGCCGACATCTCCCGCGCCCTCCCCAACCGGCCGGTGGAGATTTCCACAGACGGTGTACGGGCGACGGTGGTCTGCGGTTCCTCGCGGTTCACACTCCACACGCTGCCTGTGGAGGAGTACCCGGCACTGCCCCAGATGCCGAACGCGACGGGCACCGTCCCCGGCGAGGTCTTCGCCTCCGCCGTGCAGCAGGTCGCCATCGCGGCCGGCCGCGACGACACGCTCCCGGTGCTCACCGGTGTGCGCATCGAGATCGAGGGCGACACCGTCACGCTGGCGTCCACCGACCGCTACCGCTTCGCGGTCCGCGAGTTCCTGTGGAAGCCGGAGAACCCGGACGCGTCCGCGGTCGCCCTGGTGCCCGCCAAGACGCTCCTGGACACCGCCAAGGCACTCACGAGCGGCGACAGCGTCATCCTGGCGCTGTCCGGCTCGGGCGCGGGCGAGGGCCTGATCGGTTTCGAGGGCGCAGGGCGTCGCACGACGACCCGGCTGCTGGAGGGCGACCTCCCGAAGTACCGCACGCTGTTCCCGACGGAGTTCAACAGCGTGGCCGTCATCGAGACCGCCCCCTTCGTGGAGGCCGTCAAGCGCGTGGCCCTGGTCGCCGAGCGCAACACCCCGGTGCGGCTCAGCTTCGAGCAGGGCGTGCTCATCCTGGAGGCCGGCTCCAGCGACGACGCACAGGCTGTGGAAAGGGTCGACGCCCAGCTCGAGGGCGACGACATCTCCATCGCCTTCAACCCGACGTTCCTGCTGGACGGCCTGAGCGCCATCGACTCCCCGGTGGCCCAGCTGTCCTTCACGACGTCCACGAAGCCCGCCCTGCTCAGCGGCAGGCCGGCGGTGGACGCCGAGGCGGACGACGCCTACAAGTACCTGATCATGCCGGTGCGGCTGAGCGGCTGAGGCGCCGAGAGACCGCGCGTCCCGGCGGCCGACGGTTGTCCACAGCGTCCCCGGTCCCGGTGGAGCACCGGGACCGGCCGCTGAAGCCGCAGGGCGGGGCGTACGTTTGAGCGCGTATGCCCACAGGTGTGCGTGAGCGTCCGGGTTTAGGCTCGGACACAGGTACGAAAGTGCCCCTCACGCCACACCGCAACCTAAGGAACAACTGATGGAGCTCGGTCTCGTCGGCCTCGGCAAGATGGGCGGCAACATGCGCGAGCGGATACGCCGCGCAGGCCACACCGTCATCGGATACGACCGCAACCCGGACCTCGCCGATGTCCACAGCCTGGAAGAGCTTGTGGGCAAGCTCAAGGGCCCGCGCGTGGTGTGGGTGATGGTTCCGGCCGGTGCCGCGACCCAGTCCACCGTCGACGAGCTCGGCGAGCTGCTGGAGCCCGGCGATGTCGTGGTGGACGGCGGGAACTCGCGCTGGACGGACGACGAGAAGCACGCCGAGGAGCTCGCTGCCAAGGGCATCGGCTTCGTCGACTGCGGCGTCTCCGGCGGCGTCTGGGGCCTGCAGAACGGCTATGCGCTGATGTACGGCGGCGACGCCGAGAACATCGCCAAGGTGCAGCCGGTCTTCGACGCGCTCAAGCCCGAGGGCGACTTCGGCTCGGTGCACGCCGGCAAGGTCGGCGCCGGCCACTTCTCGAAGATGGTCCACAACGGCATCGAGTACGCCATGATGCAGGCCTACGCCGAGGGCTGGGAGCTCCTGGAGAAGGTCGACTCCGTCACGGACGTGCGCGAGGTGTTCCGCTCCTGGCAGGAGGGCACGGTCATCCGCTCCTGGCTGCTCGACCTCGCGGTGAACGCCCTCGACGACGACGAGCACCTGGAGAAGCTGAAGGGTTATGCACAGGACTCCGGCGAGGGCCGGTGGACTGTGGAAGCCGCCATCGACAACGCCGTGCCGCTGCCCGCGATCACGGCCTCGCTGTTCGCCCGGTTCGCCTCCCGCCAGGAGGACTCGCCGCAGATGAAGATGATCGCCGCGCTGCGCAACCAGTTCGGCGGCCACGCGGTCGAGACGAAGTAATCAGCACCCGAAGGATCTGGGGGAGGTCGGTTCACGACCATGCACGTCACGCATCTGTCGCTGGCCGACTTCCGCTCGTACGCCCGGGTCGAAGTTCCGCTCGACCCGGGCGTCACCGCTTTCGTCGGCCCCAACGGCCAGGGTAAGACGAACCTCGTCGAGGCCGTCGGCTATCTGGCCACCCTGGGCAGCCACCGTGTCGCCTCCGACGCCCCGCTGGTCCGCATGGGCGCCGACCGGGCGATCATCAGGGCGCAGGTGAAGCAGGGCGAGCGGCAGCAGCTCGTCGAGCTGGAACTCAATCCCGGCAAGGCCAACCGTGCCCGCATCAACAGGTCGTCGCAGGTCAAGCCCCGTGACGTGCTGGGCATCGTACGGACGGTGCTGTTCGCCCCCGAGGACCTTGCCCTGGTCAAGGGCGACCCCGGGGAGCGCCGCCGCTTCCTCGACGAGCTGATCACCGCGCGCTCCCCGCGCATGGCCGGCGTGCGTTCCGACTACGAGCGGGTCCTCAAGCAGCGCAACACCCTCCTGAAGACGGCTGCGCTGGCCCGCCGCCACGGCGGCCGTGCCATGGACTTGTCCACACTCGACGTCTGGGACCAGCACCTCGCGCGCGTGGGCGCGGAACTGCTCGCCCAGCGTCTCGACCTGGTCGCCGCGATCCAGCCGTTGGCCGACAAGGCGTACGAGCAGCTGGCACCGGGCGGCGGGCCGGTCGCCCTCGACTACAAGGCGTCCGCGGCCGTCATCACCGGCCACACGCGCGAGGAGCTCCACGATCAGCTGATGGCCGCGCTCGCCGGGGCCCGCAAGCAGGAGATCGAGCGGGGCGTCACCCTCGTGGGGCCGCATCGGGACGATTTGATTCTCAAACTCGGTCAGCTGCCCGCCAAGGGATACGCGTCCCACGGCGAGTCCTGGTCCTACGCGTTGGCGCTGCGCCTGGCGTCGTACGACCTGCTGCGGGCCGAAGGCAACGAGCCCGTGCTGGTCCTTGACGACGTCTTCGCCGAGCTGGACGCCCGCCGTCGCGAGCGACTGGCCGAACTGGTCGCGCCCGGGGAGCAGGTCCTGGTGACGGCCGCGGTCGACGACGACGTACCGCACGTGCTGACGGGTGCGCGCTATGCGGTGTCCGACGGGACGGTGGAGCGCGTATGAGCGCCGACGGACCGGCTGGGAAGAAGGACCCGAAGAAGGCGCCCGAGCCCTCCGGCGTGGACCTCGCGCGCGTGGCGCTGCGGGCGGCGCGGGAACAGGCACGCGCGCGTGGGGACGCCGCGCAGCAGAAGAAGCAGGCGCGCCGCGGTGGCGGCCTGCGCTCGGGCGCGCGGGCCGACGGCCGCGACCCCATGGCGCTCGGCGCCGCGATCAACCGGCTCCTCACCGAGCGCGGGTGGGAGACCCCGGCGGCGGTGGGAGGTGTGATGGGCCGCTGGCCGGAGATCGTCGGAGAGGACGTGGCCAAGCACTGCGTCCCGGAGAAGTACGACGAGGACGAGCGCGTCCTGGTCGTGCGCTGCGATTCCACGGCCTGGGCGACGAACCTCCGGCTGCTCGCCCCGACCCTGGTGGCCCGCCTGAACGAGGACCTCGGCCACGGCGCGGTGAAGCTGATCAAGGTGTACGGCCCCAACGGTCCCGCCCGTCGCTACGGCCCCCTGCGTGCTCCGGGCAGCACCGGACCCGGTGACACCTACGGGTGACGTGGGGCTGTCGGACGTGGCTGACGTGGGGTGACGTACCTCACGTGACAGGGGCGTGTGGTGGTTCCGTCGTACGACCGCACGCGGTTGCGAATCCTGATCTGACCCCGGAGTAGCGAGGGGTTGACACCCCGAAGCGCTGAGTGCCTCCGTGAGCCTCTTGGAGCCCCCATCCACATATCGGGACCCGGCAGAGACCGGTTCAGGGCGGCACATGCGGACTCAGGTACCGGCAAACCCCCATCACTGTCGGCGCTACCGGTAGACTGGAAGCCAATCCCGCCCCAAACGTGGGGACCGCCCGGGAAAAGCTGAGCAACGCTGATCAAGGCTTACCAACGCAACATGCCGCAGCCGCTCCGGCAACCCGCCGACGAGCCTGGCTCGTGCTGTGCCAGAAAGGGCGCTTCGTGGCCGATTCCGGCAACCCCAACGAGAACATCCCGTCCACCGACGAAGGCGCGAACGACGTGTCCGACACCTCGAACGGCGAGGTCACGGCCTCGTACGACGCCAGCGCCATCACCGTCCTCGAGGGTCTGGACGCGGTCCGCAAGCGACCCGGTATGTACATCGGCTCGACCGGTGAGCGCGGCCTGCACCACCTCGTGTACGAGGTGGTCGACAACTCCGTCGACGAGGCGCTGGCGGGGCACGCCGACACCATCGATGTGACGATCCTGGCCGACGGCGGCGTGCGTGTCGTCGACAACGGCCGTGGCATCCCGGTGGGCATCGTCGCTTCCGAGGGCAAGCCGGCCCTCGAAGTGGTGCTGACCGTGCTGCACGCGGGCGGCAAGTTCGGCGGCGGCGGCTACGCGGTCTCCGGTGGTCTCCACGGTGTCGGCGTCTCGGTCGTGAACGCCCTGTCGGGCAAGGTCTCCGTCGAGGTCAGGACCGACGGGCACCGCTGGACGCAGGACTACAAGATGGGCGTCCCCACGGCGCCGCTCGCCAAGCACGAGGCCACGGACGAGACCGGCACTTCGGTCACCTTCTGGGCCGACGGCGATATTTTCGAGACCACGGAGTACTCCTTCGAGACGCTTTCGCGGCGCTTCCAGGAGATGGCGTTCCTCAACAAGGGTTTGACGATCAAACTCACTGACGAGCGCGAGTCGGCGAAGGCCACGGCCGGGGCGGACGAGGCGGGTGCGGACGAGAAGGACGAGGTCAAGGCCGTCACGTACCACTACGAGGGCGGCATCGTCGACTTCGTGAAGTACCTCAACTCCCGCAAGGGAGACGTGGTGCACCCCACCGTGATCGACCTCGAGGCCGAGGACAAGGAGAAGAGCCTCTCCCTTGAAGTCGCGATGCAGTGGAACAGTGGTTACAGCGAGGGCGTGTACTCCTTCGCCAACATCATCCACACGCACGAGGGCGGTACGCACGAAGAGGGCTTCCGCGCGGCGCTGACGAACCTGGTCAACAAGTACGCGCGCGACAAGAAGCTGCTGCGGGAGAAGGACGACAACCTCACGGGCGACGACATCCGCGAGGGTCTGACCGCGATCATCTCGGTCAAGCTGAGCGAGCCCCAGTTCGAGGGCCAGACCAAGACCAAGCTGGGCAACACGGAGGCG
The DNA here is from genome assembly GCF_040296605.1 of Streptomyces sp. NPDC002088. Taxonomy (NCBI): domain Bacteria; kingdom Bacillati; phylum Actinomycetota; class Actinomycetes; order Kitasatosporales; family Streptomycetaceae; genus Streptomyces; species Streptomyces sp. NPDC002088. The sequence continues at coordinate 546,376 of NZ_JBEOXO010000002.1, read as the reverse complement.
AAGACCTTCGTCCAGAAGGCGGTCTACGAGCACCTCAACGACTGGCTGGACCGTAACCCGGTCGAGGCGGCGGACATCGTCCGCAAGGGCATTCAGGCGGCCACCGCGCGCGTGGCGGCACGCAAGGCCCGCGACCTCACCCGCCGTAAGGGCCTGCTCGAGTCGGCGTCCCTGCCGGGCAAGCTCTCCGACTGCCAGTCGAACGATCCCACCAAGTGCGAGATCTTCATCGTCGAGGGTGACTCCGCCGGCGGTTCGGCCAAGTCCGGCCGTAACCCGCAGTACCAGGCGATCCTCCCGATCCGCGGCAAGATCCTCAACGTGGAGAAGGCCAGGATCGACAAGATCCTGCAGAATCAGGAGATCCAGGCGCTGATCTCCGCCTTCGGCACGGGCGTGCACGAGGACTTCGACATCTCCAAGCTCCGCTATCACAAGATCATCCTGATGGCGGACGCCGACGTCGACGGCCAGCACATCAACACCCTGCTGCTGACCTTCCTGTTCCGCTTCATGCGGCCGCTGGTCGAGGCGGGCCATGTGTTCCTCTCCCGTCCCCCGCTCTACAAGATCAAGTGGGGCCGGGAGGACGCGGAGTACGCGTACTCCGACCGTGAGCGCGACGCGCTGCTCGAGCTCGGCCGCCAGCGTGGCAAGCGCGTCCGGGAGGACTCGATCCAGCGCTTCAAGGGTCTCGGCGAGATGAACGCCGAGGAGCTGCGCATCACCACGATGGACCAGGAACACCGCGTCCTCGGCCAGGTCACCCTCGACGACGCGGCCCAGGCCGACGACCTGTTCTCGGTCCTCATGGGCGAGGACGTCGAAGCACGCCGCGCCTTCATCCAGCGCAACGCCAAGGACGTCCGCTTCCTCGACATCTGAGTCGGTCTCAGCTGACCGCACCAGGAAGGATCCCCACCAGCAATGACCGACGAAAACACTCCCGCCACGCCTGAAGAGGGCGGCGAGATCACCCTTCGCGTCGAGCCCGTCGGGCTCGAGACGGAGATGCAGCGTTCCTACCTCGACTACGCGATGTCCGTCATCGTGTCCCGCGCGCTGCCCGACGTCCGGGACGGTCTCAAGCCCGTCCACCGCCGTGTCCTGTACGCCATGTACGACGGGGGCTACCGCCCCGAGCGCGGCTTCTACAAGTGCGCCCGCGTCGTCGGCGACGTCATGGGCAACTACCACCCGCACGGCGACTCCTCGATCTACGACGCGCTGGTCCGCCTCGCGCAGCCGTGGTCGATGCGGATGCCGCTGGTGGACTCCAACGGCAACTTCGGCTCCCCGGGCAACGACCCGGCGGCCGCCATGCGCTACACCGAGTGCAAGCTGGCGCCGCTGTCGATGGAGATGGTCCGCGACATCGACGAGGAGACCGTCGACTTCACGGACAACTACGACGGCCGCTCCCAGGAGCCGACCGTCCTGCCGGCCCGCTTCCCGAACCTGCTGATCAACGGCTCGGCGGGCATCGCGGTCGGTATGGCCACCAACATCCCGCCGCACAACCTCCGCGAGGTCGCGGCCGGCGCGCAGTGGTGCCTGGAGCACCCGGAGGCGACGCACGAGGAGCTCCTCGACGCCCTCATCGAGCGCATCAAGGGCCCCGACTTCCCGACCGGCGCCCTTGTCGTGGGCCGCAAGGGCATCGAGGAGGCCTACCGCACGGGCCGCGGCTCGATCACCATGCGCGCGGTCGTCGAGGTCGAGGAGATCCAGAACCGCCAGTGCCTGGTGGTCACGGAGCTGCCGTACCAGACCAACCCCGACAACCTCGCGCAGAAGATCGCCGACCTGGTGAAGGACGGCAAGGTCGGCGGCATCGCCGACGTGCGCGACGAGACGTCGTCCCGTACGGGCCAGCGGCTGGTCATCGTCCTGAAGCGTGACGCGGTCGCCAAGGTCGTCCTGAACAACCTCTACAAGCACACGGACCTGCAGTCGAACTTCGGCGCCAACATGCTGGCGCTCGTCGACGGCGTCCCGCGCACCCTCTCGCTGGACGCGTTCATCCGCCACTGGGTGACGCACCAGATCGAGGTCATCGTCCGCCGTACGCGCTTCCGGCTGCGCAAGGCCGAGGAGCGGGCGCACATCCTGCGCGGCCTGCTGAAGGCCCTGGACGCCATCGACGAGGTCATCGCGCTGATCCGGCGCAGCGACACCGTCGAGATCGCGCGCGGGGGCCTGATGGAGCTCCTGGAGATCGACGAGATCCAGGCCAACGCCATCCTCGAGATGCAGCTGCGCCGCCTGGCCGCCCTGGAGCGCCAGAAGATCGTCCAGGAGCACGACGAACTCCAGGCGAAGATCACCGAGTACAACGCGATCCTCGCCTCCCCGGTCCGCCAGCGCGGCATCGTCAGCGAGGAGCTGGCCGCGATCGTCGAGAAGTACGGCGAGGACCGCAAGACCATGCTGGTGCCCTACGACGGTGACATGTCCATCGAGGACCTCATCGCCGAGGAGGACATCGTCGTCACCGTCACGCGCGGGGGCTACGTCAAGCGCACCAAGGCGGACGACTACCGGGCGCAGAAGCGCGGCGGCAAGGGCGTACGCGGCGCGAAGCTCAAGGAAGACGACATCGTCGACCACTTCTTCGTGTCGACGACGCACCACTGGCTGCTGTTCTTCACCAACAAGGGCCGCGTCTACCGCGCGAAGGCCTACGAGCTGCCCGACGCCGGCCGGGACGCGCGCGGACAGCACGTGGCGAACCTGCTCGCCTTCCAGCCGGACGAGACGATCGCCGGCATCCGCGCCATCCGCGACTACGAGGCCGCGCCGTACCTCGTCCTGGCCACCAAGAGCGGCCTGGTCAAGAAGACGCCTCTGAAGGATTACGATTCGCCCCGCTCCGGCGGCGTCATCGCGATCAACCTCCGACAGCTTGAGGACGGTTCCGACGACGAACTGATCGGCGCCCAGCTGGTCTCGGCCGACGACGATCTGGTTCTGATCAGCAAGAAGGCCCAGTCGATCAGGTTCACCGCCTCTGACGACACCCTGCGTCCCATGGGCCGTGCCACCTCGGGCGTCAAGGGCATGAGCTTCCGCGAGGGCGACGAGCTGCTCTCGATGAATGTTGTTCGACCCGGTACGTTCGTGTTCACTGCCACCGACGGCGGGTACGCGAAGCGGACCGCCGTCGATGAGTACCGCGTCCAGGGTCGCGGCGGCCTCGGCATCAAGGCTGCCAAGATCGTTGAGGACCGTGGGTCGCTCGTCGGTGCGCTGATTGTCGAGGAGAGCGACGAAATCCTCGCCATCACGCTGTCCGGCGGTGTGATTCGTACGCGAGTCAGCGAGGTCAGGGAGACAGGCCGTGACACGATGGGCGTCCAACTGATCAATCTGGGCAAGCGCGATGCCGTCGTCGGTATCGCACGTAACGCCGAGGCGGGACGCGAGGCGGAGGAAGTCGACGGCGACGTGGCCGTGGACGAGACCGCCGAGGGTGCCGTGACCACCGGCACGGACGAGGGCGAGGCGCCCTCGGCCGAGTAGCACGAGGAGTGAGTCATCGTGAGCGGAGCCACGGGCGCCGGATCGGCCGGTACCTCGACTGGTACGGAAACGGACGGCGGCCGTGGCTCCGCCGCGAATGCGACAGACTCGCACTCGCCTGACACTCATGGATCCCAGGGGGGAACTGTGACGGACACCCGAGGCCCGCAGACCCAGCAGCACGCGGCTGGAGCGGGCCCGTCCGCTCCGGGCGCGCCGGTGCAGTCGCCGGGCCAGCAGGCGGCGCCTGCCGCGCAGCCGGGCTCGCCGCTGCCCGGAGAGCGCCAGCCCCAGCAGCCCGCCGGGCCCTACCACCCGCCGCAGGCCTACCAGACGACGCCGCCCGCTCCGGCCGCCACCGTGCGTCGGCCCCGCACGGGCGCCCGTACGACGCCCCGCGTCCGTAAGGCCCGCCTGCGCGTGGCCAAGGCCGACCCGTGGTCGGTGATGAAGGTCAGCTTCCTGCTCTCCATCGCGCTGGGCATCTGCACGATCGTCGCCGCCGCCGTGCTGTGGATGGTCATGGACGCGATGGGCGTCTTCTCGACGGTCGGCGGCACCATCTCCGAGGCCACCGGCTCGAACGAGTCGAACGGCTTTGACCTCCAGTCGTTCCTGTCCCTGCCGCACGTCCTGATGTTCACGACGATCGTCGCGGTCATCGACGTCGTCCTGGCGACGGCGCTCGCGACCCTCGGCGCGTTCATCTACAACCTCTCCGCGGGCTTCGTGGGCGGCGTCGAGCTGACACTGGCCGAAGACGAGTGACCTTTGCCGACGGCACGGTTTCAAACCTCCGTCGGCGGTCCTCCTCAGCGGTTCCCGACTATCGATTTTGGGACTGCCCATGTCGTGCGCTAATCTTCAGGAGTCAGCGCGCGGGACACACACCGCAGAGCGCGGCGGGGCTATAGCTCAGTTGGTTAGAGCGCATCCCTGATAAGGATGAGGCCACAGGTTCAAATCCTGTTAGCCCCACAGCAAGAAGACCCCCGGTCCGTCAGGGCCGGGGGTCTTTGCCGTTCACGGACCCGTCAGTATGAGCCCATGCCCATGCCCGAGCCGTCGCCCGCACCCCACGACCTGATCGTCCGACTGCGTGCCGCCGCGAGCGAGCGACGTGCCGGCCGCCCCAAGGGCCCGGAACTACCGCACGTGGCCGACGCCTTCGTCGCCTCCGGGGCCCGGCGCATTCGCGTGCGCCGCTACCGACCCGGCGACGGTCCGCGCCCGCTGCTGGTGTATTTGCACGGCGGCGGATTCGTCTTCGGTGACCTCGACACCCACGACCGGACCTGCCGCCGTATCGCCCACGCGTGCGACCTGGACGTCCTCGCCGTCGACTACCGGCTGGCTCCCGAGCACCCCTACCCGGCCGCCGTCGAGGACGCCGCCGCGGTCCTGCGCCTCGCGCAGCCCGATGCCGTGGCCGGCGACAGCGCCGGCGGGTTTCTCGCCGCCGCGGCGTGCCTCTCGCTCCGCGACGAGGGCGGCCCCCTGCCCGCGGTCCAGGCCCTGATCTGCCCGAACACCGACCTGTCGCTCGAGTACCCGTCCATCGCCGAGAAGGGCACCGGCTACGGCCTGGACGCGGACGCGCTCGCCGTCTTCGTCGACCAGTTCGTCCCGGCCCCAGCCGACCGCCGCGCCGCCTCCCCGCTCCACGCCGACGACCTGTCGGGACTGCCCACCGCCCTGATCGTCACCGCCGAGCACGACGCGCTGCGCGACGAGGGAGGTGCCTACGCCCACCGCCTCGCGGAGGCGGGCGTGGCGGTCCGCCATCGCGTCGAACCCGGGCTCGTCCATGGCTTCATCCAGGGCATGGACCTCACCGACCCGGCCGCGGCGGCCGCCCACACCCGCCTGTTCGCCGACCTGCGGGAGCTGATCCCGCGCTGATCCCGCGCTGATCCCGCGCTGATCCCGCGCTGAGCGGCCGGTCGGCCGTGAAGGAGGGCGACCACAGACGACAGGAGGCCCTCGACCTGATCAGGTCGAGGGCCTCCGCGCTTTCTCGCTGGCGTACGCAAGTTCGCCGGCTGCGCCGTCAGAGCTGCGAGGGCGTGGGCGGTTCGTCCGGAGTGAGGGGGGCGCAGGAGGACGGGGCCGACGCGGCCGCCTCCCTGTCCGTCGTCGGGCGGTGACGGCAGCTGGGGGACTTGCCGTGGGCCTCGGCGTGGATGCGCTGCTTCATCGTGGGGGGCAGGGACCGGGCATGGGACCAGAGCCAGGGGGCCGGTGCCGGAGCCGTCATGTGCGAGGCGCTGCTGTTGCGGGCCGACTCGGGCTGGGCTACGGCCGCGGTGGCGGTCGTCGTGATGAGTCCGAGCGCCGTGCACAGCGCGAGGAAGGCGGTGACGATGGCGGTCCACAGCTTCATGACCTGGTTGCGGGCCATGGCCCCTCACTTTCGGGTTCGGCGATTTGCGTACTTTCCTCATGATGTGTATGGGGATCGCGAAGTGGTGGACCAACGCCCGTGGCGCGTCGATCTTCCGATCAACATCACACGGATGGGTGCAAAGGTCCCGAAAAGCGGAGAAAAGTGGCGAAAAGCTGAGGAGGAGGGAGCAGAAGGGGCGAAGTTGCTGTCCGTCAGGGTGTGATCACCCTCCGATCGGAACAGTCGTCGGAGCGGCTCCATCCGCTTCTATTGCGCAGTCCGGGCAGGGAGTTGGGGGCCCCGACACAGGTCACCGATCGATATCGGTCGGTGTGTATAGTCGGGCGCCAGAGGTCCCCTACGTCAAGGAAAGACGAGGTCGCGCGGTGAAGAAGCTTCTCCTGGTCGCACTGGCCGCCATCGGCGGGCTCCTCGTGTACCGCCAGATCCAGGCGGATCGCGCCGAGCAGGATCTGTGGACGGAGGCGACTGACTCCGTGCCCACGGGTTCGTGAGTCCCGACACCGGATTCTGAACAGACCCCGGCCGCCCTTGCGGTCGGGGTTTTGCGTTGTCTGCGGCCGGGTGTTTCGGACGCTCGTGCGCATTGGCCGGATGACGCGCCGCCCGGCGGGGCAGGATGGGCCACGTTCCGGTCCGCAGCGGCGAGGGGGCGCGTGATGGGGCGGCGTACGACGGGGTGGTGGCGCACCGTGGCCCGGCGGGGGCGTCCGTCGGCACCGGCGCGTGCGGCCGCCGCGGGAGCAGTGCTGTGGACCGTGGTTACGGCCGCGTCGGGACAGGGAGCGGCAGCCGCCCCCCTGACGTCCTCCGCGACCGCCGCATCGGCCTCTGCGACCGCCGCATCGGCCTCCGCGGGCTCGGCATCGGCGTTTGCGGCCTCGGTATCGGCCTCCGGGGGCTCGGCTCCTGGCTACGCCTTCGCGGCCGACGCCCGGACCGTCACGGGCACGACGAGCACCGCCGACGCGGCGCGCCTGGATCCCGGGGAGACGTATCGGAGCACGCTCCCGAAGAGTGGCAAGGTCTACTACCGCCTCGAACTCGACGCCACATCGAGCGCGTACGTCTCCGCCACCGCCGTCCCTGCCCCGGACGCCGCCATCTCCGCCGTCGACGGGATCAGGGTGTCCGTGCAGGACTCCGACAGCCACTCCTGCTCGTACGACTCGGCGATCTTCGGAGCCGCCCGCAGCCCGCATCCCATCGCGGCGTGGGGCGCGCGCGAGGTGTCCCCGGCGAAGACCCTGTGCCAGGAAGCGGGCATGTACTACGTGGTCGTCGAGCGGATCGGTACGACGGGGTCCGCGCCGCAGGACTGGGGCCTGGAACTCGCCGCGTTCTCGGAGCCGCGCCTGGAGAAGGCCGGCGCGACGAGTGCGCCCGAGGCCTGGAACTCCGCCTCCCCCACACCCCTCGCGGACGAGCCCGAGGACCGCAAGGGCGGCGCGGGCTTCGACACGGCCACGACCGTGGGGCAGGGCGTCTGGAGTGCCGACATCGCGCCCGGGCAGACGCTCTTCTACAAGGTGCCCGTCGACTGGGGCCGGCAGCTGTACGCCACCGCCGATCTGGGAAGTGCGAGCAAGGGCAGCGGCTACGCCGTCGGAGCCCTGGCCATGTCGCTGTACAACCCCGTGCGTGCCCACGTCGAGGACGTGGGCACCAACTACGACGGCAGCCAGAAGTCGGCAGCGCTCGCTCCCCTGCCACCGGTCCGGTACGCCAACCGCTACGACGTCGCCGACGCGGTGAGCACCATGAGGTTCGCCGGCTCCTACTACCTGGTGGTGCATCTCGCCGCGCAGGTGGCCGACCGGTTCGGCGAGGGGCCGTTCGGCCTGACGCTGCGCGTGCGGGTCGGCGGCGCGGGGGAGTCGGGGCCTGGGTACGCGGGCCAGTCCCTGCCGCGGGGCGTCTTCGACGTCACGGCGGGGGACCGGGCGGCCGCGGGCGGCGCGGCGGGCGGGGACACCGTGATGAAGGCGGTTGCCGTAGGCGGGATCGGCACGGGCAGCGTGCTGCTGCTGGTGCTCGGGATGTGGACGGCGACAGCCCGGCGCAGGGCCGCTCAGATGCGGGTCAACGCCCAGAACCCCACGGCGTAGCAGGCCAGCGCGAGGAGAAGCAGCGGGACGGCCACCTTCGCGGGCGGGCCGGGGCTGCGCCGGGCACGGTGCCGTGAAATCTCCCGCGCCGATGGTGGAACCTGCGGGACCTGAGCGGTGTACGAAGCAGTAGAGGCATCAGCACGCGGCGGGCGCGAGCGGGAGTGCAGGGCGTGCGTGGGCTCGTAGGGGGAGGCGTGTACGGAGTGCTGGGGCGTGGGTGGTTCAGGTGTTTCAGGCGGAGGAAGGTGGAAGCTGCCGGTGTCCGACATGGACGTCGGGCGGGGTGGGGTGAGGAACGGGGCCGTGGGAGGAGCCTGTGTGGGCTGCGGCGCGGCGCCGTGCGCTGTCGGGTTCGCAGGCGGAGGCGGAGGGAGTGTCGGAGTCGGGCTCAGGCTTTGGCGTGGATCGGTGGGTACGGCGCCCGTACCGGCCCCGGGGGCCACGGTGCCGGTGCTCTGTTCGCCGGTCGGCATACCGGTGTGCGAGCCGGTCTGCGGCGTCTGCGGTGGCTGTGGCGACTGAGGCCCGTCCGGTCCGAACCCCGGGGGGAGAGGGCCGACTTGGTCGAAGATCTCGATCTGGTCGTCGTCGGGGCCGGGTTCCGGCAGCAGCTCGGCGGCTGCGACGAGCGCCTTGCGCGCCCCCGTGGCCGTGCGGAAGCGGGCCTGCGGGTCGGGTTGCAGCAATGTGGCCACGACCTGCCACAACGGCTCCGGTATGCCCTTGGGCGCCCCCGGCGTCCCGTGTTCCGCGAAGTACTGCACGAGGGCCTTGGCGTCGGGCTTGGCGCCCTCCAGCAGATACAGGGCGACCAGTCCTACAGCGAACAGGTCGGCCGTGAAATCCGGTTCCGCGCCCATCATCTGCTCGGGAGCGAGGTAACCGGGCGTCCCCACCACAAGGTTGGTCTCCGTCAGGCGGGGCTCACCCAGCCGCATGGCGATGCCGAAGTCCGACAGGCGCAGCCGGGGCCGGCCCGTCCCGGTGGCTTCCAACAGCACGTTGGCGGGCTTGATGTCGCGGTGCATGACGCCTTCCGTGTGCACCGCGGCCAGTCCGGCCAGAAGCTGATCGAGCAGGGTGCAGACGAAAGCCGGCGGCAGGGGGCCGTAGTCGCCGATCAGGTGAACCAGCGAACCGCCCGCGACCAGGTCCATGGTGAACAGGACCTTGTCGTCGTCGGCGGCCCAGCTCGCCGGCGCGAGTACATGCGGGTGGTCGATCCGCAGCGCCTGCTCACGCACGAAACGCAGCAGCGAGTGCGCGTCGCTCTGCTGGAGGACCTTGGCGGCCACGTAGCGGCGACGGCGGTGGTCCCACGCGCGCCAGACGGCGCCGACCCCTCCGCGTCCGATCGGGTCGACCAGTTCGTACCGGCCGGCGAAGACCTCACCCATGGCTGTGCGCTGCTCCTCCCCCTGCGGCGTCCCCCCTTGCCTCCCCCTCGGCGAGCGTTACGACTCCTCCCGCGCCCCTCTCCTGCCCCCTCTTCTGCCCCTTCTCCTCGGGCCTTTTCGCCTCAGGCCCCTCCTCGTCAGGCCCCTTCTCTACAGGCCCCTGCTCGAGCTCCGGCGAGCAACGCGACCCCCTCGCGCTTCCCTCGCGCCCCGTCGGCAGGTGGCCCGGCTCCCGAACCCCCCGTCGGTGACCGGGCCGTCGGCTTCAGTTCTGGTGGGACTGGTAGTGCGTGACCGCGTCGGAAGTGCGGCCCGCGCCGTAGACCCGGAGGAACTCTGCCAGTTCCGGGTGGGTCGGGGCGAGGGTGTCCGCGGCCTCGATGATGTCGCCGGCGGCGGCCACCGACCGCAGCAGCGACTGGATCTCGCGGACCACCCGCTTGACCGTGGGCGCACCCGAACTACTGGTCGTCTGCGTGGTGTTGCTGAGCACCGAGCCCCCCTGCGACCTCTTGATCTCGTCCATGCGCTCGGTCGCCTCGGCCGCGCTGACGCTGCCGTCCGCGACCTGTCCCGCCAGCTCCTGCAGCAGCTGCACCCGCTGGACCACGGCCGGATTGCCGATCTTCGCCCGCTGACCGCTCATCAGCTGGGACAGCATCGGCGCGGAAAGGCCCAGCACCCCCGCGAGACGAGCCTGGTTAAGACCAAGATCCTCTATGAGCTTACGGAAGAGCGTCCCCAAAGGCTCTCCGTACCAGTTCCGCTGCAGTTCCCGCGCTCTCGCGGTCGCTTCCTGCTGTGCGGCGTCCATTGCGTCTCCCCATCGCTTCCCCAAAAAAAACGGCGGTTCGCTGTAGCGAACCACGTCGAGCATCTTACGGAGAGTGGTCGTCCGGGGGGACCCCCCATTTCTTGCGAGATACCCGGGGCGACCAGGTAGTCTGGTCTGCGGCGCCCACCGGGATGCGGTTCTCCGGTCGGACGCCTTGCTTCCGGGGCCTTAGCTCAGTTGGTAGAGCGCTGTCTTTGCATGGCAGATGTCAGGGGTTCGACTCCCCTAGGCTCCACTTGTGAAATGCCCTCTGACCTGCGGGAACGCAGTTCCAGAGGGCATTTTTCGTGCCCATCGGTGGGCACGCCGGTGCGCACCGGGAGTGGGCGTGGACCTGGATGTCGAGGGTTTACTCGCTCGTGGCATCCCTTGGCTTGTGTGGTTCCGCGATGAGTGTCATGCGCGAGCTGTTGTCGGGTAGGAAGCCGCTGCGCGGTCGGGCCGTGGTCGATCTGCGCCTCGGCCTCTTCGACTACCGGGACAGCCGCGCCTTGTGTCGGATCGCCGACCTGCTGACCGCGTTGAAGGTGCACGCGGTCGACACTGTCCACCTCGTCCAGTTCGTACGGAGTGGTCGGCTTCGTGCGGAGTGGTCGACGCATGGTCCGGGACGCGTGTGGCGTCGGTTGCCGCGAGCCAGACCGTAGGCAGTCCCGGTGGCGCCAGGACGCTGGACACACCGTGCTCGGTGAGCAGCCGGGCCCGTAAGGCCGGCAGTCCGTCGGCGCCGGTGCGGTACACCCGCGCGACGGCGACCAGGTCGGGGCACGGCGGCCGCCCCGCGAAAGCGGTGGTGAGCAGGGTGATCAGCACGACGGCGACCACCACGGGCAGACGGCGGCGCGGGCCGCGACGCAAAGACGTGCACCTGCAACTCCCCTCGCGCGCCCCGCGCCACACCCACCCACCCGCCGTTCGGCCGAGACCCCGGCCGGTCAGCTCCGGCGTACGACCAGGCCTGCGCGGTAGCCCTCAGGTGCGTCCAGGTCGACGACCCGCCAGCCGTCGGGGGGACGGCCCACATCGCTGAGGTCGTCCAGGTCGAGCGGGCGGTGCAGCCCGGCCCCTATGGCCTTGACGTACGCCTCCTTACGGGTCCACAGGCGGGCGAACGTCCCCGGCCGGTCCTCGGTGCGGGCCGCCGCGAGGTGCTTCTGTTCGGCGGGGTGCAGCACCTGGGCGATGTCCTGCACGGAGTCCGGGGACGAGGGCACCCCCTCGATGTCGACGCCCACCGGGTGCGGCGCGAGCGCGATCAGTACGTGCGGGGCGCTGTGGGAGAGCGAGAAGTGCAGGCTCGGATGGCCGTCGAGCACCGGCTTGCCGTGCGGCCCACCGCACCCGACGCAGGGCAGCCGGGACAGCGGTACGGCGCCGGGGTGACCGCCGAGCACCTGCGCGAGCAGCAGCCGCAGCGACACATGGGCGGTGAGGTACGTGTCACGGTCCCGGTCACGTTGGAAGGACGCCGCCCGCCGCCGCTCCTCCTCGTCGAGGAGAAGCGGTGCGTGGCGGGCGGCATGCCGGTGCTCGTCGCGGGCGTCGGCGTGCCAGGTCTCCCAGGGCGAGGCGAGCGCGCGCGGCGGGCAGGGCGCGGCGAGCGCCTCGGGCACGTGGAAGGTGCGGGACGCCATCGCCTGGTCCCCGCTCACAGCCCGCGCACGAGGCCGCCGTCGCAGCGCACCGCGGTCCCGGTGATGTACGAGGCGGGCGCGCCGCACAGGAACGCGGCGGCCGCGGCGAACTCCTCGGGGCGGCCGTAGCGCCGGGCCGGGATCGAGGCGACCGAGGCCTGCTCGACCTCGGCGGCCGTGCGGCCCGAGCGCTCGGCGTTCGCTGCGTCGAGGGCGGCGGTACGGGCGGTTCTGATGCGGCCGGGCAGCAGCAGGTTGACGGTCACGCCGTCCGCGGCGACCTCGGCGGCCAGCGTCTTGAGGTAGCCGGCCAGGGCCGCGCGGCCGAGATTGGACAGCGCGAGGTTCTCCAGCGGGGCGGCGATCCCGCTGGATCCGACGGCGAGGATGCGGCCCCAACCCCGCTCGCGCATGCCGGGCAGGACCTGCGAGATCAGCCGGATGTGCGGGTGGAGCAGGGTGTCGAGTGCCTCTTCGGCGTCGGTGGCGTCGAGGGCGGATGCGGGGGCGGGCCTCGGGCCCGGGCCGTTCAGTACGAGGACGTCGGGGGCGCCGAACGCGGCGGTCGTCGCCTCGTAGAGCCGTGCGGGACCGTCGTCGGCGAGCAGGTCCGCCTCGACGCCGACGGCGCTCGGCAGCTGCGCGGCGATCTCGGCGGCCCGCTCTCCCCGGCGGCCGCAGACCACCGTGTCGGCGCCTTCCGCGGCCAGCGTCCTGGCGATGGCCTCGCCGATGCCACCGGTCGAAGAACAGACCAGTGCGGTACGGCCGTTGAGACCGAGGTCCATCAGCTGACCTCCGTCTCGGTGCGGCTGGGCGCTGATGCGTCAGGGGCGTTTTCGGGGGCCTTGCGACGCCGGAACAGTGTGTGGCCGACGACCGCGAACAGCGCCCCGCCGAGCATGACCAGTGTGCCGACGAGCTGGATTCCGGTGAACGATTCGTCCAGGAACACGGTCGAGAAGAAGGAGCCGAACACCGGGACCGAGAACATCATCACGGTCGCCGACGACGGGCTCACACTGCGCAGTCCGCGGTAGTAGAAGAGGTAGGCGACGGCAGTCGGACCGACGGCGAGGAAGACGACGTTGGCCCAGGTGGTGCCGGGCACCGTCTGCCAGTCCAGGTCGGCCGCGCCCGGTATCGCGAGCACGATCAGCGCGAGGCCGCCGACGCCCGTGCCCCATGCGGTGGCGCGCAGCGGATCGATCCCCGCGACGAGCGACTTCGACAGAATGCTGTACGCGGCCCAGCAGCCCGCGCCCGCCACGAACACGAGGTCGCCGGCGAGCCGCGTCGACCCGGCCGTCTGGCCGCCGAGCCCCAGGAAGAAGATCACCGCTCCGGCCGCGCCCACCGCGAGCCCGGCGACCCGCGTCCAGGACGCCGTCTCCCGGCGCAGCAGGATCAGGGTGGCCGTGGTCAGGATCGGGCTGAGGACGGGCACGATGATGCTGCCGTCGAGCGAGGGCGCGAGCGAGAGCCCCCAGAAGAAGAAGATGTTGTAGCCGGTCACGCCGAGGAGCCCGGCCAGGCCCGCCCGTACGGCGGCGGCGCGGCCGATCGGCTGCGAGCGGTGCCTGAACAGCACGGCGAGGACGATCAGGAGCAGTCCGCCGCCGCCGAAGCGCAGCGCCGCGGCGACCGCGTGCGGCATGTCCTCCACGACCACCTTGGAACTGGCGAAGGCGCTGCCGAACATCACCATGGTGACGAGCAGGTTCAGATACGGCACGGCCGCGGCGCCTGCCGACGCGCTCTGGGTGGTCAACTCCCCTGCTGTCTGGGCTTTTTGCCGTTTGCTTTCCATAACCACGCACCTTACGAGATCACTTGCCGTTGGTAGGGCCGCCGGCCTCCCCGCTCTCGCGTCACCGCCGTGGCGGGGAGATCGACGGCTTGCGCCAGGACAGGTCCTAGCGCCCGGCGACCCGGTCCAGAACCTCCTCGCCCTCGGGATTGCGCTTCACGCGGATGATCTTCTTGTGCGGGTCGCTGTCCATGACGAGCGGCAGGACGCCGGCCTGGGTGCCGAGCTCCGCGGACGGCGACCACAGCGGGCCGTTGTACAGGGCCTGCAGATCGGTCACGCTCAGCCCGCTGATCCGCTCCAGGCGCGCGGCGACGCCCTCGTCCCGGCCGCCGGCCAGCAGGGTCCTGATCTTCTCCTCGTCCTGCAGCAGCTCGGGGTGCTCGGCGGCGAGGTACTCGTGCAGGTTGGCGGCGCGGCCGGCGAAGGGCGAGTACACCACGCAGACCATCTGCTCGGTGTTGATGCCGAAGGCGACCTCGCCGTACTCGGTCGCGGCCGCGCGCATGGCCTCGACGCCCTCGCCGGTGCGGTAGCGGCGCTCCATCTCCTCGACGAGGTGGTCGGGGAAGTGCTTCTTGCGCATCAGCTCGATGGCGAAGTCGACGTACTGGGCGATGCCCTCCCCGTACGTGCGCCCGTACGCGTGCTCGGTGCGCAGGCCGCGCAGATGGGCCATGAGGGCGGGGTTGGCACAGTCGGACTCGGTGAAGTTGAAGGCGATCTCGTCGAACACGAAGTTCAGGAAGTCCGTCAGGAGCCGCCAGTGGGCCCCCGAGGCGTAGCTCGTGTAGTCGTAGATCGAGAAGAACTCCAGGGCGGGGATCTCGGAGGTGACGCCGCGCTCCTGGACCCGCTCCACGTTCTGCGAGCCGTGGACGTCCTCGAAGTACGCCTGGGCCAGGCCGTTCAGGGTCTCCAGGGTGCCCTTGAATCCCTTCCTGGCGTCGGCCGGCTTCTGCCCCGCGCCGCGGGCCAGCTTGCGGATCCACAGGGCGTAGTCGCGCTGCTCCTGCGGGGAGTCGCCAGTGATGATCAGGTCGACGCCGCCGTCGTGGCGGGCGGCCACGCCGAAGGAGTCGGCGACATTCAGGTTGCAGGCGTTGCAGAAGGTGGCGCGGCCGTCGCCGTAGGAGCGGTGACCGCCCATCAGCATGTCGACCCGGTTGAAGTCGATGAGCTTGTGCGGCATGGCGCGGTCCCGGTCGAAGGGGACGACGGCGTCCCGCTCCACGAGGATCAGCTCGACGTCCGGGTCGTCGTAGAGGCCGAGCGCGGCGTAGCTGCGGTCGATGTTCTGCATCACCTGGTACGGCATCCCGCCGTGGCGCATGGTCGTCACGCGCATCCGGAAGGTCTGGCCGTGCCGCTCGGCGAGGGCCAGGTGGACCGCGCGGACGAAGGCGAGGGCGTAGGCGCTGTCCTTGCCGCCGCCGTACGCGACCATCACCGTGTTCGCGCGCAGTTCGTCCTTGTTCGGCAGGGCGTTGTAGAGCGTGGTGGCACACTCCTGGACCGCCGGCACATCGTTCTCGGGAAGCGCTTTTCGCAGGTTATCCAGTATTTCCGTACGCATCGATATCCTTCCTGACTCCGCGGAGCAGGAGCCGGGGGCTTGTTGCGGTGAGAGAGGGTTTCTTCGGGACTCAAACACCCGGGGTTTCTCCTTCCAAGCCCCCGTCGGGAAATCCGTCAAGTGTGCCCAAAAGTAGGTCTCAAGGCGTCCAGAAAACCGCCTCAAGGGAATCTGTCAGGTTTGTTGGCCGATTCTGAAATGCGGCTCTGACCTGGGGATTCATACCCTTGGATGCAATGCGCGGGCATGGGTCACAAAGGGTGAAACGGACAGTGAATCCGGGGCCTGTTGACCGTGTGAGCGGCCACATGCTTTGTTTCTGCCGGTCACGATAAATTGAGCTTCCTGGGACGGAATATGTCTGCTGCACAGAAACTGCTGCCCGAACCACTGAAGGCAGAAATCCTCGACGCGACGCTGCGCGACGGCTCGTACGCCGTCGACTTCCAGCTCGAGGAGAAGTTCGTGTCCGAGCTCCTCAGCCGCCTCGACGGCACCCCGATCCGGCGGATCGAGATCGGTCACGGCATCGGGTACGAGGCGGAACGCGCCGGCATCAAGGCCTGCAACATCAGCCTTGACCGGTGGTGCGAGATCGCCCGCTCGGAGGTGAAGAAGTCCTCCTGGGGCATGTTCGCCCAGCCCGAGTTCAGCCGGCTCACGACCCTGGAGGACCTGGTCGGACAGGGCATGTCGTTCGTCCGGATCGGCGTGGAGGCGGAGCGCGTCGGGGAACACCTCGACTACATCGAGCGCGCCACCGAAATCTGCGGCGAGGTCTATCTGAACCTGATGAAGACGAGCGCCACCCCGGCCGACGACCTGCTCCCGCTGCTCGACGGTGTCACGACCGGCATCGCGGGCCTGTACGTCGTCGACTCCTACGGCTCGATGCTCCCCGACGACGTACGCCGCTACGTGAGCACCGTCAAGGACTCCTTCCCGGTCATCGGTTTCCACGGCCACGACAATCTCGGTCTGGCGAACGTGAACAGCATCGCCGCGATCGAGGCGGGCGCCACGATCGTGGACGGCTGCCTCAACGGAATCGGCCGCGGTTCCGGAAACGCGGAGACCGAGTCGCTGGCCGGAATCATCAGCCGCGGCGAGGGCGACCGGTTCGACTACAAGGAGCTGGCCCGGCTCGCGGAATTCTGCCGCACCGGTATGCAGGTCATCCCGGAGGACCGGAACCTGCATGTGCTCGGCGGCGTGATCGGAATTCACTCCGGATACTTCCCGCTCATCCGTGAGCTCTCCGCCGAGATCGGTGTCGATGTCGCCCACCTCATGCAGACGGCCTCCGACATCGCGGCGCAGAGCGTGGGCAAGGACGACATCCGCGCCGCTGCACGGCAGCTGGCCGCCTGAGCAGTCTCGTACGGAAGTTACGGGAATTGCGAAAGTCCCGGAATTCACTGCAATCGAATCGACACTTGCGACACTGGGAGAGACACGGTGCGACTCGCACGGTTCAAGAAAGACGGCGGCTACCGGATCTTCGCGGCGGACTCCGCGGGCTGGGTGGCGCTGAGCGACATCGAGGGGTTCGAGGACGTCCGTGGCATCACCGAGCTGCTGGCCGGGGCCCGCATTCAGGAGCTGGCCGCGCGGCTGGCGGACGCGGCGCGCGTAGAGGTCCGGATCGAGGACGCCGCGACCATCGTCGACGGCGGTGACATCTGGGGCGCCGGGCTCAACTACCGCGGCCATGCGGGCGACTTGGAGACGCAGCAGCCGACGTCGGGCCCGGGCTCGTATCTGCGTCCCGGCAACTGCCTCATCGGCAACGGCGGCTGGATCGAGCTGCCGACGCAGAGCAAGAGGGTCACGGCGGAGGCGGAGCTGGGCCTCGTCATCGGAAAGGAGTGCAAGAACGTCCGGCGCGAGAACTGGCGGGACGTCGTGGCCGGTGTCACGGCCGTGCTCGACATGACCGCGGAGGACGTCATCCGCGAGAACCCCCGCTACATCCCGTGGGCCAAGGGGTTCGACACGTTCGCCAGCGTGGGTCCGCAGCTGGTGACGCTCGACGAGTTCGACGACGAGCAGCTCGCGTCGCTGCGGGTGTCGACCGTCCGTAATGACGAGGTCGTCGCCTCCGCGCAGGTCTCCGACATGAAGTACGACCTCGGCTATCTCGTCGAGTACTTCACGGCGGGCCGGACCTTCGCGCCGGGCACAGTCATCTGCACCGGCACGCCCGGGGCCGCCGTGATCACTGCCGGGGACTCCATCACGTCGGTGGTCGAGGGTGTGGGCGTGCTCGCCCACACCGTGAAGTGAACGGCGAAGTGACGGGCAGTGACAGGCGAGGGACAGCACGCAATATGAGCGCACAGCAGCAGATATCAGTCGCCGAGGCGATCGAGCGCGTCATCCGGGACCACCCCACGCGCCCGGCCGTGGAGTCCGCGAACGGAGTGCTCGACTACCGCGCATTCGGCGATCACATCGAGAAGTTCACGGCACAGCTCGACGAGTTCACCGCACCCGGCGAGTTCATCGGCATCGAGGCCGTACGGACCTCGGGCTCCGTCATCGCCATGGCGGGCGCGCTGCGGGCCGGCCGCCCCTTCGTCTTCGTCGACCCGCGCGACAGCGTCGCCTCGAACCAGACCAAGATCTCCGCGCTCGGCGTCCGCATGGTCGCCACCACCCCCGCCGGATCCGATGTGCCCGAGCTGATGGTGGCGCGCGAGGAGTGGCGTACGGGCGGGGTGGAGAACCGGATCGCGGCCGCCGGGGATCTCACCGGGGACACGGACCGGATCGGTTACGCCATCCACACCTCGGGTTCCACGGGCGAGCCCAAGTGCGTGCTCGTCCGCGTCGGTCCGCTGGCGGCGGTGATCCGTGACCATGTCCGCGTCCTGGAGGTGGACACCGACACCCGCACCCTTCAGTTCGCCCGCCTCACCTTCGACGGCTGCCTCACCGAGATCCTGTGGACCCTGACCGGGGGCGGGTGCCTGGTGGTGCTCGACGAGTCCCTGCTCGGACCGGGTCCCGTCCTGCGGAACACCCTTGAGCAGTACGGCATCACGCATCTGAAGACGACCCCGTTCGCGCTGACCGCGACCGAGCCGACCGACGCCATGAGCCTGCGGCACGTGATCAACGGCGGTGGCGCGTGCCGGCAGGCCGTGGTGCAGAAGTGGTCTCAGCGGACGGCGTTCCACAACGCGTACGGGACCACCGAGACCACCATCTGCACCTTCCTCACCGGTGTCCTGGACCCCGCGGACTGTGCCGAGTCGGTGCCGCTGGGCGACGTGGTGGGCGACTGCGGCTACGAGATCGCCGCACTGCCCGCCGAGGACGGTGACGCGGCCACCACGGCGGCCACCTCCCGTGGTGAGCTCGTCATCACCGGTGAGAGCGTCGCCGTCGGCTATCTGACCGCGCAGGGTGTGCGACGCTTCGTCGACGAGCGTGGCAACCGCGTCTACCACACCGGCGACATCGTCGAACTCCGCGACGGGCAGGTGCACTTCGTCGAACGCCTCGACCGGCAGCTGAAGGTACGGGGCTACCGCATCGACCCCGGCGAGGTGGAGATCGCGGCCTGCCGGCTGCCGTCCGTCGTGGAAGCGGTGGTGACCGCCGAGGCGTACGAGAGCACCGCGGACGGCGGCGCGGACGCGCTGGTCTGCTACTACCTGGGCTCCGCAGGGCCGCGCGAGGTGCGCGCCCACCTCGCGGCCGTCCTCGACACCTACAAGGTGCCGTCGGTGGTCAAGCAGATCGAGACGGTGCCCTACACCCGCAACGGAAAGGTCGACCGGGACGCCCTGCGGGCGACGCGCACCGGCTCCGCCGAGGCGCCCGCCGCCGCGGACCCGCAGGAACAGATCCTCGCCCTGGTACGGCAGCTGACCGGCGCGGACGACGTCGTCCTCGACGACAACTTCTTCGAGGTCGGAGGCGACTCGGCCTCCA
Source organism: Streptomyces sp. NPDC002088 (assembly GCF_040296605.1). Classification (NCBI taxonomy): domain Bacteria; kingdom Bacillati; phylum Actinomycetota; class Actinomycetes; order Kitasatosporales; family Streptomycetaceae; genus Streptomyces; species Streptomyces sp. NPDC002088. The sequence continues at coordinate 527,142 of NZ_JBEOXO010000002.1, read as the reverse complement.
CGGTGATCCTCGTCAAGAAACTGAAGGCGCTCGGCTGGATGGACGCCGGTGTCGGCGACGTACTGCGCGCGGACGACCTGCGGACCCTCGCCGACCAACTGCGTGATCGGAGCGTGTGACGCAATGTGTGGAGTGTGCGGGACCTACGCCCCCGATGGCCGGCTCGACCGCGGTGTCGCCGTCGACATGCACGACCGGCTCATCCACCGCGGGCCCGACGAGACCTATTCGCTCAACACCGACGTACTGTCGGCCAAGCTCGTCCGCCTCGGCATGAACGGCATCACGGACGGCTGGCAGCCGGCCGAGGACCGCAGCGGACGCTACGTCGCCATGACGAACGGCGAGATCTACAACGCCCAGGCCCTGCACGCCCGGCTGGGCTCCGCCGGGGGCGCGAACCGGGTGGACGTCGCTGTCGTCCCCGAGCTCGTGGCCCGGTACGGAGTCCAGGGGCTCGGCCTGATCGACGGCCAGTTCGCCACGATCGTCCTCGACCGCGCCGAGAACGATGTGTTCCTGGCCAGGGACCGGTTCGGCATCTGCCCGCTGTACTACGCGGTGACCGGCTCCCAGCTGCACTTCTGCTCGGAGATCAAGCCGCTCGTGCAGTCGGTCCCCGAGGCGTGGAAGGTGGATCTCGGGGCGGTGGACCAGTACTTCTCGCTGGGGAACATCGTCGCGCCGCGCACCCTGGTGCAGGGCGTCGCCGCGGTGCCGCCGGGATCCGCCGTACGGTTCGGGCCCGGCCTCGAGCCTCGTACCGAACGCTATTGGCGCTACGGAGACTTCGCGGCCACCGCCGAACCCATACCGGACGAGGAGATCCGGGACACGCTGCGGCAGGCGGTCAAGGACCGGCTGCACGCCGACGTGGAGATCGGCGCCTACCTCAGCGGCGGCTTCGACTCCACGGCGATCGTCACCGAGGTGTCAGGACTTCGCTCCTCGCCGCTGCGCACCTTCTCCGCGGTCTTCGACGACCCGGCGCTCGACGAGGGACGTTTCCAGCGGGAGGTGGCGGCGACCGTCGGCAGCAAGCACGAGCAGGTGCTGGTCAGCCGGGCCGACATCACCGAGAAGTTCGAGCAGATGGTCCGGCACTGCTGCTACCCGCAGCGTGAGACGTACAACGTGGCCGCCATGATGCTGGCGGACACCGTGCGGGCCACCGGGATCAAGGGCGTCGTCTCCGGCGAGGGCGCCGACGAACTGTTCTTCGGCTACGACTCGTACGCCTTCGACAGCGCGGCACGGACCGGCCGTGGAGCCCGCGCGGAGAACGAACAGGCCTGGGGCCGGGCCGACTTCGGCTGGGAGGTCGACTGGCGCAGACTGGCCGGGCGGCGTACGGACTATCTGACCCCGCAGGTGCGGGAGGCCCTGGTCGGGCAGGAGTTCTGGCGGACCCGGCTCATCCCGTTCTCCGACGAGGAGGTCGCGTCGCTGTCGCGGATGCAACTGCGCTCGGTGGCCGACGTGTACGTCCAGCTGTCCGGGCATCTGCTCGGTGACCACGGCGACTCCATGCTGATGGGCAGCTCGGTCGAGGGACGCTATCCGTTCCTCGGCAACGGCATCGTCGCGCTCGCCCAGCGCACCGGCGACGGGCAGAAGATGGTCGACTTCGAGGGCAAGGCGTGCCTGAAGTCGGCGTACGAGGGCATCGTCCCCGAGTCCGTTCTGCGCCGAGGCAAACACGGGTTCACCGCGTACGACCTGCGCGATGTCACGGACCGGCGCACCTGGGACCGCTGGCGCGACCTCGTCGAGGCCGGGGGGATCTTCCCCACCGGCTGCCTGGACACCGATCCGCGCTCAAGGGCCGCGGAGAAATGGGACTTCAGGCTCAGCGCCATCAGCATCGCCATCGTGATGGACGAACTCGGGCTGGCCCTGTGATCCCCGATGTGGCCGTCTTCCCGGGCGCAGGATCGTTCGGCGGCGAGTTCAAGGAGCTGCTCGCCGGGGTGGGGCGTCCGGCCTGGCTGGTGCGCTACCCGGGGCGGTTCGGCAGGGACTTCGGCCGGCCCGCCGGGTCGTTCGAGGAGGCGGTGACCGCCTGCGCCGACCAGGTGCGGCGCAAGGCGGGGGCCGCACCCCTGCTCGTCGGCCACAGCTACGGGGCGTACCTGGCGTACGCCACGGCCGCTCGCCTGGTGGACCAGGGGCAGGCGGTGGCGGGCCTGGTGGTCATCGGCGCCGACGCACCCCAGGTGGTCTCGGTGGACGAGGCGGCGACCCGGGGCCTGCCGGAGACCGCCGCCTACCTGGAGAGCATCGACCCGGGCCTGCTGCCGCCGGAGGATTCGTCCGACGGGTGGCGGGAGGTCGTGGTGGAGGCCGCGCGAGCGGATCTGCGGTTGCTCAAGGAGTTCACGACGGCGCCGCACCGGGACGTCAGCTGTCCGGTGGCCGTGGCACACGGCGCGTCGGACCCGCTGGTGTCCGAAGCCGGTACCGCGGCGTGGGCGGCGGCCACCAGCGGCGGCTGCACCCGGCAGGTCTTCCCCGGCGGCCACGCCGACCTGCTGGTTTCGCCCCGACTCACCACCTGGATCCGGGAGGTGAGGCAACGGACGGGCGACTGAGCGGGACGGGCGGCCGGTGCGTCCCGTCGGCGCTTCTCCACGCCGGTGCAAGGACAGGGGACCGGGAGAGGTGAGCGCCGCGTCACCTCCCCGAAACATCTCGGCTCAGCGGATCCGCCGGCTGTCCGACGGGTCGTGCGGCGCCACCGGCCGGAGCCCAAGCGGTGTGGTCAGGTCCGCTTGTCCGGGCATCACGCCCGACGGGAAGGTCGGAGCACTGCAAGCCGACCGACCACACGGCAGGGGACGACACCCGATGATTCCGACCGTCACCCACGACAACGAAGCTGTGATCGCCGAGCTGGGCGCGGAGGTGTTCGCCCCGCTGCGTAGGGCGGACCAGCGCAGAACGGCCATGGAGTATCTCCGCGCCATGCTGAGCGTCAACGGCCGCAAGAACGCCCGCAATCTCGCCACCTCCGTCGCGAGCCCGGCGGCGGAACAACGGTTCCACCACTTCGTCGCCAGTTCCTGCTGGGAGTGGCAACCCGTCCGCGAGGCACTGACCGGCTTCCTGGAACGGGTCGCACCTCCCAGGTCCTGGGTCACGCGCCCGCTCGTCCTGCCCAAGACCGGCGACTGCTCGGTCGGCGTGGAGCGCCGGTACGTACCGGAGGCGGGGCAGAGCATCAACGCCCAGCTGGGATGGGGGCTCTGGCAGGTGTCCAACGGGTTCGAGGTGCCCGTGAACTGGTACCTGGACCTGCCCACCAGCTGGCTGTGCGACCCGGTCCGCCGGGAACGCTCCCGCATCCCGGACGACTACGTTCCGCCGGCGACCCTTGAGGACGGGGCGGTGCGCATGGTCCTGGAGACCGTGGGGCGCCGTCCCTCGCGGCTGCGCCCGGTGATCTCGGACGCACGGCACACCGCACTCCCGGCGCTGGTCCGCGGCCTCGGTACGGCGCGCGTCCCCATGCTCCTGCGCATCAACGGCTCGGTGCCTGTCGTACTCGCCGACCGGATGCTGCGCGGCTTCAACTGCTCCCCGCTCCCCGCCCATCAGCTGCTCTGCACGGCGGGCAGCCAAGTCAGGACCTCGCTCAGGCCCGGCGGGAGGGGCTCGGTGGCCGCACTGCGGGTGCTGCTGCCCGGCTACACCGACGCCCCCGGCGGCCGCGGTGCGCTGACCCTGGTCGGCCAGTGGTCCGGCGCCGACCGCTGGCCCGACCAGATGTGGCTCACCGACATCGCGGCCCCCTCCCCCGTACTCCATGAGGCGAGCCGGCTGCCCGAACCGCATGCCGCGGCGCTGGAGCGGGCCGCCGATCTGGGGCTGCGCGACTACGGCGGCCGCTCCTTCCAGGGGTGGCACCGGCACATGACGATGGTGTCGGTGGCCCTGGCCGCCCGGGCCCTGACCACGGCCCCCGGAGCCCCGGCCCCCGAGGTCCCGGTGCCGGGCCTGCCGGGGCAGGGCCGCTTGCTGGCGGCCTGATCCGGGACTCCGCTGCCCGAGGTCCCGGTGACCGGCCTGCCCGGTCAGGGGCGCCGAGGTCCCGGTGACCGGCCCGCCCGGTCAGGGGCGCTTGCTCACCGCCTGGTCCGCCCGCTGCCATGCCGGGTCCGGGTCGTCCGTGGCGTTGGCCGCGTCCGGGAGGTCCGCGGCAGCCAGGAGGGCCACGGCAGTCGGGGTGTCCAGGTGGCCCGGTGCGTCCTTGGGGCCCAGGGACTGCCTGATCCGGTGGATGCGCAGGGCCAGTTGTATCTCCAGGGACCTGGCCTGCTCCTGCCAGCCCGCGCCGAGCAGTTCGGTCACCCGCTCCAGGCGCCGGGACACGGTGTTGGGGTGGATGAAGAGCTGTTCGGCGGCGCGGGTCGGACTGCCGCCGGACAGGAAGTACGCGTCCAGCGTGACGGCGAGATCCGCCGAGCGCTGGGTGTCGAAGTCCAGGACCGGGCCGATGGTGTGGCGGACGAACCCGTCCACGTCCCGCTCCTCGGTGAGCAGCATGGTCAGCGAGCCCAGATCCCGGGCGGAGGCCACACAGGACGTGGCGCCGAGGGTGGCGAGCGCACCCAGAGACCGCAGCGCACGCCGGTACGCCCGGGTCACCGGCTCGGGCCCGGTCACCGGACCGTCGACACCCACGGTCATCGGGCAGCGGGCGGCCGTCGCCTGCTCGATGGTGGCCTGCCCGGCCGCCATGGCGTCCTCGCCCGCGAGGAGCAGGACCACATGGTCGTCGCGGCACACGTGCAGACCCTGCCGGTCGCGGGCGTACGCCCGGGCCCAGGCCCGTACCCGGTCGGTCATCCCGTCCGCGGGCCGGGCCGCGAGCACCACGTACGGCTCCCCCAGGTCGAGGCCTGCCGTGCGGGCCCGGTTCCGCAGTCGGCCGACCGAGCCGGGTCCCGGCGTGAGCAGCGCCTCGAGGAGTTCCTCATGGACCGCCGGGTCCTCGGGTCCGCCGCGGCGCCGCATCACCAGGGCGGTGACACGCGCACAGGCGTACAGGAGCCGGGACGTGTCCTCGTCCAGGGGCTCGTTGCGGTGCAGCACGAGCTGCCCGAGCTGGGCGCGGTCCGAGAAGACCGGGGCCACCCAGTGGTCCGTACCGCAGGCGACGACCCGCCGGTCGGCGTGTGCCTCCAGCGCCGATGCGCGCAGCGTGGCCGGCTCGGGCGGGGTCTGCGGGGGGAGGCCTGCGGTGCTGCGGGTCTTGCCGTCGGCGTCCTCCAACAGGACGCTTCCGTCGAGGAGTTCGGCGATCACGGTCAGCAGCTGCTGTGGTCCCGCGCCGTCGGCCACCTCGTCGAGGAGCGCCGACTGGGCGCGGGCCAGGCGCTGGGCCACCCGCAGTTGCCGTTCCACGGCATGGGCGTCCTGCGCGATGGAGCGGGCCTCGGTGCGGACGCCCTCCATCGATTTCATGGTGTCGAGCGCGGCCGCCGCCATCTCGCCGAGCGCACCCATCTGTGCCACTTCCTCGGGCGTGAAGTGGCGTACGGCGCGGTGTCCCGCGTAGAGGGAGCCGAGGTAGGTGCCGTTGCTGCTCAGGGGTACGACGATGATGGCCCGCAGCCCCTCCGCCTGTACCGTCTCGTCGATCGCCGGGGAGTGCGTGATGGTGCTGTCGTTCAGATAGTCCGGAGTCCAGTAGGGGGCGCCGGTCGAGCTCGCGGCGTTGCCGAGACCGCCCTTGCCCGGCACGATGAAGCCGGGGGTGAGGGCCGAGCAGTGGCCGTCCACGGCCTGCACCGTGCCCGTGCCGGTGGCGGGGTTGTACAGGCTGATGTACGCCATGTCGAGGCTGAACAGGGTGCGGGCGCGGCGGCACGTCAGCCGGAGCAGCTCGTTGAACTCGTGCGGGCGGATGAACTCGCGGGCGGCGTCGAGCAGGGCCGCGTGCCGGGTGTCCCGCTCCTGCCGCCGCTGGAAGTTGCCCTGGATGTCCCAGGCGAGCCGGCGGACCTGTTCGAGCGCGGCCAGGGTCTCGGGGGCCGCGCCTGCTCTGCGGGCGGACGCCACGGGTTCGTCGAACCGGGCGGGGTGGGCTTCGGCCGCCAGCAGCTCCAGATACTCGAGAGCGCCGGCGAAAAGTTTCTGCTCCTGTCGTTCACCCACGGTCGCCCCACCAACCTCTCCGCAAAAACGATCTAGGCAGAGGCCGATGCTAATGCGGGAGTGGTGACCTGAGCACGGCGTCCCAATGGGCGGAACAGATAAGGGAATCGAGATCGGCTCCGGTGTGATCCGGTCACTGTCAAAGCCCTCGAAGAGGTGGCGGGACCGCCTCGACCGGGCCCTTCGCTCTCCTCCAATGTGATGCCCCGGTGCCGACGTCCCGTTCCCCCGTTCTCTCTCAGCGAGGTTCTCGTGCAGCAGGCGCAGCAGACCCAGCAGACCCAGCAGGTTCGGAGCTACGAGCGTTCCCTCGCCCGGTGTGCCGAGTCCCGGACCCGGGCCGACCGCCCCCGTGTCTTCACGATGGAGGGACGCGAATGGGACCTCTTGGACGGGGTGTTCGCCCCCGTCCACTCGCCGTCCACCCGCGTCGGCCTGGAGTTCCTCGGCATGACGGGCCCCGCCGCACCGGCCGTGGCCGACCGTGGCAGCTTCCTCGAAGTGGGCTGCGGTACGGGCCTCATCGCGGTGCTCGCCGCGCTGCGCGGCCACGACCGGGTGGTCGCCACCGACATCAACGCCGAGGCGGTCCGGAACGCGGAGCTCAACATCGCCCGGCACGACGTCGGGGGCCGGGCGCGCGCCGTGCACAGTGACCTGTTCGGCGCCCTGCCGGAGGGCGATCGGTTCGACACCGTCTTCTGGAGCTCCAACTACGTTCTCGCTCCAGCCGGTTACCGCTACCAGCACGACCACGAGCGCGCCTACGTGGACCCCGGATACCTCACTCACAGCCGCTTCCTGGCGGAGGCACCGCACTGGACCACCCCCGGCGGCCGGGCGCTGCTGCACTTCAGCAGCCGCGGCGACATGAGCCAGTTGCGGCGCATCGCGGAGGAGACCGGCAGGGACCTGGTGGAGCTCGGTGTGTCGATCGTCATGGAGAACGACGAGCCCGTGTCGCACTACCTGTTCCAGATCACGGAGCAACTTGACTGACTCTGACCCGACTTGACGGTCATTAGGGCATCGAATCGTCGTCTTCGTACCGCGTGGACATACTCGGCTCCATTCCCACGGCACACCGCCGAAGGAGCGGACCGAGAGGAGACGGACATGGCGCAGGGGAGCCTGCTGGATCGGCTGCTCGGACCGTGCCCGCCGCCGTTCGCCCTGCTGTACCGGCCGGTGTCGGGGTCCCGCGACCACATCGATGTCCTGCTCGTGGGTGACATCACCACCGTGGCGTCCCCGTCCGGCATCCCCCTGCCCGCTCCTTCGGTCGCCGCGGACGGCGGCGAGGGCACCGTCCGGCACGACGTACTGGTCCTGGCGCCGCCCGGGCAGGACGGTGCCGGGCTGCTCGCGCTCACCGTCACCGGCCGGGCCGTACTGCCCCTGCTCGCGCTCGGGGCGCGCGGAGCGCTCCCCGAACTCGACGTGTTCCGGCGTCTGGCGGAGAACGGGAGGGGAGCGTACTGGACGTACCTCATCCACACCGGCGACCGCACACTGGTCGGCACGGGGGTGGCGCCGCACCTCACCCTGCGCGCCGGTGCCGCCGTGCTGCACAGGCTCGGCGGTACCTACCGCGCCACCGGCGAGGACCCGCCCGGCCGCGCCGGGATGCTCGGCCCGCTCGCCGACCGCGCCGACCGCGCCGACACCGACCGGGCCCGCCTGGCTCTCGACGAGGGACTGATGGCGCTGGCCCGGCTCTGCCTTGACGGGGTGCGGGTGCGCGGACCCTGGCTCAGGGAGACGGCGACAGCTGCCAGGACGGAATACGCGGTCGAGGGCCGCTGTCACCGCGATCCGCGTGAGCTGCTCGATGCGGCCCTGCCCGCGCCGGGCTTCGCCGCACTCATCGGACGCGACCGGCACGGCGCCGCAGCGATCGACTCCACTGTCCTCACGCCCGGGGCCGAGAGCACGGCCCGCACGGGCGGTCTCGCCGCGCACCCCCGGGTCAGGGCGGAGCTGGAGGCACGTAACAGCGCACTCGCCGGATTCTGGTTCGGGGACAGGGACGGTCTGCCCCACCGCGGTCTGGCCGGCCGCCGGGCGCTGGTGATCGACGCCGGTGACCGCTTCACCCCGATGCTCGTTCATCAGTTCACCGCGCTCGGGCTCGACCCCAGCGTGCGGCGCCTGGACGAGCCGCACCGCACGACCGGCTACGACCTGCTGGTCCTCGCGGGCGGCCACGGCGACCCGCGGCTGACCAGCCGCCCGGGCATCGCCCGGCTGCGCGACACCGCCGGGCACCGACTGGCCGAGCGCCGCCCCCTCTTCGCCGTCGGCCTCGGCCATCAGGTGACGGCGGGGCTGCTCGGCCTCGGCCTGTTTCGCCGGGACACGCCACGGCGCGGCCTCCAGCGCACCATCGAGCTGGACGGGCGCCGCGAACAGGTCGGCTTCCACGACACGTTCGCCGTGCGCGGCGGCAGCGACCGGTTCGTCGTCCCCGAGCTCGACCGTCCGGTGGAGGCCGACCGCGATCCGCTGACGGGTGAGGTGTACGCGCTGCGCGGAACGTTCTTCGCCTCCGTGCAGTTCCGTCCCGAATCCGTCCTCACCCGTCACGGCGTCCGCATCATGGGCTCGCTCATACAGGATCTGCTTCGTGGCAGCGGTCCCGCAGCAGGGCCAGGAGCGCCCCGATCCGCGTGAACCCGCGCTCCAGGTCCGGGAGCGCGCCGCTGAGGCTCAGCCGGAAGCAGCGGGTGGCGTGACCCGGCAGGCCGGGGACGCCGGCGGTGCCGAAGAAGTGGCGCCCGGGAACGATGAACACCCCTTCTTCCTTCAGCAGCCGATAGAAGTCCAGGTCGTCGAACCACTCATGGTCGACCCAGAGCCAGCAGAACATGCCGCCGTCGCCCTCGTGCAGCCGCCAGTCCACGTCGTCCGGGAGCAGGCTGTGCAGCAGCGCCTCGGCCGCCTGGCGCTTGTCGCGGTAGTAGGGGCTGATCACCTTCTGGGTGAGGACGTCGAGTTCGCCGCTGTCCAGCGCCCGCTCCACGACCGCCTGTATGGTCTGCGGCGCGTGCAGCACGGTGTTGGCCATGAAGGACACCATGGCCGAGACGGCGTCGGCGGGGCCGATCGCGAAGGCGATGCGCTCGCCCGGCAGACCGGCCTTGGAGAGTGTGAAGCAGTTGATCACGCGCGGGTGGTGGACCGGGTCCAGGGCGTCGCCCGTCAGCATCGGGAAGGGCCGCCCGTAGGCGTGGTCCACGACGAGCAGGGCGTCGTGCCGCTCGACCGTGTCGATGAGGTTGTCCAGCTCCGCCGCGGTCAGGCTGCGTCCGGTGGGGTTGCCCGGGCTCGACACCAGCATCATGCCCATGTCCGGAACCTGCTGGAGGGCGTCGGCGTCCAGGGCGTACCGGAAGGACCGCTCACCGTGCGGCACGACGGTCGCGCCGACGCCGACGGTCGCGGAGCCGACCAGGTTGAGGCCCTGGTAGCCGGTGTAGTCGGGGACGCAGGGCAGAACCAGGGGCCGGTGCCCGCTTCCGGCCGGCCCGGTCGGTCCGGTCGGCCCGGTGAACAGGGTGGTGGCGACGAAACACAGCATCTGGCTGCCGGGTCCCACCACGACGTTCTCGGGGCCGATGGACCAGCCGTAGGCGGCGTTGAAGTAGCGCACGACGGCGTCCACCAGGGAGTGCGTACCGCGCGACGGGCCGTAGTGCCCGCCGGACTCGGGGAAGTCCGTGGCCAGGGCCGCGGCCGACAGGCGCTGCCAGGTCTCGAGCACCTCGGGGATGGGTGAGGGGTTGCCCACGCTGAGGTTGGCTCCGGTGCCGTCGCCGGAGGAGCCCGTCGTGGTGGCGATGTCCTCCATGAGGCTGCGGATGCCGGAGGGGCGGGACATCTGGTGTCCCCAGGTGGAGAGCTGCACGGGAGGTACCTCTTTCTCGGGGTCTCGCAGCGGAACGAAGGTCTCGCAGTCGGATCAGGTCCTCAGGCGGATCGGTTGAAGGCCGTGAGGACGGCTCGCAGGGCGGCGGTGTCGGGATCGGCGTCGAGGCCCGCGCCGTGGACCACCCGCTCCGCCAGGCCGAGCTCGGCGAACGCCATTCGCTTCGCGCCCCCGTCGCGCAGGACAGCTCCGGCCGTCAGCGACCGGAGCCGCACGGGGTGGCCGGCCCGGGCGAGGGCGTCCACGAGGGCGGCGGCGGGAGTGTCGCCCGCGCCCTCCAGCTGGAGCAGATCGCCGCCGGCCTGCTCCAGGTCCACGACGGCCAGGACCTCCGGTGTCCGGCCCGCCGAAGGCCCGGTCTTCAGCCGGTGGTCGTGCAGCGTGAGCTGCGGGCGTGCGGGACGCAGATAGGCGGCCTCGAAGATCTCCCACAGCCGGTCGCCGGTGAGTTCGGTGCCGTCCCGGTCGGCGGCCTCCTGCACCAGGCGGGCGAGTTCGGGTCGCAGGGCGCGGGGCACCGTGATCCCGTACAGCTGGTGCAGCACATGGGCCACACCGCCCTTGCCGGACTGGCTGTTGATGCGGACCACGGACTCGTAGGTGCGGCCGATGTCCCGCGGGTCGACGGGCAGGTACGGGACGTCCCAGGGCAGGCTGCCCGGCTCCCGTCCGGTGTCCGCCGCTCGCCGGGCCAGGGCGGCGAACCCCTTGGCGATGGCGTCCTGGTGGGTGCCGGAGAACGCGGTGTGGACGAGGTCTCCGGCGTACGGGTGGCGGGGGTGCACCGGGAGCCGGTTGCAGTACTCGACCGTGGTGCGGATCTCGTCCAGGCGGGAGAGGTCGAGCTGCGGGTCGGTGCCCTCGCGCAGCAGGTTCAGGGCGAGCGTGACCAGGCATACGTTGCCGCAGCGCTCCCCGTTGCCGAACAGGGTGCCCTCCACCCGGTCCGCCCCGGCGCGCAGCGCGAGTTCCGCGGAGGCGACGGCGGTGCCGCGGTCGTTGTGCGGGTGGACGGAGAGGATGACCCCGTCGCGCAGGTCCGCGGCGCGCAGCTGCCGGTCGAACCATTCGACCTGGTCGGCGAAGACGTTGGGCGATGCGGCTTCGACGGTGGTCGGCAGGTTCAGGGTGACCGGGAGCTCGGGGCGTGCGTCCCATACGCGGGACACGCCGAGCGCGAGCCGCAGCGCGAAGTCCGGCTCGGTCACGTTGAAGGTTTCGAGGGTGTACTCGAACCGCACTCGGGTGCCGGGCAGTTCGGCGGCCCTACGGGCGATGTGCGCGGCCGAGTCGAGGGCGAGGCGCTCCAGTTCGTCCGCGCTCATGCCGAAGACGGTCTCCCGCCACTGGCAGGCGGTGGCGTGACACAGGTTCACCATCACGCGCGGCGCGCCCTCGACGGCCTCGAAGGTGCGGTCGATCAACTCCGGCTTGGCGGGCGTGAACACGGAGATCGTCACGTCGTCCGGGATGCGCCGGTGTGTGATCAGATCCCGTACGAAGTCGAACTCGACCTCGCTCGCGGAGGGGTAACCGACCTCGATCTCCTTGAAGCCCATCCGCACCAGGAGATCGAACAGGGTGCGCTTGCGGTGCAGGTCCATCGGCTCGGGCAGCGACTGGTTGCCGTCGCGCAGATCGACCGGGCACCACAGCGGGGCGCGCTCCACGGTCCGCGAGGGCCAGTCGCGGTGCTCCGGCTCGGGCGGCTGCGGGGTGGTCCCGATGTACCGGTGCACGGGCAGCGCGGAGCCGGCCTGCGGATTCCACCAGGGCTGGCCGCAGGCGGGCGGCCCGGTGGGGGTGTGCAGGAGGGTGTGCTCGGGCGGGGCGGGAAAGGGTTCGGGGCAGGGGTCGGCCAGACGGTTCACAGCGGGTTTCTCCAGCCTTGTGGCAGTTGAGGGCGGAGCGGGATCAGCGCGCGGGCAGTGCGGCCGCGGCGGCGATACGGCCGAGCTCGGCTGCGGGTTCCTGTCCCGTGAAGAGGAAGAAGTGCCCGCCGGGGAAGGCCCGGATCTCGGCGCGGGCGCCCGCGCGGGCGGCGGAGTCGGCGGAGCGGCTCAGTACGCCGGGCACGTGGGTGGGGTCCTCGTCGCCGTACCAGAGGTGGTGCGGTACGGGCAGGTCGGGACCGCCGGGATAGGTGTCGGTGAGGTGCATGTCGAGGCCGAGCAGCCGTACGGCAGCGGAGAGCCGGCCGGGATCATCGAACAGGGAGTCCGGCGAACCGCCGAACAGCCGTAGATCGGCGATGAGTTGGGCCTCGGTGCGGCGCGCGAAGGGGGCGTCCGGGCGGCGTTCGGGCGAAATGCCGTCCTGCGGGGCGAACGGCGACGCGGAAAGTACCAGGCCGCGGACGAACCGCTGTTGGCGGGCGGGCAGCGAGGCCGTCACCGAGTGCGCGAACAGCGCGCCCAGGCTGTGCCCGAGCACCACGGTCGGCCGGTCCACCAGCGGATGGGCCCGCGCCTGAAGTCCGCGTAGCGCATCCTCGAAGTCGGTCGGCGGCAGCTCCAGCTTGCCTGCCCGATCGGGCAGTTCGAGCAGGACGAGTTCGCAGTCGGCGGGCAGCTGTGACAGCAGGGGCAGGAAGGCCGCGGCGGAGCCTCCCGCGTGGTGGAAGGCGAGGACCCGTACGGCGGGGTCCGCGGGACCGATGCGCAGCGGCTTCGGGGCGACGGCGCGGTGCTCAGGCGGCGCGGACATCGGCGGCCCTCCGCTCCGGCCACGGGTCGGTCCCGCCTGCCTGCGCCCAGGCGCACGCGACCAGGCCCGCCTGGAGCCGGGACTCGACTCCGAGCTTGACGAATATCTGGCTCATGTGCGACTTCACCGTGCGCTCGGAGATGTCGAGGCGCCGCGCTATCGAGCGGTTCGAGCAGCCGATGCCGAGCAGTTCGAGAAGGGTCCTCTCACGCGCCGACAGCAGGTCGACACGGTCGACCGCGGCGCTCCAGCGGTCCGGGTCGAGAAGGTTCGGGAGGCGTTCGCTCCCGGGGTCCAGGGCGGTCTCCGCAAGGCGGACGATCATCTGTCGCTCCGGTTACATGCGTGTGTAGGGGGTGGTTGGGGCAGGTCACAGCGGTACGTACCGTCGCGACGTGGCCCGTCCGTGATCGTGCCGGGTGCACATATCTGGAGGCCAGCAGGTGGCTGGCGGTCTGTCAGGTACCGTGCCTGTCCATCACGTCGAGGAGGAGTCGCCGGCCGTGGGTCTCCCCCCGCTCCACCCGGCGATGGGCCTCGGCGGCCGCGCTCAGCCGGAGGCGTTCCAGGGAGCGCGGGCGGAGCAGGCCGGCGACGAGGAGGCGGTTGACGGCGGTGGCCGCCTCGGAGAGTTCGGCCGTGGTGGCGTGTGAGATGACGAACCCGCGGATGCTGCACTCCTTCATGTAGAGGGCCCCTGCCGGGAGTGCGGGGCGCGAGGCGGAACCGGCAAGGAGGACGATGCGGCCGCGCGCGGCGAGCAGCGGGACGGCCAGGTCCAGGTCGTTGGTGCCGCTGGTGTCGACGTAGAGGTCGACCCCGTGCGGGGCGTGGGCGCGCAGGTCCTGTGCGAGGCGGTCCGAGCGGTAGTCCACGGCCGCGTCGGCGCCCAGGGCAAGGCAGTACTCCGTATCGCGGGCGGCGGCGGTCGAGATGACCCGGGCCCCTGCCTGGACGGCGAGTGCGACGAGCGCGCTGCCTACGTTGCCGGCGGCCCCGGCCACGACGACGGTCTCGCCGGGGCGCAGCGCACCGTGCGTGAACAGGCCCAGGTAGGCGGTGGCTGCCGGGTGCAGGACGGCGACCGCCTGGTGCGGGTCGACGCCGGACGGCAGGTGGTAGAGGCGGTCGGCGGGCACGAGCGCCTGCTCGGCCGCGGCCCCCTGCCGCCCCTCGTGGCCCAGGCTGTTGCACCACACACTGTCCCCGGCGGCGAACCCATGGGCGCCGGGACCCGCCTGGGCGACCGTGCCCACCAGGTCGCGGCCGATGACGAACGGGAACGGCAGCGGCGTACGGAAGACGCCCGACCGTACGAAGGTGTCGACGGGGTTGACGGTGGTGGCGGTGACGTCCACGAGGACGTCGGTGGGGCCCGGGCGGGGCGAGGGCAGTTCGCCGTAGCGGATGGCGTCCGGGGTGCCGAGCTGTTCGATGTACGCGGCGCGCATGGCCGACGGCTTCCTTCCAGGAGTCGTGAAAGAGCGGGTCAGCCGGTGGCCGACGCCAGGGCTGGGGTGAGGAGCCGGCCCAGGGCGTCGGCGAGGATCCGTGGGCCGTCCGGGGTGAGCAGGGACTCGGGGTGGAACTGGACGGAGGCGAAGGCGGGGCCGCGCAGCGCGTGCACCTCGCCGCTTTCCGCGTCACGGCAGACCTCGACCGGTCCTGCGGCGAGCGGATGCGTGAACAGCTCGCCCTGGTGCACGGCGGCGAAGGTGTTGTAGAAGCCGACCGGCCTGCGCTGCCCGAAGTGGTCGATGGTCTCCTGGCGGCCCTGGCCCGGGCGTTCCTTGCGGATGAGGGGGAGCCCGAGGAGGGAGGACAGCACCTGGTGGCTCAGGCAGACTGCGAACGTGGGTCGCTGCGCGGCGAGTTGGCGGGCGGTCGTCCGGCGCAACGCCGCGATCTTCGGGTGGTCGGTGCGGCGCGGGTCGCCCGGGCCCGGCCCCAGGACGGTGAGGTCGTATGCCGAGGTGTCGAAGGACGTGTCGTACTCGCGGACGGTCACCTGTGCGCCCAGCGAGCGGATCTGCTGCGCGAGCATCGAGGTGAAGGCGTCCTCCGCGTCGACGACCAGGACGCTGCGACCGGCCAGCTCGGCCTTGGGATCGGTGCGTTCACCGGTCCTGGCGAACCAGTACGGGGCCAGGCGGTCGTTGCGTCGCTGAAGGGCCTGGCGCACCTCGGGGTGCGCGGCGAAACGGGCCCGCGGCGCGGGCCCGGTCCGCACGGCGTCCGGGGCGGCCGCGGGGTCGAACGCCCGCCACAGCGTCTGCGTCTTGGCCCGTGTCTCGGCGGCCTCCGCCGCCGGGTCCGAGTCGCGTACGAGCGTGGCGCCCGCGCCGATCTCCAGGCGCCCCTTCGCATCGATGTCGGCGGTGCGGATGAGGATGGCCGAGTCGAGCGTCGGCCCGTCCGCGTCCCGGCCGAGCAGCGCGATGACGCCGCTGTAGTAGCCGCGGCCGCGCTCCTCGTGGCGGGCGATGACCCGGCAGGCGCTGGCCAGCGGGGATCCGGTGACGGTCGGGGCGAAGAGGCTGGCCCGCAGGATGTCGGCGGGCTCGGCCGGGCTGCGGCCCTCGATGAGGTACTCGGTGTGCGCGAGGCTGGACATCTCCTTGAGGAACGGGCCGCGGACGGTGCCGCCTTCGGGGCAGACCCGGCCCATCATCTTCAGTTCCTCGTCGACCACCATGTACAGCTCGTCGCGCTCCTTGGCGTCGCCGAGGAAGGACAGCATGCCGGGCAGGTCGGGGCCGGCCGCCGGATAGCGGTAGGTGCCGCTGATGGGGTTCATGGAGACGATGCCGCCGCGCTGGGTGATGTGCCGCTCCGGGGTGGCCCCGACAAAGGTCCGCTTCCCGGTGTGGACGAGGAAGGTCCAGTACGAGCCACGTTCGTTCTCCAGCAGCCGCCGGAAGGCCGCGGTGACGGGCCGCAGCGAGGACGTGCCCAGTTCGGCGACGAGGCTGCGGCGGATGACGAAGTTGGCGCCCTCGCCCTCGCCGATCTCGTCCTCGACGACGCGCCGCACGGTCTGCGCGTATGTCGCGTCGTCGGGTTCGAAGCGCGGCGCGGACGGCTTCGGGGCGTCCTGGGGCAGGCAGGCGATGACGTCTTCCAGCGGGAGCCGGTGATGGGCGCGGGGCACCAGGGCGAGCAGTGGTTCGCCGTCGTCCCGGCAGTCGTAGCCGCGTTCGGTGATCTGCCGGTAGGGGATCAGCGCGAGCGCGTCGATCACCGGGGCGGCACAGGCGTCGCTCGGCCCTTTCGGCAGGTCCTGGAGCCGGTCCAGGCGTTCGACGTCGCCGATCAGGAGGTCCACGAGCCCGGCGGCGCCGGTCTGCGGGCGGTACAGGAGGGCGAACGGGGGAAGGGCGGCGTGGAGCAGGTCCGCGAGCCCTCCTTCGGCGACCGGCGCCGGGTGCGGAGTCATGGCACATCCTTTGTGTGACAGGCGAGGTCAGTGCGCCGCGGACGCGAGAGCGGGTACGGGTACGGGCAGCAGGGCGTCGAGCACCTCGGCCGTCGCGGGAGTGGCGGCGCAGCGCTCGGCGGCGTACGTCAGTGCCTGTACGTGGTAGTCGCGGGAGAAGTCGGCCAGCGCGTCGGCGACCAGGAACGGCTGGATGTCCCGGGTGAACGCGTCGCAGGCCGTCATCAGACAGCCGACATGCGCGTACACGCCGCAGACGATCAGCTGGTCGCGGCCCGCGGCGGCGAGCCGGTCCGCCAGGTCGGTGCGGGCGAAGGCGCTGTAGCGCCACTTGGTGAGCACCGTCTCGCCGGGCGCGGGCGCCAGCGGGGCCACGATGCTCCGGTCCGCCTCGTCGGCCCGCATCCCCGGCCCCCATACGTCCATCAGGAGCCCGCGCTCGGCGGAGGTCATGCTGCCGGGCTGCGCGGTGTAGTAGACCGGCATCCCGGTGCGGCGGGCGGCGTCCAGCAGGGCGGCGGCGTTGGCGGTGACCGAGCGGCGGGGCTCGGCCTGTGCGGCGTACGGCGCGAGGAAGTACTCCTGCATGTCGTGGACGAGCAGGGCCGCGCGGGACGGTTCGGGCCGCCACCGCACGGCGTCGGCGGGCCAGTCCGCACGCCGGGGCAGCGGATAGGCGGCGATGGGGGAGATGGGCATGGGTTTCCTTTGTTCGTAAGCCGGTCGGGGGGCCGTCAGGCGCGCAGTGACTGGCCGCCATCGACGTAGATGTCCTGCATCGTGATGTGCCGGCTGCGCTCACCGGCGAGGAAGGCGACGGTCTCGGCGACGTCCTCGGGGTCGGCGAGCCGGCCCAGTGGGATGCCGAGCCGGTACGTGGACGGGTCGCCGTCGATCACCTTCTGCCGGGCGTCGGGGCCGTGCCACAGCGCGTACTGCATGGCGGTTTCGACGGATCCCGGCGCAACGACGTTGCACCGCACACCGCTGGCCGCCAGTTCCAGGCCGAGGCACTTGGTGAAGATGGTCGAGGCGGCCTTGGAGGCGGCGTAGGCGGCCATGCCGATACGGGGCAGCGCGGCCGCGTTGGAGGCGACGGTGACGATGCTGCCCCTGCCGCGGGCCGCCATCCGGCGGGCTGCCGCGCGGGAGACGAGGAAGACGCCGGTGGCGTTGATGCGCAGGACTTCCTCCCAGGTCTCCTGGGTCAGCTCGGCGATCGGTCCGGTACGCAGGATGCCCGCGCCGTTCACCGCGACGGTGATCGGTCCGAGTTCGGCCTCGATGCGGTCCGCGGCGGCCTCGACGGCGGCGGCGTCACGTACGTCCAGGGCGAGCGCCAAGTGCCGTTCGTAGCCCGGGAGGTCGGCAACGGCGTCGATGAGCGTGGCGGCGTCGGTGTCGGTGGCGGCGATACGGGCACCGTCCTCGGCGAGCCGGCGGATGACGGCGCGGCCGATGCCACCCGCCGCGCCGGTGACCCAGGCGACGCGTCCTTCAAGTTCCATCTGTGCTCCAGGAGTGGGCAGGTGAGGAGTGCGGGGGTCAGGCCGGTCAACCGGCGAGGAGGCGTCCCAGCTCCAGCCTCTTGATCTTGGTGGTGGCGGTCTGCGGCAGGTCCTCCACGCGCCACTGCACGGGCTCCGCCATGTCCGGCAGCCCGGCTGCCGCGGCCTGCCAGGCCGCCCGGTCCAGTGGGCGGTCCTGCCGGGTGCAGACCACCGGCACCGGCCTGCCCTGCGGGCCCCGCACGATGATGACCTCGGTCAGTTCGGGCAGCTTCGCCAGGAGTGTGTCCTCGGCGGTCAGCGTGGAGCCGAAGCCGTCGATCACGTCGACCTCACGGTCCAGGAGGTACAGGCGGCCGAGGCGGTCGCGGTAGCCGACGTCGCCCATCCGCCACCAGCCGTCCGCGGTGAGCTGCTTCGCGTACCGCTCCGGTTCGTCGAGGAAGGTCACCGCGCGCCCGCCGCTGCGTACGTCGATGAAGCCAGGGTTGTCGGGAGTGACGGGCCTGCCGTCGCGGCTGACCACCCGTACGTCGGTCATGCCGGGGAAGGGGATGCCCACGCGGCGCCCGTTCGCGTCGGCGGTCTGGCGGCGGGTGAAGGCGGAGGCGACGACCGGGCCGGTCTCGCTCTGTCCGTAGAGCTGCACGAACAGCGGGGCCCTGCGGCGCGAGGCGTGCAGCAGGCGGTGCACGGTGCGCGGGTGGATCGCGTCGAACGTACTGGAGAAGTACTTCACCTGGGCCAGCGGAGCGCGCGGGTCGTCCGCCAACTCCTCCCATTCCATGAAGGAGTTGGGATGTGCCTCCAGGATGCCGGGCCGCAGCCGCGCGAACAGGTCGGCGGTGTGCCGCGGCGCGGAGTCCTTGAGGACGAGCAGCGGGAAGCCGCGGTACAAGGAGATGGCGATCGCGCTGATGACCCGGGAGTGGACGAAGGAGACGTGCATGGCCACCGTCTCGCGCCTGCGGACCAGGGCGACCGCGCCGGCCTGCGGCCGGTAACGCGCCTCGAGGGTGCGGCCGGTGTGCACGGCGAGCTTGGGCAGGCCGGTGGTGCCGGAGGTGTGGGTCACCAGTGCCGGGTGGTCGGTGGGCAGGGCGACGGGCGCGACCCGTGCCGTGCCGGCCAGGTCCGCGAGTGCGGTGGCGTCGGGGTGGTGGCCCGTGGCGAGCAGCACGCTGGTGGCGTACTCGTGGACCGTGTCCGGGAGTTCCTGCTCCAGCTTGGTCTGGTCGGTGAGCAGATGGGCGGGGGTGGCACGGCGCAGCAGTTCGGCGACCGAGGCCCCGTCGAGCTGCGGCGACAGCAGGACGGGGACGCCGCCGGCCCGGGCGATGGCGAAGGCCAGGAGCGGGATGTCGAAGCCGTCGCCTTTGTGCAGCACGACGCGTTCGCCGAAGCGCACGCCGGCTGCCGCGAGCCGGGAGGCGAAGTCGTCGACCAGATCGGCGAGCTCGGCGACGGTGACGCGGCGGCCGAGCCCCGGGGCGATGTCCAGATCGTGGTCGAGGGCGACGAGGTTCGCCGGGTGCCGGGCAGCGGCCCGCTCCAGGATCGTGCCGAGGCCGATTCCCTTGTTGCCGATGCGCTGGAGAAACATGATGCTGCCTTTCTCGGGGTGGTCAGCGGATTTTCCGTACGGCTTCACGGCTACTGACCGGAGATGACCTCGGCGATACGCTCAACGGTCTTCCGAAGATCCCGCTCGATCTTCACCTGCCATTCGCGGATGAATTGCGCCCGCTCGGCCCGGCCCATGTCCGCGGTGATGTGCTCGATGCCCTCGGTGGCCCGGCCCATCCGGAAGTGGTGGGTGAGGAGCGTGCCGCCCGGGGCCTCGGCGAGGTCGAAACCCCAGCTGCTCTCCTGCTTGCGGCCCGCGCCGTCGCGCATCGCCCAGCGGAAGGTGCGGCCCGGTTCGGCGGCCGTGACCTCGGCTTCCGTGGTCCATTCGCCGCGGACGACGGGGGCCCAGCCGACGACGTCGGCGGCTCGGTGGTTGGTGCCGCGGAACACGGCACCCACCTCGGCCGCGCGGCCCGCCACCCAGGTTCCGCCGGTGCATTCCGGGCTCCACTCGCCGCTTCGGGGAAGGTCGCTCACCGTGCGGTAGACCTCGGCGGGAGCGGCCGGGACAAAAATCTCCGCACTCGCCAGAAAGAGTTCCTTGTATTCGAACGTCGTGTTCGCATTCGTCATGTGGAGAAGGCTTACAGCTTTTTCCGGGGGGCGCGATGCTTTCGTTCCAGCGTCCAAATGAGGGAAACAGCTCGGGAATCCGTACGGTGCCGCGTCGAAAGGTTCGGCGGAATAAGGGGAGTTCGGGGCCCCGGCGACACGGTCCAGGTCGTCGAGCATCAGGCCGAGGGCCTTGACGAGGCCGGCCACCGGGTTGGCAATCTCCCGTGCCGCGAGGGCCGGTTCCCGCAGGCCTTCAGCGGGCTGACGGGCCCTGGGCCTTACGGGCCGTCGCCGTCAGGAACGCCAGGGCGACGACGGCCAGCGCCGCGCCCAGGCCGTAGGCGGCCGTGGGCCCGTGGGCCAGGGCCAGGCCGCCCGAGGCCGTGCCCGCGCTGATGCCCAGGTAGATCGCGGAGGAGTTGAGCGACACCAGGAGCGGGGCCTGCTCCGGGGCGGCGCTGATCAGCCGGTGCTGCTGCGGTGGGGTCTGCGACCAGCTGCCGCCGCCCCACAGCGCGACGAGGACGCCGACGGCCCAGGCGGGGGCGTCGCCGCGGGCCGCGATCCAGGCCAGCAGCGCCAGCGACCCGGCCATCGCGACATACGCCCCGGTCAACAGGGGCGCGGCGCCCCAGCGGTCGGTGACCACGCCGGCCAGCAGGTTGCCGAGTACGGCCCCGAGGCCGTACAGGAACAGCATCAGGGAGACGTCGCCGGCGTCGACGCCGACCGCGTGCAGGGCGGGCACGGCGTAGGCGTACGCGGTGTAACTGGCGGCCATGCCGAGGGCGGTGAGCGGGAGCACGGCGAGCACCCCGGGGCGGCGCAGCGCGTCGAGCCGCTTGCGTAGCGGCACCCGCGGGCTGCCGGGCAGGGCGGGCACCCGGGCGAGTACGCCGACACCGGCGAGCAGGCTCAGTACGGCGACCAGGACGAGCGCGCTGCGCCAGCCCAGCCAGCGGTTCGCCAGGCCACCCAGCGGAACGCCGAGCGCGGTGGCGACGGTCAGCCCGCCGATGACCACCGCGAGGGCGCGGGCCCGCAGTTCGGGCCTGACCAGGGCGGCGCCGACCGCCCCTGCGTTGGGGGTGTACGCGGCGGCGCCGACCGCGGCGAGTACGCGGGTGGCGAGCAGCACGGCCAGGTTCGGCGCGAGGGCCGAGCCGAGATTGGCCAGGGCCAGCATGCCGAGCGCGCCGACCAGCAGGGCGCGGCGCTCCAGGCGTGCGGTGAGGGTGGCCAGGAGGGGTGCGAGCAGCGCGTAGGCGACCGCGAACACGGTGATCGACTGGCCTGCGGCGGCCTGCGAGACATGCAGCCCCGAAGCCATCGACGGCAGGAAGGCGGCCAGGACGAAGGCGTCGGTGCCGACGGCGAAGGTGCCCAGGGCCAGGCCGAACGTGGCGGTGAGACCGCGGCGCGGCGACTCGGGGGCCTGCCCCGGGTGAGGTCGGCCCTGGGTGGACGTGAGGGACATGTAGGTGCTCCTGCGGATGGGGGACGGCCCTTGGACCGACCGGTCTTAGCGTGGGCTTGTGCGGCGCGGTGCGCGATGCATTCGACGCAGCGCCGAAAGCAGGGCGGGGCACCCCCGTCCAGCTTGTGACGGGTGGCCGAACAGGTCGCGGGGTCACATCGGTGTTGCGTACGGTGCGGGCATCGAGCAGCCGGACTCTTCCTGGTCAGCCGTGGCCCGCGGTCAGCAGTTGGGAGCCGAGCTCGGTCATCAGGTGTTCCACCTGCTTGCCCCGCCGGTGGGTGACGATCAGTCCGGCTCTGCGCAACGCGGCGGCATGGCTGGAGGCCGTCGCCGCCCCGACGCCGAGCCGGCCGGCCAGCTCCGTCGTACTGCACCCGGTGCCGATGGAGCCCAGGGCGTGGGAGCGGGCCCGGCCCAGCAGGGAGGCCAGCGGCGTCTGTTCGGCCGCCGTCGGCGGATCGCTGTGGGGGGTGCGGGCCCCGTACGGGTAGCGCAGGACCGGCACGTCGCCGCCGGTGAGCAGCGCCGGACGCGAGGCCACCGCGCTGGGCGCGAGGAGCAGTCCCTCGGCGGTGTGCCGTGGTGGTGTCGCCGGGGCGGGCGGTGCGAGATACAGGACCTGATCCGCGTACCCGATCTCGTCGTGCAGATGATCGAGGAGCCAGGCCATCCCGTGCCGGGCCAGTTGATGCGCGCGGAAGGCGACGTCCTGTGTCAGGTCGCGGCGGCGCGCGGGCCAGCTCTCGCCCAGCCACAGGCCGAAAGCGGCGCGCAGCGCGTCGATCAGCTCGCCGGCGTCCTCGGCGGACACCGGCGGCCGGGGCTCGGCACGCCCGGTCATCAGCGCCCGCAGCGCCTCCAGCTCCTCTTCGAAGGCAGGACAGTTGGTGCGGTCGAGCAGCGCGGGGGAGAACAGGTCGGCCACGGGCCGGCGGATGGTGCGCAGTGCGGAGGTCAGCCGTTGCAGCACGTACCGGTGAGAACGGTCGGGTAGCGGTCCTGGGGCGCCGGAGTGCAGCGCGGCCCGGGCGAGCAGCTCGTTCAGCGGCGACACCATGAAGCGGGTGTGGGACAGCGCTGCGCCGTCCAGGACCAGCACGGCCCGGCGCAGGGGGCCTGCGTGTCCGGCCGGTGGTGATGCGGTCGGGGCGCGGGAGGGGCTGACGGGCAGGTCCATGACGGTCATGGGCGGGCTCCTTCGATGGTGGTCGGCACCGGGAATCCGTGCCGGGGGTCGCACCGGGTTTCGCGGGCATCCGACGCACAGGTGATTTCGCCGTGTGCGCGGAAATGCGCGTAAGAATGCGCGCGTGAATACGTGCGGAAAGGAGTACGGAAAGGCGATCCGGATCGCCGACCGAGGGCGGCAGGAGGAAGGGGTCCCGCGTGCACCGCACCTCACCGGTACGCGCGGAGAGTTGAGGCAGGTCACAGCGGTGCACGCCGCCCGCTGCACCCCGTGCGGGATCGTCCCTGGTCCCGGGCCCGTACGCCAGTGTGCAGCCGGAATTCCGTCAAGTACCGGACCCCTTCATCAAGTTCTCCGGGCTCCCGGCCATGCCCGTACTTAGGTCCCATTGCCGGGCCCTTTGAATTCGCCGCAGTCTGTTCCGTGTCCGAGCCGAACAGGCTGCGGTGAATTCAATGGGACCGAAACGGAAGACGGTGACGTCGAGATGAAGATCGAATGGGAAAAGAGCGAGGTTCTCCCCGGTGAGGGAATCGCCCTGGAGCGCCGGCTGGCCTTCGGTCAGGAAATGTCCTGTCTCCAGGTGATCGCCCCGGAGTCGGGCGAGCTGAACATGAAGCCGCACTGGCACGAGAACGAGCAGTGGGTCGTGGTGACCGAGGGCACCCTCGTCTTCGAGGTCGAGGGCGTCGAGTACGAGCTGAACGCCGGTGACGTCGCCTACATCCCGTCCCGCAAGCGCCACACGGCCACCCGGGTCGGCGAGGGCGGCGCGATCCTCCTGGAGTTCTCCGCACCCGCGCGTCTTGACCTGGTCCCCGGGTCGATCGTGCCGTCGTCGATGCAGTTCGACTGACCGGCGCCCGCCAGGAGCCCGGAGGAGAGGTCCAGGAGGAGAGGCCGATGCATTCCATCGTCCACGGCCCGGCCGTGTCCGACCGAACGATCCACGAGGAGGTGATCCGCACTGCCGGGCAGTACCCGGACCGGATCGCGGTCCGCGACCGCACCCAAGCGCTGACGTACGCCGAACTGGCGAGCCAGGCACGGCAGATCGCCGTCGGGCTGCGGCGCAGCGGAGTGGGACCCGGCCAGATCGTGCCGGTCATCGCCCGGCGCAGCGCCCAGCTGCCGGTGCATCTGATCGGCGTGCTGATGGCCGGTGCCGCGTACGCCATGCTCGACGTGCGCTGGCCGCAGGCCCGGATCGCCGCCCTGGTCGAGGCCATGGGCGCGGACCTCGTCCTCACCGACGAAGAGGGGGCACAGCGGTCGGCCGGCCTCTCCGTCGAGAGCCGTACCTTCACCGAACTGCGCGAACAGCGGGGCCAGGTGCAGGACGAGACCGCCCCTGAGCTCCCCCAGGTCTCCCCGCAGGACGCCTCCACCGTCTTCTGGACCTCGGGAAGCACCGGCGATCCCAAGGGGGTGCTGTCCCCGCACCGGGCCACGACCCGGCTGTTCACGATCCCCTCCGACCTGCCGTGGGGCGAGGCGCCGGTCCTGGTCAACGCCGCGGCGGTGGCCTGGGACGTGTTCACGCTCGAAGTCTGGTCGATGCTGATCCGGGGTGGCACCCTGCTCGTCCACGACGACGATCTGCTGCTCCCGGCCACCATCCGCAGTTACATCGAGGACGGCGGGGCGAGTCACCTCTTCCTCACGCCTGCGCTCTTCGACGCCCTCGCCGATCTCGACCCGGGCTCGCTGTCCGGACTCGACGTCCTGATGCTGGGCGGCGAGCGACTCTCGCCGGACAGCTGCGCCAAGCTGATGGCGGCCGAGCCGGGCATCGAGATCCACAACGTCTACGGCCCGGCGGAGAGTTGTGCGTACGTCAGCAGCCACCGGGTCACCGAGAAGGACCTGGTCGCCGAGGGCGGCATCCCGGTCGGTCGGCCGGTCCCCGGTTCCGGGATCGTGGTGCTGCGGGACGGGGCCCCGGTGCCGTACGGCGAGGAGGGCGAGATCGCCCTCTCGGGCGCCGGGCTCGCGATCGGCTACCTCAACTCCCCTGAACGTACGGCCGAGTCGTTCCGCGACATCGACCTCGCGGGCGAGCGGCGGCGGGTCTATCTCACCGGCGACCACGGCTGGCTCGACGCGTCGGGGACGCTGCACTTCTCCGGGCGCAAGGACGGCCAGTTCAAGCTCGCAGGGCACCGGATCGAGGCCGGGGAGGTCGAGGCGGCCGCCCGTGCGGTGGGCTGCGGCCAGTCGGTTGCCGTGCCGGTACGGGACCGCACCGGCACCCGGCGCCTGGTCCTCTTCTCCGCGCCGCCCGTACCGGTGACGGAAACGCTCACCCCGCAGCTCGTGACCGACCGGCTGCGCGAGCGTCTGCCCGCCTACATGGTTCCCAGCCGTATCCACTTCGTCGAGGAGTTCCCGCTCCTGGACAACACGAAGATCAACAAGAAGGAGGTGTCCAGGGCTCATGGCTACGACCTCTGAGCAGGTGGCGCTCGCCCTCGACTACGTCCAGGGAAAGCGCCGCACCGAGCGAGTCCTGCAGGCCGCCGACGCCCTCCTCGACCGTTACGGCGACGAGAGCGACCCGCAGCGCCGCGTCCACCTGGCCTACGAGCTGATCCGGCGCAACTTCGCCGAGAACGTGACCGTGGAGTACGACGGGACCGAGTACCGCTCCGGCACCGACGAGCCCGCGGGCGGCGAACTCCGTTACACCGCACGCCTGACAGGCCCGAACGGCGAACCGGGCACGCTGAGCGCCGGCTACACACCGCCGGGCAGCCTGGGCCTCACCGGCCCCGAGTGGCTCGCCGCCATGCGCCTGTTCTCAAGGATCGCGGCGCTCGGCACGGGAGGCAGGGCGATATGCCCGTAACCGCGTCGCCGACGCCCACCGCCACCGAACTCCTCGCCCACCCCGGCTGGTACCGGCAGCTCCCCGCGGACCAGGACGTCCACCTCCTGGCCGACGGTGTGTACGCCGTGACCGGCAACGCCACCGTCCAGGAGGCCATGAACCGGCCCGAGCTGGCCGCGGACCACCCGCTCAAGGCCAGTTCACGGGCGCTCGGCCCCAATGTGCTCGACAGCGACGGCCCGGGCCATCGGGCGTTCCGCGCTCTGCTCGCGCCGATCCTCGCCGCCCGGCAGGTCGAGCGCTGGCGCGACGAGCTGATGCCGGGCCTGATCGACGCCCTGGTCGACGCCGTCGTGGGCACCACGACCGACGACTTCTACGGCACCTACGCACACCGGCTGCCGTACGGAATCGTCACCGCGATCATGGGCGTCGACCGGAGCCTGGAGGGCGAATTCCACACCCTGACCCGGCCGTTGGCGAACCTGCTCGACCACCCGACCGTGGAGACCGAGGCTGCTCGCGAGAGCCTGCCCCGCTTCCTGGAACTCATCGAGGAGCAGCGCTCCGCCGGGGGCCTGGCCCCCGACTCCCTGCTCGCCACCATCGAACGGACCCGGGACCGCAAGGCGATCTCCCTCACCGACAGCGAAGTACGCGCCACAGCGCTTCTGTTCTTCCTGGCCGGCACCGAGACCAGCAGCGCCTTCATCACCTCGCTCGTCTACTGTCTCGGCAACCACCAGGGCGACCTGGCCGAGCTCCTCGACGCCACCGCACGGGAGCAGTTCATCGAAGAGGTGCTGCGCCTGTACCCGCCGGTGCAGACGATCGCCCGGTTCGCGCAGGAGGACCTGACGCTCGGCGGCGTCAAGGTGCCCCGCCACTCCGCCGTCCTCGTCTCCCTCGCCGCGGCCAACCGCGACCCGCGGATCTTCCCCGACCCCGAGACCTTCCGCCCCGGCCGCCCGGTGCGGTCCTCGCTGCCCTTCTCCGCCGGGCCGCACGCCTGCCCCGGAGCCCTGCTCGCCAAGGCCGAGTTCATGCTCCTGCTCGAACGGCTCGTCCGGCGCTGCGCCCGCATCACCGTCACCGACGACCGACACGGCCTGGTGAGCCAGTCGTTCACCCGGCCCGCCGACTTCACGGCGACCTTCATCGCTCGTACCTCTTGAACCCTGTTTGACCATTCATGCCTGTTCGTACCTATTCGTAAATATTCGGAGTCCACCATCATGAGTAACACCGACACCGCCGCCGGCACCCGGACCAAGATGGGGCAGCTGCGCCAGTGGATCCAGCGCCTGCACGACGAGCCCGTCGACGTGGCCGACGACGTCGATCTGATCGACGCGGCCCTGGTGACCAGCCTCCAGTTCGTGGCGATGGTCATCGAGATCGAGCGGCTGCACGGCGAGCGGCTCGCACCCGGTGCCATCCGCATCGACACCATGCGCTCCCTGAAGGCCATCGACGCGGCGGTCTTCCAGGGTGCCTGAGCCGGACCCGACCCCCCGATCCGCCGGCACGGCCGTCGTGTCCGGCACCTCGTCCGGCATCGGAGCCGCCGTCGCCGCCCGCTTCCTCGAACGCGGCCACCACGTCGTGGGCCTGTCCCGGCGGGGCAACCCGCACCTGGCCGCGCACCCCAGCTATCTGGACTGCCGGGCCGACCTCACCGACGAGAACTCCGTACGCGAGGCCCTCGCCACGGCGTCCGAGGTCACCTCGGACGGAGTGTCGGCGGTCGTCCTGAACGCCGGTGCGTCGCCGGGGCCACGGGAACTCGCGGATGTCCCCTGGTCGGTACCGGCCGCGGCGTACGAGGCCAATGTCCACACCGCGCTCAACCTGATGCAGGCCACGCTGCCGCTGCTGCAGCGCAACGGCAGCGGCACGCTGACCTTCGTCGGCGCGAGCCTCGCCAACGGCCTCACCCCCGAACGCTGGGCGTACGCGGCCAGCAAGGCCGCCATGACCACCCTCATGCGCGCCTGCTCCGTGTCCCTGGCCGAGGACCGGATCGTCGCCAACGAGGTGCGGCCCGGGCCGGTCGCCACCCCGATGACGATGGGCGGCGCGCCGGACGCGGAGATCCGCGAGGAGGTCCTCGACGTGATCAACGAGGGCTACCGCACCGACTGGCTGAAGTCGGCGCGCCAGGTGGCCGAGTGGATCGTCTCCATCGCCGAGTTCCCGCCGAACGGCCCCACCGGCCAGATCTTCAACTACAGCCGCAAGCCTCTGTAACCCACATCAGCACATATCAATTTTTGTCAGCACATGACGAAGCAAAGGAAGAAACTCATGTCCCAGCAGATCGCCCACCCCTCCGACGACCAGCTCCTCGACCTGTTCAACTGGGCCTCGCCCGGCATGGTCGTCACCGACAGCCAGGGCCGGGTCGTCATCGCCAACAAGGCGGCCGGTGAGCTCGTCGGCGAGAACGCGGCCGCCGGCCAGGCGCTGCCCGAGGCCCTCGGCATCGCAAACTACGCGGCCCTCGCCGAGGCCGGCCGCCCCGTCGAGAACCGCGCGGTGATCTTCACCGCCGACGCCTTCCCGACCGGCTTCGCCAACATCGGCTTCGGCGAGGTCGACGGCGAGCGCTACGGCTTCTGGGCGCTGCGCCCCGAGACCATCCACCCGACGCCGTCCCCGAGCCCGATCGAGGGCGCGGCCACGGCCGCCTCGTGGATCGGCCGCGTCGATGCGCGCAACGCCGCGTACCAGCCGGTCACGGCCGACTCGGTGGCCCTGATCCAGGGCTACTACGACCACTGCCCGGTCGCCATCCACCTGATCGAGGAGGACGGCACTGTCTCGCACGCCAACTGGAAGGACATCGCGATCGTCGGCGCCACCGAGCAGCCGGACACCTACGTCGGCCACCACATCCGCCACATCTACGCCGACCAGGAGGTCGTCGACGACTTCCTGGGCCGCTGGGGCGAGGACGCGCCGATCATCGACTTCCGCGCCGACTTCCTGAACGGCGGCGAGCGCGTCCCGGTGGTCATCTTCTCCACCGCCAACGTGGCCGACGGCAAGCTCAGGAACACGCGCTGCTTCGTCTTCTCCGACAACGACCCGCGTCGTTCCCGCGACCGCGTCGCCGCCCTCGACCTCGCCTTCTGACCTTCGCTGCGACCGGGCCGGGGGTGCACCGCACCCCCGGCCCACCGCTGCCCGCCGCACTGGAGAAGCCCCATGACATCACCGACAGCACCACGCGCCGAACGCGAAGGCTGGATCAGAAACTGGGATCCGGAGAACGAACAGGCCTGGGAGGGCGGTGGAAAGCGGATCGCCCACCGCAATCTCGCCCTGTCCGTGCTGAGCGAGCACATCGGCTTCTCCGTGTGGAGCCTGTGGTCCGTCCTCGTCCTCTTCATGACACCCGAGATCGGCTTCACCTTCACGCCCGGTGAGAAGTTCCTGCTGATCGTGGTCCCGACCGTGGCCGGCTCGCTGCTCCGGCTGCCCTACAGCCGGGCGGTCACCCGCTTCGGCGGCCGCAACTGGACCCTGTTCGCCACCGCCGTCCTCCTCGTGCCGGCCTCGCTCGCCCTGTACTTCGTGCACCGGCCCGGCACCCCGCTGTGGGTGTTCCTGCTGATCGGTGCCACCGCAGGCACGGGCGGCGGCAACTTCGCCTCCTCGATGACCAACATCACCGCCTTCTTCCCGCAGCGCCGCCAGGGTTGGGCCCTCGGGCTCAACGCAGGCGGCGGCAACCTCGGTGTGGCGGTCGTCCAGGTGATCGGCCTGCTCGTCATCGCCACCGCGGGCGACACCCACCCCGCCTACGTGGTCGCCGTCTACCTGCCCCTGATCGTGGCCGCCTCGGCGCTCGCCGGGTGGAAGATGGACAACGTCGAAGCCGTACGCACCGACAGCGGCGCGCAGCGCGAGGCGGCCCGCTCGTCCGTGACCTGGTGGGTGTCGGCGCTCTACATCGGCACGTTCGGCTCGTTCATCGGGTACGGCTTCGCCTTCGGCCTGGTCCTCCAGAACGAGTTCGGCTCGACCCCGCTCCAGTCCGCCGGGTTCACCTTCCTCGGCCCGCTGCTCGGCTCCGTGGCGCGGCCCGGCGGCGGCTGGCTCGCCGACCGGTACGGCGGCCTGCGCGTGACGTTCTGGAACTTCGTGGCCATGGCCGCGGGCACCGTCGTGCTGCTCGTCGCCTCCCAGAAGCACTCCTTCGCCCTGTTCATCACCGGTTTCACTGTCCTGTTCGTCCTCAGCGGCGTCGGCAACGGCTCCACGTACAAGCTGATCCCGTTCAGCTTCGCGCGCCAGGCCGAGGCCGCGATCACCGCGGGCCAGGACGCCACCGAGGTCTTCGCGCGGGCCCGCAGGCTCTCCGGCGCGGTCATCGCCATCGCGGGCGCGGTCGGCGGTCTTGGCGGCGCCGCCATCAACCTCGCGTTCCGTACGTCCTACGGTGACGGCAGCGGCTCGGGCACCCCCGCCTTCCTCGCGTTCCTCGGCTACTACCTGCTGTGCATGGTGCTGATCCTGGCCGTGAACCGGCGCGAGGCCCGCACCCCGGCGTCCGCCGCCCGCCGCCCGGAAGCCAGCCGTGTCTGAGACCTCCTCGGCGAGGGCGGTCGACACGCACTGCCCCTACTGCGCCCTACAGTGCGGCACCCGGCTGGCCGGGACCCGGCAGGCGGACGTGACGGTACGTCCGCGCGCCGACTTCCCGGTCAACCGGGGCGGTCTGTGCCAGAAGGGCTGGACCGCGCCCACCCTGCTCACCGCACCGGACCGGCTGCTGCACCCGCTGGTCCGCGAGGAGGGCGGGGATCTCGTACCGGCAGGCTGGGAAGCCGCGCTCGACCGGGTGGCCACGGAGATCCGCCGCATCAAGGAGGAGCACGGACCCGACGCGGTCGCCGTGCTCGGCGGCGGCGGTCTCACCAACGAAAAGGCTTACCTGCTCGGCAAGTTCGCCAGGCTCGCGCTCGGCACCAGCCAGATCGACTACAACGGCCGGTTCTGCATGGCCTCGGCCGCGGCCGCTGCGACAGCCGCCTTCGGAGTGGACCGCGGGCTGCCGTTCCCCGTCACCGATCTGGGCGCCTCCGACGTCGTCCTGCTCGCCGGGGCGAACGTTGCCGAGACCATGCCGCCCCTCATGCAGCACCTGAGGACCCCGCGCCTGATCGTCATCGACCCGCGCGCCTCCGCCACCGCCGAACGCGCCGCCCTGCACCTGCGTCCGGCACCCGGCACCGACCTGGCGCTCGCGCTCGGGCTGCTGCACGTCGCGGTGGCCGAGGGCCGCTGCGACGACGCCTACATCGCCGGGCGGACCTCCGGGTTCGCGGCAGCCTGGGAACACGCGGCAGGCTGGTGGCCGGAGCGGGTCGAGCAGGTCACCGGCGTCCCCGCGAGCCTGCAGCGCGAAGCCGTCCGTATGCTCGCCGACGCCGGCCGCGCCCACATCCTCACCGGGCGCGGCGCGGAACAGCACAGCAAGGGCGCCGACCAGGTCAGCGCCTACATCAACCTGGCGCTCGCGCTCGGCCTGCCCGGCCGCGAGGGCAGCGGCTTCGGCGCGCTCACCGGGCAGGGCAACGGGCAGGGCGGCCGGGAGATGGGCCAGAAGGCCGACCAGCTCCCCGGCTACCGCTCGCTCACCGACCCCGCGGCCCGCGCTCACATCGCCGACGTATGGGGCGTGTCCGCCGACACACTCCCGGGCCCCGGCCGCAGCGCCTACGAACTCCTCGACGCACTCGGCACCGAGAACGGCCCCCGCGCCCTGATCGTCCTCGGGTGCAACCCGGCCGTGTCCGCCCCGCGCAGCACCCGCGTCGTCGAACGCCTCGCCGCGCTCGACCTGCTCGTCGTGGCGGACATCGTGCCCTCCGAGACGGCGCAGCTCGCCGACGTCGTCCTGCCCGTCACGCAGTGGGCCGAGGAGGAGGGCACGATCACCAACCTGGAGGGCCGCGTCCTGCGCAGGCGGCAGCTCCTCGATCCGCCCGGTGAGGCCCGCAGCGACCTGCACGTCCTTCAGGGCCTCGCCACCCGCCTCGGCGCCCCCACCGCGCACTATCCCACCCGACCCCGCCTGGTCTTCGAGGAGTTGAGGCGTGCCTCGCGCGGCGGCAAGGCCGACTACTCCGGCATCACCTACGAGCGTCTCGACGCGGGCGAGGCCCTGCACTGGCCCTGCCCCGAGCCGTCCGCCGACGCCCCGCCGCACCCCGGAACCCCCCGCCTCTTCCTGGACTCCTTCGCCCACCCCGACGGCCGCGCCCGGTTCCTGCCGGTCGACCACAGGCCCGCAGCCGAGACCCCCGACGCCGACCACCCGCTCATCGCCACCACGGGCCGGGTCCTCGCCCAGTACCAGTCGGGCGCCCAGACCCGCCGCGTCCCCGAGCTCGACAAGGCGGCACCCGAGGCGTTCGTGGAGGTCCACCCCGACACCGCGGCCCGCAGCGGGCTGCGCGACGGCGACCTCGCGCGGGTGATCTCTCCGCGCGGCACGACCCTGGCCAGGACCAGGTACGACCACCGGTGCCGGCCCGACACCGTCTTCCTCCCGTTCCACTTCGCCGGGGCGGGCCGGGCCAACCTGATCACCAACCCGGCACTCGACCCCAAGACCGGCATGCCCGAGTTCAAGGTCTGCGTGGTACGCCTCGAACCGGTGCCGGAAAGCCACGCGGGAGCCCCATCGTGAGCCGCGATCCGAACCGCGTGGTCATCATCGGCAACGGCCCGGCAGCCCTCCGCCTGACCACCCGCCTGCACACCCTCGGCCACCAGGGACCGCTCACCGTCATCGGCGACGAACCCGAAGGCGCCTACCAGCGCCCCCTGCTGACCTCCCTCGCTTCCGGTGAACTCCGCGCCGACCACCTCCGGTTGCCGCCCCATCCCGCCACGACCGACGTGCGCACCGGCACCGCGGCCACCGCGCTCGACACCGCCCGCCGCCTGATCCGCCTCGGCACCGGCGGCGAACTCCCGTACGACACCCTGGTCCTCGCCACCGGCGCGTGCCCCACGCCACCGGCCCGCGCCACCGCCCTGCTGCACCCCGACGGCACACCCCGCCCCGGCGTCACCTTTCTGCGCACCCGCGCCGACGCCGAACGCCTCACCGGCGCGCGCCTCACCGTCCTCGGCGCGGGCCCGCTCGGGATCGAGACCGCGCTCGCCCTGCGCCGCGGCGGCCGCACCGTGACCCTGGTCCACGAAGGCCCGTATCCGCTGCACCGTCACCTCAGTCACGAGACCGGCGAGTTCCTCACCCGACGCCTGACCGATCTCGGCATCACGCTGCGCGCCGGGCGGACCGTGGTGAGTCACACCCCGGGCCGCAGCCGGCTCGACGACGGGGAGGAGCTGGACAGCGACACCCTGGTGCTGTGCACCGGAGTCCGTCCAAGGACGGGCCTGGCGCGGGCCGCCGGTCTCCGCACGGCGGACGGAATCCTGGTCGACGACCTGCTCCGCACCAGCGACCCCCACATCTTCGCGATCGGCGACTGCGCCGAACTCCACGGCACCGCCGCGGCGGGCATCGAAGCCGCCACAACGCAGGCCGACGCCCTCGCGTACACCCTCACCGGCACCCCGACGCCGTACCCGCCACAGCCACGCATCACCCGCCTGCGCGCACCCGAAATCGACCTCGTCTGGACGGAACAGACCGACGGGCAGGGCGAGTCGAGTATCTCCGTCACCGACCGGACCCGCGCCCGCCGGGCCCGCATCACCGTGCGCGACGGCCGCGTGCAGGGCAGCGAGATCCTGGGCCTGCCGCAGGCCGTGTCCGACGTCACCACCCTCGTCCGGGCCGCCTGGCCGCTGCCGACCGACTGGCCGGGCCTCCTGCTCGGTACCCGCTTCGGCCCGTACACCGAACACGCAGACGACGCCGGCGGCGCGGACGCGCACGCCTGCACCGTCGTCTGCCGCTGCAACAACGTCACCGCCAAGGACCTGACCGCCGCCTGGGAGGCAGGTCACCGCACCGTCACTGAGCTCGCCGCGCAGACCCGCGCCACCACTGGCTGCGGCGGCTGCACCGAGGAGGTCCAAGCGCTGTGCCAGAACCTGACCGCGTCACGTACCGCGTCACACACCGCGGGCAGTCCGCGATGAGCCGCACCCTGGTGATCGTCGGCCACGGCATGGTCGGCCACCGGCTCGCCGACACCCTGCGCCGCGAGGACCGCGACCAGCGCTGGCGCACCATCGTCCTCGGGGAGGAGTCCCGGCCCGCGTACAACCGGATCGCTCTCTCGTCCTGCTTCGAGGGCACGCACCTCGACGCCCTGACCCTGCCCGACGGCCCCGCCCCCGCGGGTCCGGCGCCCTCGGTCGCCCTCGGCACCCGCGTCGTCGCGATCGACCGTGAGGCCGGTGAAGTGGTGACGTCCCCGGGCGGACGCATCGCCTACGACGCCCTCGTTCTGGCCACCGGGGCGCGGCCGTTCGTCCCGCCCGTCCCCGGTCACGACCTGGCCGGCTGCTTCACCTTCCGTACCGCGGACGACGTGCGGGCGATACGCAAGGCCGCCGCACACGCCCGCAGCGGCGTGGTCGTCGGCGGTGGGCTGCTCGGCCTCGAGGCGGCGAGCGCGCTGCGCCTGTCCGGCCTGCGCACCCAGGTCGTCGAGGGCGCCCCGCATCTCCTGGCCGCCCAGATCGACCCGGCGGCGGGCGCCCTGGTCGCCCAGCAGATCGAGCAGCTCGGCATCACGGTGCACTGCGGCACCACCCTGGCCTCCATCGAGGCGGGTCCGGACGGCTCGGTGTCGGCCGTGCGCCTGGGCGACGGCACCGAACTCGCCGCAGATCTGGTGGTGTTCGCCGCCGGAGTCCGACCCGCCGACGAGCTGGCCGGCGCCGCCGGGCTCGACCGAGGTGAACGCGGCGGCTTCCGCACCGACGACCGCTGCCGTACCGCCGATCCGCGGATCTGGGCGGTGGGCGACTGCGCGGCGGTGGCGGGACGGGCGTACGGCCTGCTCGCTCCCGGCTACCGGATGGCGGACGCGGTGGCGAGCCAGCTCCTCGGCGACGACGCGGTGTTCCCCGGCGCCGACACGTCGACGGCGCTGAAGGTGTTCGGCGTGCAGGTGGCGAGCTTCGGCGATGCGCAGGCCCGTACGCCCGGAGCGGTGGAGGTGGCTCTGGAGCGCACCGGCAGCTATCTCAAGCTGGTGCTCGACGCGGAGCTGCGCACCCTGCTCGGCGGCGTCCTGGCCGGCGACACCAGCGCGTACCGCACGTTCCTGCCGCTGGTGGGACAGCCGCTCCCGCCCTTGTGGCTGCGCGAGTCCGAGCCGCACCTGATGTCGTTCGACGCGCGCTGAACACCAACTGGGCCGCCGTACCAGTGAGGTCGGTACGGCAGCCCAGCCCGGATTCCTGTCTGTCGCCTCCTATGCGCCGGTCCTGGCCGGCTCCCCGTCGGCCGGTTCAGCGGCGGCACTCTCCGCCACCGGCCGCCGATCCGGAAGCCGGAACGCCAGACACGCGGCCAGCACGAACACGGCGAGCGCGGCGGCGAACACCGCCCGCAGCCCCTGGGCGTCCGCGAGCACACCGAACAGCGGCGACGTAAGACCGCCCACCGACATGGCGAGGCCGAGGGTGAGACCGCTGGCCGTGCCCGGACGGTTCGGCAAATAGTCCTGAGCCAGGGTCACTTGGGGCGCGAACGGCAGGAACATGGTGACCCCGCAGAGCAGCGTGCACACTTCCAGCACCGCGAACGACGGCGACCACAACACCCCGGCCAGGGCGAGGATGCCCAGCAGATATCCGGCCCGCACGGCCCGCAGCCGCCCCCACCGGTCCGCCACCCAGCCGCCCGCCAGCGTGCCCACCGCACCGGCCGCCGTGAACGACGTCAGCACGGCCGCCCCCGCCCCGGAACCGGCGTGCAGCGTGCGCTGCGCATGCAGGGACACCAGCGCCGTGATGCTCACATAGGGCACCGACCAGCCGACGACCACGGCCACCAGACGGCCGAACGACCGCCATTCGTCCGGTACATGAGCAACTACGGCCTGCACCCCAGCGGCCGCCGCCGTCTCCGTACGCCGGGACCGCAGACGGCGCAGAACCCACAGCACGGCCATCACCACGGCGGGCATGATCAGCAATGGCGTACCGGACAGCCCCATCGACCCGACCACCACCGTGACCAGGGCGGGAGCGAGCGAGGCGCCGAACGTGCCGCCCACGGAGAACACGCTCATCCCCTTCTGGGACCGTCCTGCCGCCACCCGCGCCTCACTGGTCGCCGGCGGATGGAAGGCGGCGAGCCCCACCCCCGCGAGGGCCACGCACAGCCAGGTCAGCACATAGCCGTGCACCAGCCCCACGGCGGAGACCCCGGCCCCCGCCGTGAGGAAGCCCACAGGCACCAGCCAGCCGCGGGGCCTGCGGTCGGCGAGCAGCCCGAACAGCGGCTGGAACGCGGTGGAAAGACCGGTCACCGCAAGGGCGATGCCGGATATCGCCGTATAGCTGTAACCGCGCTGAACCATGAGATACGGAAGGAGCGCGGGAACCGCACCCTGATAGAGGTCATTGACCGTGTGAGTGCTGGTGAGAAAGGCAAGTTGAGCCTTCTTGATAGGCATGGGAAATCCCTTGAGCTGTACGGAAAGTGAAGGGAAATGGATCGGGGCGGGAGCGGCGCCGGCCTCCAGACCAGGCACGTTAACAGCGCTCCGGGCTCTCCCACCCGGCAACTTGACGGATGCCGGGCATCTTTTTGTACCCGCCACCGATCTGCTGTCTAACCTGCTGAACCAGCTGGCCGCGCCCCGATTCGGAGAAGGAAGAACTCCCCATGGAATCCAACGATTTCCCTACACTGAGCACTCCACAGGGCCCCGTGCCGGCCGACGCCCCGCACTGGAACCGCCAGCGTTCCAGCGCCATGCCCAGCCACCGCTACCGTTCCGTACATGACCGCGTGGACCTGCCGCTGACCGGCCGCCGCTGGCCCGAAGCCCGCCTGGAACGTGCCCCGTTGTGGGTCCCGGTCGATCTGCGCGACGGTAACCAGTCCCTTGCTGAGCCCATGGACACGGTCCGCAAGCGGCGCATGTTCGACCTCCTGGTCGCCATGGGCTTCAAGGAGATCGAGGTCGCCTACCCGTCAGCCAGCCAGACCGACTTCGACTTCGTACGCCACCTCGCGACCAGCGGCGCGGTCCCCGACGATGTGACGGTCTCCGTCTTCACCCCGGCCAAGCCGGATCTGATCGACCGCACCTTCGAGGCCATCGAGGGCCTGCCGCACGCCCTGGTGCACCTCTACACGCCGACCGCCCCCACCTGGCGCGACGTCGTACTCCACCGCAGCCGCGCCGAAATACTGAGCCTCATCCACGAATCCGCCACGCAGATGGACCGGCTGGCGGCGGCCCGCCCGGGGGCCGACATCCGGTTCGAGTTCTCCCCCGAGGTGTTCATCCTCACCGAGCCGGACTTCATCCTGGAGATCTGCAACAGCGTCACCGAACTCTGGGACGCCTCGCCGGACCGCCCGGTGGTCCACAACCTGCCGGCCACGGTGGAGGTCGCCACCCCCAACATCTACGCGGACCAGATCGAGTACGCCCACCGCAACCTGGACCGCCGCGAATCCGTCATCCTCTCCGTCCACCCGCACAACGACCGCGGCACCGGCGTCGCCTGCGCCGAACTCGCGGTCCTGGCCGGTGCGCAGCGCGTCGAGGGCTGTCTCTTCGGCAACGGCGAGCGCACCGGCAACGTCGACCTGGTCACCCTCGCCCTCAACCTGCACGCCCAGGGCGTCGACCCGATGATCGACTTCTCGGACATCGACACGGTCCGCGAGACCGTCAGCGAGTGCATCAAGCTGCCGGTCCACCCGCGCCACCCCTACGGCGGGGACCTCGTCTACACCGCCTTCTCCGGCACCCACCAGGACGCCATCAGCAAGGGCCTCGCCCACCACGCCGAGCGCACCGACGACCTGTGGGAGGTGCCGTACCTGCCGATCGACCCCAAGGACGTCGGCCGCACCTACGAGGCCGTCATCCGTGTCAACTCCCAGTCCGGCAAGGGCGGTATCGCCCACCTCCTGCACACCAACTACGGCCTTGACCTGCCGCAGACCATGCGCGCCGACTTCTCCGCGATCGTGCAGCGGGCAACCGACGCCTCCGGCACGGAGTTCTCCCCGCAGCAGTTGTGGGA
The DNA here is from genome assembly GCF_040296605.1 of Streptomyces sp. NPDC002088. Classification (NCBI taxonomy): domain Bacteria; kingdom Bacillati; phylum Actinomycetota; class Actinomycetes; order Kitasatosporales; family Streptomycetaceae; genus Streptomyces; species Streptomyces sp. NPDC002088. The sequence goes on along the minus strand of NZ_JBEOXO010000002.1, from coordinate 489,503 downwards.
CCACTTCCGCACCACCTACCTGGAGCCCGGCACCCGGGGCAGGATCACCGTCACCTCCCTCACCACGGAGGAGATCGCCACCGACAAGCACCGAGTGACGTGCACCCTCTCGGACGACGGCGCGGCCCCCACCACGTACGAAGGCTTGGGCAACGGCCCGCTCTCCGCCTTCACCGCGGCCCTCGCCCAGGCCGGCATCGAGGTCGACATCCGCGGCTACACGGAACACTCCACCACCACCGGCCCGGACAGCCCCGCCATCGCCTACGTCCAATGCCGCATCGGCGACACCCTGTGGTGGGGCGCAGGGCAGGACACCTCGGTACTGACCGCATCGGTGCGTGCCGTGGTCGCGGCGGTGAACCGGGCGGGCTGAGCAAGACGCAGGGCCCGCGGGCCGGGGCCTGGGCCGAGGGGCGGAAGACCACCAGGTCTTCCGCCCCTCGGTCATGCGGTTCGTCCGGTGTCAGTCGCGGTCCTCGCGGTCCGCGGACTCCTCGTCGGCCTCCTTGGCCTGCACCTCGGGGTCGAGTGCGGACTGGTCGGGGCTGCCGTCCACCGAAGACAGCCGATTCGACTCCGGCACCTCCGTCGCGGCCGGCGGCTCGACCAGCCAGTCCGGGTTGGCCTGCTTGTCCCACCACCTCCACGCGGCGAAGGCACCGCCCGCCAGGACACCCAGGACAGCCAGCACCTTCACGCACCGGCCGGCCTTCGCCCGCCGCTCGTGCTTGCGGGCCAGCTTCTGGATCTCCTGCGGCGTCACCTGGCCGCGCAGCGCGGCCAGCACGGCGACACCGCGCGAGGCGGCCTCGTCCTTGACGGGCCCAGCCACCGCCACCGCCTGCTCGATCTTCGGGCGGGAGTAGTCGGCGGCCTGCCGGGCAGCCTCACGGGTACGGACCGCGGCCTCGTGGGCGGCCTGGTCGACCTTCGGCGGCACATGCGAGCGGGCCTGTGAGCGGGCCTGTTCCAGACGTGGTGCCAGATAGGCGTCGTACTGGACGCGGGCCTGATCCGCGGCCTGAGACACCTTGGGCGCGAGCCGTACGCGGGCCTCGGATGCGTAGTACGCGGCCTTTTCCTTGGCCGTGTCGGCGTAGGGCGCCACCACTTCCGCGGCGTGCAGCACGCTGTCCTTCGCCGTTCCGGTCGCGGCGCGCACGCTGTCGATGCGGGTCACGGGTTCCTCCTCCTCGGTGGCGTACGGTATTTCGACTTTCCACCCTTTTACGGATCATGCCCGCCAACAGACATCGGGGCACGCGAGGGCGGGCATCCGGGTCATGGGAGATGACTCCGGACCATCTCCGATCAAGAGCGTCTCATCAACTGATCGAGTGCAATAACGGATGAATGCGGGGGAACAGGAGCTTGTCGTCGACAATGCCACGGATCGCCGCCGAGCGCCCACGCCCCGGGGAGTACTGGTCCGGATTTCCGCAAGCGGGAGCCACGGATATCCGCTCGGAAGCGGTCCTCGGGCGACGCACTGCCTGGACCGTGCGAGGATCAGGGGGTCACAGGAAGACAACGGAAGGCAGATCGTGGCCGAGCAGCTCTACGCCACCCTGAAGACCAATCATGGCGACATCGAGGTCCGGCTCTTCCCGGACCACGCCCCCAAGACGGTCAAGAACTTCGTCGAGCTCGCCCAGGGCGAGCGTGAGTGGACCAACCCCGAAACCGGCAAGAAGTCCACGGACAAGCTCTACGACGGCACGGTCTTCCACAGGGTGATCAGCGGATTCATGATCCAGGGCGGTGACCCGCTGGGTAACGGCACCGGTGGTCCGGGTTACCAGTTCGAGGACGAGTTCCACCCGGACCTGCAGTTCTCGAAGCCCTACCTGCTGGCCATGGCCAACGCCGGCCCGGGGACCAACGGCTCGCAGTTCTTCATCACCGTCTCCCCGACGGCCTGGCTGAACCGCAAGCACACCATCTTCGGTGAGGTCAACGACGCGGCGAGCCAGAAGGTCATCGACTCCATCGCGTCGACCCAGACCAACCCGCGCACCGACCGCCCGCTCAACGAGGTCGTCATCGAGTCGGTCGTCGTCGAGACCCGCCAGGGCTGACGCCGACACGTCTTGGCAGGGAACCTATTGCCCCGCTCGTCCGTAAGGATGGGCGGGGCAATGCATTGCATACGACGACGCATACGACGACCTAGGGGATGTCATGAACCAGGCTCAAGGCAGTCAGCGGGACGCCCAAAGCCTGCCCGGTTGCTACCGGCACCCCGACCGTGAGACCGGTATCCGCTGCACCCGCTGCGAGCGCCCGATCTGCCCGGAGTGCATGATCAGCGCCTCCGTCGGCTTCCAGTGCCCCGACTGCGTCCGCGAGGCCAACGGCAGCGCGCCCGCGGCCGCCTCCCGGCCCCGCACCATCGCGGGCGGCACCGTCGCCGCCGACCCACGGCTGATGACCAAGCTGCTGGTCGGCGTCAACCTCGCCCTCTTCCTGGTCCAGCTCTCCGTCGGCGACCGCTTCACTGTGCGCTTCGAGCTCATCGGCGATGCCTATGCCCAGGGCCAGTGGTACCGGCTGCTCACCGCGATGTTCCTGCACGGCAGCTACATCCACATCCTGTTCAACATGCTCAGCCTGTGGTGGATCGGCGGCCCCCTGGAAGCGGCCCTCGGCCGCGCCCGTTATCTCGCCCTCTACTTCGTGTCCGGGCTGGCCGGCAGCGCGCTCACGTATCTGCTCGCCGCGCCCACTACGCCCTCGCTCGGCGCCTCCGGCGCGATCTTCGGTCTCTTCGGCGCCACGGCCGTGCTCATGCGCAGGCTCAACTACGACATGCGCCCCGTGATCGCCCTGTTGGTGATCAACCTCATCTTCACCTTCAGCTGGGCCAACATCGCCTGGCAGGCGCACATCGGCGGCCTCGTCGCCGGTGTCGTCGTCGGCTACGCCATGGTTCACGCCCCGCGCGAGCGCCGCACCCTGGTGCAGTACGGCACCTGTGCCCTGGTGCTCGTCGTGGTCGTGGGGATAACGCTGCTGAGGACGTTCCAGCTCACCTGAGCGCACGGTTGTCCACAGCGCGTACCGGATCTTGTGCACACCGTGCGGGAACAGCTGTGCCCCCTGTCACTGACCCGCGTTTCTACAGGTCAGGCAGGGGGCGAACAGATTTTCGGGTGTCGGGGATCCCGTCATACCGACGTCAACCCCCGATGGGTTATCCACAGATCGTCGTTCTTTTTCCCCATGTGGACAAGCTGTGGATAACTCAGCGGATAGCCCTGGGCAGAGCCCTGGGCAGAGCCTTGTGGGGCCCTATTTCCACTGGGTGGAGACGCCGAATCCCGCCGCGATGAAGCCGAATCCAACCACGATGTTCCAGTTGTCCAGCTTGTCGATGGGCAGGGAGCCGTCGGTCACGTAGAAGACGACGATCCAGGCGAGGCCGATGAGGAACATGGCCAGCATGACCGGCGCGACCCAGGCACGGCTGTTGAGCTTGATGGCGGTCGCCTGCTTCGCCGCGGGCGGCGTGTAGTCGGCCTTCTTGCGGATACGTGACTTCGGCACGAGGGTCTCTCCTGTCGATGCGCTGCGTGGCCGCGCAGGGAACTGTGGCTGGCTCGGGGCAGCGTACAAGGGGACACTTAGCACTCCCCCGGGCGTCCGTTAGCGTAGTGCTTCCGCGGCGCCGAAGGAGATAAGGGTACGTTGAGCAATTCTGCCGACTCCCCCGGGACCGGATCCAGTCCTGAGCGCCGGGGCGGTTTCCGGCCCGTGCGCGTGCTGACGGTGGCCGTCTTCGCTCTCGCGGGGCTCATTTTCTTCACCAGCTTCAATACGGCCAAGGGCACCAATATCCGCACAGACACCTCGCTGCTGAAGCTTTCCGACCTCATCCAGGAACGCAGCCGCAAGAACGGTGAGCTCGACGAGTCCAACGCGACCCTGCGCGACGACGTCGAGTCCCTCGCCGAAGGCGACGACGGCAGCACGAAGGCGGAGGACAAGAAGGTGGCGGCGCTGGAGAAGAGGGCAGGCACGCGGAAGCTCAAGGGCGATGCGATCACGGTCACCCTCAACGACGCCCCGGCCAACGCGACCGCCAAGCTCCCCGGCTATCCCGAGCCGCAGCCCGACTACCTGGTCATCCACCAGCAGGACCTTCAGGCCGTGGTGAACGCCCTCTGGCAGGGCGGCGCCAAGGGCATCAAGGTCATGGACCAGCGGCTGATCTCCACCAGCGCCGTGCGCTGCGTGGGCAACACCCTGATCCTCCAGGGCCGCGTCTACTCCCCGCCGTACAAGATCACGGCGGTCGGTGATCCGGAGAAACTGCAGAAGGCGCTCGCGGACGCCCCGGCGATCCAGAACTACATGGTGTACGTCAACGTCTACGGCCTCGGCTGGAAAGTCACCGAGGACGGCACGGTGACTCTGCCCGGCTACTCGGGCACAGTGGATCTGCACTACGCGAAGCCTGTGGAGTAGAAGCACGTGGAGTAGCAGCCGCCGGGGGGCCCTGTGTCGGTGCGTGTGATCGTCAGGACCGTCAGTGAGATCTGCATCACCGTCGGAACACTGATCGTGCTCTTCGTCGGCTACGTGCTGTTCTGGACCGGTGTGAAGGCCGACCACGTCATGGACGACCAGATCGACCAGTTACAGCAGCAGTGGTCGAAGGGCAGCGTCCGGCCGACGGCGACGCCGAGCGCTTCATCCGCGCCGACGCCGGCGCCGAGCGCCTCATCGGCCCCGGCCCCGGCCCCGGCGCCGTACAAGAGCGGCAGGCCCTTCGCGATCATGTACATCCCGCGGCTTGGTTTCACGTGGAACAAGCCGGTCCTCGAGGGCACCGCCACCGGCACCCTGAAGAAGGGCCTGGGTCACTACGCGGGCACCACGCAGCTGGGGCAGACGGGCAACTTCTCCGTGGCCGGTCACCGGCGCACGTACGGCGATCCGTTCAAGGACTTTCCCGAGCTGCGCCGCGGGGACGCGGTGGTGTTGACGGACGGGACGACCTGGTTCACGTATCGGATCGACAAAGGGCCCTACAAAACCGTACCCACGGACGTTGAGGTGATCGACCCTGTGCCACGTAAGTCGGGGTACACGCGTGCCGGCCGCTATCTGACGTTGACCACGTGCGATCCCGAGTGGGGCCACAGTCACCGGCTGATCGTCTGGGCGCACCTGGACTCCACACAGCCTGTGGAGGCAGGCAAACCCGAGGCGCTGCGCCGTTAGTCTGGTGCTGTACGGCGTGAGTCTGGTGCCGTGGTGCGACGGAAGGGACGGCATGTACGGCTGGATCTGGCGGCATCTGCCGGGAAACGCGTGGGTGAGGGCGCTGATCTCGATCGTGCTCGTCCTGGCCGTGGTCTACGTCCTCTTCCAGTACGTCTTCCCGTGGGCCGAACCACTGCTGCCCTTCAACGATGTGACGGTGGACAACCAGTGAGCGCGCGCATTCTCGTCGTCGACAACTACGACAGCTTCGTCTTCAACCTGGTCCAGTACCTGTACCAGCTGGGCGCCGAGTGCGAGGTCCTGCGCAACGACGAGGTGTCGACCGCGCACGCCCAGGACGGTTTCGACGGTGTGCTGCTGTCGCCGGGCCCGGGTACGCCCGAGGAGGCCGGGATCTGCATCGAGATGGTCCGCCACTGCGCCGCGACCGGCGTCCCCGTCTTCGGGGTCTGCCTGGGCATGCAGTCCATGCAGGTGGCGTACGGCGGTGTCGTGGATCGCGCGCCGGAGCTGCTGCACGGCAAGACCTCGCTGGTCGAGCACGGGGGCAAGGGCGTCTTCGCCGGCCTGCCGTCTCCCTTCACGGCGACGCGCTACCACTCGCTGGCCGCCGAGCCGGAGACCGTTCCGGCCGAGCTGGAGGTCACGGCCCGGACGCACGACGGCATCATCATGGGCCTGCGCCACCGTGAACTTCTCGTCGAGGGCGTGCAGTTCCACCCCGAGTCGGTGCTGACCGAGCACGGCCACCGGATGCTGGCCAACTGGCTGGTCGAGTGCGGCTACGCGGGTGCCGTGGCGAGGTCGGCGGGGCTCGCCCCGGTGGTGGGCAGGGCCACGGCGTGACCGCGCTCGGGGACTGGTACGACGAACCGTCGTACGAACCCCCCATCGACGAGGAGACCGTCGCGCTGCGGATGCCCGATCCGTCGGCCAGGGGTGTCGGTGCGGCCGTATCGGCTTTTGCGGCCTCAGCAGCCTCGTCTGCCACTCCAGCCACCCCGGGCGGTCGTGCGGCCCGCAGAAGGGCCGCCAAGCGCCGTGGCGGGCGTCATGGCGGGCGTCATGGCGGCGGCGCGCCGGAGACGGAGACGCCGTCGGAGGGGAGCGTGCCGCGCGCGCCCCTCTCCCGGGTCGAGGCGCGGCGGCAGGCGCGGGCGCGCAGGCCGGGGCCGGCCGTGGTCGCCAGCCGGGCGATAGGCGAGGTGTTCATCACGACGGGCGTGCTGATGCTGCTGTTCGTCACCTACCAGCTGTGGTGGACGAACGTGCGGGCGCACGCGCAGGCGGGCAAGGAGGCGAGCAGCCTCCAGCAGGACTGGGCGAGCGGGAAGCGCGCACCGGGCACCTTCTCGCCGGGGCAGGGCTTCGCCATCCTGCATATTCCGAAGCTGGACGTGGTGGCGCCGATCGCGGAGGGCGTCAGCAACAAGAAGGTGCTCGACAAGGGCATGGTCGGGCACTACAGCGAGGGCGCCCTCAAGACGGCGATGCCCGATGCCAAGACGGGCAACTTCGCGCTCGCGGGCCACCGCAACACGCACGGGGAGCCGTTCCGGTACATCAACCGGCTCCGGGCGGGTGACGAGGTCGTCGTCGAGACGCAGAACACCTACTACGTCTACAAGATGACGTCGATGCTGCCGGTGACCGCGCCGAGCAACACCAGTGTCATCAAGCCCGTCCCCACCGGGTCGGGCTTCACCGGGCCCGGCCGGTACATCACCCTGACGACGTGCACGCCGGAGTTCACCAGCAAGTACCGGCTGATCGTCTGGGGCAAGATGGTCGAGGAACGGCCACGCAGCAAGGGCAAGCCGGATGCACTCGTCAGTTAAGGGCAGATGAAACAGTGGCAGCGACCGCCGACGAGACCGAAGAGCACACCGACGCGCCCGAGTCCGTGTCCGCGCCGCGCCGCCGCGGCCAGGGCCGGATCGCCCTGGCGGTCAGTGTCTTCGGCGAACTGCTCATCACGACGGGCCTCGTGCTCGGCCTGTTCGTCGTCTACTCGCTGTGGTGGACGAACGTCGTCGCCGATCGCACGGCGCACAAGCAGGCCGACAAGGTCCGCGACAGCTGGGCCACCGAGGACACCGGCCCCGGCGCGCTCGACACCAAGAAGGGCATCGGCTTCCTGCACGTGCCCGCGATGAAGAACGGCGAGGTCCTGGTCGAGAAGGGCACCTCCACGAACGTCCTCAACGACGGCGTCGCCGGCTACTACGTCGACCCGGTCAAGGCCACGCTGCCCACGACCGGCAAGGAGGGCAACTTCTCCCTCGCCGCCCACCGTGACGGCCACGGCGCGAAGTTCCACAACATCGACAAGGTCAGGAAGGGCGACCCGATCGTCTTCGAGACCAAGGACAAGTGGTACATCTACAAGGTCTACGCCGTCCTCCCCGAGACCTCGAAGTACAACGTCAAGGTCCTCGGGTCCGTCCCCGAGGAGTCGGGAAAGAAGAAGGCGGGCCACTACATCACGCTGACGACGTGCACGCCGGTGTACACGAGCCGGTACCGGTACGTGGTGTGGGGCGAGCTGGAGCGGGTCGAGAAGGTGGACAGCGACCGGACGCCGCCGAAGGAACTACGTTGATCTGGTTGAGGTCCTCCAAGGCTCTCAGCCACCTAGGATGACGAAGGCCCGAAGCCGCAACTATCCCTTGCGGCTTCGGGCCTCTTTTGTCCTACGTGACGGTCACTCCAGGATCTTCAGCGTTGCTCCGGCGCTCCATTCCTCCAGCAGCCCCCGGTGTACGGCGGCGATGCCGCTCTCGGTCGCGATGTTCAGGGCATCACGGGTGAAGGGGCATGTGGCCACGAAGAGGGCCACTTCCGAGGTGTGCAGAACCTTGGCCGCCCCCACGAACTTCTGGAGCTCAGGGCTGGTGATGGAGAGGTGGGGCGCGAACCTTTTGCACTGGGCGACCAGGCGCCGTCCGTCGACCGTGAGCGCCGTGATGTCGATGCCTCGATCCCTGCCGCCGCCTTGCACGACGACATTGGTGCAGCCGTCGCGGCGCAGGAGGGCGGCGATGTGTTCCTCGAACTCGCGGCCGTTCATGGCGTCCATGGAAGCCATGACGCCGGCGAGGGGGCGGTTCTCTCGTGGGCTTTCGAGCCTCTGCAGCCGGGCGTGATGTTGCTGGAGCCGCCTTTCGATGCTCTGGACGCCTGCCCGGAGAGCGATCAGCTCCCTTCGTTGCTCGCCTGACGTTTCGATCAGCGCGTTGAACATGGGGACGACGGTCTGGCCGAGGATGTGGGTGATGCGTTGGTCGATGCGGTCGTCGAGGGCTGTAGCGTCGAGACGGGCGGAGTTTTCCACAGGCTGTGTGCGGGCCGTGTACTCCGCGTCCAGGAGGTAGACCCGGACCTGTCGTGCGACTTCGCTGTCCCGAAGCAGCATGGCGACGTTGAGGATGGCTCGGCGGGAGTAGATCGCGAGTGAGCGAGTATGGGATTGGATCCCACTGAGGTCCTTGAAGGACCTCAGTTCCTCGCCCGTCAGCAGACGGTAGCCGTTGGTTTCCAGTTCGCTCCTGTGGTCCTTGACGAGCGACTTGATGGCTTCGAGGCCAACCTCGAAGTAAGCCGCGATCATCGCCGTCGTTACATGCATCCCGTCCGGCAGCAGCGACAGCGCCTTCACTCTGTCGAGCACGTCTGTTTGTTCCAGCACGCTGTCGCGCAGGCTCTTCGACTCCAGCAGCACGGATTCGTTGATCATGTTCTGCCCCTCCGTTCTTGGTGTGGCCGTACGGCCAGGGCAGAGCGTTCCGAGTCCCCACCCCATCCGATCCAACGAGTTGTCGCATGGGAAGACACGACCGATAGGGAAACGGGCTTTCGGGGAAGTCGGGAGAGGCCGGACATGACTGAGCCCCGGCGCCCTGAGGAGGGCGCCGGGGCTCAGTCGTAGGACCCGTAGGTGTCAGTCCTCCGTGCGTAGTGAGGTGCCGGTGGTGCCGCCGAAGACGTTGGTGCCGCCGTTGTTGCCGTTGTTGTTGCCCTGGTCCACGGTGACCACGTTGACCGACGTGCCCGAGTCGACCGTGCTGCCCGGGGTCGGGTCGGAGCTGAAGACGATGGCGTTGCCGTCAGTCGAGTTGGTGACGTTGCCGAGCTGGAGGCCCACCTGCTCGAGCATCTGCTTGGCCACCTTCAGGGTCTGGCCCGTGATGCTCGGGACCTGGACCTGGCTCTTCGCCTTGCCGATCTGGATCTGGACTGTGGAGCCCTTGTCGACCTGCTGACCCTTCTCCGGCGTGGTCGCGATGACCTTGCCGACCAGGTTCGGGTCGTCGGTCTCCACCTCGGTGCAGTTGCCGGTCAGGTTGTTCGCCGTCATCTGCGCCTTGGCCGCGTCACAGGTCTGGTTCGAGACGTCGGGGACGGTGGACTTCTCCTCGGCCTTGGCGATGGTGAGGGTGATCGTGGAGCCCTTCTCGACTTCCGCGCCGAGCTCGGGATCCTGCTCGAGGACGGTGCCCACCGCCTCGGAGGACACCTTTTCCGTCGTCTTGACGGTGAACTGGTACTTGTCGGCCTCAAGGGTGGTCTTGGCGTCGTCGAGGCTCTGGCCGACGACGCTCGGCACCGCCACCTTCGGCGCCCCGGTCGAGACGACCAGGTTGACGGTGGAGTTTTTCTGGACCTCGGTCTTGAAATCAGGATCCTGGTCGCAGACGTTGCCCTTGGGCTGGTCTTCGCAGGGCTTCTGCGTGACCGTTCCCACCTCAAGGCTGCTGTTGGTCAACAGGCTCTTGGCATCGGCTTGGGTCGAGCCGATGAGGTTGGGCACCGACACCTTGTCGCTGCCCGCGCCCCCGCCGCCGAACGCCCACTTCCCGATCAGGATCGCGCCCACGAGGACCAGGACGGCCGCGACCACCAGCAGTATCGTCGAGGTGTTCGACTTCTTCTGGCGGCGTCGGTCGGGGCGGTCGTCGCCGTAGCCGTAACCGCCGTCGTCCGGGTTCATGGGCGGCAGCATGGTCGTGGCGCCGGCGTCCGCGCGCAGGGCGGTCGTCGGCTGGTCGTCCGGGTAGCCGCCGTAGCCCACGGAGCTCATCGCAGCCGTGGCCGCGACCGGCTGGCCGTCGAGGCAGGCCTCGATGTCGGCGCGCATCTCGTCGGCCGACTGGTAGCGGTAGTTGGGGTCCTTGACCAGTGCCTTGAGGACGATGGCGTCCATCTCGGGCGTGATCTCGGGGTCGAAGACGCTCGGGGACTGCGGCTCTTCCCGTACGTGCTGGTAGGCGACCGCGACCGGGGAGTCGCCCACGAAGGGCGGGCGGACCGTCAGTAGCTCGTACAGCAGACAGCCGGTCGAGTACAGGTCGGAGCGGGCGTCGACCTGCTCGCCCTTGGCCTGCTCCGGCGAGAGGTACTGGGCTGTGCCGATGACTGCCGCGGTCTGCGTCATCGTCATGCCGGAGTCGCCCATGGCGCGGGCGATGCCGAAGTCCATCACCTTGACCTGGCCGTTGCGCGTCAGCATGACGTTCGCCGGCTTGATGTCACGGTGCACGATGCCGCTGCGGTGGGCGTACTCCAGGCCCTGGAGGATGCCGATGGTCATCTCCAGCGTCCGCTCCGGCAGCAGCTTGCGGCCGGAGTGGAGCAGCTCACGGAGCGTGGAGCCGTCGACGTACTCCATGACGATGTACGGGATCGAGACCCCGTCGATGTAGTCCTCGCCCGTGTCGTAGACCGCCACGATCGCGGGATGGTTGAGCGAGGCGGCCGACTGGGCCTCCCGGCGGAACCGGGCCTGGAAGGAAGGGTCGCGCGCGAGGTCCACGCGCAGCGTCTTCACCGCCACGGTGCGGCCGAGGCGGGTGTCGTGCGCGAGGTAGACCTCAGCCATGCCACCACGGCCGAGCACATGGCCCAGCTCGTACCGGCCGCCTAGGCGACGCGGCTCTTCCATAGCTACCTACCAGCCCTCTCCGTCGGTCCCGGCCCGCACGTTCGTGCGGGCCGGAGGCTGCCGTCCGGGCATACCGTACCCGGATCGCTCTGTGTGACCTGGCCAAGCCCGTAACCCGATACAGGACCGGTATCGCAACGTGCACCGATGTGAAGGTGACGTGAGCGGGGTCACTTCTTGCTGTCGATGACTGCCTTCATCACGTCCCTTGCGATCGGACCGGCGAGACCGCCACCGGTGATGTCGCCGCGGTTGGCGGCGCCGTCCTCGACGACGACGGCCACGGCCACCGGCGCGCTGCCGTCCGACAGCTTGGCGTACGAGATGAACCAGGCGTACGGCTTCTCACTGTTGTTGAGGCCGTGCTGGGCGGTACCGGTCTTGCCACCCACGGTGGCGCCGGAGATCTGCGCCGAGGTTCCGGTGCCGGTCTTGACGACCGTCTCCATCATCTGCTGGAGCTTCTGGGCGGTCTCGGAGGAGACGGCCTGGGACAGCTCCTTGGGCTCGTTCGTCTCGATGACGTCGAGGTTGGAGGCGCGCAGCTGGTCGACCATGTACGGCTGCATCAGCTTGCCGTTGTTGGCGACGGCCGAGGCGACCATGGCCATCTGGAGCGGCGTGGCCCGGTTGGAGCCCTGGCCGATGCCGTCCAGGGCGTTCTGTGGGGCGTTGTCCTCGGGGTAGATGCTCTCGGCGGCGCGCACCGGGGTGTCCAGCTCGGCCTCGTTGAAGCCGAACTTCTTGGCCTGCTCGATCATCTTCTCGTTGCCGACGTTGTCGGCCATCTTCGCGAAGACGGTGTTGCAGGAGACCCGCAGCGCCTCACGCAGGCTGGCGTTCTCGCAGCCGCTGTGTTCGTTGGTGAGCTTCGAGGTGCTCTGCGGCAGCGGGAACGGGTCCGGTGTCTTGGTGGCGTCGTCGATGCCGGCGACCTCGCCGTTCTCCAGCGCGGCGGCTGCGGTGACCACCTTGAAGGTGGAGCCGGGCGGGTAGGTCTCGCGCAGTGCGCGGTTGAGCATCGGGTCGTCGGCGTTGTTCTTCTTCTGGACCTTGTTCCAGGCGGTCTCGTCGCTGCCCGCGGTCCCGGCGAAGGTCGACGGGTCGTACGACGGTGTGGAGACCAGGGCCAGGATCTTGCCGGTGGACGGTTCGATCGCGGCGACGGCGCCCTTCTTGTTGCCCAGGCCCTTGAAGGCCGCCTTCTGCGCGGCGGCGTTGAGGGTGGTGACGACGCTGCCGCCCTCCTTCTTCTTGCCCGTGATCATGTCGAGGGTGTTGCGGAAGAAGAGCCGGTCGTCGTTGCCGGTGAGGATGCCGTCCTCGAGCTTCTCCAGTTGGTTGGCGCCGAAGGCCTGCGAGGAGTACCCGGTGACCGGCGCCCACATGGCGCCGTCCTTCCAGGTGCGCTTGTACTTGTAGTCGCTGTCGCTCGACTCGACGGAGCCGGTGATGGCCTTGCCGTCGACGATGATGTCGCCGCGCGGGGTGGCGTAGCGCGTGATGTTGACGCGGCGGTTGTCCGTGTCGGAGGCCAGGGTGTCGGCCTTGACGTACTGGAGCCAGTTGTCCCGCAGGAGCAGCGTGAGGACCAGGAGGCCGCAGAAGATCGCGATCCGGCGCAGGGGCTTGTTCATGACGGGCGGACCACCTGGGTCATCTCGGCGTCGGGGTTGGATGCGGGGGCGGGGGCCGGGCGGCGCGCGGTGTCGCTGATGCGGATCAGGATGCCGATCAGGGCCCAGTTGGCGATGACGGAGGAACCGCCGTACGCCAGGAACGGCATGGTCATACCGGTCAGCGGGATGAGGCCCATGACACCGCCGGAGACGACGAACACCTGGAGGGCGAAGGCGCCGGAGAGGCCGATGGCGAGCAGCTTGCCGAACGGGTCGCGGGCGGCGAGTGCGGTGCGTACGCCGCGTTCCACGATCAGGCCGTAGATCAGCAGGAGCGCCATGATGCCGGCCAGGCCCAGTTCCTCGCCGAAGGTGGCGAGGATGAAGTCGGAGTTGGCGGCGAACCGGATGAGGTCGGAGTGGCCCTGGCCGAGGCCGGTGCCGAGGGTGCCGCCGGAGCCGAACGCCCACAGCGCCTGCATCGCCTGCTCGGAGTGGCCGGCGACGCCCTGACGGCTGAGGGTGTACTCCTTCATCGGGTCGAGCCAGGCCTGGACACGCTGCTGGACGTGCGGTTCGAAGCTGGCCACGCCGACCGCGCCGCCCGCGGACATCAGCAGACCGAAGACGATCCAGCTGGTCCGCTCGGTGGCGACGTACAGCATGATGACGAACATTCCGAAGAACAGCAGCGACGTACCGAGGTCGGTCTCGAAGACCAGGATCAGGATCGAGATGAACCAGACGACCAGGATCGGGCCGAGGTCGCGGCCGCGGGGCAGGTACAGGCCCATGAAGCGGCGGCTGGCGAGGGCGAGGGCGTCGCGCTTGACCATCAGATAGCCGGCGAAGAACACCGCGAGGACGATCTTGGCGAACTCACCGGGCTGGATGGAGAAGCCGGCGACGGAGATCCAGATCTTGGCGCCGTAGATGTTCTGGCCGAGGCCCGGTACGAGCGGCAGCAGCAGCAGGAACAGCGCGCCGACCATGGAGATGTAGGTGTAGCGCTGAAGTGCGCGGTGGTCCTTGAGGAAGATCAGCACGACGATGAACAGGGCGATGCCCATCGCGGTGTACATCAGCTGGCGGGGCGCGGCGGTGCCGGCCTGCTTGATGGACTGCAGCAGTTTGGACTGGTCCAGACGCCAGATGACGACGAGTCCGAGCCCGTTCAGCAGCGTGGCCAGCGGCAGCAGCAGCGGGTCCGCGTACGGGGCGAACTTGCGTACGACGAGATGGGCGACGCCGGCCAGGAGGCCGAGGCCCAGGCCGTAGCTCAGCAGGCCGGACGGCACCTCGTCGTTGATGGCCAGGCCCACGTTGGCGTAGGCGAACACCGGGATGACGACGGCGAACACCAGCAGTGCGAGCTCGGTGTTGCGCCGGCTCGGGGTGCCGATCGAGCCGATCGTGGACGTGTGGTGCGTCGGCGAGTTGGTAGTACTGCTCATCGTGTGACGGGGCCTCTCACGGCTTGCCTACTGCTTACCGCACAGCGAGACGACCTTCTGCTCCTCCTCCGAGAGGCTGGGGCCGGGGCTGGGAGTGGCGGTCGTGGACGGGGACGGAGACGTGGACGGGGGCGTGGTCGATGCCGACGCGTTCGGCGACGGCGATGCCTTGGACGTGAGGGAGGTGGTGGTGGTTCCCGTGGTGCCTCCGGCCTCGCCCTGGCCCGTCTTGGAGTTGTTCGCGCTCTCGGCGGCGCGGCGCTGTGCTTCCTTCTTGCACGCGGAGGCCTGGACCGACAGCTCGTCGATCTTCTTCTGGGCGGTGCCCTGGCTGCCCTCGGCGATCGTGGCCTGGACCAGCTTCTGCTGGTAGGGCGGGAGGTACTTGAGTTCGATCTCGGGGTGGTCCTTCTCCACCTTCGAGAGGGAAACCCACGCCAGGTCCTGGCTGATGCCGCGGTACAGGGCCACGTGTTCGCCCTTGGTGCCGACGAAGTACTGCGTCTGCGTCCAGCGGTAGCCGCCGTACAGGCCGCCGCCGATGACGGCGAGGGCGAGCACGCTGTAGAGGGATCTCTTCAGCCACCTGCGGCCCTTGCGGGGCTTGACGAAGTCGTCGTCGGTGTAGTCGCCGAAGCTGCCCGCGGGGATGTAGCCGGTGGTGTCGCCGGAGCCGGGCGGGCCGAACTCGCCGCCCCCGCCCTGTCCGGGCACCTGGCGGCCGAGGCCGGAGGCGCGTCCCGCGGGGGTCTGCATGATGCCGTTGTCGTGCAGTTGGTGCTGGTTCTCGGCGACCGCGCCGACCACGACCGGGGTGTCGGACAGCTGTCCGGCGAGGGTGTCGCCGGTGTCCAGGTCGAGGACGTCGGCGATGATGACGGTGATGTTGTCGGGGCCGCCGCCGCGCAGTGCGAGCTGGATGAGCTCCTGCACGGTTTCCTGGGGGCCCTGATAGCTGGCGAGGGTGTCTTCCAGCGTCTGGTGGGAGACGACTCCGGACAGCCCGTCGGAGCAGATGAGGTAGCGGTCGCCGGCCCGGACCTCGCGGATCGACAGGTCGGGCTCGACGTGCTCACCGCTGCCGAGGGCGCGCATGAGGAGCGACCGCTGCGGATGCGTGGTCGCCTCTTCCTCGGTGATGCGTCCCTCGTCGACGAGGCGCTGCACCCAGGTGTGGTCCTGGGTGATCTGGGTGAGGACGCCGTCGCGCAGCAGGTACGCGCGCGAGTCACCGACGTGCACGAGACCGAGCCGCTGGCCGGTCCACAGCAGGGCGGTCAGCGTGGTGCCCATGCCCTCGAGCTGCGGGTCCTCCTCGACCATGGCGCGCAGCTGGTCGTTGGCACGCTGGACGGCGGTGCCGAGCGAGGTGAGGACGTCGGAGCCGGGGATGTCCTCGTCGAGGGCGACGATGGTGGAGATGGCCTCGGAGGAGGCGACCTCGCCGGCGGCCGCGCCGCCCATGCCGTCGGCGATGGCGAGCAGGCGCGGACCGGCATAACCGGAGTCCTCGTTGCCCTCCCGGATCATGCCTTTGTGCGATCCGGCGGCGAAGCGCAGTGACAGACTCATGCGCACCTCGCCCGTCGGCTCCGGGTACATCCGCACGGTGCCCACCCTCCGGTCGGGAGCGCGCCGGGGTCCGGGGTGTGGACCGCCGCTGCGTGCTCGCTCCGCTCGCGCCTATTCATGATGTAGCACTACTTCCGCAGCTCGATGACGGTCTTGCCGATGCGGATCGGCGCGCCCAGCGCAATAGGCGTGGGGGTCGTCAGCCGGCTCCGGTCGAGGTACGTGCCGTTGGTGGAGCCCAGGTCCTCGACGATCCACTGGCCGTCCCGGTCCGGGTAGATCCTGGCATGGCGGCTGGAGGCGTAGTCGTCGTCCAGCACGATCGTGCTGTCGTGCGCCCGGCCCAGGGTGATGGTCTGGCCCTGCAGCGCGACGGTGGTGCCGGTGAGCGTGCCCTCGGTCACGACCAGTTTGGTGGGGGCGTTGCGGCGCTGGCGGCCGCCGGCGGCCTGCTGGCGCTGCTGCGGTGGCGCCGCAGCCTGCCGGGCGGCCTGCTGCTGCGGCCGGGACGCTTCCCGCCGTGCCCCGCGCTGTGTGACACGCGTTCCGAACAGGTCGCTGCGGATGACCTGCACGGCCACGATCACGAACAGCCACAGTACGGCCAGGAAACCCAGCCGCATGACCGTGAGGGTCAGCTCTGACATTGCCCCCGCTTCACCCTTCGGCTTGCCGGTAAATGATGGTGGTGCTGCCCACGACGATCCGCGAGCCGTCGCGGAGCGTAGCGCGGGTGGTGTGCTGCCCGTCCACCACGATGCCGTTGGTGGACCCGAGATCCTGGATCGTCGAGGGCGTTCCGGTCCGGATCTCACAGTGCCGGCGGGAGACGCCGGGGTCGTCGATCCGCACGTCGGCCTCGGTGCTGCGGCCCAGCACCAGGGTCGGGCGGGAGATCTGGTGGCGCGCGCCGTTCATCTCGATCCAGTAGCGGGTGCGCGCGCCCTGCGCGGGGCCGCCGGGAGCGGCGCCGGGGTGCTGGGCCGGCTGCGGGTAGCCGTAGCCCCCGGGGCGGGCGCCGGCACCGGGCGGCGGCGCGGACGGCATGGGGGGCGCGGCGGCGGGGCCGGGCTGCGGGTAGCCGTAGCCGCCCGGGCGCGGGCCGCTCGAGGGCGCGCGGTCGGGGGCCTGCGGTGCCTGCTGGCCGCCGGTGGAGGCGAGCGTACGGCTGCGTACCCGGTACAGGCCGGTGTCCAGGTCCTCGGCCTTCTCCAGGTTGACCTTTATCGGCCCCATGAAGGTGTAGCGCTGCTGCTTGGCGTAGTCGCGCACCATGCCGGCGAGCTCGTCGCCGAGCTGGCCGGAGTAGGGGCTGAGGCGCTCGAAGTCGGGCGTGCTCAGCTCCACGATGAAGTCGTTGGGGACGACGGTCCGGTCGCGGTTCCAGATCGTCGCGTTGTTGTCGCACTCCCGCTGGAGCGCGCCGGCGATCTCCACGGGCTGGACCTCGGACTTGAAGACCTTGGCGAAGGTGCCGTTGACCAGACCTTCGAGACGTTGCTCGAACTTCTTCAGGACTCCCATGGGGCACCTCCTCCGTCGTTGCCGCTGTGTCCGTGCCTTGCCTGGCACTGCTCGTACTGCTTACTGATCGTATCCACGCGCCGGTCGATCGGCTGGTTCCCCCTGTCGGCTCGGTCGATCGGGTGTCGACGCCTGCGAGCTTCCCTGAGGAACTCCTCTACGAACTCCTCTTGCCCAGGATCGTAGAGGGGGCCGCAGACCAGTGTCCCGCACCGGACTGTGGACCCCGACCGGCTCCTGGGGAGATGAGCGGGACCGGTACGAGGTTGATACGTGAACCGTTCCATGTCGATACGTAGCCGGGGCCGCTCCGGTCGGGCAGGCAGTGGTGCCGCTCACCGCCTGCCCAGGGACAAGGGATGTGAACGCACCCCGGACCGCGTGCTAATGTTCTGCGTGTCGGAAGGCGCCGGACCGCAAGGAACGAAGCCCGAAGACGCACCCAATGCGCGGGTGGCGGAATAGGCAGACGCGCTGGATTCAGGTTCCAGTGCCCGCAAGGGCGTGGGGGTTCAACTCCCCCCTCGCGCACCAGACGAAACGGTCGGTACCGGTTACGGTACCGGCCGTTTCGCTATGTGCCGGAGCCGGAGCCGGAGCTGGAGCCGGTGTTCGGTGTGAGGCATTTCTCACCGGTCATTCCCGTACGCCCGCCAGTTCCACCGCCCGTCGGCGCAGGACGAGGGCGGCGGGGACGACGGACGCGATCACGGCGAGCAGCGCGCACGCGCCCACGGCCGCGCCGATGGCCGCCCACGGCAGCTCGATCGTGCCCGGGACCGACAGCAGGCGCAGCGCGCCCCACATCCCCGCGAGGTTGAGTCCGGCGACCAGCAGGCCCAGCAGGGCGCCGACCGCGACCACCATCAGCGCCTCGGCGCCCACCAGCCGCAGGACCTGTCGGCGGGTGGCCCCCGCCAGCCGCAGTACGGCCAGGTCGCGTGCCCGGTCGGAGGTCGCCATGACCATGGTGTTGACCAGGGATATGCCGGTGTAGAGGAGCGCGATGCCGAGGACCAGCAGGAAGCCGAGCCGGGTCGTGCGGTAGGTCTGCGGGTAGGTCGCCCGGATCCACTGGTCCTTGGTGAGGACCTGCGCGCCGGAGGCCCGTACCGCCTTGCGCAGCTCGGCGGCCACGGCGTCGGCGTCGGCCCCGTCCGTGAGGGCGACGTCGACCCGGTCGACCGTCGCGCCCGGAGCGTTGGCCGGGGTGACGTAGACGCCGTTGTTGCCGGTGCCGGTGGTCATCACCGCGGCGATCCGCAGCGTCTTCCTCGTACCGTCGCCGAGCCACACCCGCACCCGCTGCCCCACGGTGTGCCGCTGCCACTCCTCGTTGACGATGATCGACTCGTTGTCGAGGTCACCCGCCTTCCCCGCCGTGAGCGGCAGCCGAGTGTTGACGGCGAGCGAGGCGCGCTCCGCTGTGCGGGCCTCGGACTTGACGAGCGCCACGCCGTCTTCGAGGACGTAGACCGCGCTGGAGGCGGTCGCGGAGATCGTGGCGCCGGGGACGTCGCGCAGCTCGCGCAGTGTGGCCGCGTCGAAGCCGGGGCCGCTCGTGGTGACGACGAACGCGGCGGTCGTCCGCTCCCGCGTCTCGGCCGCCTTCGCGCTGTTCAGCGTCGTGCCCGCGCCCAGGAGGGAGCCCGTCAGGGCGACCATGACCAGGACGGGGGCTGCGATCGCGGCGGTACGGCGGACTCCGGCGGCGGCGTTCTCGCGGACCAGCATGCCGCCGGCCCCGGGCAGCCGCGCCGGCAGCCAGGCGAGGAGCCGGGTCAGTGGGCGCACCACGACCGGCGTGAGCAGCGCGAGCGCGGTGATCAGGAGCATGGGGCGGCTCACGTAGGTCTTGCGGTGAAGGAGGTCGCCCGGGTCGTTCACCAGGGCCAGGCCCAGCGTCACCGCGGCGGTCAGCAGCAGGCCGGTGCCGAAGAGCCATCGGCCCCGGGTCATCGCCTGGCCGTCCACGGACGCCTCGCGCAGCGCCTGGACGGGGTTGGTGCGGCCGGCCCGCCAGGAGGCGGCGATCGCGCCGCACAGGGCGACGAGCAGGCCGGTCCAGAAGGCCAGGTGGTACGGCCAGGTGTGGTCGCCGATGACGAACCAGGCCGGTGCGAGTTCGGCGTCGACCACCCGGTCGGCCAGCAACGGGGCACCGTACGTGCCGAGCGCACAGCCGGTGGCCGAGGCGAGCACCCCGACCGCGAGGGCCTCGGCGAGGACCGTCCGGCGGATCTGCCCCGGGGTCGCACCGGCCGTGCGCAGCAGCCCGAACTCCCGGCGCCGCTGGGCGACCACGAACGCGAAGGTGGATGCCACCACGAACACCGACACGAAGGCGGTGACCCCGCCGGCCGTGCCGAACATGGCGTTCATCGCGGTCAGGGCCTCGCTGTCCCGCTCGGGGTCGGCGTCGGCGGAGCGGCGGGCGTCGCCTGTCAGGACCTGGACGCCCGCGCTTTCGCGTACGGCGGCGCGTACGGCTGCCGCGTCGGCGTCGACCGTCAGCTGGGCGCTCGTAGGGGACAGTCGGGCGGCGCGCGTGTCGGTGTAGAAGACGGCGTCCTCGAAGCCACGCTCGGTGACGGTGCCGACGACCCGCACGGTGCCGCGGTCGGTGCGTACGAGCGTGCCCGGCCGCGCCCAGTCGCCGCTGACGACGACCTCGTCGGCCGTGCGGGGCGCCCGTCCGGCGTCGAGAGTGTACGGGGCGAACGCGGCGGTGGACCAGGGGTGGCCCACCAGGTCGTCGGGGCCGCCCTGTGCCCGTACGGCGAACGACCGGTCCGCCACGACGGTGCCGAGCTTCGCCAGCTTCGCGACGGCCTCGGCGGGGACGGCGCGCGGGTGCGCGAGCCGCTGCACCCGCTCGCCGATCGGGGTGGGCACCCGCAGCGTGTCCGCCCCCTTGACCACGACCGGCGCGGCGGCGAACCGTTCCGGCTTGCGGTCGGGCGCGGCCGACGACGATGCGAGGACCAGGCCCATCACGGCGAGCAGGGCGACACCCAGCGCCAGCGCGACGAAGCTGCCGACGAAGGTGCCCCAGCGGGCGCGCAGGGTGACGCTCAGCACGGGGTGGCCTCCAGTCCGGTCGTGCGCGCGGTTTCCAGGCGGGTCATGTGCGCGGCGATGGCGTCGGCGCCCGCTCCGGCGAGCTCGCCGTTGACGCGTCCGTCGGCGAGGAAGACGACGCGGTCCGCGTAGGAGGCGGCCACCGGGTCGTGCGTGACCATGATGATCGTCTGGCCCTCGCGATCGACCATGCCGCGCAACAGGGTCAGCACTTCACGGCCGGTGTGCGAGTCCAGCGCGCCGGTCGGCTCGTCGCCGAAGAGCACTTCGGGGCGGGTGATCAGGGCCCGGGCCAAGGCCACCCGCTGCTGCTGGCCGCCGGACATCTCCGTCGGCCGGTGCCTGCCCCGTTCGCCGAGCCCGACCTGCTCCAGCGCCTCGCGGACCCGGGCCCGGGAGGGGCGGCGCCCGGCGAGCCGCAGGGGGAGCGCCACGTTCTGCTCGGCGGTCAGCGACGGCAACAGGTTGAACGCCTGGAAGACGAATCCGATGCGCTCGCGGCGCAGCAGCGTCAGCCTGGTCTCGCTCAGCCCCGTCAGCTCGGTCCCGCCCACGGTGACCGTCCCCGACGTGGGCCGGTCCAGGCCGGCCGCGCACTGGAGCAGGGTCGACTTGCCTGAGCCGGAGGGGCCCATGACTGCGGTGAACGTCCCCCTGGGGAAGGAGAGCGAGACGTCGGCGAGGGCGGTCACGGCGTTGTCACCCGACCCGTACCGTCTGCCGACGGAGCACAGTTGGATCGCGTCGTGGTTCTCGATGTTGTTCATGTGTCCCAACTCGTCAGGTGCCGGTCGGTGTCCGCTTGGTCTTCTGGGTCTTTGTCGCGGCTCCACGAAACCGCGCGGGGACACGGCGACGCAGTTGGGCAGGAACGAGACTTGGGGTAGGGCCAGACCTACCTCCCGACCGCTGCCCGGCCCCATGGCCCCCGCCCGAGCGGGCCTTCTACGGTGAGCCGCATGCACCCTCGGAACGTGTGGCAGGCCATGTCCAGGCCCGGCTTCCTGCTGTCCCCGTGGCCGTGGCGTTCGGCCGGGTACCTGCTCACCGGCGCGGTGAGCGGCGTCGTCGCGCTCGTGGGGATCGTCACTTCGGCGGCGGTCGGCGGTGTGCTGGCCGTCGCGCTGGTGGGGCTGCCGCTGCTGCTGCTCACGGCCCTCGCGGGTATTCCGGTGGCCTGGGTGGAGCGGCACCGGCTGCGTCTGGTGGACCTGGACCCGGCGTCCGGCCGGCACCGGCCGCCCGCCACCGCCGGACTGCGGCCCTGGCTGACCATCCGGCTGAGGGAACAGGCGACCTGGCGCGAGCTCGGGTACGCCCTGCTGCTCGCTGGGCTGTTGTGGCCGGTCGACGCACTCGCCGTCACGGTCGGCCTGCTCGTCCCGCTGTCCATGGTGGCGACCCCGCTGCTGATGGCCACGGCCGGTGACGGGCGGGAGGCGAAGGTGCTCAAGCAGTGGACGGTCACCACCTGGCCGACCGCCTTCGCGGTCGCCGTGCTCGGGCTCGTCCTCATGGGCCTGGGCGCCTACGTCCTGGGCGTCGCCGCCGGTGCGCGGGTCGAGCTGACCCGGCTGCTGATCGCTCCGCGCGACGGGGACCTGGGCGCGAGGGTGGTCGAACTGGCCCGTTCCCGGCTGCGGTTGGTGGACGCCTTCGAGGCGGAACGGCGTCGCATCGAGCGCGACCTGCACGACGGTGCCCAACAACGCCTGGTCGCCCTGACGATGACGCTCGGTCTGGCTCGACTGGACGCGCCGCCCGGCCCGCTCGCCGACCAGCTCGCCAAGGCTCACGACGAGGCCGGCAAGGCCCTCGCCGAGCTGCGCGACCTCGTCCACGGCATCCACCCCAAGGTGCTCGCCGACTACGGTCTCGAGGCCGCCGTCGCGGATGCCGCCGACCGCTCCGCGGTCCCCGTGGACGTCGACCTGGAACTGGCCGGCAGGCTGCCCCAAGGGGTCGAGGCAGCCGCGTACTTCGTGGTCTGCGAGGCCCTCGCCAACGTCGCCAGGCACAGTGGGGCGAGGCGAGCGGCGGTGACCGGCGAACACCGTGACGGGCGGCTGTTCCTCCAGGTGCGCGACGACGGCCGGGGCGGCGCGGACCCCGCGGGCGGCAGCGGGCTGACCGGACTCGCGGACCGGGTGTCGGTGCTCGATGGCAGACTTTCCCTGTCCAGTCCGCCGGGTGGACCGACCCTGCTGCGTGTGGAGTTTCCTTGCGAGTGGACCGCCGATCGCTCCGGGTAGTGCTGGCTGAGGACAGCGTGCTGCTGCGGGAGGGACTCATCGGCCTGCTCGCCCGCTGCGGCCACGAGGTGGTCGCAGCCGTCGGCGATGCGCGGGCCCTGGTGGCGGCGGTCGAGAAGCACGCCCCCGACATCGTCGTGACGGACGTACGCATGCCGCCCGGATTCCAGGACGAGGGACTGCACGCGGCGGTCCGCCTGCGCGAGACGCGGCCCACGCTGCCCGTTCTCGTCCTCAGTCAGTACGTGCAGCGGACGTACGCCGCCGAACTGCTGGACTCCGGCGACGGAACGGGCGTCGGCTATCTCCTCAAGGACCGGGTCGGGCAGGTCGAGGAGTTCGTGGACGCGTTGAACGAGGTCGCCGCCGGGGGCACGGTCGTCGACCCCGAGGTCGTACGTCAGCTGCTGCGCCGCCGCCGCGACCCGCTGGAGCGGCTCACCCCGCGTGAGCGGGAGGTACTGGCCCTGATCGCGGAGGGTAAGTCGAACGGCGCGATCGCCCACGAACTGGTGGTCTCCGAGGCGGCCGTGGGCAAGCACATCAGCGGCATCCTCACCAAGCTGGACCTGCCGCCGGCGGTCGAGACGCATCGGCGGGTGCTGGCCGTGCTGGCTTATCTGCGGGCGTGAGGCTCTGGGCGTGAGGACGCGTGTGTGAGGCTCCGGGCGTGAGGCTGTGGGGGGTTGTCCACAGGGAGGTATCTGTGGACAGTGATCCACGGCGAGTTATCCACAGGGTCTGACGCGTTTCGGCCACCGGCGGTACGGTCAGCACGAATTGATGTTCGTGGAAGTTCGTGCGCTGGTGCGGGGGGAGGCGGTCGTCATGGCCGAGGTCGGTGTCGGAGTGGCGGAGTCGGTGGAGCCGCTGGAGCCGGTCGGGTCGGTGGGGTCGGTGGAGCCGGCCGTGGCCCGGCGGCTGCCCAAGGTGCGGGGCTTCGCCGAGTGGCGCGTCGAGGGGGCGCCCGAGGGGTCGCCCAAGGACGAGGGGAAGGCGCTGCGGCGCCGGGTGCCGCGCGCGTCGCATGCCGAGCTCGACCTCGACGGCTCCCGTCCCGACGCGGTCGCCGCGGTGGAGGAGTCCAACCAGGGCCGCATCGAGGAGCTCACGCCGATACGGGTGGGCAGGATGGCGGCCGCCCCCTTCGCGTTCCTGCGTGGTTCGGCGGGCCTCATGGCGTTCGACCTGGCCCGCACGCCCGTGACCCGGATCCGCGCCCAGATCTGCGGCGACGCGCACGCGGCCAACTTCGGTCTGTACGGCGACGCCCGCGGCGGCCTGGTCATCGACCTCAACGACTTCGACGAGACCGTCCACGGCCCCTGGGAGTGGGACCTCAAGCGGCTCGCCGCCTCGCTCGTGCTCGCGGGCCGGGAGGCCGGCGCCGCCGAGGACACCTGTCGCAAGGCGGCGCGGGACGCGGTCGGCGCCTACCGCCGCACCATGCGGCTGCTCGCCAGGCTCCCGGTGCTGGACGCGTGGAACGCCATCGCGGACGAGGAGCTGGTCTCCCACACCGACGCCCACGACCTGCTCGGCACACTGGAGCGGGTCTCCGAGAAGGCCCGGGCCAACACCAGTGGGCGCTTCGCGGCGAAGTCGACCGAGCCGACCGAGGACGGCGGGCGACGTTTCGTCGACGCCCCGCCGGTGCTGCGGGGCGTCCCGGACGCGGAGGCCGCGGCGGTCGCCTCGTCCCTCGAGCCGTACCTGGCCACGCTCTCCGAGGACCGCCTGCCGCTGCTGGCCCGGCACGCGGTGCACGACGTCGCCTTCCGCATAGTCGGCACGGGAAGCGTGGGCACCCGGTCGTATGTGGTGCTGCTCCTGGACCACCGCGGCGAGCCCCTGGTCCTGCAGGTGAAGGAGGCGCGGGCGTCGGCGCTGGTGCCGCACCTGGTGAGCGCCGGCTTCGAGGCGCCCATGGTGGAACACGAGGGCCGCCGCGTCGTCCTCGGCCAGAAGCGCATGCAGGTCGTCAGCGACATCCTGCTGGGCTGGACGTCGGTCGAGGGGCGGCCGTTCCAGGTCCGGCAGTTCCGCAACCGCAAGGGCAGCGTCGACCCGGCCGCGCTCGCCGCCGACCAGGTCGACGACTACGGCCGTATGACCGGCGCCCTCCTGGCGCGCGCCCACTCCCACAGTGCCGACCCGCGCCTGATCGCCGGGTACTGCGGCAAGAGCGAGGAGCTGGACGAGGCGATCAGCGCGTTCGCCGTCGCCTACGCCGACCGCACGGAGGCGGACCACGCCCAGCTGGTGGCGGCGGTGCGGGCGGGACGGATCCCGGCGGAGATGGGGGTGTGAGAGGCGGCGGCGGGCAGGGGGTCCTGTGAAGTACGTCGCCTGCCGGGACCTCTTCGCGCACCGGGTGGCCGCCGACTGTCCCGAGCTGGTGGAGCCGGACCGCCCCGGTGGTGGCCTACGCTGTTCGGGTGACGACCCCGGAAGCTGAGCAGGCGCGACCCGAGGAGCGGCTGGAGCGGGCCGTGCGGGCCGCCGAGCAGGCGCTGATCGAGTACGAGATCGCGGTGGAGACCTTCCGTGTGGAGGTCGAGAACTTCTCGCGCCTCCATCACCAGAAGCTCGGCCCGATGTACGCCCGGCTCGACGAGCTGGAGGCGCAGATCGCCGAGGCCACGGCCGCCCGCACCGGCGACCCCGAGGACGTGCGCAAGGCGCAGGAGGCGCGCGCCCGGGTGCTGCCGATGCCGGGTGTCGAGGAGCTGTTCCACGGCTGGATGGACGGCGACGGTCTGTTCCCGGAGGCCGTGGCGATGCTCACGGACCAGCCGGTGCGGCCTCCGCAGCGGGTGCGCCCCAGCGACGAGGTCCGCAAGCTCTACCGCGAGCTGGCCCGCAAGGCCCACCCCGACCTGGCGCAGGAGGAGGGTGAGCGGCAGCGGCGCGAGGAGTTCATCACCCGGGTCAACGCGGCCTACGCCCGGGGCGACGAGACCCTGTTGCGGGAGCTGGCCGAGGAGTGGGCGGCCGGTCCGGCGCCCGTCGAGCCGGCCCCGAGTCCCAGCGAGGAGCTCTACGCCCGCCTCGAGTGGCTGGCCCAGCGCAAGGAGATGCTCACGCACCTCGCGCGGGAACTGGAGGAGAGCGCGATCGGCGAGATGCTCCGGCTCGCTCCGGACGACCCCGACGCCCTCCTGGACGAGATCGCCGAGAAGCTCCTGGGCGACGTCGCCGCACGCGAGGCGGAGCTGGCCGCGCTGCTGGGATAGCCGTGGCTCCGTCGCGGGATGGTGTTTCAGGTAGCGTCGGAGGCATGAGTTTCGGAGCTGGTGTGCCCACGGTCGAGGTCACGGACCTCAAGGACGGCGACTTCCTGCTGGACGTCCGCGAGGACGATGAGTGGCAGGCGGGCCACGCCGAAGGGGCACTGCACATCCCCATCAGTGAGTTCGTGGCCCGCTACGGCGAGCTGACCGAGGCCGCGCCGCAGGACGGCCGCGTCCATGTGATCTGCCGCTCCGGCGGACGTTCGGCGCAGGTCACGATGTACCTGGTCCAGCAGGGCATCGACGCCGTGAACATCGACGGCGGTATGCAGGTGTGGGCGGCCGCGGGCCGTCCCGTCGTGACGGACGAGGGCCGGCCCGGACACGTCCTGTAGCGGCCTGGAGGGTCAGCCGAGCGGGTGGGCGGCCAGCAGGTCGCCCAAGGTCTCCTCATGGGCCGCCGCCGGGCCGAGTGACAGCTCCAGGTGCTTGGCCCAGGCGTGGTAGCGGTGCAGCGGATAGTCGACGTCCGCGCCGAACCCGCCGTGCAGGTGCTGCGCCGTCTGCACGATCCGCCGTACGCCGTCCGACGCCCAGATCTTGGCGACGGCGACGTCACCGGAGGCGGGCAGCGCGCCCTGCGTCCCGGAGGCGATCCGCCACGCGGCCTGCCACAGCGTGGCCTCCATCGCGCGCAGGTCGATGTAGCGGTCGGCGGCCTGCACGGCGACGGCCTGGAAGGTGGCCACGGGGAAGCCGAACTGCTCCCGTTTGCCGGTGTACTCGCCGGTCATCCGCAGCACGTTCTCGCCCAGCCCGAGCGCGAGCGCACACGTTCCCGTGGTCAGCAGCCGTCGCAGCCACTCCCAGGCGCCGTCGGCGTCGATGACGTCGCGTGCCGCGATTCGCGCGGACTCCAGCCGCAGCTCGGCCAGCCGCTCGCCGGTGGTGGAGACCTGCTCGGCGAGCACGACCGACTCGTGGACGCGGGGCACCAGGGCGAGGACGGTGCGGTCGGCGCCGGTGTGCGCGGGTATGTGCGCAGGCATCTGCGTGGGTACGTGTGCGGGGATGCGCGCGGGTACGTGCGCGGGTACGACCGTGTAGTCGGCGCTGTGCGCCCACGGCACCGCCGTCTGCACCCCGTCGAGGATCCACGCGTCACCGTCCTGCCGTGCGGTCACGGCGAGCTCGGCCGGATCGTGGCCGGTGCGGCCATGGGAGGCGACGGTCAGGACGACCTCGCCCCGCCCCGCCGCTGCGAGCAGATCGGCCTTCAGTTCCGGTCCGCCGTAGGCCTGTACGGCAGCCGCGGCCGCGCAGCTCTCCAGCAGCGGGACCCGGGCCAGTACCTTCGCCGACTCGCGCAGCACCAGGCACAGCGCGATGGCGTCCAGTCCGGCCCCGCCGTACTCGGCGTCGAGCAGCAGGCTCAGCAGGTCCGCGTCGGCGAGCTTGGCCCACAGCGCCCGGTCGAAGTCGTCGGCGACGGCGCCCTGGGTGAGCGCGGGACTGGGCACCCCGTCGGGCGCGACCCCGGCGAACACCCCCCGTGCCGCCTCGGCCGCCGCCTGCTGTTCCTCGGTGAAGGTGAAGTCCACGGTCCCTGTCCTCCCACGCGCACCCCGGCCACGGACCGGGCCGGCGGCCGGATCTGACGGCCTGATCTGACGGAGCGTCAAGATAGAACAGGTTCTAGGAGAAGGGAACGGCAGGAGAAGGGTCGGTAGGAGAAGGGGCGGTCACCCGGGCGTGGAGCGCATCACCGACCGATCGTTCGGCCCTCGGGGTTCGATCGGGGCACGGCCGTCGTAAGGTGTCAGCCGCTGTGGACAGTGTGCGAGCGCCCGGGCGAGGGGCGCGGGCGGTGACCATGGTGAGATGGGGGACGGCCCTGGCACGGGCCGACCGGCCGGGCCGTCGGGGCTGTGCCGGGCGGGCGGGTCTGAGTAACGTTCCCGTGCGACCGCCGCGGTGCGGCGCGCGCGGGCGGTACGGTGCCCTGCGGCCGGGGCCGGAAGGCGGACGGGGATCGGGAAACGGGGCGGAATGGACGCGTACGGCGGAATGGACGCGGCCGGCGGAGGCGGCAACGCCCGGCTCGGGCCGGGCGCCGGGCCCGAGCCGGAGGTGCTGGACGAGACGGCCTCCTGGACGGAACCGGACGACGCGACGCCCGTGCCCGGTACGGTCGCCGCGACCGGCGACCCCGACCCCACGCCCGGCCCGCCCCTCGAACCCCGCACCGGCGTCGCCGCCCTCTCCCCCCGCTACCAGATCGGCGCCGCCCTGGCGCTCGCGGTTGTCGCGGTCGCCGTCTGTGTGCACCTCGGCATGGTGTTCCTGCACGTCGCGCCGTCGAACACGGTCACCAAGAAGCACGGCAAGGCGATAGAGGAGTGGGTCTACCCGGAGTTCGAACAGAACTGGAAGCTCTTCGCGCCGAACCCGCTCCAGCAGAACATCGCGGTCCAGGTCCGCGCCCAGGTCCGCACGGCGGACGGCGAGGTCCGCACCACCGGCTGGTACGACCTGTCCGCCGAGGACGGGCGGGCCATCGACGGAAACCTGCTGCCCAGCCACGTCGACCAGAACCTGCTGCGCCGCTCCTGGGACTTCTTCGCGGCCACGCACGGCGCCGACAACCGTCCGGTAGGGGTGCGCGGCGCTCTCTCCGAGACGTATCTGCGCCGCATAGTGGTGCTGCGGCTGGACCGTGACGGCGCGGCCGGGCGGGACGGCGTCCTCGACAGCGTCCAGGTCCGCACCAGCACCACCAACGTGCGTCCGCCCGAGTGGAGCGGCGAGCAGATCTCGCAGAAGCCGGTGTACCGGGTGCTGCCCTGGTGGTCGGTCCCGGCGGACGAGGCCGAGGGGGCCGTGAAGTGAACCGATTCGCCCTGACGGTGTCCGGCGGCATCGCCCGCGTCACCGAGTCGGCCCTCGGCCCGTACCAGACCGCCGTGATCCGCATCGGCTTCAGCGCGACCTGGCTGCTGTTCCTGCTGCGCGAGTTCCCCCACCGCCAGGAGATGTACGGCCCCGACGGCCCATGGGACTGGGACCTCGCCCAGCAGCTGACCGGGCTCAACGGCGCCTTCACGGCGCTGATGTGGACGGACGGCCGGGTCTGGTTCGAGGCCGTCTACGCGCTCGCCCTGCTGTCGAGCGCGCTGCTGCTGCTGGGCTGGCGCACGCGCGCGATGTCCGTGCTCTTCATGGTCGGCGTGCTGTCGCTGCAGAACCGCAGCGTCTTCATGGGGGACGGCGGCGACAACGTCCTGCACCTGATGTCGATCTACCTGGTGTTCACGCGCTGCGGCCGGGTGTGGTCCCTGGACGAGCGGCGCGTCCGCCTCGCGCGGGAGCCACGCGCGCGTGGAGAGCGGGTGACGGACCGGACCGGCCCTGTGCTGTGGGCGGTGCTCGGGGCGGTGCTGGTCGGGGTGACCGTCGCCGGGCGGCTCGACGGCGACCCGACCGTGCCGGTCCTGCTGTGGGGGGTGTGGCTGGCGTCGGCGCTGTGGTGGGTCGTCGGGCGGCGCGCGAAGTCCGCCGAGCCCCGGATACTGCTCGACGTCATCGCCAACATCGTGCACAACGGCGCCCTGCTCGTGATCATGACCGAGGCCTGTCTGATCTACGCGACGGCCGGCTGGTACAAGATCCAGGGCTCGCGCTGGCAGGACGGCACCGCGGTCTACTACCCCCTGCACCTGGACTACTTCTCGCCGTGGCCCGCGCTCGCCGACCTGATGTCCTTCAGCGGCACGATCGTGATGCTCGTGACGTACGGGACGGTCATCGTGCAGGTCGCGTTCCCGTTCACGCTGTTCAACCGGCGGGTCAAGAACGTCCTGCTGGTGGCGATGATGACCGAGCACGCGGTGATCGCCGTGGTGCTCGGGCTGCCGTTCTTCTCGCTGGCGATGATCGCCGCGGACTCGGTCTTCCTGCCGACGTCGTTCCTGCACCGGCTGGGCGGCTGGGCGGCACGCGCGCGTGGACGGCTGTTTCCGCGCGGCGGCCCCAGCCTGCCGGCGCAGCGGGACCGGCGCACCGCCGAGGACGCCGAGCGCGCCCACGTAGGCTTCACGACATGACCGATCCTGTGGGCGCCCGGCCCGACCCCTTGGGCGCCCGGCCCGACGCCGTGGGCGCTCGGACCGATCCCGTGAGCGTCTGGCACCGGCTCGCCGACGCCGCCGTGCTGCTCGACGGCTTCCACGCCCTCAAGCACGCGGTGCGCTTCGGGGCAGAGGTGCCGGTGGCGGTCACCGCAGACCGGCGGGCGGCGCTCGCGCTGGCCGACGAGCTGGCCCCCGACGTACGGGACACGCTGGACGCGCTGCTGACGGAGGTCTCGGAGGCGACGTACACGTCCCTCGTCCCGCGCCCGCATCCCACCGCCGTGGCCGCCCTTGCCGTACGGCCCTCCCGCGAGGCGAACCTGCGCGCGCTGGCCCGCACGCCCCGCAGCGCGCCCGTCGTCGTCCTCGACAATCCGCGCAATCTGGGCAACGCGGGGGCCGTGATCCGGCTGGCCGCCGGTTTCGGAGCGACCGGTGTGGTCACCACCGGCACGCTCGACCCGTGGCATCCCACGGTCGTGCGCGGCGGGGCGGGGCTGCACTTCGCGACCGCCGTGGAGCGGCTGACCGTGGCAGAGCTGCCGCCCGGGCCGCTGTTCGCCCTCGACCCGGAGGGCGACGACATCCGGGGGCTGAAGCTGCCGGACGACGCGGTGCTCGCCTTCGGCTCGGAGCGCAGCGGCCTCTCCGCCGACCTGCGCGCGCGTGCCGACCACCTGCTGTCCCTGCCGATGCGCCCCCAGGTCTCCAGCTACAACCTCGCGACCAGTGTGGCCATGACGCTGTACCACTGGAGCGCCACCGGGGGCGCCTCGACCTGAGCGGTCAGACCTCCCGCCGCACCTCCACCACCCGGAAGCGGTTGGCGACGAACGCGCCGTCGGTGAGGGCCGCGTTGGCCGCCGGATTGCCGCCCGAGCCGTGGAAGTCGGAGAAGGCGGCCGTCTGGTTGACGTACACCCCGCCGGTGAGGTTCAGGGAGAGCTGGGCGGCCTCCTCCAGGCAGACCTCCTGGACGGCCCTCTCGACCTCCTCGTCGGTGGTGTACGCGCCCACCGTCATCGCGCCCTTCTCGCGGATCGTCCGGCGCAGCAGTTCCACCGCGTCCGACGCCGAGTCGACCGCGACGGCGAAGGAGACGGGCCCGAAGCACTCGTTCATGAAGGCGGCCTCGTCGTCGGCCCCCTCCCAGTACTTCCGCGCGCCGTCCAGCTTCACGATCACGGGCGTACGGACGACCGCTTCGGGGAAGTCCGGGTTGCTGATCTGCCGTGACGCGAGGGCGACTTCGCCCAGCCCCGCGGCCGCCTCCAGGCGGGCCTTCACGTCCGGGTTGACGATCGCGCCGAGCAGGGCGTTCGCGCGCGCGTCGTCGCCGAGGAGGCCGTCCACGGACCGGGCGAGGTCGGCGACCACCTCGTCGAAGGTCCGGGGGCCCTCGTCGGTGCGGATGCCGTCGCGGGGGATGAGCAGGTTCTGCGGGGTCGTGCACATCTGGCCGCTGTACAGCGACAGCGAGAAGGCCAGGTTGGAGAGCATCCCCTTGTAGTCGCCGGTGGACTCGACGAGGACCGTGTTGACGCCGGCCTTCTCCGTGTAGACCTGCGCCTGACGGGCGTTGGCCTCCAGCCAGTCGCCGAACGCCGTGGAGCCGGTGTAGTCGATGATCCGGATCTCCGGGCGGGTGGCCAGGGTCTTGGCGATGCCCTCGCCGGGCCGCTCGGCGGCCAGTGCCACCAGGTTCGGGTCGAAGCCGGCCTCGGCGAGCACCTGGCGGGCGACCTGCACGGTGAGCGCGAGTGGCAGCACCGCGCGCGGGTGGGGCTTGACCAGGACCGCGTTGCCGGTGGCCAGGGACGCGAACAGGCCCGGATAGCCGTTCCACGTCGGGAAGGTGTTGCAGCCGATCACCAGGGCGATGCCGCGCGGCACCGGCGTGAACCGCTTGGTGAGCGCGAGCGGGTCGCGCTTGCCCTGCGGTTTGGTCCACTCCGCGGTGTCGGGGGTGCGGACCTGCTCCACGTACGCGTACGCCACCGCCTCCAGGCCGCGGTCCTGCGCGTGCGGCCCGCCCGCCTGGAGCGCCATCATGAAGGCCTGGCCGCTGGTGTGCATGACCGCGTGCGCGAACTCGTGCGTCCGGTCGCTGATCCGCTTGAGGATCTCCAGGCAGACCACGGCACGCAGCTCCGCGCCCGCGTCCCGCCAGGCCCGCTGACCGGCCTGCATGGCGGGCAGCAGCACGTCCACGTCCGCGTGCGGGTACGTCACGCCCAGCTCGATGCCGTACGGGGAGACCTCCCCGCCCACCCAGTCGTCCGTGCCGGGCTGGCCGAGGTCGAGGCGGGTGTTCAGGACGGCGTCGAAGGCGGCCTTGCCCGCCGCCGCGTCCAGGCTGCCGTTCTCGCCGTAGGCCTTGGGGTGTTCGGGGTGCGGGGACCAGTACGCGCGCGTGCGGATCGCTTCGAGCGCCTGGTCGAGGGTGGGCCGGTGCTTGGCGATCAGCTCGTGGGCGGTTGATACGGCGGTTGATTCGGCGGCCATGCGGGACCAACTCCTCGTCTCAAGAACTCTTCGTCGAGCTCATGACCTGGCAGAAACATGGGCAGGAACAGCCAGTCAGAGTTAGAGTAACCGAACGATCGGTCGGGACAAGGGGGCCTGCCGCATCTGTGGAAAACCCCGTGCGGGAGGATCGCGCACATGACAGCACTCGACCTCAACAGCCCCGTGGCCGTCGTCGGCGCCGGCACCATGGGCCAGGGCATCGCCCAGGTCGCGCTGGCCGCGGGCCACTCCGTACGGCTGTACGACGCCGCCCCCGGACGCGCCCAGGAAGCGGCCGAAGCGATCGGCGCCCGCCTCGACCGGCTCGTCGAGAAGGACCGCCTCACCGCCGCCGACCGGGACGCGGCAGGCGCCCGGCTGCTCCCCGCGCGAGACCTCGCCGACCTCGCGGACTGCGCGCTGGTCGTCGAGGCCGTCGTCGAGCGGCTGGACGTCAAGCAGGAGCTGCTGCGCGACCTGGAGGGCATCGTCGACGACGACTGCCTGCTCGCCACCAACACCTCGTCCCTGTCGGTGACCGCGATCGGCGGCGCCCTGCGCAACCCCGGCCGCTTCGTGGGCCTGCACTTCTTCAACCCCGCGCCGCTGCTGCCGCTCGTGGAGGTCGTCTCCGGGTTCGCCACCGACGTCACCTCCGCCACGCGCGCGTACGAGACGGCCCGCGCCTGGGGCAAGACGCCGGTCGCCTGCGCGGACACTCCCGGCTTCATCGTCAACCGCATCGCGCGGCCCTTCTACGCCGAGGCCTTCGCGGTCTACGAGGCCCAGGGCGCCGACCCCGCCACCATCGACGCGATCCTGCGCGAGTCGGGGGGCTTCCGGATGGGCGCGTTCGAGCTGACCGACCTGATCGGGCAGGACGTCAACGAGTCCGTCACGCACTCCGTGTGGCAGTCCTTCTTCCAGGACGTGCGCTTCACCCCGTCGCTCGCCCAGCGCCGGCTGGTCGAGTCGGGCCGGCTCGGCCGCAAGAGCGGACAGGGCTGGTACGACTACCGCGACGACGCCGAGCGCGCCGAGCCGCACACCGCGGAGAAGACGCAGCCGCCGGCGTACGTGGTCGCCGAGGGCGACCTGGGCCCCGCCTCGGAGCTGCTCGCGCTGATCCGCGAGGCGGGCATCCAGGTGCGCGAGGAGGACGAGGACCACGGCACGCGCCTGGTGCTGCCCAGCGGCGGCCAGCTGGCGCTCGCCGACGGGCAGACCTCCGTGGAGTTCCGGGACGTCGTCTACTTCGACCTCGCCCTCGACTACCGCAGGGCCACCCGCATCGCCCTCTCGGCCTCCCAGGACACCGCCCCGGGGACCCTCGCCGAGGCCACCGGCCTCTTCCAGGCACTCGGCAAGGACGTCAGCGTCATAGGCGACGTGCCCGGCATGATCGTCGCCCGCACGGTGGCCCGGATCGTCGACCTGGCGCACGACGCCGTCGGCAAGGGCGTGGCCACCGAGGAGGACGTCGACACCGCGATGCGCCTCGGGGTCAACTACCCGCTCGGGCCCTTCGAATGGAGCCGCAGGCTCGGCCGCAACTGGGCGTACGCCCTCCTCGACGACCTGCACCTGCGCGACCCGTCCGGCCGCTACGCGCCGTCCCTCGCGCTGTACCGCCACGCGTACGCCACCGACAAGCGGGAGGGCACCCCATGACCACCGCCAAGCGCGACACGTACACGCCGGAGACCCTGCTGTCGGTCGCGGTGCAGGTCTTCATCGAGCGTGGCTACGACGGCACCTCCATGGAGCACCTGTCCAAGGCGGCCGGCATCTCCAAGTCGTCGATCTACCACCATGTCGCAGGCAAGGAGGAGCTGCTGCGGCGGGCCGTGAGCCGGGCGCTGGACGAGCTGTTCGGGATCCTCGACGAGGAGCACGCGCGCGTGGGGCGGGCCGTCGAGCGCCTGGAGTACGTCGTACGGCGCATGGTCGAGGTGCTGATATCCGACCTGCCCTACGTGACGCTGCTGCTGCGGGTGCGTGGCAACACCGGAACCGAGCGGTGGGCCCTGGAGCGGCGCCGCGACTTCGACCACCGGGTCGCCGACCTGCTGAAGGCGGCGGCCGCCGACGGGGACGTGCGCGCCGACGTGGAGGTGCGGCTCGCGACGCGGCTCGTCTTCGGGATGATCAACTCGGTCGTCGAATGGTACCGCCCGGGAGGCGGGGGGATAGCCGAGGACGACGTGGCCGACGCCGTGGTGCGGCTGGTCTTCGGAGGGCTGTGCAAGGCCGAGTGAGTCGCTCGGTCACTCACCCCTGAGGCTCCAGGTCCTCCTCCTCGAACACCAGCAGCGTGCGTGTGCTGAGCACCTCGGGGATCGCCTGGAGCCGGGTGAGCACCACTTCGCGCAGCGCCCTGTTGTCGGGCGTGTGCACCAGCAGCAGGACGTCGAAGTCACCGCCCACCAACGCGATGTGGGACGCCCCGGGCAGCTGTCTGAGCTGCTCGCGCACTGTGCGCCAGGAGTTCTGCACGATCTTCAGTGTGATGTACGCGGACGTGCCCTGGCCCGCGCGTTCATGGTCCACGCGGGCCCCGAAGCCACGGATGACGCCGTCCTCGACGAGGCGGTTGATCCGCGCGTAGGCGTTCGCGCGCGAGACGTGCACCCGCTCGGCGACCGTCCGTATCGACGCGCGGCCGTCGGCCTGGAGGATCTGGAGGATGTCCTGATCGATGGCGTCCAGCGGACGCGGCGGCGGCAGGGCGGTGCCGCCGTCCGGGCGTTCGGCCATTTGTTCAGGTGGCATGTCCCCCCGCCTCTCCGTCATGGACGTACTGCGTCCATCTCAAGTTGTGGAGAACCGTTTGTCCACAGCCTGAGGGCGCATGTAGCCAAAATGTGCCGACGACCGAACAATCGGTAGGTGAGGCGGGTCACAGCCGACACGTCTCCCGTAGCCACTCCCACGAGGAGGTGCCGTCATGACGGTGATGGAGCAGCGGGGCGGGTACCGGCCGGCGCCGCCGCCCGGCTGGCAGCCCCGGACCGACCCCGCGCCGCTGCTGCCGGACGCGGAGCCGTACCGCGTTCTCGGCACGCAGGCCGCCGCGAAGGCCGATCCGGACCTGCTGCGCCGGCTGTACGCGCACGTGGTGCGCGGCCGCCGCTACAACGCGCAGGCCACCGCCCTCACCAAGCAGGGCCGTCTCGCCGTCTACCCCTCCAGCACCGGTCAGGAGGCGAGCGAGGTCGCCGCCGCCCTCGCCCTGGAGGAGCGCGACTGGCTCTTCCCCAGCTACCGCGACACCCTCGCCGCCGTCGTACGCGGCGTGGACCCGGTCCAGGCGCTCACCCTGCTGCGCGGCGACCGGCACACCGGCTACGACCCCTACGAGCACCGCGTCGCGCCCCTGTGTACGCCGCTCGCCACCCAGCTGCCGCACGCCGTCGGCCTCGCGCACGCGGCCCGCCTCAAGGGCGACGACGTGGTCGCGCTCGCCATGGTCGGCGACGGCGGCACCAGCGAGGGCGACTTCCACGAGGCGCTGAACTTCGCCGCCGTCTGGCAGGCCCCGGTCGTCTTCCTCGTCCAGAACAACGGCTTCGCGATCTCCGTCCCGCTCGCCAAGCAGACCGCCGCGCCCTCCCTGGCCCACAAGGCCGTCGGGTACGGCATGCCGGGCCGCCTGGTCGACGGCAACGACGCGGCAGCGGTGCACGAGGTCCTCAGCGACGCCGTACGGCACGCGCGCGTGGGCGGCGGTCCCACGCTCGTCGAGGCGGTCACGTACCGCATCGACGCCCACACCAACGCCGACGACGCGACCCGCTACCGCGGCGCCGACGAGGTCGAGGCCTGGCGGGCGCACGACCCGGTCATGCTGCTGGAGCGCGAGCTGACCGAGCGCGGCCTGCTCGACGAGGACGGCATCCGGGCCGCGCGCGAGGAGGCCGAGGTGCTGGCCGCCGGCCTGCGCGAGCGGATGAACCAGGACCCGGTGCTCGACCCCATGGACCTCTTCGCCCACGTGTATGCCGAGCCCACCCAGCAACTGCGCGAGCAGCGGGCCCTGTTGCGGGCCGAGCTGGAGGCCGAGCGCGACGACCAGGAAGGTGCCCTGCGATGACCACGGTCGCCGTCAAGCCGGCCACCATGGCACAGGCCCTCACGCGCGCGCTCCGCGACGCCATGGCCGCCGACCCCACGGTGCACGTCATGGGCGAGGACGTCGGCACTCTCGGCGGCGTCTTCCGCGTCACCGACGGGCTCGCCAAGGAGTTCGGCGAGGACCGCTGCACGGACACCCCGCTGGCCGAGGCGGGCATCCTCGGCACCGCCGTCGGCATGGCGATGTACGGGCTGCGCCCGGTCGTCGAGATGCAGTTCGATGCCTTCGCCTACCCGGCGTTCGAGCAGCTCATCAGCCATGTCGCCCGCATGCGCAACCGCACCGGCGGGAAGATGCCGCTGCCGATCACCGTCCGCGTCCCCTACGGGGGCGGCATCGGCGGCGTCGAGCACCACAGCGACTCGTCCGAGGCGTACTACATGGCGACTCCGGGGCTCCATGTCGTCACGCCCGCGACCGTCGCCGACGCCTACGGGCTGCTGCGCGCGGCCATCGCCTCCGACGACCCGGTCGTCTTCCTCGAACCCAAGCGCCTGTACTGGTCGAAGGACTCCTGGAACCCGGAGCATCCGACGGACGTTGAACCGATAGGCCGCGCGGTGGTGCGGCGCTCTGGCCGGAGCGCCACACTCATCACGTACGGACCGTCGGTGCCCGTCTGCCTCGAAGCCGCCGAGGCCGCCCGGGCCGAGGGCTGGGACCTCGAAGTCGTCGACCTGCGCTCCCTGGTGCCGTTCGACGACGAGACGGTCTGCGCCTCGGTACGACGGACCGGGCGCGCGGTCGTCGTGCACGAGTCGGGCGGTTTCGGCGGCCCGGGCGGGGAGATCGCGGCCCGCGTCACGGAGCGCTGCTTCCACCACCTGGAGGCGCCGGTGCTGCGCGTGGCAGGGTTCGACATCCCGTACCCGCCGCCGATGCTGGAGCGCCACCACCTGCCCGGCGTGGACCGGATCCTGGACGCCGTGGCGCGTCTGCAGTGGGAGGTGGACAACTGATGGCACAGGTCCTGGAGTTCAGGCTCCCCGACCTCGGCGAGGGGCTCACCGAGGCGCAGATCGTGCGCTGGCTGGTGCAGGTCGGGGACGTCGTCGCCATCGACGAGCCGGTCGTCGAGGTCGAGACGGCCAAGGCGATGGTCGAGGTGCCCTGCCCCTACGGCGGCGTGGTCACCGCCCGCTTTGGTGAGGAGGGCACGGAACTGCCCGTCGGGGCACCGCTGCTGACGGTCGCGGTCGGCGAACCGGCCACGCCCGACGAGGACACGGGGTCCGGCAACGTCCTGGTCGGATACGGGACGGGGACGGCTCCGGCGCGGCGCCGCAGGGTGCCGCCTTCGGCCGGGCCGGTGCCTTCCGAGAGCACGGTGACCTCCAGGAGCGCGGCCGACGTGCGCGTGGCCGCGTCGCCCGTGGCCGAGTCGTCCGCCGAAGGGCCCGTCCCCGTGATCTCGCCCCTCGTGCGCCGGCTCGCCCGCGAGAACGGGCTGGACCTGCGGGAGCTGACGGGCTCCGGACCCGACGGGCTGATCCTGCGGGCGGACGTCGAGTACGCGCTGCGGGCCGCCACCGCACAAGGACGGCCGGCCGAGCCGCACGTGCGGCCGACGCCGGCGCGGACCACGCCCCCCGAGCCGCACGCCCCCGCGACCGCCCTCGGCGGCACCCGTGTCCCCCTCAAGGGCATCCGAGGCGCCGTCGCCGACAAGCTGTCCCGGAGCCGTCGCGAGATCCCGGACGCGACGTGCTGGGTGGACGCCGACGCGACCGAGCTCATGCGGGCCCGCACCGCGATGAACGCGGCCGGGGGCCCGAAGATCTCCCTCCTCGCCCTGCTGGCCCGTATCTGCACGGCCGCCCTCGCCCGCTACCCGGAGCTCAACTCCACCGTCGACTTGGAGGCCAGGGAGGTCGTCCGGCTCGACTCCGTGCACCTCGGGTTCGCCGCGCAGACCGAGCGGGGGCTCGTCGTGCCCGTCGTACGGGACGCGCACGCGCGGGACGCCGAGGCGCTCAGCGCGGAGTTCGCCCGGCTGACCGAGGCGGCCCGTACGGGAACCCTCACCCCCGGGGAACTCACCGGCGGCACCTTCACGTTGAACAACTACGGGGTGTTCGGCGTCGACGGCTCCACGCCGATCATCAACCACCCCGAGGCGGCCATGCTCGGCGTCGGCCGTATCGTCCCCAAGCCCTGGGTGCACGAGGGCGAGCTGGCCGTGCGACAGGTCGTCCAGCTCTCGCTCACCTTCGACCACCGGGTGTGCGACGGCGGCACGGCGGGCGGTTTCCTGCGGTACGTGGCGGACTGCGTGGAACAACCGGCCGTGCTCCTGCGCAACCTGTGATCACGGCGGTGCCCACACGTTCCCTGTGATCAGGCCGGGCCGCATACTCGGGGGGTGACCGCCTACGAGCCCCTCGGTGCACCCGGTGCCGCTGCCGACAGCGCGCCGGGCACGGCCGAGACCGTGTACGGCACCGCCTACGACGCCATCGTGCTCGCCGGCGGGGCCGCCCGGCGGCTTGGCGGGGCGGACAAGCCCGGCGTGCGCGTGGGCGGACGCCCCCTGATCGACCGGGTGCTGGCCGCGTGCGCCCAGGCCCGCACCACCACGGTCGTCGCCGACCCCCGGCCCACCGCGCGGCCCGTGACCTGGGCGCGCGAGGAGCCGCCCGGCGGCGGACCGGTGGCCGCGCTCGACGCGGGCCTTCGGCACACCACCGCCGAGCAGGTCGTCGTACTCTCCGCCGACCTCCCCTTCCTCGGCGAGCCGACCGTACGGCGGCTGCTGGCCGCCCTGCGTGCGAGCGGCGCGGAGGGCGTGCTGCTCACCGACGCCGACGGCCGGGACCAGCCGCTCGTGGCCGCGTACCGGGCGCCCGCGCTGCGCCGGGAACTGGCGGCACTCACCCTTGAGCACGGGGACCTCACCGGCCTGCCCCTGCGCCGGCTGACCGCCGGGCTCGACCTCACTCGCGTCCCCGACCCCGTCGCGTCCTTCGACTGCGACACCTGGGACGACATCGCCACCGCCCGGGCACGCATCAGGGAGCATGGACACGTGTTGGATGAATGGATTTCCGCAGTCAAGGACGAGCTGGGCATCGACCTCGACGTCGACACCGGCGTGCTGCTCGACCTCGCCCGCGACGCCGCCCACGGCGTAGCCCGGCCCGCGGCCCCGCTGACCACCTTCCTCGTCGGCTACGCGGCCGCGCGGGCCGGCGGCGGCCCCGAGGCGGTGGCCGAGGCATCCCGCAAGGCCGTGGCCCTCGCGCTCCGCTGGGCGGACGAGGACAGCGGCGCGGCCGAGCCGGACGCCAAGCCGGGCACCGCGCAGAACGCCAAGCCGGACGCCGAACCCGAGGCCGAACCCGACCCGAGCCCGGACGCCGGATGACCGCCCCCGGCATCCGGGCCGGCGGAAACACCGGGAACGCCGAGGACGCAGAGAACCTCGACGTCGAGGAGGTGCTCGCGCTCGTGAACGACGGCAACCGCCGCATCCCGGGCAGCCAGGGACCCGCGCCCACCGCGCAGCGCGGGGCCCACGGTGCCTCGCGCAAGCCGGACGCCCACCACAGGTCGACCCCCTGGCCCGAGGCCCGTGCGATCGCCGAACGCGCGGGCCGTGCCGCCGCGCGAAGCGCCCACCGCACCCCGGTCTCCGTCCCCCTCGACGCCTCCCTCGGCCTCACCCTGGCCGCTCCCCTCGCCGCCCTCACCGACCTGCCCTCCTTCGACACCTCCGCGATGGACGGTTGGGCGGTCGCGGGTCCCGGCCCCTGGGACGTACGCGACGAGGGCGTCCTCGCCGGCCACGCCCAGCCCGAGCCCCTCACCGACGGCGAGGCCGTCCGTATCGCCACCGGGGCCCGTATCCCGGCGGACACCACCGCGGTCCTGCGCAGCGAGCACGGCCGCACGGACGACAAGGGCCGTTTGCACGCCACCCGCGAGGTTCAGCACGGCCAGGACATCCGCCCCCGCGGTCAGGAGTGCCGCTCCGGCGACCAACTCCTCGCCGTCGGCACCCTGGTGACGCCCGCCGTCCTCGGTCTCGCCGCGGCCGCCGGGTACGACACGCTCACCGCCGTCCCCCGCCCCCGCGTCGACGTACTCGTTCTCGGCGACGAACTGCTCACCGAGGGCCTGCCGCACGACGGTCTGATCCGGGACGCGCTCGGCCCGATGCTGCCGCCCTGGCTGCGCGCCCTCGGCGCCGAGGTCACGGTCGTCCGTCGGCTCAGTGACGACGCCAAGGCACTGCACAAGGCCGTCACGACCTCCGACGCCGACCTGATCGTCACCACCGGCGGCACCGCCGCGGGCCCCGTCGACCACGTGCACCCCACGCTGAGCCGGATCGGCGCCGAGCTCCTGGTCGACGGCGTCAAGGTACGCCCGGGCCACCCCATGCTGCTGGCCCGTACCAAGGACCACCAGCACCTCGTGGGCCTGCCCGGCAACCCCCTCGCCGCCGTCTCCGGCCTGCTCACGCTCGCCGAGCCGCTGCTGCGGACGCTCGGGGCACGCCCTGCCCCCGAGCCGTACACGCTGCCGCTCCAGGAGGCCGCGCCCGGGCATCCGTACGACACCCGGCTCATCCCCGTGGTCCTGCGCGGGGACCGTGCCATGCCGCTGCACTACAACGGTCCGGCCATGCTGCGTGGGATCGCCGCGGCCGATGCCCTCGCCGTCGTACCACCGGGTGGTGCTCGGCCGGGGCAGGAGGCCGAACTCCTCGACCTGCCCTGGGCGACCGCGGGAATCGGGGTGTGTTTCACGTGAAACTTCCGGGCCATGACGCGATCGCCCGCCAAGCGGACGAACATCTCGTGACCCATCGGGTGCAACTCCCGAAGAAAGTGGTGGAGCACCCGTTCCGGCAGGTCGCCCAGCGGCTGTCCCTGGCCTTGTTCCTGCTCGTCGCGACCGCGCTGATCGTCTATGCCGACCACGGTGGTTACCACGACAACTCCGACGGTTCCGTCGACTTCCTCGACGCCTGCTACTACGCGACCGTCACCCTCTCGACCACCGGTTACGGCGACATCACCCCGGTCAGTGACACCGCCCGGCTCACCAACATCTTCGTCATCACGCCCCTGCGCGTGCTGTTCCTGATCGTCCTCGTCGGCACCACCCTTGAGGTCCTCACCGAACGCACCCGCGAGGAATGGCGGCTCAACCGCTGGAGGTCCACGTTGCGCGACCACACCGTCGTCGTCGGCTTCGGCACGAAGGGACGCTCGGCGATCCAGACCGTCTGTGCGGCGGGGTTGAAGAAGGAGCAGGTCGTGGTGGTCGACCCCAGCGGCAAGGTGATCGACGCCGCGACCGCCGAGGGCTATGCGGGAGTCGTCGGCGACGCGACGCGCAGCGACGTGCTGAAGCAGGCCGAGGTGCAGCGGGCGAAGCGGATCATCATCGCGACCCAGCGCGACGACACGGCCGTCCTCGTCACGCTGACGGCCCGGCAGCTCAACCGCGGCGCGAAGATCGTGGCCGCGGTGCGCGAGGAGGAGAACG
Source organism: Streptomyces sp. NPDC002088 (assembly GCF_040296605.1). Lineage (NCBI taxonomy): Bacteria > Bacillati > Actinomycetota > Actinomycetes > Kitasatosporales > Streptomycetaceae > Streptomyces > Streptomyces sp. NPDC002088. The sequence goes on along the minus strand of NZ_JBEOXO010000002.1, from coordinate 447,326 downwards.
CGCCGCTGCTCAAGCAGTCCGGCGCCGACGCGGTCATCACCAGCGCCAGCGCGGCCGGCCGACTGCTGGGCCTGTCCGTGCTCAGCCCCGCGGCCGGCATGGTGATGGAGAACCTGATCCAGCAGGGCAGCGGGCTCGACATCATCGAACGGCCCGTCATCAAGGCCGAGGTGGGCAAGAAGCCGCGGGAGACGGAGGACCTGGTGGTGAGCGTCGTACGCGGGCACCGGGTGCTCGGCTACGACGATCCGGCCGTCGGAACGCTGGAGTTGACGGACCGGTTGATCACGATCGTACGGGTGACACCGGGCACCCAGATCGCACCGGACGCCCGCCCGCTGCCGCAGGACTGAGGCCGCGCCGCTCTCGGTCGGCCGGGTACTGGCCGGCCTGGACGAAGGCATGCAGCTCGTCGGCCGACCCGGACAGGGCGGCCTTCGCCGCCGCCTGCACCTCGGGTCCGCCGGCGACCACGTATCAGCCCGACTCGGGCGGCCTCTCGGCCGCCGATGGCCGCTTCGGCTACGCGGCGCGCCGGCCGGCCCCCACGGGACCCACCCCGTTGACCGAGCAGAAGTCCCCGGAGGACCGACACGGTCCTTCGGGGGCTTCTCTCCCGTTGGCGCTCCGCGTCAGGAGTAGCGTCGGGCGCATGTATGCGATCACGATTCCCGAACCTGGCGGACCCGAGGCGCTGGTGTGGGCCGAGGTCCCCGACCCGGTGCCCGGCGAGGGCGAGGTCCTGGTCGAGGTGGTGGCCAGCGCCGTCAACCGCGCCGACATCCTGCAACGGCAGGGCTTCTACAACCCGCCGCCGGGCGCTTCGCCGTACCCCGGCCTGGAGTGCTCCGGCCGGGTCGCCGCGCTCGGCACCGGCGTCTCCGGCTGGAAGGTCGGCGACGAGGTGTGCGCGCTGCTCGCGGGCGGCGGTTACGCCGAGAAGGTCGTCGTCCCGGTCGGTCAGCTGTTGCCCGTACCCGAGGGCGTCGACCTCAGGCAGGCCGCGGCGCTGCCCGAGGTGGTCTGCACGGTCTGGTCGAACGTCTTCATGATCGCCCACCTCCGCCCTGGCGAGACGCTGCTCGTGCACGGCGGCTCCAGCGGCATCGGCACGATGGCGATCCAGCTCGCCAAGGCCGTCGGTGCCAGGGTCGCCGTCACCGCGGGCACCAAGGAGAAGCTGGAGAAGTGTGCGGAGCTCGGCGCGGACGTCCTGATCAACTACCGGGAGCAGGACTTCGTCGCCGAGGTCGAGCAGGCCACGGGCGGGGCGGGCGCCGACGTCATCCTCGACAACATGGGCGCCAAGTACCTGGACCGCAACGTCCGGACCCTCGCCGTCAACGGCCGCCTCGCGATCATCGGTATGCAGGGCGGCGTCAAGAGCGAGCTGAACATCGCCACGCTCCTCAACAAGCGTGCCGCGATCAGCGCGACCTCGCTGCGGGCCCGCCCGCTGTCCGAGAAGACGGCCATTGTCGCGGCCGTACGCGAACATGTCTGGCCGTTGATCGACACAGGTCGCGTACGCCCCGCCGTCGACCGCGAACTCCCCATGAACGAAGCGTCCGCCGCACACCAGATCGTGGAGGAGAGCGGCCACATCGGAAAGGTACTGCTGATCGTTCCCGAGAATCTGACCTAGCACCGACCTGGAACTCAGAACCTGACCTAACCGCGCCGCAGCCGTAGTCCCACGAAGGCGAGGCCGAAGCCGAGGCCGATCAGGACCAGTCCGCTGCCGAGGGGCAGGATCTGAAGTTCAGGTTCGGCGGAGCGGTCGGGTTGCGCGGCGGTCTGCTGGCCGGGCTCGCTCGGGGGAGTGGCGGGCGCCAGACCGGCCTGTCCGGGCGACTCGGTGGCCTGGCCGGCCGCCGAGGCGTCCGGGCCGACGGTGGCGCTCCCGCTGTCCTCACCCTCGTCCGTGCCGTCCGGATACGCCGAGTCCTCGCCCCCGTCCTCGTCCTCCCCCTCGACCTGCGCCGCCGTCTCCTCCGGCCGCCCGGGCCGCTGCCGCCCCTCACCTGCCACGCTTCCGGCCCGGTCCGGTTCGGCGGCCGAAGCGGATGACGAGGCGGAGGCAGATGCAGAGGCAGATGCGGAGGTGGAGGCGGACACCGAGGCGGAGGCGGACGCGGACGTGGATGCCGAGCGGTCGGGGGCGGCGGCGGGGTCGGGGTCGGGCGCGATTTCGTACGACGCAACGGACGGGGCAACGGCCCCGTACGCCGACCCGGTCCCGCAGGCGAAGGTCCCGGACAGCCCCAGCACCCCGCACACGCCCACCGTGCGCAACACGTACCGCCATGGAGTCACGTCGGTGACCCCCTCCCAGTACCCAGTCGTCAGGTTGCCAAGATCGAGGCAATCAGCGTCACACGGGGGGACGATCCCGGCATTCCGGGTTCCGCCGAGGGAGGGAGGTGATGAGGTGTACCGGTGCGAGAGAATGACGGCATGGAGATGCCGAGGAACGAAAGGTCGCCGGAGAACGCCCAGAGAATCCTGGTCGTGGGCCAGGACGGCATGGCACTCGGTGGCATGGACGCGGACGACGACTCCCGTGAGATCCCGGTGACGGAGATGGTGGAGCAGCCCGCCAAGGTCATGCGGATCGGCAGCATGATCAAGCAGCTGCTCGAGGAGGTGCGCGCGGCTCCCCTGGACGAGGCGAGCCGGGTCCGGCTGAAGGAGATCCACGCGAGCTCGGTGAAGGAGCTGGAGGACGGTCTGGCCCCGGAGCTGGTCGAGGAGCTGGAGCGGCTGTCCCTGCCGTTCGCGGACGAGGCGACCCCGAGCGACGCGGAACTGCGCATCGCGCAGGCCCAGCTGGTCGGCTGGCTCGAGGGTCTCTTCCACGGGATCCAGACCACGCTGTTCGCCCAGCAGATGGCGGCTCGCGCCCAGCTGGAGCAGATGCGTCGCGCCCTCCCGCCGGGCGTCGGCCACGAGGGCCCCGAGGACCCGCGCGCGGGCGGCCGCTCGGGCGGTCCGTACCTCTGATCACACCCGCACCAGTAGGGCCCGGCGGTCGTCCGCCGGGCCCATCGCTGCGTTCCCTACACCGAATCCGACGTCCCAGATCGCACAGCCACGCTGACCCGGATGGCCCAGGGCGCCGCAAGCCCGGAAGCCGACCATTACACGATCGAGCTAAAACGACCTCAGGCACGCTCCTCAACAAGCAGTTGCCAGCCCCTACGGCTGACGGCGGCCCATGTCCCCTTCCCCGGTCACCGAGTGAGATTTCCCCCGGTCACTGAGTGGGATTGCCCGTCGACCTCGACCTCGTCCTCGCCGGTGTCGAAGACGGAGACGATATTGGTGTGGGTGAGCTTGGCCACGGTCTGGGCCTCGCGGTGGAAGCGCTCGCGGAAGGTCTGTTCCCGGCCCAGTTCGGTGTGCAGGGTCTTGACCGCGACCTGGCGGTCGAGCACGGCGTCGTAGGCCAGGTGCACCGAGGCCATGCCGCCCTGGCCGAGCAGCTGACAGCGGCCGCCGGCGAGCGCCCGCCCCGCGGACCGGCCGTACGCGCCGTCCTGGCTCATGTTTCCCTGTCCCCCGTAGCCGTCAGGCGCCCTGGCCGGCGTTGATCGAATGTCTCATTCCAGGCCAGTCTGCCCGAGGGCACTGACACGTCAAGCTCGGTGCCCGTTCCGTGACCGTAAGCGAAAGAAGCGTCGCGCAAGCGTTACAGGTGCCGCATCGCCGGTACACGGAATTTGCACGACAGCGCGTGTTGCGGCTTTGATGGCCGGTCCGTCTCGGTCCGGCCGCGGGGGCTGACCCGGGTCGGAGGCTTGCGCTGAGGCTGTAGCGTGGCCGACGGAGACCGTAACAACACCGCGCGCACCGCGGGCAGAAACGACGGCGAGGACTGATGGCACAGCAGCAGCGCGCTCAGGGCCCGTCCGACCCCGAGGCGACTGGCGGCGGAATGTCAGATGCGCCGGAATTGTGGGGTAACGGCGGACTTGTTGGGGATGGCCGGTACCGGCTGACCCACAGACTTGGCCGGGGCGGCATGGCGGAGGTGTTCGCGGCCGAGGACGTGCGCCTCGGCCGCACCGTCGCGGTCAAGCTGCTGCGCGCCGACCTCGCCGAGGACCCCGTCTCCAAGGCCCGCTTCACGCGTGAGGCCCAGTCGGTGGCCGGCCTGAACCACCACGCGATCGTCGCCGTGTACGACTCCGGCGAGGACTTCGTGGGCGGCCAGTCGGTGCCGTACATCGTGATGGAGCTGGTCGAGGGCCGCACCATCCGCGACCTGCTGCTCAACGCCGAGGCGCCCGGGCCGGAGCAGGCTCTGATCATCGTCTCCGGTGTCCTGGAGGCGCTCGCCTACTCGCACCAGCACGGCATCGTGCACCGAGACATCAAGCCGGCGAACGTGATCATCACCCACACCGGCGCGGTGAAGGTGATGGACTTCGGCATCGCGCGCGCCCTGCACGGCGCGCAGTCGACGATGACCCAGACCGGCATGGTCATGGGCACCCCGCAGTACCTGTCCCCGGAGCAGGCGCTGGGCAAGGCCGTCGACCACCGCTCCGACCTGTACGCGACGGGCTGTCTGCTGTACGAACTCCTCGCGCTGCGGCCCCCGTTCACCGGCGAGACCCCGCTGTCGGTGGTCTACCAGCACGTCCAGGACATCCCGACGCCGCCGTCCGAGGCCGCCGAGGGCTGCCCGCCGGAGCTCGACGGGCTCGTCATGCGTTCGCTCGCCAAGGATCCCGACGACCGGTTCCAGACGGCCGAGGAGATGCGCGGGCTGGTCCAGTACGGCCTTCAGATGCTGTACGACCAGGGCGGCCACACCGGCACCTGGAACACCGGCCCGGTGCAGACGCGCGACGGCCGGCACACCCCGTCGGCGGGCTTCGCGAGCACGACCGTACTGCCGCATCCCGGCGACGGCTCCGGCACCACGCAGATCCCGCAGCCGATCCTGCCTGCCGGGTACGGCGGCGGTGACGACGGCGGTTTCGAGGGGCACGGCAACCGGGGCAGCGGCCGCGGCAAGCTGTGGATCCTCGCCGTCCTCGCGGTGATCGCCATCGCGGCGGGCGTCGCTCTGGCGCTGAACGGCGGCGGCGGCGGCGGCGGCGACGGCACCACGCAGTCGCCGACCACCTCGCAGACCAGCACGGACGACAAGTCCAGCGAGAGCCCGAGCGACGAGGCCACCGACGAGCCCACGGACACGGCGACGGACAACAGCGATCAGGGCACCGGGTCGGACTACACGCCGTCGTACACGCCCTCGTACACGCCGTCCGAGACCGCCTCCACCCAGCCGTCGTACGAGCCGAGCGACGACCCCACCACCGACGACCCGTCGGACGAGCCGTCGGACACGGCGTCGGAGCCGGCCACGCCGACCGACCCGGCCGACGGCGGTACGGACGGCGGCAGCACCACGGACGGAGTGACGGGCGGCACCCTCTGACGAACCGTCGGCCGAGCCGACGTCACCGACACGCGCGCGTGGACCCGTTGACCGGGCACCACGCGCGCGTGGCGTTTCACCGTCCGGGCGGGGCGGCCGGGCCTCACCCCGCGAACGCCTCGCACACCGCGTCGTACTCCCGCGTCCACCACACCACGAGCGCCGAGGCCGCGGGGAACTGGGGATCCGCGCGGGTGTCGCCGCGTTCGTAGTGCCAGCGCAGCATCCAGAAGTCGTTCAGGCGCTCCCACCACACGCGGTGCACGGCCGCGGCCAGCTCCGAGGGCGTGGCCCCGGCCGCCCGCCGGTACGCGTGCGCGTACGCCCGCACCTTCGGCAGGTCGAGGGCGCCGACGGGGCGTACGAAGAAGATCGCGGCGGCGCGTACGGCCTCCTCCGCGCGGGGCTGCACACCCAGGCGGTCCCAGTCGACGATCGCGGCCGGGGCGTCGCCCTTGTAGAGCAGGTTGAACGGGTGGAAGTCCCCGTGCACCCAGCCCACCGAGGCCCCGCGCGGGGGCCGCCGGTCCGTGTGCCGCTCCAGGAGGGCGCGGCGCTCGAGCAGCCGGTGCCGGGCCAGTTCGTCGAAGGAGTCGGCGGGGCGGTGCCGGCGTACCCGGGCGAGCAGGTCGTCGATGAGGGCGAACGTGGAGTCCGGATCGGCGCTCTCCACGGGGTGGGGGCTCGTGGCGGGGCGGGTGCGTCCCTTCGGCGGCATCACGCGCTCCAGACAGGCGTGCACGGCGCCCAGGAGTGCCCCGAGCCGCGCGCACTGACCGGTGGTGAGCTGGCCGCCGTGGCGGTGGCGGCCGTCGATCCACGGATGCAGGGCGTAGGCGTGGCCGCCGACGACGGCGACGGTGCGCCCGTCACGGCCGGTCAGCGGAGGGGCCACCGGGACGCCGAGGTCGGCCAGGCGCTGGGTGGCCCGGTGCCGGCGTTCGATCGCGGCGGGGTCGGCGGTGTCGGGGTCGAAGTGGTGCTTCAGGAAGTAGCGGCCGCGGGTGGTGCACAGGCGGTAGCCGCGGTTCAGCAGCCCCTGGTCGACGGGCTCACAGGCGAGAGCGGACCCGGCGGCGTACTGGCGGAGGAGGGCGCTCAACGGGGGCGCATGGGGCACGGGGGGTGGTACACATGGGCGCGGCACGCGGCAGATGCTAGGGCACCGGACAGGCCTGTGAGCTGGGCGTTGTCACACTAAGTCGTGGGCAGTCGCTTCTGGTCACATAGTGTGCTCGAACTGGCGCGGAGGGCCGTTGTCGGTGATGTGCACCGTCACCGACCGGGGGGTCACGCACAGGTGGACCGGCTCGTACGGCTCGCCGTCCACGCGGCTCGGCGCGGGGCCGAAGACCCAAATCGGATAGTCCCGGAAGAGTGAGTCCCTGAAGGGCGACCCGCGCGGCTCACTGCTTCTCGGCCTGTATGCGAGCCACGTAGGCGGCCGCCTGGGAGCGCCGCTGCATTCCGAGTTTGGAAAGCAGACCCGACACGTAATTCTTGATCGTCTTTTCGGCGAGGTGCAGCCGCTCGCCGATCTGGCGGTTGGTGAGGCCCTCGCCGATCAGGTCGAGGATCCTGCGCTCCTGCTCGGTGAGGTGGGCGAGCCTGTCCTCGCCCTTGGCGTCGTCCCCCTTGCGCAGCCGCTCCAGGACGCGGGCGGTGGTCACCGGGTCGAGCAGCGACTTTCCGGCGGCGACGTCCCGGACCGCGGTCAGCAGTTCATTGCCCCGGATGGCCTTCAGGACATATCCGGAGGCGCCCGCCATGATCGCGTCGAAGAGGGCCTCGTCGTCCGCGAACGAGGTCAGCATGAGGCAGGCGACGGAGTCGTCCCGCGACCGGATCTCCCGGCACACCTCCACACCGCTGCCGTCCGGCAGCCTTACGTCGAGCACCGCCACGTCGGGCCGGATGGCCGGAATCCGCACCAGCGCCTCGGCCGCCGTGCCGGCCTCGCCGACCACCTCGATGTCGTCCTCGACCGACAGCATCTCGTGGACGCCCCGACGGACGACCTCATGGTCGTCGAGGAGAAAGACCCGAATTCGTCCCTCTTTGCGCACCTGGTCAGTTTCACACACGAACTCTTCCCGTGACATGGCCGGGCGGGATAACGTGCCGTTGCTCCGGCCTCCTGCAAGGCTGTGACCAGCGACCTTCCCGTCCTTTCCGATTTACTTGGAAATCCAAGCAAAATCGCAGGTCAGGAGGGGTTTCACAGAAATGTGGAGCACTGGGTAACGTGACTGTTGCAGGGCGCTCGCCGGGGCACCTGTCACGCCTGTTCCGGCCGAGTGGCACCCACCCCGTGCCTGGGTACCGGAACAGGTGAGCCGCACTGGCCTACCGGCAACCCCGGGGGCCGGACCGACGGAGGAGCACACGTGACCGTGGAGAGCACTGCCGCGCGCAAGCCGCGACGCAGCGCCGGTACCAAGCGCACCAGCGCCAGCAAGTCACCGGGCACATCGGGTGCAGGGCCCGAACTCGTCCAGCTGCTGACGCCCGAGGGCAAGCGCGTCAAGAACGCTGAGAACGCTGCCTACGACAAGTACGTCGCCGACGTGACGCCCGAAGAGCTGCGCGGTCTGTACCGCGACATGGTGCTCACCCGCCGCTTCGACGCCGAGGCCACCTCCCTGCAGCGCCAGGGCGAGCTGGGCCTGTGGGCCTCGCTGCTCGGCCAGGAGGCCGCCCAGATCGGCTCCGGCCGGGCCCTGCGCGACGACGACTACGTCTTCCCGACCTACCGCGAGCACGGCGTCGCCTGGTGCCGCGGGGTCGACCCGACCAATCTGCTCGGCATGTTCCGTGGCGTGAACAATGGTGGCTGGGACCCGAACAGCAACAACTTCCACCTCTACACGATCGTCATCGGCGCCCAGACGCTGCACGCCACGGGCTACGCGATGGGCGTGGCCAAGGACGGCGCGGACAGCGCGGTGATCGCGTACTTCGGCGACGGCGCCTCCAGCCAGGGCGACGTCGCGGAGTCCTTCACCTTCTCCGCGGTCTACAACGCCCCGGTGGTGTTCTTCTGCCAGAACAATCAGTGGGCGATCTCAGAGCCGACCGAGAAGCAGACCCGGGTGCCGCTCTACCAGCGCGCACAGGGCTACGGCTTCCCGGGCGTACGCGTCGACGGCAACGACGTCCTGGCCTGCCTGGCCGTCACCAAGTGGGCGCTGGAGCGGGCCCGCAACGGCGAGGGCCCGACGCTGGTCGAGGCGTACACCTACCGCATGGGCGCGCACACCACCTCCGACGACCCGACCAAGTACCGGGCCGACGAGGAGCGCGAGGCGTGGGAGGCGAAGGACCCGATCCTGCGTCTGCGCGCGTACCTCGAGTCCTCAAACCACACGGACGAGGGATTCTTCGCGGAACTCGAAGCGGAGAGTGAGGCGTTGGGCAGACGAGTGCGCGAAGCGGTCCGCGCCATGCCGGACCCGGACCACTTCGCCATCTTCGAGAACGCGTACGCGGACGGGCACGCGCTCGTCGACGAGGAGCGGGCCCAGTTCGCGGCCTACCAGGCGTCGTTCGCGACTGAGTCCGAAAGCGGCTTCGCCGCGGGTGAGGGGGGCAACTGACATGGCGGAGACCGTGACATCCAAAAGCATGGCGATCGCCAAGGCGATCAACGAGTCGCTGCGCCGCGCCCTGGACTCCGACCCGAAGGTCCTCGTCATGGGTGAGGACGTCGGCAAGCTCGGCGGCGTCTTCCGTGTGACGGACGGACTGCAGAAGGACTTCGGCGAGAGCCGCGTCATCGACACCCCGCTCGCGGAGTCCGGCATCGTCGGCACGGCGATCGGCCTCGCCCTGCGCGGCTACCGCCCGGTGGTGGAGATCCAGTTCGACGGTTTCGTCTTCCCGGCGTACGACCAGATCGTCACGCAGCTCGCGAAGATGCACGCCCGCTCGCTGGGCAAGATCAAACTCCCGGTCGTCGTACGGATCCCCTACGGCGGCGGCATCGGCGCGGTCGAGCATCACTCCGAGTCCCCCGAGTCGCTGTTCGCGCACGTGTCGGGCCTGAAGGTCGTCTCCCCGTCGAACGCCGGCGACGCCTACTGGATGATGCAGCAGGCCATCCAGAGCGACGACCCGGTGATCTTCTTCGAGCCCAAGCGGCGCTACTGGGACAAGGGCGAGGTCAACACCGAGGCGATCCCCGGCCCGCTGCACAAGGCACGCGTGGCCCGCGAGGGCACCGACCTCACCCTCGTCGCCTACGGCCCGATGGTGAAGCTCTGCCACGAGGTCGCCGACGCGGCCGCCGAGGAGGGCAAGTCGCTGGAGGTCCTGGACCTGCGCTCGATCTCCCCGCTGGACTTCGACTCGATCCAGAAGTCGGTGGAGAAGACCCGCCGTCTGGTCGTCGTCCACGAGGCGCCGGTGTTCTTCGGCTCGGGCGCGGAGATCGCCGCCCGGATCACGGAGCGCTGCTTCTACCACCTGGAGGCCCCGGTGCTCAGGGTCGGCGGCTACCACGCCCCGTATCCGCCGGCGCGCCTGGAGGAGGAGTACCTGCCGGGCCTGGACCGGGTACTCGACGCCGTCGACCGTGCCCTGGCGTACTGAGGAGAGGGTCGTGACGACGATGACCGAAGCGTCCGTACGCGAGTTCAAGATGCCCGACGTGGGCGAGGGACTCACCGAGGCCGAGATCCTCAAGTGGTATGTCCAGCCCGGCGACACGGTGACGGACGGCCAGGTGGTGTGCGAGGTCGAGACCGCCAAGGCGGCCGTCGAACTCCCCATTCCCTACGACGGAGTGGTCCGCGAGCTGCGCTTTCCCGAGGGCACCACGGTGGACGTGGGCACGCCGATCATCGCGGTGGACGTGGCGGGCGGGGCGCCGCCCGCCGAGGCCCCGGCCGCTCCTCCCGCCGAGCCGCAGCAGGAGGAGCCGAAGCCCCAGGGCCGCCAGCCGGTCCTCGTCGGCTACGGCGTGGCCGAGTCCTCCACCAAGCGCCGCCCCCGCAAGGGCCTGGAGGCCCCGGAGGCCCCGGTCCAGGAGGCCTCGGCGGCGGTCCAGAGCGAACTGAACGGCCATGGCAGCCCGGCCGCCACCGTCGAGCAGCGTCCGCTGGCGAAGCCTCCGGTGCGCAAGCTGGCGAAGGACCTGGGAGTGGACCTGGCGCGGGTGGTTCCGTCCGGCCCGGACGGCATCATCACGCGTGAGGACGTGTACGCGGCGGCGGCTCCCGCCCAGCCGGCCCCCGCTACCGCCCCCGTCACCGCCCCCGAGCCCGTGGCTCCGGCGGCTCCGGCGGCTGTGGTTCAGGTTCCGGCGCCGGTCGCGACGTACGACGGTGCCCGCGAGACCCGTATCCCGGTCAAGGGTGTCCGCAAGGCCATCGCCCAGGCCATGATCGGCTCGGCGTTCACCGCGCCGCACGTCACGGAGTTCGTGACGGTCGACGTGACCCGCACGCTGAAGCTCGTCGAGGAGCTGAAGCAGGACAAGGAGATGCAGGGTCTGCGGGTGAACCCGCTCCTGCTGATCGCCAAGGCCCTGCTGGTGGCCATCAGGCGCAACCCGGACGTCAACGCCTCCTGGGACGAGGCCAACCAGGAGATCGTCCAGAAGCACTACGTCAACCTGGGCATCGCGGCCGCGACCCCGCGCGGTCTGATCGTGCCGAACATCAAGGACGCGCACGCCAAGACGCTGCCGCAGCTGGCCGAGGCGCTGGGCGAGCTGGTGTCGACGGCGCGCGAGGGCAGGACCTCGCCGGCGGCGATGCAGGGCGGGACGGTGACCATCACCAACGTCGGTGTCTTCGGCGTCGACACGGGCACGCCGATCCTCAACCCGGGCGAGTCCGCGATCCTCGCCGTCGGTGCGATCAAGCTCCAGCCATGGGTCCACAAGGGCAAGGTGAAGCCCCGTCAGGTCACCACGCTGGCGCTGAGCTTCGACCACCGGCTGGTGGACGGAGAGCTCGGCTCCAAGGTGCTGGCGGATGTGGCGGCGATCCTCGAGCAGCCCAAGAAGTTGATTACCTGGGCGTGAGGGCCGCCGCGACTGGATAGGGTCAAGGCAGAGGGGCCGGCCGCAACTTCGTCTTGCGACCGACCCCTCTCTCTTCGTAGTCCGGGTCAGGGACGGTTGAGCACGTAGATCGGCGTCCCATCCCCGCTGCCGCCCTGGGATTGGATGCAGGCGTGCTTGCGCAGCATGCGCAGGCATTCGTTGACCCGGTGCACCGAGAGCCCCGTACGGGCCGCGATGGAGTCGAGCGGCTGACGCAGCTCACCCTTCTCGAGCAGGACCGGGACGATCACCACCGCCACCGCCCAGACGTCCGACGTCACGGACAGCCGCTGTCGCCAGTCGGCCAGTACGGACTCCGTGGTCGGGTTCGCGGAGAAGTCGGTGGTGGGCGCCGGACGGTCGAGGCCCAGGACGTCGAGCCGGTTCGCGATGCGCTCCATGGCCAGGGCGATGGTTTGCTGCGCTGCGAGGGTTTCGCGCTGCATTTCCACCATGGTCCGCTGCATCTCGACCATGGTCTGCTGCATTTCCACCGTGCTCCGCTGCAAGGCGAGCGATTCGTGCTGAGCGACAGCGAGTTGTTCGTCCGCCTGAAGGTTGCGCTCTTCGAGCCGGACGATGGCCTCGGCAACCTGCTCCGGCATGGCGTACGCGATGGGAGCGCCCGGCTCGGCGGGCTGCACCTCGGCCTTGTCGAGCGTGTAGGACCCCTCCACTGTTTGAAGGGGGCGCAGGCGGGCTTGGTGCAGCCGTTGACGAGGAGGATCAGGCCTTGGAGATCGAGAAGTTGCAAGTCTCGTCGCCACTCCCTACCTGCGGGAATGCTGAGACCGTAACTTCCAGTCACTGTCTCAAGACTTTCTCGATGCTCCTCTGGTACATGGTCGAGGAGCGCCTTCCGGGGCGTCGTGTACCCCAACTTCTTGCAGACGTCCACCGCCGGGAACCAGTGGCTTCCGTCTGGTGTTGTTCGCCCGCGTCGGGCCGCTTGCTGGGTTCGTTCATGTGAACCACCTCCGCTGCGGAACGTAGGGCGGAGAAAATCGAATATGCCAGTCAGCGCAATGATGTTCATCATTGCGAGTGAATCGAACGGGAAAGCAGTGAAGGGGACCTGCCGCTTTCGCGGGAGGTCCCCTTCACGATCACGCCGAGCGTGTCAGCCGAGCTTCGCGAAGCCGTAGTTGAGGAGCTTCGTCGCGTCCGTGGCGCGCTGCGTCGCGTTCGTGTCGGCGAGAACCGTGCCGATGACGGTCTTGCCGTTGCGGGTCGCGGCGAAGACGAGGCAGTACTTCGCCTCGGTGCCGGAGCCGGTCTTCACGCCGATGGCGCCGCTGTAGCTGCTGAGCAGCGTGTTCGTGTTGGTCCACGCCGACATGGTGCGGGTGCTGCCGGTCTTGGTGACCGTCTTCGCCGTGTACTTCTTGGTCTTGACGACCGTACGGAACGTGGAGTTCTTCATCGCGCTGCTGGCGAGCTTCGTCAGGTCCTTCGCCGTCGAGTAGTTGGCGCCGTTGCCGATGCCGTCGAACGAGTCGAAGTGTGTGTTCGTCAGGCCGAGGCTCTTCGCGGTGGTGTTCATCTTGCCGATGAACGACTTCACGCGCGCGGCCCGCGTCGAGCCGCTGCCGTACTTGTCGGCCAGCGCGTACGCGGCGTCGCAACCGGACGGCAGCATCAGCCCGTACAGCAGCTGGCGGACGGTGACCTTGTCGCCGACGATCAGGTGGGCGGACGAGGCGCCCTTCGAAACGATGTAGTCGCTGTACGCCTTCTGGATGGTGACCTTGGCGTCCAGGTTGAGGTTGGTCTGTGCGAGCACGACCTTCGCGGTCATGATCTTCGTGGTGGAGCCGGTGGACAGCTTGGTGTCCATGCCCTTGCCGTAGAGCTTCGCGCCGTTCGCGTTGTTCATCACGTAGCCGGTCTTGGCCACGATCGAGGGCGTGGTGACCGCCTGCGCGGGTGCCGCGGTGAGGGCTCCGGTGGCCAGCACGGCGCCGGTGGTGACGGCGACGGCGGCGGCACGACGGAAGCGGATGCCCTGAATGCCCTTTATCAAGTGAGGTACCCCGAATACGTTGAATGGCCCTGACATGCGGCCGAGTTGCAGGGGAAAAGTGGGTGGGGCCGCAAGTGTGTGACACGTAAGTAGCACACATAGTTGTGCTGTTGCTGGGGGGACTTCTCGATGGAGTGAAGGACGCGCCGGCCGGCGTCCGCATGGTGAAACGAGCAACTCTTGCGTACGTGTTGTATCTATCCTGTAGGCATGAGCCTGGCCGTGAAGCAACCTCCCGCCACCGACCGCGTCTACACCCATGTCAAGCAGGGCGTACTGGAGCGCCGTTACGAGGGCGGGACCCTGCTCACGGAGGGCGAGCTCGCCGAGGCCGTCGGGGTCTCGCGCACACCGGTGCGCGAGGCGCTGCTGCGGCTGGAGGTCGAGGGCCTGATCAAGCTCTACCCGAAGAAGGGCGCCCTCGTCCTGCCCGTCTCCGCGCAGGAGATCGCCGACGTCGTGGAGACCAGGCAGCTGGTCGAGGAGCACGCGGCACGCAAGGCGGTGCCCGCGCCGGCCGGCCTCGTCGAACGGCTCGAGGAGCTGCTGGCCCAGCAGAAGGCCGAGGCCGCCGCCGGTGACCTGGCCGCCGCCGCCGTCACCGACCGCTGTTTCCACGCCGAGATCGTCCGCAGCGGCGGCAACGAGATCCTCTCCCGCCTCTACGACCAGCTCCGCGACCGCCAGCTGCGGATGGGCGTCGCCGTGATGCACTCTCACCCCGACCGGATCGCCAAGACCCTCGCCGAGCACGAGGAGATCCTCGCTGCGCTGCGCTCCGGGGACGCGGACGCGGCCGTCGCCGTCGTCCACCGGCACGTCAGCTGGTTCTCCCACCTGGCCCGGGGTGAGGTCCGATGAGCAGCAGCTCCAGGACCGCGATCGCACTCCCCGGAGATCCGCCGGGCGGCCGACGTGCCATCGCCGTCTGGTCCATCGGCGTCGCGGTCTACTTCGTCGCCGTCATCTTCCGTACGTCCCTGGGCGTGGCCGGCCTGGACGCGGCCGACCGCTTCCACGTGGGCGCCTCCGCGCTCTCCACCTTCTCCATCCTCCAACTCCTGGTGTACGCGGGCATGCAGATACCCGTGGGGCTGCTGGTGGACCGGCTCGGCACCAAGAAGGTGCTGACCATCGGGGTCGTGCTGTTCACGGCCGGACAGCTGGGCTTCGCGTTCTCACCGTCGTACGGCACGGCGCTCGCGTCGCGGGCGCTGCTCGGGTGCGGTGACGCGATGACGTTCATCAGCGTGCTGCGGCTCGGCACGCGCTGGTTCCCGGCGCGGCGCGGCCCGCTGGTCGCGCAGCTCGCAGGTCTGGCCGGCATGGCGGGCAACCTGGTGTCGACGCTGGTGCTGGCCCGGCTGCTGCACGGCATCGGATGGACGGCGGCGTTCGCGGGCAGCGCGCTCGCCGGTGTCGTGGTGCTCGTCCTGCTGCTGCTGTTCCTGAAGGACCACCCCGAGGGGTGCGAGCCGGAGCCGTTCCCGCACCAGGGTGCGGCCTACGTCCGCCGCCAGATCGCTGCGTCCTGGCGGGAGCCGGGGACGCGGCTGGGGCTGTGGGTGCACTTCACCACCCAGTTCCCGGCGATGGTGTTCCTGCTGCTGTGGGGGCTGCCGTTCCTGGTCGAGGCACAGGGGCTCACCCGGGCCACCGCCGGGGAGCTGCTCACCCTGGTCGTGCTGTCCAACATGGTGATCGGCCTGGTGTACGGCCAGATCGTCGCCCGGCATCACGAGGCCCGGCTGCCGTTGGCGCTGGGGACCGTGGGGGCTACGGCTGTGCTCTGGGCGGTGACGCTCGCGTGGCCCGCTGCGCATGCGCCGATGTGGCTGCTGATTGTGCTGTGCGTGGTGCTCGGGGCGTGTGGGCCGGCGTCGATGCTCGGCTTCGACTTCGCGCGGCCGGCGAATCCGCCGGAGCGGCAGGGGACCGCGTCCGGGATCACGAACATGGGGGGTTTCGTCGCCTCGATGACGACGCTGTTCGCGGTGGGCGTGCTGCTGGATGCCACGGGGGACGACTACACCGTTGCCTTCTCCACGGTGTTCGTTCTTCAGGCGCTCGGGGTCAGCCAGATTCTGCGGCTGCGGAAGAGGGCGGCGAGGCGGGAGCGGGAGCGGTTGGTCGCCAGTCGGGTGGAGACGGTGCACGTCCCTGCGTGATGGGCGTGATGGGCGTGACGGGCGTGACGGGCGTGTCGGGCGTGGCGGTGCCCTGTGCCGGTGCGGGCGGGTGGGTTTCGCAGCCCGGCGCTTACGGGGTGCCGCCCTTCCGCGGGACGGGTGCCGCCCCAGGCGGCACGCATGCCCGCGGCCCAACGACTACTTGGTCACCTTGAAGTTCCGCAGGATCGCCTCCGTGAGCTCCGGATCCCCCTCCGCCTTCACCCGGTCCGACACCGCCTCCGGTGTCACGCGGCCGCAGGCCAGGCGGACGTAGGTCTCCCAGTCGAGGGTGAGAGTGGCGGCGGGGCCGAGGGCGGGGGCCGTTTCCAGGGTGCCGCGGCCCTGGATGTCGACACGGATCGTGCGCAGGAACTCGATGGGACCGTGGACGTCGAAGACGACCGCCGAACTGCGGGGTGCCTTGGCCTTGTCGGCCACGACCTGGGGGAGTTCGGCGAGCAGGACGTCGCGGGCGATGTGCGCGCCGGGGGAGTCCAGGTTTCCGGGGCGGCCGAGGGCGGTCCGCAGGTCCTGTTCGTGCGCCCAGACGTTGAACGCGTGGGTACGCATGGACTCTTCGAGGGTGATCTCGGTGCTGAGGTGGCCGCGTACCTTCGTGCCGGGGTCGCGGGACTCGTTGCGCAGCTGGCGGTTGCGGCGGATGACCGTGTACTCCAGCTCCGACGTCATCTCCGGCGCCGTGTGGTGGCGGCGGACGTCGACCTGCATCTCCATGTAGCGCTGGTGTTCGTTGGTGACGTGGAACAGGTCGCGCGGGAGGGTGTGGATGGGGCGCGGGTCGCCCAGCATTTCGTTGTCCAGGCCGATGACGTGGGAGACGATGTCGCGGATGGACCAGCCCGGGCAGGGGGTCCGCCGGTTCCACTCGCCCTCCACAAGCGGCTGCACCAGCTCGGATATCGCTTCGATGGAGTGGGTCCAGGCGTCGGCGTAGGGCTGGAGGGTGGGATGCAGACTCACGGAACGGGACCCCTCGGCGGTCGGTACACGGGCGGTTTGTGGCAGCGTTGCCAGCGGGACGTGGCTGTCGGCGGGTGTCTTGGAACGCTAAGTTACGCTGCTGTGAGGCACCCCGGCAGGCCTTTGGTGTGACGATCGTAGGCCCGTGTGGACGACTCGAATGCCAGGACGGTGGTAGTGTGCGCGCCTCTTTGATCCAGATCGCCGTGGACGATGATGAATCGGTCGAATCGCGTCGAGCGCGGGTGGCCTCCCTGGTACGGGATCAGGCCGATGCCGCAGACCTGGTGATGCTGCCTGAACTGTGGACCACGGGCGCCTTCGCCTACGAGCGGTTCGGCAGCGAGGCGGAGCCGCTCGAGGGGCCGACCTACGAGGTGATGGCGAAGGCCGCGAGCGATGCGGGCGTGTGGCTGCACGCGGGTTCGATTCCGGAGCGGGACCCGGACGGGCCGCTGTACAACACCTCGCTCCTCTTCTCCCCCTCCGGCGACCTGGCCGCCGCCTACCGCAAGGTCCACCGCTTCGGCTTCGACAAGGGCGAGGCCGTGCTCATGGGCGCGGGTACGGAACTGGTCACGGCGCGGCTGCCCGAGACGACCGTCGGTCTGGCCACCTGCTACGACCTCCGTTTCCCCGAACTCTTCCGCGGCCTCGTCGACGCCGGTGCCGAGGTTCTCCTGCTTCCGGCCGGCTGGCCGGCACGCCGCCGGTCGCACTGGACGCTGCTGGCTCAGGCGCGGGCGGTGGAGAACCAGGCGTTCGTGCTCGCGTGTGGAACGGCCGGGACGCACGCCCGAGTTCCTCAGGCGGGTCACTCGATCGTGGTCGATCCGTGGGGCGAGGTGCTCGCGGAGGCCGGCCCCGACGAGGAGGTCCTCACGGTGGAGTTCGACCCCGCCCGGGTCGCCACGACCCGGGAGCAGTTCCCCGCGTTGAAGGACCGGGTGCTGGGGCTGGCGACGCCCCGCCGCTGAACCCCGGGCGGGTGGGCAGCCCCGCCCCCTCGGCCTCAGTGGCCCGGCCTCAGTGGCCCGGCCTCAGTCGTCCCCCCGCTCCTTCTCCGCCAGATGGATCACGCACACCCCCACCGCGATCAGCAGTGCCGGGTCCGCGTCCTCCCGTACGACGTCGACGCCGTACGTCTCCCGCACGTGCAGCCACCGCCGGGAGACTACGGCCAGCAGTTCCCCCTCGTACTCGACGGCGAACTCGCGGTCGAGGATCTTGCCGCTGACGTCCAGCTCCGTGCCGTCCACGAGCGACACCCGGTAGTGGTTGCGCAGCAGCGACAGCCGCTTGCGCCTGATCGTCGCGAGCGGCTCGCCGTCCCGTTCGATCACCATCGTGTCCCGCAGCGCGAACATCTTCCGATGGATGTCGATCAGGACGCGTCCACGCGTGTCCTTCAGCTCGAAGGTGTCGCGCAGCCGCATCGCCTTGCCGTCGACGAGGAACACCTTGTTGCCGCGGTCGTCCTCGATCCAGTAGTCGTCGCCGAAGCCGAGCAGCCGGTCGCGTACGAGGAATCTCATGCGCTTACCGCTTCCCCGGCGGGCGGTCCGAAACGCCGTCGGTACGCCGACGGGCTCAGTCCGGTCTCGCGCCGCAACCGCGCCCGCAGGTTCGCCGCGGTCCCCAGACCGCTGCGCATCGCCACCACGTCCAGCCGTTCCTCCCCGTGCTCGATGAGCCGGCAGGCGAGTGCGACCCGTTCTCCGGTGAGCCACGCGAGGGGGGTCGTGCCGAGCTGCGCCCGGAAACGCCGGTGGAGCGTGGCCGGGCTGACGGCCGCCCGCGCCGCGAGGTCCACGACGGTGAGCGGTTCGCCGAGCCGCTCCTGCGCCCGGGCCAGCAGCGGCCCGAGGGACTCGTCGGGTACGTCGGGCAGCGGCCGCTCTACGAACTGGCGCTGCCCGCCGTCGCGGTGCGCGGCGAAGACCAGCCGTCGACTGACGGCATTGGCGATCTCGGCGCCCTGATCGCGCCGCACGATGTGCAGCCCGAGATCGAGCGCGGCCGCGCTGCCGGCGGCGGTCCATCGGCCCCGACCAGCACCGCCGACCCCGCCCCGAGCAGCACCGCCGACCCCGTCTCCCTCTCCACTGCCCTTGCCTCCTTCACCGACCTCTGGAGCCCCCGCATCGTCACCGCCGTCAACGACTACGACGTGCGCATCGCCAAGGTCGAAGGCCAGTACGTCTGGCACGTCCACGACCACACGGACGAGTTCTTCCTGGTCCTGGAGGGCGAGTTGACGATCGCCCTGCGGGAGGCCGGCGGCGAGCGCAACGTCGTACTCCCCAAGGGCTCGGTCTTCACCGTCCCGCGCGGCACGGAACACAAGCCGATCGCCCCGGCAGGCGCGTCGATCCTGATGTTCGAGCCCACCGGCACCCTCACGGTCGGCGATTGCCACGACGAGGTCCCGGACCATGTGGATGCCACGACGGGTCACGCGTTGGGGTGAGTTCATTACCTTCGACTCTGCTGTTCGTTCACAGAGTGATCAACTCTGGGAGGGGACTTGCAGCAACACGATGCATGTGTCGAATATGCCGACCTCTATCTGAGGCTCTCGCTGGATCGGGACGGCAAGACGGCGATTGAGCGGCAGGAGGCCGACTGCCGGGCCTGGGCCGGCTCGCATGGCTTACTGGTCCGCAAAGTGCATGCCGACCGAGGGCGGTCCGGCTACAAGGAGGTGAGCCGAGAGGGCTTCGATGCCGCGAGAGCGGCTGTCACGTCGGGTGCGGTGCGAACGCTGATCGTGTGGAAGATGGACAGGCTCAGCCGCAAGGGCATCGCTGAGGTCGGTCCTCTGCTGGACGAGTTCGACAATGTCGGCGGCCGTCTCGTTTCCGTCATGGACGAGTTGGACTCGCGTTCTCCGGGGGCCAGGCTCGCCATTGCGTCCCTGTCGGAGTGGGCTCGTGTCGAGTCGGAGACCCAGGGGGAGCGCATCCGCCATGCCAAGCAGTACTTGCGCAGCCGGGGGAAGTGGATCGGAGGGTCGCCCCCCTACGGACTGTGCGTCGACCCTGATTCAGGGCGACTGACCCCGGATGCGGAGACTTCTGTGTACGCGCGTCTGATCGCGGACGAGGCACTCGCGGGCAGCCCTCTCGTAAGGATCGCGAGGCTGCTCAACGAAAACGGGGTTCCTTCACCCCGGGGCGGGCTCTGGCAAGTGGGCTCACTGTCCCAGCTACTCAAGGCGCCGGCATTCGCGGGTTTGCTTCCGGAGACCGAGACCGTATGGGACGAGGAGCGCGGCCGTCGCAAATACACCGGGGTGGTGAAGCCCTACCAGGACTCGGCGACCGGAAGTCCGGTAGTCGTGGGTGAGGGAATCGTCACCGTTGAGGAGCGGAAGCAGATCATTGCCGCTCTGGAGTCCAGGACCCGGCTCAGGGGCAATGGTGAGAAGTACCCCGTCCGGGCGTCAGCGCACCTGCTGACAGGACTTCTCTACTGCGGAATCGACGGATGCGGAATGCGCATGAGCATGAACGGCGAGTCGTACGTCTGTCAGGGCGTGCGGCTGGGGCACACCTGTCCTGGCGCGCGGGCGCTTGCGGCGCCTGTCGAGAGGGCGGTGGTGGAAGCCTTCATCGACAGGATCTCATCCCTCCCCGCAGGGCATCCGACGCGCAAGGCGATGGCTGACCAGGATGTTCCGTTCGACCGCGCAGATCTGACGGCTCTGTGGAGGCGAAGCGATGTGGGAACCAGGCGGGGACTTTTGTCCGCCGCCATCGAGCGGGTCTCGGTCGCGCGGGCCGAGGGACGGGGGCGGCGGTTCGATCCGGAAAGACGACTGGGGATCATCTGGGCCGGGGAAGGTCGGGCGGAATAGGGCTCAGGGGGGTGTGGTTGGCTTGAACCATGGCAAAGCGAGCACGTGTCCGGGCCCCAGAACTGACAGGTAAGGGTGGCTGGATCAACACAGTCGGTGGACAGCTCGGCCTCACTGATCTCCGAGGCCGCATCGTAATTGTTGATTTTTGGACATTTTGTTGCGTGAACTGTCTGCACGTCCTGGACGAGCTGCGGGAGCTGGAGGAGAAGCACCGGGACACAGTGGTGATCATCGGGGTGCACTCGCCGAAGTTCGTGCACGAGGCGGAGCACCAGGCGGTGGTCGACGCCGTCGAGCGGTACGGGGTCGAGCATCCGGTGCTGGACGACCCCGAGCTCGCCACCTGGAAGCAGTACGCGGTGCGGGCCTGGCCGACGCTCGTGGTGATCGACCCCGAGGGGTACGTCGTCGCGCAGCACGCCGGTGAGGGGCATGCGCACGCGATCGCCCGGCTGGTGGAGGAGCTGGAGGCCGAGCATGCGGCGAAGGGGACCCTGCGGCGCGGGGACGGGCCGTATGTGGCACCGGAGCCGCAGCCCACGGTGCTCCGCTTCCCCGGCAAGGCGCTCGCCCTGCCGAACGGGAACCTGCTGGTCAGCGACACCACCCGGCATCAGCTGGTGGAGCTGGAGGCGGATGGGGAGTCGGTCGTACGGCGTATCGGATCCGGTGCGCGGGGCTTGGTGGACGGGACGGCCGAGGCAGCCGGATTTAATGAGCCGCAGGGGCTCGCACTGCTCGACGCGGACTCGGTCGTCGTCGCGGACACCGTGAATCACGCGCTGCGCCGCCTGGATCTGGCGACCGGTGAGGTCACGACTCTCGCGGGGACGGGCCGGCAGTGGTGGCAGGGTTCGCCGACCTCCGGGCCGGCGCGGGAGGTGGACCTGTCCTCGCCGTGGGACGTGGCCGTGTTCAACGGGCGCGTCTGGATCGCCATGGCCGGTGTGCACCAGCTGTGGGCGTACGACCCGGCCGACGCGACGGTCGAGGTCGCGGCCGGTACGACGAACGAGGGACTGGTGGACGGGCCCGACACCGAGGCCTGGTTCGCGCAGCCGTCCGGGCTCGCCGCCACCGAGGACCGGCTGTGGCTCGCCGACTCCGAGACGAGCGCGCTGCGCTGGGTGGACCTCGACGGAGCCGTGCACACCGCCGTCGGCACCGGACTGTTCGACTTCGGGCACCGCGACGGAGAGGCCGCACAGGCCTTGTTGCAGCACCCGTTGGGTGTCACCGCGCTGCCCGACGGCTCGGTTGCGGTGAGCGACACGTACAACCACGCGCTGCGCCGCTACGACCCGGCGACGGGCGAAGTGACCACGCTGGCCACGGACTTGCGGGAGCCGAGCGACGCGGTGCTCGTCGGGGACGACATCGTGGTCGTCGAGTCCGCCCGGCACCGGCTGACCCGGCTGCGGCTGCCCGCGGAGGCCGTACGGGTCGAGGCGGTCGCCCATCGCACCCAGCGCGCGGCCTCCGAAGTCGCCCCCGGCGGACTCCAGCTGGACGTCATCTTCCAGGCCCCGGCAGGCCAGAAGCTCGACACCCGCTACGGCCCGTCCACCCGGCTGCTCGTTTCCTCGACCCCACCGGAGCTGCTGCTCGCCGGGGAGGGCGCGGGAACCGATCTCTCCCGTGCCCTGGAACTGAACCCGGCCGTCACGGAGGGCGTCCTGCACGTCTCCGCGATGGCCGCCTCCTGCGACGACGACCCGGCGAACGAATATCCCGCCTGCCACGTCCACCAGCAGGACTGGGGCGTCCCGGTCCGCCTCACCGAGGGCGGGGCGGACCGGCTGCCGCTGGTCCTGGCCGGGATGGACGACCAGGAGACGGCACAGGACGCCTGACGGCTCAGCGGCGGCGCGGGCGTGGTGCCAGTTTGAACAGGGCCACCCCGGCCGCCACCAGCGTGGTGGCGGCCACCATCAGCGCCATGCTGTTCATCCACATCCCGGTGGCGGCCAGCGTGGCGCCTCCGGCGCCGGTGGTGCCGGCGCCGATCACTCTTCCGTACATCGTCGTTCTCCTATGGGCGTTGGTGCGAAGGCGTGGGGGGCGGGCTCAGGTGGCCACCCACTTCTCCTCGCTGCGGCGCAGCAGGCCCCACAGCGAGGAGAAGTAGACGGCGTGCTGGAACAGGTCGTAGAGCATCTCCGGGATCATCAGCGCGGCCACCAGGACGGCCAGGGGTCCGGCGCGGCGTACGGAGACGGTCTTCTCGACCACGAAGATCAGGCCGATCGCGGTCCAGAACGGGGACAGGCCGGGCAGGCCGTAGACCGCCGTGGACATGATCATGAAGGTCAGGTAGACGAGGAAGGACAGCGCGCCGAAGCCCATCAGGAACTGCTGCATGAAGTAGCGGGCGGTGACCCGGGTCCAGCCGTAGTCGCGGAGGTTCTCCAGGGCGCCGCGCTGCCAGCGCAGCCGCTGGTGCCACAGCTTGGGCAGGGTGGGCATGACCTCGGTGGTGACCGCGCAGCCCGCCGGTGACATGGCCCGGTAGCCGAGGGTCTTGACCGCCTTGGTCATCTCGTCGTCCTCGGTGAGCGAGGCCAGACTGTAGTAGCCGGTGCCGCCGCCGATCAGGCCGGAGCGGCGGGCGGCGCGCACCTCGCGCAGCACCCGGGCCCGGAACACGGTTCCGGTGCCGGTGAGCACCTGGGCCCTGCCGCCGTTGCGTTCCAGCTCCCAGGCGTAGCGCTGGAACTCCATGCGCTGGAGCAGGCCGAGGAGTCCACCGCCCGCCTCGCCGTAGAAGACGCCGCCGACGGCGCCGACCTTGCGGTTGAAGGTGGCGAGGGCGGTCTCGGTGAACGAGGGGTTCAGGACGGTGTCCGCGTCCTGCACCAGCAGCAGGTCGCGGTCGTCGAGGTGGGGCAGTATCCAGGCGATGGCCTGGTTGAGCGCGCCGGCCTTCTTGTGGGTGTTGCCCTGGGTGTGGAAGACCTGCGCGCCGTGGGCGGCGGCGACGGCGGCGGTGTCGTCGGTGCAGTTGTCGGCGACCACCACGATGAGGTCGGGCCGCCGGGTCTGGTCCCAGAGGCCGTCGATGGCGGCGGCGATGCGGTCCTGCTCGTTGTGGGCCGGGATCAGCACCGCGAGGCGGGGTCTTTCGGACGGTTCCTCCCGGGCGGCGTGGGCGCGGCGGGCGGCATGGCGCCGCGCACGTCGTGCCCGCGGGCCGCCCGCGCTCGCGGTGAAACCGTCCGATATCACCGCTCCGTCGCGCACGGCAGAGCCCCCCGTCGTGAAACTGCGTCGCCCTCAGGGCTCCAGAGTCTTCACGATATCCACACAACCCGACAAGTCGCCCCGAGTAACGGAGTGCTCACGGTTGTCTGTGTTTGCCCTGTGACTACGGCTCATACGCCGTATCCGTCGGAATAGCCGTCCCGGTGGTGATGGTGCCGTTCCTCCTCGATGACGGTCGTCGTCGGCGGCGGTACGACCACCCGCCTGCGCTTGGCGATACCGCTGAACGTCGCCACGCCGATCAGCCCGACGAGCATCAGGATGATCCCGACCAGGTCGAGGTTGACCCCCTCCATCTGCCAGTCGGTCGCGAACGTGAGGATGGCTCCCACGGCGATGAGGATGATGCACCCGCCGAGGCCCATGAGTGTCGCCTCCCTGTCCGGTCCGGTCGTTCCGGTCCGCGACACCGAGTACCCCCGCACCCGACACCCATGCGGCCAACACCCATGCGGCCAACACCCATGCGGCCACCGGCCGTTCTACCCCTCCAGGAACGCCACCAGCGCGTTCGCCAGCAGGTGCGGGTCGTCCACGCCGCACAACTCCCGTGCGCTGTGCATCGACAGGATCGCGACACCGATGTCGACGGTCCGGATGCCGTGCCGGGCCGCGGTGATCGGGCCGATGGTCGTGCCGCACGGCATGGAGTTGTTGGAGACGAAGGACTGGAAGGGGACGTTCGCCTTCTCGCAGGCGGCGGCGAACACCGCGCGGCCCGAACCGTCCGTCGCGTAGCGGTTGTTGACGTTGACCTTGAGGATGGGGCCGCCGTTGACACGCGGGTGGTGCGTCGGGTCGTGCCGCTCCGCGTAGTTGGGGTGGACCGCGTGACCCGTGTCGGAGGACAGGCAGACGGTGCCGGCGAAGGCGCGGGCCCGGTCCTCGTACGACCCTCCGCGCGCGAACACCGAACGCTCCAGCACGCTGCCCAGCAGCGGGCCGTCCGCGCCCGTGTCGGACTGCGAGCCGTTCTCCTCGTGGTCGAAGGCGGCGAGTACGGGGATGTACGGCAGGTCCGCCACGGCCGCCACGGCCGTCAGCGCCGCCGTACCGGCGTGCACGGACAGCAGGTTGTCCATGCGCGGGCCGGCCAGGAGGTCCTCGTCGCGGCCCAGGTAGGCCGGCGGCTCCACGGAGTGCACCATCAGGTCCCAGCCGGTCACCTCGCCCGCCGGAAGCGCCGACTCCTCCTCCAGGAAGGCGATCAGGTCGCCGTCGCGCACGTCGTCGCCCAGACCCCAGATGGGCTGGAGGTGCCGCTGCTTGTCGAGCTTGAGGCCCTCGGTGTTGACCGCGCGGTCGAGGTGGATGGCGAGCTGCGGGACCCGCAGCAGCGGCCGGCCGATGTTCACCAGGCGCGTCGAACCGTCCCGCAGCGTCAGCCGGCCCGCCAGGCCCAGGTCGCGGTCGAGCCAGGAGTTCAGCAGCGGCCCGCCGTAGATCTCCACGGCCACCTGCCGCCAGCCGTGCGCCCCGGTGTCGGGCAGCGGCTTGACCCGCAGGTTGGGCGAGTCGGTGTGGGCGCCGACGATCCGGAAGGGGGTGTGCGGCGCGACGCCCTCGGGGACGTACCAGGCCACGATCGCACCGCCGCGCAGCACGTACTTGCCGCCGCTCGTCCCGTCCCAGGCGTCCGTCTCCGAGACCTGCCGGAAGCCGGCCTTCTCCAGCCGCTCGGCGGCGTTCGCCACCGCGTGGTACGGCGACGGGCTCGCCGTCAGGAAGGACATGAGGTCGTCGGTGTGGCCGCGGTCGAAGCGGGAGGGTTCGCTCATGGGGTTCACCTTAACGACGTACGAGGGCCCGCTCCCTCTCACCGGGAGCGGGCCCTCGTGAGGGCTGTGTGGGGTCCGTGTCCGTTGACCGGATCCGACGGGAACGGGCTAGAACGCGGCCTCGTCCAGCTCCATCAGCTCCAGGTCGACGTCCGAGGCCACCTTGCGGGCCAGGGTGACGCCGGGCAGGACGTTGGCCGCGAAGAACTTCGCCGCCGCGATCTTGCCGGTGTAGAACGCCACATCCTTGGAAGACACAGCCTTTGCTGACGCCGTCTGGAGCTTCTCGGCGGCGATCGCGGCGCCCTTCAGCAGCAGGTAGCCGACGATGACGTCACCGGAGGCGAGCAGCAGGCGCGTGGTGTTCAGGCCCACCTTGTAGATGTTCTTGACGTCCTGCTCGGTCGACGCGAGGTCGGTCAGCATCAGGCCGACGATGGCCTCCAGCTCGACGGCCGCCTTGGCGAGGTGCTCGCGGGCACCCGCCAGCTCCTCGCCGCCCGTGCCGAGCGCCAGGAACTTCTTGATGTCCTCGGCGAGGGAGTTCAGCGCCGCGCCCTGGTTGCGGACGATCTTCCGGAAGAAGAAGTCCTGGCCCTGGATCGCGGTGGTGCCCTCGTACAGGGTGTCGATCTTGGCGTCGCGGATGTACTGCTCGATCGGGTACTCCTGCAGGAAGCCGGAGCCGCCGAACGTCTGGAGCGACTGGGCGAGCTGCTCGTAGCCCTTCTCGGAGCCGTAGCCCTTGACGATCGGCAGGAGCAGGTCGTTGAGCGCGTGCTCGGTGGAGGTGTCCTCGCCGCCCGCCTCCTTGACCGCGATCGCGTCCTGGATGGAGGCGGTGTAGAGGACGAGGGCGCGCATGCCCTCCGCGTACGCCTTCTGCGTGATCAGCGAGCGGCGCACGTCCGGGTGGTGGGTGATGGTGACCTTCGGCGCGGCCTTGTCCATGAAGTTCGCCAGGTCGGGACCCTGGACGCGCTCCTTGGCGTACTCCAGCGCGTTGAGGTAGCCCGTCGACAGCGTGGAGATGGCCTTCGTGCCGACCATCATCCGCGCGAACTCGATGATGCGGAACATCTGACGGATGCCGTCGTGCTTGTCGCCGATCAGCCAGCCCTTGGCGGGGTGCTGGTCGCCGAACGTCATCTCGCAGGTGTTGGAAGCCTTCAGGCCCATCTTGTGCTCGACGTTCGTGGCGTAGACGCCGTTGCGCTCGCCCAGCTCGCCGGTCTCGAAGTCGAACAGGTACTTCGGGACGAGGAAGAGGGAGAGGCCCTTGGTGCCGGGGCCGGCGCCCTCCGGCCGCGCGAGCACGTAGTGAAGGATGTTCTCCTCCATGTCGTGCTCACCGGACGTGATGAACCGCTTCACGCCCTCGATGTGCCAGGTGCCGTCCTCCTGCTGGACCGCCTTGGTGCGCCCGGCGCCGACGTCCGAACCGGCGTCCGGCTCGGTGAGCACCATGGTGGAGCCCCAGGTCCGCTCGACCGCGATCTGCGCGATCTTCTTCTGCTCCTCGGTGCCCTCGTCGAAGAGGATGCCCGCGAAGGCCGGGCCGGAGGAGTACATCCACACGGCCGGGTTCGCGCCGAGGATCAGTTCCGCGTACGCCCAGATCAGGGACGGCGGGGCGGTCGTGCCGCCGATCTCCTCGGGCAGACCGAGCCGCCAGTACTCCGACTCCATGAACGCCTTGTAGCTCTTCTTGAAGGTCGCCGGGACCGGAGCGGTGTTCGTCTCCGGGTCGAAGACCGGCGGGTTGCGGTCGGCGTCCGCGAAGGACTCCGCCAGCTCGTTCTCCGCGAGGCGCGTCAGCTCCTCGAGGATGCTCTTCGCGGTCTCGGTGTCCATCTCCTCGAACGGGCCGCTGCCGTACAGCTTGTCGCGGCCGAGCACCTCGAAGAGGTTGAACTCGATGTCGCGGAGATTCGACTTGTAGTGCCCCATGGCGACGGCTCCGTAAACAGGAAGAGAGAAATACCAGCAAGTAGCTACTCAACGATGATGCTACCCGTCGGTAATAAGAAGCAACCCCGATTGGGTCATCTGTGACTCAGTACTCTTTGCGGCATGTACGGCTACGACCAGAGCGCAGGTGCACAGCAGGGGTACGTCCCGCCGCAGCAGCAGATGCCCGGCGGTGTCGGCGGTTACGGCCAGCAGCCACCGCTCTACCCGGAGCCGTCGCCCCCGTCCCTCGCGGACGCGGTCCGCGCCTTCACCACCGGCCAGCTGGCCGCCGAGGACTTCCAGCAGGTCTTCGCGACCTCCAAGGTCTACTGCCCGCGCGGCGACAACCCGGGCTTCCTCGCGCTGCACAACACCCAGCAGCCGGTGATCCCGATGTTCACCTCCCTCAAGGAGCTGCGCCGGTACGCGGGCAAGGAGTCCAAGTACTTCGTGATCACCGGCGCCGAGGTGATCGACCTGCTGCCGACCGGCTACGGCTTCGTCCTGGACATGGAGGGCGAGCATCGGATGGTCTTCGACGCGAAGGCCGTCGAACAGATGGTCGAATTCGCGATGCGCCGGATGTATGGCTGAGCCGTCTTCCTGAATCTCCCCTTCCGCTCGCCGGGCTCGCCTACTGTGCCCGCGTGGCCTCGACCGACACCTCGCCGCTGGTCCTGCGCGACCGGCGGCGTTCTGCTGCCCGGCTGCGGGCCGGCGTGCTGCTGCTGGACGCGGGCGGAGGGCGGCGCCGGATACCTGTGGCGGCGATCGAACGCGTGGACGTGTCCGGTTCCGGGGGCGCCGACTGACGGTCGTCCTGGCCGGGACGGGTCCGCAGCCGCCCGCGTTCTCCCTCACCTCCCGCAGTGCACCGGCTCTACGGGAGTTCGCTGACGGCCCGGCGGGAATGTTCGCCGGGCTCTCTCCGTTAGGAGTGGCAGAAAGTTCAATGCTCAACTAAACTGGGTGCACAAGGAGGTACCGACATGCCTGCAGTGACCGTCGAGAACCCGTTGACGCTGCCCCGCGTGGCCGCCCCCGCCGACGCGGTGGCTCGCCCCGTGCTCGTCGTGACGACCGCGCCGAGCGGTTTCGAGGGTGAGGGCTTCCCGGTGCGCCGTGCGTTCGCCGGGATCAACTACCGCCACCTGGACCCGTTCATCATGATGGACCAGATGGGCGAGGTGGAGTACGCGCCGGGCGAGCCCAAGGGCACCCCCTGGCACCCGCACCGTGGCTTCGAGACCGTGACGTACATCATCGACGGGATCTTCGACCACCAGGACTCCAACGGCGGTGGCGGCACCATCACCAACGGCGACACCCAGTGGATGACGGCCGGCTCCGGCCTGCTGCACATCGAGGCGCCGCCGGAGTCCCTGGTCATGTCCGGCGGTCTCTTCCACGGCCTTCAGCTGTGGGTGAACCTCCCGGCCAAGGACAAGATGATGGCCCCGCGCTACCAGGACATCCGCGGCGGCAACGTCCAGCTGCTCAGCACCCCCGACGGCGGCGCGCTGCTGCGGGTCATCGCCGGTGAGCTGGACGGCCACCAGGGCCCCGGCATCACGCACACGCCGATCACGATGGTCCACGCGACGCTGGCGGCGGGCGCCGAGCTCACCCTGCCGTGGCGCGAGGACTTCAACGGTCTCGCGTATGTGCTGGCTGGGCGGGGTTCGGTGGGCGCGGAGCGCCGGCCGATCCAGCTGGGCCAGACCGCCGTGTTCGGCACCGGCTCCTCGCTGACCGTCCGCGCGGACGAGAAGCAGGACTCCCACACGCCGGACCTCGAGGTCGTCCTCCTCGGCGGACAGCCCATCCGCGAGCCGATGGCCCACTACGGCCCGTTCGTGATGAACACCCAGCAGGAACTGCAGCAGGCCTTCGAGGACTTCCAGAAGGGCCGCCTGGGGACCGTCCCGGCGGTGCACGGAATGACCGAGGGCGGGCCGCAGGCCTGACAGTCCGTCACCCGGGCGGGCCGTCCTGACGGGACGGCCCGCCCGGTGCGTGATCGGGTGGAGGCGTGCACCTGCTCCCCGATCCCGTCAGGCGGCTCGCCGCCTGGTGCGTCGTCGTCCTGCTCGTCGCCGGGGTCGGCTACGTCGGGATCCGGCTGTGCGCCGAGTTCCGTACGGCCGTGACGCCGGTGCTGCTCGCTCTGCTGGGGACCGCGTTGCTCGGGCCCCTGCACCGCCGCCTGGTGACGGCCGGGGTCAACCGGTCCGTGGCCGCCGCCGTCACCTGCGTCGCCGTCGTGGCCGTGGTCGGCGGGGCCGTGTACATCGTCGTCGCGGCGCTCATCGACACCGGGGACGAGATCATCGCCTCGCTCAAGCGGGCGGCGCAGGGGATCGCCGACCACTTCGGGGCCGCCGGGACCTCGCTGGACGACCTCGCCACCAACAGCAAGGACCTGCTCGCCAAGTTCGGTGGGACCGCCGCCTCCAACGTCATCAGCGGGGTCAGCGTCGTCGGCGAGACCATCGCCATGGCCGTACTGGCCCTGCTGCTCGTCTTCTTCTTCCTACGGGACTCCCACCGGACCCCCGACCTGCTCAAATCACTCGCTCCGCGCGGTGCCGCCGACACCGTGGAGACGATGGCGCGGCGGGCCTTCGAGGCCGTCGAGGGGTTCATGCGCGGGACGACCTTCATCGCGCTGATCGACGCGATCTGCATCACCGTCGGGCTGCTGGTCCTGCGCGTGCCGGGTGCCGTCGGGCTCGGCGCGCTCGTCTTCGTCGGCGCCTACATCCCCTACCTCGGCGCCTTCCTCTCCGGGGCCGTGGCCGTGCTGGTCGCGCTCGCCGACCGCGGGTTCGTCATCGCGCTGTGGGCGCTCGGGGTGGTGCTCGCGGTGCAGGTGCTGGAGGGGCATGTGCTCCAGCCGATGATCCAGAGCCGGACCGTGCAGATGCATCCTGCGGTGGTGATGCTGACGATCACCGCGGGCGCGTCCGTGGCCGGGATCCTGGGCATGCTGCTGGCGGTGCCGTTGACCGCGGCCGCCTTCGGCGTCCTGCACGAGCTGCGCATGCGTTACGCGTCGCCCGAGCCGTCGGATCCGTAGCGCGGGCCCTACGCCCTTCAACGCCGTCACCCAGGCCCTACGGCTCTTCTGTGCCCTCCTGCTCGTGGAGTTCGAACCAGATGCTCTTGCCCTCGCCGCGCGGTGCCACGCCCCAGGTGTCCGCGAGCAGCTCGATGAGGAGGAGGCCGCGGCCGGAGGAGGCCAGTTCGCCCGGTGTGCGCTTGTGCGGGAGGTCGTCGCCGGTGTCGGTGACCTCCACCCGTATCCGCCGTTCGCCCGGAAGGCCGGTCACCTCGGCGACCAGCAGTGCGTTGGTGTCGGTGTGCACGAGGACGTTGGTGAGCATCTCGGAGACGAGCAGCACGGTTGAGTCCACCTGTTCCGTGGAGGGCCAGTCGTGCAGCAGATCGCGCAGTTGCTGCCGGCCCTCCGCGATCCGCTCGGGCTCGACCTGCGCGACCGTGAGCGCCGTGCGGCGCACCGCGGGCCGTACGGCGACCGGGGCGCCGCGCCGGCACCTCGCGCCGTGCCGGCTGAGCAGCAGGACGGCGATGTCGTCCTCGCGCCGGTCGGAGAGCGGCCCGGTGGTGTAGTGGGAGGAGGGTCCGTGCACGGCTTGGACGAGCGCGTCGGCGAGCTCCTCCAGGTCGCCGTCGTGGTCCTCGAGGGTGGTGCGGATGCGCTTCCAGCCTGTGGACAGGTCGTGGCCGCCGGTCTCCAGCAGGCCGTCCGTGCAGATCATCAGCGTCTCGCCGGGTTCCAGGGCGAGCCGGGTGGTCGGGTAGTCGGAGTCCGGGTCGATGCCGAGGGGCAGGCCGCCGGCCGTGGCGCGGACCAGCACGGTTCCGTCCGCCATGCGGATCACCGGGTCCAGGTGGCCGGCCCGGGCGGTCTCCAGGACCCCGGTCGCGGGGTCGACCTCGACGTACAGACAGGTCGCGAAGCGCAGGTCGGCGGGGTCGTCGGTGTGGGTGAGGCCGCAGAAGAAGCGGGACGCGCGGGACAGTACGGCGTCGGGGCGGTGGCCCTCGGAGGCGTACGCCCGCAGGGCTATGCGGAGCTGGCCCATCAGGCCCGCCGCCCGCACGTCGTGCCCCTGTACGTCGCCGATGACGAGGGCGAAGCGCCCGCTGGGCAGCGGGATCATGTCGTACCAGTCGCCGCCGACCTGGAGGCCGCCGCCGGTGGGGACGTAGCGGGCGGTGAGGTTCATGCCGGGGATCTCGGGGCCCAGTGTGGGCAGCATGGAGCGCTGGAGTCCGTCGGTCAGCTCGCGCTCCGACTCGGCCGTGCCGGCCCGGGTCAGGGCCTGCGCGAGCATCCGGGCCACCGTCGTCAGCACGGACCGTTCGTCCGGAGTGAACGCCACCGGGTAGGCGAAGGCCGCCAGCCAGGCGCCCATCGTGCGGCCGCCGACGGTCAGTGGCAGGTACGCCCAGGAGTGGCGGCTGAACCGCTCGACGAGCGGCCAGGTGACCGAGTAGCGCTCCTTGTACTCCTCGGGCGAGGACAGGTACACGGCCCGGCCGGTGCGGACGACCTCCGCGGCCGGGTAGTCCGTTTCCAGGGGCATGTGCGAGAAGGGTGCCTCGTCCGGCAGCTGCCCGTGGTGGCCGATGATCGTCAGCCGGTCGCCCTCCACGCCGAACACCGCCAGGCCGTCCGGTGAGAAGCCCGGCATCGACAGGGTCGCCGCGACGCGCAGCACCTCCTCCGTGGACCGCGCCTCGGCCAGCGCCCGGCCGGCGTCCAGCAGGAACGCCTCCCGGGAGCGCCGCCAGTCCCCAATGACCGCGCTGCGCCCGGCCGGAGTGCTCGGCGACGGCTCGGCGACCTCTTGAAGGGTGCCGATCAGCTCGAACGCCCGCCGGGCGGGGTCGTAGCTCGGCTTGGAGCGGCTGCGCACGGTGCGGATGATCCGGCCATGCTCGTCCATGATCCGGACCCGTACCTCGGCGAGGGTGCCCTCGGCGACGGCGAGCCGGACCACTCCGGTGATCTCGTTCCAGTCGACCGGGTGGAGGCGGGCGCGCGCCTGGGCTTCGGTGAGGGTGGTCTGTTCGGTGGGCAGCCCGAGCAGCCGGGCCGCCTCCGCGTCGACGGTGACCAGCCCGGTTGAGGTGTCCCAGTGCCACATCCCGGTCGCGAGGGCGGCGAGGACAGTCCCCACGTCGGGCAGGGGCTCACCAGTGCGCATTGCCCCACTTTATGAACAAACGATCCGAGAATGCCAACGATGGGTACGGAGGTGCACCCCGGCGCCCGGGCCAACGGACCCCGGCCAACGGACCCCGGCCCCCGCCACCCGGGTCGACGGACCCCGACCCCCCCGGGTTAATGGTGGGGAGGCGATCGCGAGGTGGCCGGTACGCTTGGGTGAAGTTGTTTCACGTGAAACACGACCCCGATCCGCGAAGGCTGGATGAACGACGATGCATCGGTACAGGTCCCACACCTGCGGCGAGCTCCGCGCCTCTGACGTCGGCACCGACGTCCGGCTGAGCGGCTGGCTGCACAATCGGCGCGACCTGGGCGGCATCCTCTTCATCGATCTGCGCGACCACTACGGCATCACGCAGCTCGTGGCCCGCCCCGGCACGCCCGCGTACGAGGCCCTCGACAAGGTGACCAAGGAGTCGACGGTCCGCATCGACGGCCGTGTCGTCTCCCGAGGCACCGAGAACGTCAACCCCGACCTGCCCACCGGCGAGATCGAGGTCGAGGTCGGCGAGGTCGAGCTGCTCGGTGCCGCCCAGCCGCTGCCCTTCACGATCAACGCCGAGGACGGGGTCAACGAGGAGCGGCGCCTGGAGTACCGCTTCCTGGACCTGCGCCGCGAGCGCATGCACCGCAACATCATGCTGCGTACGGCGGTCATCTCGGCGATCCGTCACAAGATGACGGCGCTGGGCTTCAACGAGATGGCGACCCCGATCCTGAGCGCCACCTCCCCGGAGGGTGCCCGCGACTTCGTCGTCCCGTCCCGTCTGAACCCGGGCAAGTTCTACGCGCTGCCGCAGGCCCCGCAGCAGTTCAAGCAGCTGCTGATGATCTCCGGCTTCGACCGGTACTTCCAGATCGCGCCCTGCTTCCGCGACGAGGACGCTCGCGCCGACCGGTCGCCGGGCGAGTTCTACCAGCTCGACGTGGAGATGTCCTTCGTCGAGCAGGAGGACGTCTTCCAGCCCATCGAGAAGCTCATGACGGAGCTGTTCGAGGAGTTCGGGAACGGTCGTCACGTGACGTCGCCCTTCCCGCGCATCCCGTTCCGTGAGGCGATGCTGAAGTACGGCTCCGACAAGCCGGACCTGCGCGCCCAGCTGGAGCTGGTCGACATCACCGACATCTTCGAGGGCTCGGAGTTCAAGGCGTTCGCGGGCAAGCACGTGCGCGCTCTGCCGGTGCCGGACGTCTCGTCGCAGCCCCGCAAGTTCTTCGACCAGCTCGGTGACTTCGCCGTGACGCTGGGCGCGAAGGGCCTGGCCTGGGTCCGCGTCGCCGAGGACGGCTCGCTGACGGGCCCGATCGCGAAGTTCCTGACCGAGGAGAACGTCGCCGAGCTGACCAAGCGCCTGTCGCTGGCCGCCGGCCACGCCGTGTTCTTCGGCGCGGGCGAGTTCGACGAGGTCTCGAAGATCATGGGCGCGGTGCGGGTCGAGGCCGCGAAGCGGGCCGGCCACTTCGAGGAGAACGTCTTCCGCTTCTGCTGGATCGTCGACTTCCCGATGTACGAGAAGGACGAGGAGACCGGCGCGATCGACTTCTCGCACAACCCGTTCTCGATGCCGCAGGGCGGCCTGGAGGCCCTGGAGACCCAGGACCCGCTGGACATCCTGGGCTGGCAGTACGACATCGTCTGCAACGGCGTCGAGCTGTCCTCCGGCGCCATCCGGAACCACGAGCCGGACATCATGCTCAAGGCCTTCGAGATCGCGGGCTACGACCGTGAGACCGTCGAGGAGAAGTTCGCGGGCATGCTCCGCGCCTTCCGCTTCGGCGCTCCCCCGCACGGCGGCATCGCCCCCGGCGTCGACCGCATCGTCATGCTCCTCGCGGACGAGCCGAACATCCGCGAGACGATCGCCTTCCCGCTCAACGGCAACGCCCAGGACCTGATGATGGGCGCGCCGACGGAGCTGGAGGAGGCGCGGCTGCGTGAGCTGCACCTGACGGTGCGCAAGCCGCAGCCGAAGTAGGCGCGAGCAACGGGAGTGGCCCGGAACCGGATGTCGGTTCCGGGCCACTTCTGCCTTCGGGTCCCCATGCCTTTGTGTTCTCCGGCGACTCAACGGCACGCTGACGGACCTCGTCGCCGCGTACAACAGGCAGTAGAGCAGGCATGAGTGGGGCCGGGGCCCGGGAACAGTTCGTTCCCGAGCCCCTTTTTCTGCGCTCACATGGCAATGCACAGTTCTTCCCCACGCTCCTGACAGGCTTCTTACCTAGCGTCGCCGCCCATGACGGGAATTCAAGGACCAGCGCACAAACGGAACATGACCCGACGCAAGGTCGTCGTGGCGGGCGGAGCGGCCGTGGCCGTGGCGAGCGTGGGCGGCGGCATCGCCGTGAACGCCTTCGCGAGCGAGACGAGCGACAGCTCGACCTCGTCGGACGCCTCCACGGAGACGTGCTACAAGCTCACCTCGGAGACCACTGAGGGCCCCTACTACATCGACGCGGACAAGCTCCGCCAGGACATCACCGAGGACAAGGAAGGCATCCCGCTGACCCTGACCCTCAAGGTGATCGACTCCGAGACCTGCAAGCCGATCAAGAACGCGGCCGTCGACGTCTGGCACTGCGACGCGCTGGGCATCTACTCGGGCTACGAGAGCCTGTCGACCGGCGCCGGTGGTGGCGCCCCGACCGACGCGCCCTCGGGTACGCCGTCCGACGCGCCCACGGGTGAGCCGCCGTCGGGCGCGCCGTCCGGCGCCCCCGGCGGTGGCGGCGGCGGTGGCCACCAGGAGCCCACCGACGACGAGCGCTACCTGCGCGGCACCTGGAAGACCGACAAGAGCGGTCACGTCACCTTCAAGACGATCTTCCCGGGCTGGTACCAGGGCCGCTGCGTCCACATCCACGTCAAGGTGCACGTGGACGGCGAGTGGACCGACGCCGGCTACGAGGGCGGGCACACCTGCCACACCGGCCAGTTCTTCTTCAGCGAGGAGTCCGTCCTCGCCTCCGCCGAGGTCGAGCCGTACTCCACGAGCACCACCACCCGCACCACGCTCACCGAGGACACGATCTACGACCAGAGCGGTACGACGGGCGGCCTGCTCAAGCTCAAGTACAACAAGAAGAAGATCGAGAAGGGCGTCCACGCGTCGATCACGATGGGCGTCGACCCGGACGAGACCCACGACGGCACGGACGACGCGGTCCAGCCGGGGGCGTCGGCGTCGGCTTCGGCGTCGTAATTCCGAGTAGGTAGGTGAGAGCGCCCGGGACGGTGAAAGTCCCGGGCGCTTTCGGTGTGCGTCAGGCTTCGGCCTGGTCCGCGGTGTCCACTGCGTCCTCGGCGAAGAGGTCGTGCACGCACTCCGCATGGGGCGTCCGGTCCAGCCAGCGGTTGAGGAGGTCCAAGTCGGTGCAGCCGGCGATGCGTTCCCGGGCGTCGTCCGGGACGGAGATGCCGCGCGCCTCCAGGAAACGGAGGATGGCCTTGGCCTCGCCCCTGGCCTCGCCCTTGGCCTCGCCCTTGGCCTCGCCGTCGAGGTAGACCTCTTCCAGGATGGTGCCCCGGCCGGGGAAGAAGTTGGTGAAACCCATCAGCTTTCTCCATGTCTGTCGGGCCGGAGTGTCTCCCAGGCCGATCTCCAACAGGCCGCCGAAGTACTGGGCGGTCTCCGTGTCTGTTGTCTTGAGTGCGCCGACCAGGGCCTCCAGTATGGCCGTGGCGTTCGGATTGCGGCTATGCGTGATGGCGGAGAACGTCGCCATTGCCAGGTTCCGACCGGCCGTGCGCTGGTCGGTGATCATCGGTACGTTGTCCGGGCCCAGGACCAGGGGATGTGTGCTCTGGGTGGTCCAGCCCCGGACCTCGCAGGTGAACGGTCCGGTCGCCCACCGTGCGGTGGGCCGGTCCTGGCAGGTCACGAGAAGGAGCACCGGAAGGCAGAACTTCTCCTGTAAGTACGTCACGTAGTACGGCCAGCTCGTCACCTTGCGCTTGTCGCGCCGCCCCTGTGTCTCGATGGCGAGCAGGAAGTGGTCCCCGTCGGACGGCTCCACGCGCAGGACGGTATCCACTCTTCGCTCCAGCGGCTGGATCTCCGTCACGTCGGCGCTGAGGACCGCCACCGATGCCTTGGCGGACATCGGCACTCCGAGGAGGTCGAAGACAGGGGTGAGGAGCTCCGGCCGGTCCTGGAAGATCCGATGAGAGGCCTCGTGTGTGGATGTGACCATGCGCGCAACCTAGGTGGATCAAGGGCCGGTGGGTCCGGCGAGCGGAATGGGTTCACTCATTCGGGTAAGGCAAAAACGTTCACGCCGCTCCGGTCAGCTCGCACCATACGTACTTGCCCCGGCTGCCCTCTCTGGCCAACGGTTGCCAGCCCCACAGGTTGGCGCACGCTCGGACGATGGCCAGGCCGCGGCCCTCCTCCGGGTCCTCGGTGAGGCGGTCCAACTGGCGCGGGGGGTCGGGTGGTTCGGGGGCCGCGTCTCACGCGAAGGGTGAGGCTCCGTACACGGCGGTGCTGCATGAGTCCGTCCTGCGTACACGCGTGGCTGATCGGCGCGTGGCCCGTGCTCAACTGGACGAAGTCCTGAAGCAGTCCGAGCGGCCCGGAGTCACCGTGCGCATCGTGCCGTTCGATGTCGATGGGTTCGCCGGAGCGAGCGCGGCGCTGCTGTACGCGGGCGGTCGTGTAGCTGCGCTGGACACCGTGCAGAAGGACATTCCGTCCGGCTCGGCCTTCGTGGACGCGGCCGCACAGCTTCAGGCGATGCGAACACTCTTCCGTGAAGTGGAGTCGGCATCGCTTGAGCCCGCACAGTCGCGGGACTTCATCTATCGCCTCGCGAAGGAGCTGTAGAAGTGATCCAGTGGCAGAAGTCATCCTTCTCGAGTGGCTCGGACGGGGCATCGTGCGTCGAGCTCGCCCACGCCGACACTTCCCTGCTCCTCCGCGAAAGTGACGATCCCACCCGAATAATCCCCGTCGCCCCCACTGCCCTGGCGGCCCTCCTCCATCGAGTGCGCGTCGAGGGTCGCTGCTAGACGAAGGAACTGTAGGCCGTGATCCAGTGGCAGAAGTCCTCCTTCTCCGGCCCCGGAGACGGCAACGAGTGCGTCGAGCTCGCCCACGCCGACACTTCCCTGCTCCTCCGCGAGAGCGACGCCCCCACCCGAATAATCCCCGTCGCCCCCACCGCCCTGGCGGCCCTCCTGCGTCGGGTGCGCAGTGAGGGCCGCTGACGGGGCTACTTCGCCACGAACTGCGTCAGGATCGCCTGGACCTCGTAGATGTCCACACCCTTCGTGAACGTCTTCTCGATCGGGGTCGGCGAGCCGGAGATCCAGATCTTCAGCTCGGCGTCGAGGTCGAACGTGCCGGCGGTCTCGACCGCGAAGTGGGTGATGCTGCGGTACGGGACGGAGTGGTACTCCACCTTCTTGCCGGTGATGCCCTGCTTGTCGACCAGGATGAGACGGCGGTCGGTGAACAGGATGGTGTCGCGGATCAGCAGGTACGCGGCGTGTACCTGCTCCCCCTGACCCAGCAGACGTGCGAAGTCCTGCTCCGCCTGCGCCGTGTCGATGCTGTGTGCGTTACCGAACAGTGCCATGGATGGTCCCCCTCTTTACAAGATCTCCGCAATGTATACCGGGGTGGGGAGGCCGCCCAAGGGGCGTGCTGCGGTCAGATGCGTCGGTCAGATCAGCCAGAGCGGCCGTTGCCGCCGAGGAGCGTGCCGTCCTTCTGGGTGAGGTTGACGGAGGCCGCCGTGAAGACGTGGTGCTGGTGTGGCGAGGCGCCCCAGCGGCGATTTCCGGCCCCTCTTGGCGGAGCGCGGGAAAGTACGCCCTTTTCTCAGCTCACTGACAGGGTTCTTACCTAACTTCCCGGCGCATGACAGACAACAAAAAGCCTCAAGCGCCACAGGAATCACGAGAGCTGACGCGTAGAAACGTCGTCGTCGCCGGTACGGGGGCCGTCGCCGCGGTGGGCCTCGGCGGCGCCTTCGCGGCGAACGCCTTCGCCGGGGAGAACGGTGGGAGAAGAGAGACCCCGGCCGCGGGCGAGAGCAGCGGCGAGAGCTGCTACCGGCTGACCTCGGAGGCCGTCGAAGGCCCGTACTACATCGACGCGGACAAGATCCGCCGGGACATTACCGAGGACCGGGAGGGCATCCCGCTCACGCTCGCCCTCAAGGTGATCGACTCGGAGACCTGCAGACCGATCCGGAACGCCGCCGTCGACATCTGGCACTGCGACGCGTCGGGCGTCTACTCCGGCTACGAGAACCAGGGCAGCGGCGGTGGCGGCGGCCCCGCGCCCACCGGTGAACCCCCGACCGGCACACCCACCGGCGCACCGCCCTCAGGTGGGCCCGGTGGCGGAGGTGGCGGGCACCAGGAGCCCACCGACGACACGCGGTACCTGCGCGGCACATGGCATACCGACCGGCACGGGCACGTCACCTTCAAGACGGTCTTCCCGGGCTGGTACCAGGGCCGCTGCGTCCACATCCATGTCAAGGTGCACGTGGACGGCGAGTGGACCGACGCCGGCTACGAGGGCGGGCACACCTGCCACACCGGCCAGTTCTTCTTCGACGAGGAGTCCGTCCTCGCCTCCGCCGAGGTGGCGCCGTACTCGGCCAACACCACCACGCGCACCACGCTCACCGAGGACACCATCTATGACCAGAGCGGCACCCAGGGCGGCCTGCTCAGGCTGAAGTACGACAAGCGGCACATCGCCAGGGGTGTCCGCGGGTCGATCACGGTGGGCGTCGACCCGGACGAGACCCACGACGGCCAGGACGCCCCACCCCAGCCGAGCGCGTCGGCGAGTCCGTCCGCGTCGGCGTCGTAACCGGCGGGGCTGCTCTACCGGGCGGAGGCACGGAGGGTCATCGGCCCTCCGTGCCTCCGCCGCCGAGTTCACCGCCGGTCGGCCGGACGGCGTATCTCCGGACGGGCGTGTGACGTACGCGCTGCTCGCGGAGCTCGCGACGCGGCGCATCGAGAAAATCGAGAAGGCAGAGGGATGAGGAACGGGCCCCGGCTCGGTGGAGTCGGGGCCCGCTCTACGTCAGACAGGTGCGGCTGTTACTCCGCGGGCTCGCCGCCGAAGCGCTCCTTGTAGCTCTCCAGGTCCTCGTCCGTGAGCTTGGCGAAGAGCACCGGCGGGACCGTGAAGGGGGTGCCGGCCGGGACCGCGGTGAGGGACCGGGCCTCGGCCTCGCTGATCCAGGCCGCCGTGTCGTCCGGGAGAGAGAAGGCCGTACGCATCTTCGCCGCCGTCGACGGGATGAAGGGCTCCGAGACCACCGAGTAGAGGTGGATGAGGTTCATCGCCGTGCGGAGGGTGAGGGCCGCGCCGTCCTTGTCGGTCTTGATCTCCAGCCAGGGGGCCTTCTCCTCCAGGTAGGAGTTGCCCGCCGACCAGAGCGCGCGCAGGGCGGCGGCCGCCTTGCGGAACTGGAGGCTCTCCATGTGCGACTCGTAGTCGGCCAGGAGCGTCGCGATCTCCTCGCCGAGCTTCGTCTCGGCCTCGCCCGGCTCGCCGCCCGCGGGGACGTCGTCGCCGAAGCGCTTGCGGGAGAAGGACAGCACCCGGTTGACGAAGTTGCCCAGGGTGTCGGCCAGGTCCTTGTTCACCGTCGCCGTGAAGTGCTCCCAGGTGAAGGACGAGTCGTCCGACTCCGGGGCGTTGGCGATCAGGAAGTAGCGCCAGTAGTCCGCCGGGAGGATGGCCAGCGCCTGGTCGGTGAAGACGCCGCGCTTCTGGGACGTGGAGAACTTTCCGCCGTAGTACGTCAGCCAGTTGAAGGCCTTGACGTAGTCGACCTTCTTCCACGGCTCGCGCACGCCGAGCTCGGTGGCCGGGAACATCACCGTGTGGAACGGGACGTTGTCCTTCGCCATGAACTCGGTGTAGCGGACGGTGTCGTCGGCCTCGTACCACCAGGACTTCCAGTCCCGGTTCTCCGGGTCCTGGTCCGCCCATTCCTTCGTCGCGCCGATGTACTCGATCGGGGCGTCGAACCAGACGTAGAAGACCTTGCCCTCCGCCGCCAGCTCCGGCCAGGTGTCCGCCGGGACCGGGACGCCCCAGTCCAGGTCACGGGTGATCGCGCGGTCGTGCAGGCCCTCGTTCAGCCACTTGCGGGCGATGGAGGAGGCCAGCTGCGGCCAGTCGGCCTCGTGGCGGGACACCCACGCCTCGACCTCGTGCTGGAGCTTCGACTGGAGGAGGAAGAGGTGCTTCGTCTCGCGGACCTCCAGGTCCGTCGAGCCGGAGATCGCCGAGCGCGGGTTGATCAGGTCCGTCGGGTCCAGGACGCGGGTGCAGTTCTCGCACTGGTCGCCGCGGGCCCGGTCGTAGCCGCAGTGGGGGCAGGTGCCCTCGACGTAGCGGTCCGGGAGGAAGCGGCCGTCGGTGGGCGAGTACACCTGGCGGATGGCGCGCTCTTCGATGAAGCCGTTCTCGTTCAGCTTGCGGGCGAAGTGCTGGGTGATGTCCCGGTTCTCGGGAGACGAGCTGCGGCCGAAGTAGTCGAAGGCGAGCGCGAAGCCGTCGTAGACCGCCTTCTGCGCGTCGTGCGCCTGCGCGCAGAACTCGTCGACCGGGAGGCCCTGCTCCTTCGCCGCCAGTTCGGCCGGGGTGCCGTGCTCGTCCGTCGCGCAGATGTACAGGACGTCGTGGCCGCGCTGGCGGAGGTACCGGGAGTACACGTCCGCCGGGAGCATGGACCCCACCATGTTGCCCAGGTGCTTGATCCCGTTGATGTACGGAAGGGCGCTGGTGATGAGGTGTCGAGCCATCGCGGGCTGCTCCCAAGTCGCTACGTGGGGTGACGATCGTCGGTTCTCTGGTCGTCGGTGAACCTTGAAATCGTAGCTGACATGGGTAGGCCGCCCGCTTCCCGTTTTACGGGGTGGGAAGCGGGCGGCCTTCGGTCCGGGGCTGCGGTCCCGGGTTGCGGTCCCGGGTCGCGGTCCGGGTTACGGGCGCCAGGTCGCCAGTACGCCCTCGTACAGCTCCGTGTCCGTGAGCTCGCGCGGGGTCTGGCCGGCGTGGAAGAAGGACGCGTTGTCGGTCTTCAGTTTGCGGAGGTAATCGAAGGCCTTGTTCTCCGGGTCGCCGAAGGCGACGAAGGAGAAGAAGAGGGCCGGGTGGTTCTTCGCGGCGTCCGTGAGGGACTGGGTCGCCGGGGTCTTGGCGTCCGGGGCGCCGTCCGTCTGGAAGACGACGAGGACGGGGTCCGTCGTGCCGGACTTCTCGTAGTCGGTGACGATCTCTTCCACGGCCGCGTGGTAGCTCGTACGGCCCATGCGGCCGAGGGAGGCGTGCAGCTCGTCGATCTTGTTCTCGTGGTCGGGGAGGGTGAGGTCGGCGGTGCCGTCCACCTCCGTGGAGAAGAAGACGACGCGGACCGTGGCCTCGGGGTCGAGGGTGGCGGCGAGGGCGAGGGTCTGCTCGGCGAGGGCCTGGGCGGAGCCGTCCTTGTAGTACGGGCGCATGCTCGCGGAGCGGTCGAGGACGAGGTAGAGCTTCGCGCGGGTGCCTGTGAGGTTGTTCTTCTCCAGGGTCGCTGCGGCGGCCTGGTAGGCGCTGGTGAGGGCGGGGGCGTCGGTCTTCAGGCGGGTGAGGGGGGTGGCGGGCTGGCCGGCCTCGGCTTCGCCTTCAGCCGGGTTGTTCCCACCCGCACCACCCGTGCTGCTTTCGTGGTCGGGTGCGGGTGGCCCCTGCGGGGTGTCCTCGCCGTCGGCGGCCACGGGTTCGATCACCGGCTCGGGGGCGGGGGCGGGGGCGGGGGCGGCTGCGTCGGCGGTAGCGGGCTCGGGCTCCGCCTTCGGCGTCACCTCGGCGGTGGATGCGGCTGCGTCGACGGTGACCAGTTCCGGTGCGGAGACCGGCTCGGGCTCGGAGACCGGCTCGGCCTCCGCGGCGAGCGGCTCCGGGGTCTCGGCGACGAGCTCCGGCTCCGGTTCGCTCACGGGCTCGGGGGCCGGCTCCGCCTTCGGCGTCACCTCGGCGGTGGGCTCCTGTGCCGCGGGCTCCTCGACGCTCGGCTCCTCGGCCACGGGCTCCTGGGCCTTCGGCTCCTCGGCCACGGGCTGCTCGGCCACGGGCTGCTCGGCCACGGGCTGCTCGGCCTTCGGCTCCTCAGCCTTCGGCTCGGGCTCCGGGTCGGGCGTAGCCTCGGAGGTCGGCTCAAGGGTCGGCTCGGGCGTTGCCTCCGCAGCCGTTGGCTCAGCGGCCGGTTCGGCCACCGGCTCCTGCTCCAGCACAGGCTCCGGCGTTGGCTCAACCTGGGTCGTCGGCTCCGGCTCCAGCACAGGCTCCGACTCCAGCTTCGGCTCAGTTTCGGCCACCGGTTCTGTCGGTGCCTCGGTCACCGGCTCGGCCTCGGCTACCGGCTCTGACGGCGCTTCGGTAACCGGTTCGGTCGTCGGCTCCTGCTCCAGCACAGGCTCCGACTTCAGCTCCGGCTCAGTTTCGGCCACCGGTTCTGACGGCGCCTCGGTCACCGGCTCGGCCTCGGCTACCGGCTCTGACGGCGCTTCGGTAACCGGTTCGGTCGTCGGCTCCTGCTCCAGCACAGGCTCCGACTCCAGCTCCGGCTCAGTTTCGGCCACCGGCTCTGACGGCGCTTCGGTCACCGCCTCGGCCACCGGCTCCGGTACAGGCTCCGCGGGCGGCGTCGGGTTCGTTTCTACCGATTCCGCCGGCTTCGGGACCGTTACGTTGTCGAAAGCCGCCGCCACCAGTTCATGTTCGTTGTGCCCCTCGGCCGTGCGCGGCTCGGGTACCTGGGCGGTCGCCGCAGGTTCCTGCTTTGCTTCCTGGGCGGGGACCGTCTCCTGCGAAGGAATCCGTTCCGCACCCTCTGTTTCGGCGGCACGATCCTTGCGTGACCGGCCGAATGCGTTCCGCAGGAGAGTCAGAATGCCCATGTGCGCAACCCTTCGCGTGAGTTGATGCCCGTCAATCCCTGGCCAGGACGGACACGTAAGGTTAGCGGCCCCGGATGGAGATCTTGGGCAGGGGTGAGTGGCGTCAGGCCGTCCGTGTCAACACCGCCTTCCCGGCCACGCCGCCTTCACGGCGAAC
This sequence comes from Streptomyces sp. NPDC002088, assembly GCF_040296605.1. NCBI lineage: Bacteria > Bacillati > Actinomycetota > Actinomycetes > Kitasatosporales > Streptomycetaceae > Streptomyces > Streptomyces sp. NPDC002088. Next base: position 403,455 of record NZ_JBEOXO010000002.1, on the reverse strand, counting down.
CCCGTGCCACGGACGGGCTCTTCGGGGTCGCGGCCAAGGGGGCGCGGCGTGGGGACCTGAAGCCGAACGGGCCCAGTACGGCGCCCAGTACGGCCCCAGTACAGCCCAGTAGGGCCCCAGCCCGGTACGGCCCGGTACGGCCCGGTACGGCCCGGTACGGCCCGGTACGGCCCGGTACGGCCCGATATGGCCCGGTACGGCTCAGTGCGGCGACGCGATCGCCCGCGCCGCCGCCACCTCCTGGCGTACCGGCTCCAGGACGCTGTCCGCCGGGCCCGTGAGGTCCGTGCGGACGGCGATCAGGGTTTCCGCCTCCCGGACGCCCTCGGACAACTCCCGCAGTTGAAGTGCCACCTGGGACACCTCGGCCGGTGACGGCGGTGCGGCTCCGTGCTTGACGCGGACCCGGGCCGCCGTGGTCGCGTCCACGATGCGTTCGACGGCGACGACGAGGGGCCACCAGGCGGCGGCGCGGCGGCCGGTGGGCGGTGGTTCGGTCAGGGCGCGCTGGAACTCCGTACGGATGCCGGACAGGTCGCGGTAGAGGCGGCGGCGCATACGGGCGCGGGCGGCGGGGTCGGTGGTGTCGAGGAAGGCGGACTCGACGTAGCCGGCGGTGTCCGCGACCGCGTCCGCGAGGCGGTCGCCGACGCGGGTGTGCCAGCTCTCCGGCCAGAGGAGGTAGCCCGCCGTCAGCGCGATCGCGCAACCCATCAGGGAGTCCACCAGGCGCGGCAGGAGCAGGGCCGTGCCCAGGTGGTTGAGGATGTCGGAGAGGAGCAGGATCACCGGGGTGATGGCCGCCGTCTGGTAGCCGTACCCGCGTGGGGTGAGGGCCGGGATCAGCGGGGCCAGCAGCATCATCGTCGGTACGTCCCACCAGCCGCGCGGCACCTCCGCCAGCACCGCCGCCGCGACGACCAGGCCGGCCACCGTGCCCAGCGCGCGCAGCATCGCCCGGGAGAAGACGGAGCCGAAGTCGGGCTTGAGGACGAAGGTGACGGTGAGGGCGACCCAGTAGGAACGGGGGACCGTGATGATCGACACCAGGGCCTGGGCGATGCCGATGCACAGGGCCAGCCGCAGGCCGTAGCGCCAGGAGGCGGCGGAGAGGGCGACGTAGCGGGCGGCCCGGGCGGTGCGGATGCCGAGTGTGGCGGGACGGCCCAGGCGGTCGTCGATGCCGCGGGGGTCCACGTCGGGGGAGGTGACCACTTCCGCGGCGTGGCGCAGGGCGTGTTCGATGGCCCGGCCGGTCTCGCCGGTGGGCGTGGGGAGGTCGAGACCTATCGGGCCGGTGTAGCCCGTCTCCACGGCCTGGGCGAGGTGGCGGACCGCCTGGGGGACCTCGGGCGGGAGGGGCCTGCCGGTCTGGTGGGCGGCGGGGGCGGCCTCGATGACCGGGGTCGTGGCGTTCAGCTGGGCCAGCAGGCGGGTGAGCTCGGGGCTGCGGCCGTGGTGGCGGGCGCGGTGGGCGAGGATGAGGTCGTACGACTGGTTCAGCGACTGGGTGACGGTGTGCCGGGCCTCGTCGTACTCGCCGGGTACGTCGCTGCCGCACGCGGCGAGCAGGACGGCGACGGCGCGGTAGCTGTCGGCGACCGCGGCCCGTTCCGGCACCCCGGAGCGCAGCGGCCAGGCGAGCAGGGCGAGGAGCAGGACGAGCAGGCCGCCGCCGGTGATCAGGGCCGGGGCCAGCCACCACTGGCCCGGCAGGGGCAGGCCCGCGCCGATCACGGAGTCGAGCAGCAGAAGCAGGCCCGACACGGAGGCCACGGCACCGATCGTCGAGATCATCCCGGAGACGAGTGCGATGCCGGTGACGGTGGCGACGGCGATCCAGCCGTGGCCGTACACGAGGGTGCCCAGGGTGATGCCGACGGCGCCGAACAGCTGCGGGATCGCGATGTTGAGGATCCGCATGCGGTACGCGTCGGCGGTGTCGCCGATGACGCCGGACAGGGCGCCCATGGAGGCGATGGCGCCGTACGCGGGCTGCCCGGCCAAGAGTCCGATGGCCAGCGGGAGCGCCATCGCGATGGAGGCGCGGGCGACGGCGGAGCGGTTGACGGGGGACTGCTGGGGTTTGAGGTTCCGCACCAGCCAGTCGGGAGGGGTGAGGCCGATGGGGAACTCTCGGGACATGGGCCCATTATGGGCACCCAGCCCGGGGCCGTCAGGGCTGGTGGGGCGTGATGTGGAGCGTGATGTCGACGAGCAGCGCGCGGTGGTCGGTGTCGGCGAGGTCCAGGAAACGGGCGCGGGCGGCGGAGAAGTCCGCCGACACGAGCACGTGGTCGATCTGGGCGCCGAGGGTGGGGGCGGTGCGGGCCGGCCAGCTGGGGGTGCGGTCGGAGCCGGTGAGGCGGGCGGCGTCGCGCAGACCGGTGTCGAGGATGCGGCGGAAGGCGGCGTGGTCCTGGGAGGCGTTGAAGTCGCCGGCCAGGACGGTGGGCGCCTTGCCGTCCCCGGCGGCGAAGTCGCGCAGGCGGCCGAGTTCACGGCGCCAGAGGCCGAGCTGGCCGGGGAGCGGGGGCATGGGGTGGGCGAGCTGGAGCCGTACGGCGTGGCCGCGCACGTCGGCGACGGCACCGGGCATGCCCATCGTGCCGGGGACCCCGTCGGTGCCCTTGAGGGGGAAGCGGCTGAGGATGACGGACCCTTCGGAGCCGCCCGCCTCGACGGCCTGCCGGTAGGGGTAGACGGTGTCGAAGGCGTCCGTCAGCGTCGCCTGGCACACGTACTCGCACTCCTCCACGAACACCACGTCTGGCTTCTCGCGCCGGACGGCACCGACGAGGGCGCCGGTGGCCCGCCCGAACTCGACGTTCGACGTCAGCACGCGGAACGAGGCGACCGGGGCGCCGCCGGGATCGTCGCTCTTCCCGTACGGCTCGATGAACCACGCCAGCAGCCCGAGTACGACGAGCCCCCACACCAGGCCGGTCCACCACCGGGCGAGCAGCGCCAGCAGCAGTCCGGCGCCCGTGGGCAGGAGCAGCCACGGCAGGAAGGCGAGCAGCTGGGGCACCGGCGTGATCCCGTCACTGTCGGCGACCCGGCATCCGACGACCACGCTCACCGTGGCGAGCAGCAGCCCGCCACAACCGATTCCGAACCGTCGCCGCCCCCTCCGCCGCGGGGGCGTGTCACCGGGAGTCGTCGTCCACTCGGCAGCCGCAGTGTCCAAGTCCCGGCCTCTCCCTTGAGGGGTGGATGTCCGAATCCTCCCTCAAAGACGGTGGCTGTGGGCGGAAAGTTGCGTGCTCCCGCGGTCACGAAAGGTGCGTGCGGCCGCGGTCACGGTCGTGCGTCCACCCGCTCCAGGAACTTCCCCAGCACCGCGTTGAACTCCCCCGCCCGTTCCAGGTTCGGCATGTGTGCCGTGCCCTCGATCACGTGGAGGGTGGAGTCGGGGAGGAGCGCGTGCATCGACTCCGCGTCCGAGACCGGGGTGTACTCGTCGTCCGCTCCCACGACGACCAGGGCGGGGACCGTGACCCGGGTCAACAGGTCCTGGTAGTCGGGGCGTTCGGCGCGGCCGCGGAGGGCTGCGGCGGCGCCCTCGGGAGAGGTGGCCGTCATCATGCGGTGGACGTGGGACTTGACGGCCGGGTCCGCGTAGGGGGCGACCATCTTCTCCAGGACCTCGTCGGCGTAGCCGCGCATGCCCTCGCGCAGGAGGCGGTCCGCCATCGCGTTGCGGGTGACCTTGCCCTGCGGGGTCTCCGCCGCCGGGAACGTGTCCGCGAGGACCAGGCCCCGGACTCGGTCGCCGAAGCCGGCGTAGCACTCCATCGCGATCTGGCCGCCCATCGACAGGCCGGCCAGGACGCAGGTGTCCACCTTCAGGTCGTCCAGGAGCGCCTCGATGTCCTGGGCGAAGCGGGACAGCGGGGTGATGCCGGGGACCACCGGGGAGGCGCCGTAGCCGCGCAGGTCGGGGGCGACGACGCGGCGCTCGGGCGAGAACGCCTCGATCTGCGGGGTCCACATCGTGCGGTCGAAGGGGTGGCCGTGGACGAGGACGAGGGGGATGAGAGGGGCCCGGGAGGTATCCGGGCCTTTGTCCTCGTACGAGAGGAAGGGCGGCATGGGTTCGACCCTAGGGGGCGCCAACTCCTCGGTGCAATGAGATCTTCACACCGGGCCCCGCCTTCACCGTGGACCCGGGCCGGACCCCCGACGCGGTCAGACCTGGTCTCGCGTCGGTTCCTGAGGCCGAGTCGGGGTGGGCGTTGCGGACGTTCGCCGGCGTCGCGCGAGGCGCAGGGCGTGGAGGTGGCGGGTGAGCCAGGTGGCGGCGGCCACCGTCAGGCCCAGGGTCAGCAGGAGCCACGCGGCCGTGCGGAGGGTGGACGTGAGGGCGTCGTAGACCACGCCGGCAGCCGGGCGGGAGACCTCGTCGGGCAGGTCGCCCAGGGTCAGGCGGCGGCCCAGGGCGACCGCGACCCCGAGGAGGGCCCCGCCGAAGGCGGTGCCGAGGGCGGTCGCGGTGACCGCGCGGCGGCGGTGGACGGCCACGGCGATGCCGGTGACGGCGAAGACGCATGCGGCGACGGGGAGCCAGAAGCCCGCGATTTCGAGCACGTGGAATCCCTTTCGGAGGCGGCCCAGGTCCTGGGCGGCGAGGACGGCGACCTCGGTGTGCTGGACCGGGATGCGGTTCGCGAACGGCACGTGGTCGTGGGCGAGTTGGCGTTTCACCTGGGCGGTGACCGGGGCGAGGTCGACGGTGACCGCGCGGTCGCGCTCGCCTCTCAGGGCCCGCAGGACGGCGTCGTGAGTGGCCCGGTTGCCCTCGTCCCACGCCGTACGGAAGGCCTGGGTCCGGGTGAACGAGCGCACCGCCTCGTGCACGAACGGGGCCACCGTGCCCCGTATCGGGCGCACCTCGGTCTCACGCCGGTCGACCTCGCGCATGATGCCGGCGCCGACGGTGTCCGCCACGGCGTCGCGTACGTCCGGGTCGGCGGCGAGCGGCGCCATCGTGGTGACGTACCGGCCGGTGTCCGCGAGCCCGTACGCCGCCCAGGCCGCCAGCGCGCCGAACGGCGCCAGGAGGCACGCCAGCGCGATCAGTACGGCCGACAGGCTGGTACGGAGTGGTCGGGACACCCTTCCAGAGAAGGGGCCGCAGGTGCGGTGCGCGAGCGGTGTGACTGCGTATGGGTGCACAGGTCTCACAGGTCGAGCCGAACAGGGATCCCTTGGCGGAATTAGATATTCCGCTCTCCGGTGGAGAGTTCACCCGAACGGGTGTTTCCTGGTTCTGAGGGACGGTTTCAGCATCTCGGGTTCCTGCACCTGGACCTGGAACACGTCCGGATCCTCGTCGGGTGACCGGGTCTGGCTCCCCGTCGCCCGGTGAGTGGAGGGATGAGGGAAACGCGTGGGTCCCGGCAACAGCCGGGGCCCACGCGCCGTTCAGGACGATGCGGAATCAGGAGACGCGATGGCCCTCCGCGTCCTCGTGCGTGTAGTAGCGGTAGAAGAACACGAGGAAGCAGGCCGCCGAGACCGCGACCGCCATGCCTGTCGACCGCAGGACGCTCGCGCCGGTCTGGCTGTACAGGAAGCCGAACGCGCCGCCCGCGAACGCGGTCCACACCAGGGCGTGCTGCTCGCGTTTCATGTGCGGGGCGAGCGCGCGCACACCGATGTACAGCGCGATGAACACGATCGCCGTCACGAAGCCGAACAGGAGGTTCCAGCCCGTGATGGGACCGCCGCTGCGGCGGTTGGCCGCGGCCCAGTAGCCGTAGACGAGCCCCAGCGCGACGGGCACCGCCCACTTCGCGACCATGTGCGTGCGTTCACCGAGGATGTCCGGTGATCCGCGCATTCCCGGTGTGGGTGCCGCATGAGCCATGAGAGCGCTCCTCTCTCTCCTCGCCCCCGCTACCAGGGCACACCTGGGGAGAGGCGCTGGCAAGTCGGCGGAGATGCAGCGCGCCCACCCCCATGTTTCGCTGGGCACCGTGAGTGACGGCGCCCGAGGCCAGCGGATGCTCGTCCGGTATCCCCGGGCCGGGCGGCGGGACATCGCGCACCGGCAGAATCTGCTGCGCGTACGGGGCCGCAGTCTGGCCTGGCTGCCCCCGCTGCTGCTGCTCGTCTGCGTCACGGTGGCCGACTTCGGCACCGGTGGCGAGTTCCGGATGATCTCCTGGATCGTGCTCGTGCCCGGCATCGCCGCCGCGATCTGCGGAGTGTGGGGCACGGCCGTGTTCGGGATGCTCGCGCTCATCACGTACGTCGCCGCGGACAGCGCCTGGCCGTACCAGTACCAGACCGGCCTGCCCGACTTGATCCTCGTCGCCGCCGGCGGCGTCCTCGCCACGCTGGCCTGCGGAGTCCGGTTGCGCGGTGAGCAGCGGATGCTGCACATGATGCGCATCGCCGAGACCACCCGCCGCACCGTGCTGCGCCCGATGCCACCGGGCTGGGGCGACCTGGAACAGGCGGCCGTCTACCTCGCCGCCGACCTCGACGCCCGCGTCGGCGGTGACTTCTACGACATCCAGCCCAGCCCGCACGGCACCCGCGTCCTGCTCGGCGACGTCCAGGGCAAGGGACTGGGCGCGGTGGAGGCGGCGGCCGCGCTGCTGGGCACCTTCCGCGAGGCGGGGTACCACGAGGCGGACCTGGCGACGGTCGCCGCGCGTCTGGAGACGCGGATGCTGCGCCACCGCGGGCACACCGCGGCCCTCGGCCGGAGCGACGGCGACCGTTTCGCCACCGCCGTGCTCCTCGGCTTCCCCGTGGCCGGGCCCGCGGTGGTGGAGGTCGCCATCTTCGGCCACGACCCGCCGCTGGCCGTAGGGCCCGACGGCGTACGGTCCCTGCCGGACGGGGACGGGCTGCCGCTCGGCCTCTGCGAGCTCACGGGCGCCGACGGGATGCCGACCGTGCGCCGGGTGCCCCTCGCGCCCGGCGAGACCCTGTTGTTGGTCACCGACGGCGTGACCGAGGCCCGGGACGCGGCCGGGGTGTTCTACCCGCTCGTCGACGAGGTGGCCCGCGCGGTCGCCGTGGACCCGCGCACCGCCGACCCCGACCGACTGGTCGCCTTCGTCCGGGACGGCACGCTCCGGCACAGCGCGGGGTACCTGGCCGACGACACGACGATCTTCGCCGTACGGCCGCGACCGAGGGCCGTCGAGACTCCTGTACGCGGACGTTCGCAGTCCTCAGGCCCCCCTTTGCAGTCCTGAGGCCCCCCTTTGCAGCCGCAGCGGTTACCGTGCTGCCGTAGGTGATCGACAGGGGAGGGACCATGCCCGGAACCGTGCTGCTGCTCGCGGCCTCGCCCGTGGGCAAGGGATGTCTGGTGGACGCGGCGTCCGTGCTCCCCGTGCTCGCGGCCGTGCCGCCCGCCGTGCTGGCGGGCGCGGACACCGCGAACGTCGTCGAGCTGGCCGACCCGCTGGAGCCGCAGGCGGTGCTCACCCGGCTGCGCGCGGCCGCGGCGGCCCCCGGTCCGCTGACCGTGTTCGTCACCGGCCAGCTCCAGCTCGACCGCCGCCAGCGGCTGCCCCATCTGGCGCTGGCGCGCACCACCCCGGCGACCGTGCGCTACACGGCGTTCCCCTGGCACTGGTTCCGGGAGGAACTGCGGCTGCGGGCGCCCGGCGCGACGACGCTCGTGCTCGACCTGCACGCGGACGCGGAGACCTGGGAGCACCTGCGCACCGCGCCGCTCGACTGCGGGCGCAACAACGCCGTCTATGGGCGTGTCGCGCCGCCGCCCGGGCGACGGGCGGTGGCCGTGCCGACGTACATGAAGGCGGTCGCGACGATTCTGCGCAGCGGGCACCGGCCGCCGCTGGAGCAGCTGCACCAGCAGGCGTGGGGGAGGCTGGCCGGTGCGGGGGAGGCCGGCGGCATCGTGCTGGCCACGCACACGCCGGTGGCCGGTGATCCGCACGCCTCCATCACCGCCGCCGTCCAGTCGGGGCGGCACGCCGAGGCCGACGCGCTCGCCGCCCGCTGGCAGCATGCCGCAGTCCAGACTCACGGGCCCGCCTCCGACGAGGCCCTGCACTGGGCCGAGGTCCGGGCGGACCTGGCGATGTTCGCGGGCGACGCCGAGCGCAGCTGCCGTACCTGGCTCGCGGTGGCCGGGACCCGGCTGGCGGCCGGGCAGGCCCCGGACGCGCCGGCGGTGGAGGCGGCCGTCGACCGGGCCCACCACCAGTGGGGGAAGATCCGCGACAAAGCACGGGCCCGGGAACTCGGGCCCGCGCTCGCGGAGTTGCGCGGCCGGGTGCCCGGCCGGCGCGAGGGTGCGCTGGGACATGTCCAGCGACAGCTGCGTCAGCTTCAGACGCAGGAGTGAGCGACCTCAACCCCCGCGTCTGTCGCCTCACTTGGTGAAGATGAAGTACTTCCAGCCGCCGTACGTCGTCGCGTTGACGTTGTCACCGGACTTCGTGTCGATGTAGTTGGAGCGGACGCGGAAGCGGACGCCCGTCGGCGGGGTGTCGTCCAGGACGACCGAGTCCTTGCCGGTGGAGCCGAGCGACCAGTACTGGGTGTACGTGGTGTGCCAGGCGCCGCTGTAGAACTCCTGGATCTGCATCTGGTACTTGCGGCCCTTGTACGCCGTCATCGTCGTGTTGACGACGGGGTCCTTGGTCTTGTGGAAGTAGGAGTAGGTCGCGTTCCACGCCCGCGCGGTCTTGTAGGCGCCGCTGAGCGACGTCGAGACCTTGACCTTGGTGTAGACCGTGGCGGTCGCCGACTTCGCCGCGTACCGCGTGTCGCCCGTGAACTTCGCGGTGAGCTTGGTGTCGCGGGTCAGGTGCAGCGTGGCCGTCAGGTTGCCGCTGGAGTTGACCGTGCCCTTCTTGACCAGGGCGTTGGGCTTGTCGGAGCCGTACGGGTCGGCCCAGATCTCCACGGTGCGGTTCTTGTAGGTGGTGCCGAGGTGCGCGGTGAACGTCACGTCGGTGCCGTAGCCGTACACCTTGCCGGCGTTGTTCAGCGTCACCGTGGTCGCGGTCTTGGCGACGGCCACGGAGTCGGACGCGGTGGCGCCCGTGTGGTCGGCGTCGCCCGCGTAGGTGACGGTGTACTTCACCGTGCCGCCGGCCGGCGGGGTGTCGGCGAAGGAGTACGAGCCGTCGTCGGCGACCGTGGCGGTGCCGAGCGCCTTGCCGGCGGGCGACTCGTCGTCGGTGCGGGTGACGGCGACCGTGGTGCCCGCGGGGAACGCGGCCTCGGACGTCAGCTTGCCCGTGACGGTCAGCGCCTTGCCGCGGGTGCCGGTGGCCGGCGCGTCGGCCGTCAGCGTGGCGGCGGTCTTGGTGGGGTCGTCGTAGACGCGCAGCGAGTAGTTGTCCGCGCTGTCGATGGACACCGCGAACAGCTCGCTGCCGTCCGGCGCCCAGGCCAGGCCCCGCGCGGCGAGGGTGTCGGAGGCGCTGCTGCCGGTGCTGCTGCCGAACTCGTACTCCTTCAGCGGCAGCGAGGTGCCCGGCTTGAAGACGTGGACGTCGGGCTCGTACCAGGAGTTGGTGCCCGCCGCGACGACGCCGTTCGGGGCGATGTCCACGGCGTTCGGGTACGTGTTCGTCTCGTACTTGCCGTCCTTGGACAGGTCCGTGAGCTTGTAGACCGCCTGGTAGTACGGGGCGCCGCTGGCCGTGACGACGTCCTGGCCGTCCGGCGTGACCGCCATGTCCGTGAGGTTGCCGCCGCCGGTGTCGCCCGGGTCGAAGGCGTACGCGGTCTGGGTCGGGGTGCCCGAGGAGACGTCGTACACCGCGAGGACGACCGGGCTCTGGCCGGGCGCGCCCGCGACGAGCGTGTTCGGGGCGCCGGCGGAGGCGTTCAGGATCGGGGCGGAGTACCAGGTGTTGACGGGGGCCTGGGCGAGCGTGACGACCGGGTCGGTGCCGGTGAGGTCGAGCGAGCCGATGTTGCCCTTGGCGGCGCCGCCGTAGCCGAACCAGAGCTTGCCGCCCGCCTCGGCGAGGTACTGCGGGTCCGCCGTGCCGGTGGAGTAGCGGTGGGCCTCGGTCGCGGTCGCCGTGTCGATGGCGACGATCGCGTCGGCGTCGCCCACGGCCGCGTAGAGGGTGGCGGAGTCGGCGGACAGTTCCAGTCCGCGGACGCCGGGCAGCGAGCCGACGGTCGCGACGACCGTGCCCGCGTAGTCGGTCACGACGACCTGACCGCTGGTCGGGTCGCTGATGAAGACCCGGTGGTGGACTCCGTCGACGACCATGTCGCCGGTCGCCTTCAGGGGCAGGAGTGTGCTGGAGTCGGCTGCCGCCGACCCGGCGCCGCCCGCGACCAGCGCGACGGAGCCGAAGAGAACCGCGAGTGCTGTCGCGGCGGGAAGAGTGCGTCTGCGCACGTGTTTCGAACCCCCCGGAACGAAAGTGGAATCAGACTGCGCAGATTAGGTCACGGTACTGACATCGAGGTGAACTGGTCAGTAAGAGGCTGGTGAGAACAGTGAGAGCGGTGCGGCAGGTGCGCTCGCGGGCGGGCGGGGTGCCCGCGGCCCCTCTTCCGCGGCCCGCGCCGGTCCCGCGTTCGCCGCGAGGATCAGGGTCGCCGTGGCGAGCACGGCTGCCGCGAAGCCCCTGGCGTAACGCGCGGATGTGGGTCCGGGCACGGCGACCTCGCAACGGGTGACAGTGAAGTGTTAAGCGTGTTTAAGTCGCGGTTTAACCTAGGGCGTGTCATGGTCGAACCGCAAGAGTTCCAGGGGTGGTTGGGGGTAGCGGGGGCGTGGGCGAGAGGGACGAGCCCGAGGTCATCGGGCGTCGCGTGCAGCGGCTGCGCAGCGAACGCGGGCTGACCCAGCGGCAGCTGGCCGAGCCGACGTACACGCCTGCCTACATTTCCACCCTGGAGGCCGGACGGGTGCGGCCCTCCGACGAGGCGCTCAGGCACATCGCCGAGCGGCTCGGGGTCGATTTCGGTGAGCTGGCCACCGGGCGGTCCGCCCGGCTCGTCACCGATCTGCGGCTGCGGCTGACCGAGGCCCAGCGCACCCTCGCCACGGGCGAGGCCGAGGAGGCGGCCGAGCGGTACTCCGTCCTGCTCGCGGAGGCGGAGGCGGAGGGACTGGCCGAAGTGCAGGCCACCGCGCTGCTGGGGCTCGGGGAGTGCGGGATAGAGACCGGTGACCTGGGGACGGCCCGGGAGTGCTTCGAGCGGGCGGAGGCGTGTCTCGCCGATGCTCCGCTGCCGGCCAGGGTGCCCGCGCTGCGTGGGCGGGCCCTGTCCCACTACCTCGCCGGTGAACTCCGGTACGCCGTATACCTGCTGGAGTCCACCCTCGACGAGCTGAACCGCGCCGGACTGCACGATCCCGACGCGCTGCTCCTGCTGTACGCCTCCGCCATCGGGCCCTACATGGACCTGGGTGCCCACGCCCGCGCCGCCCAGGCCGCCGAGTTCGCCCTCGCCCTGGCGCCCCAGGCCGGCGACCCCGCCCTGGTCGCCCACATGCACCGGTCGGTCGCCCGCACGCTGCTCGCCGAGGGCCGGCTCGCCGAGGCCGACGCCTCGCTCGCCAAGGCCGCCGAGCTCTACCGGCAGCTGCAGATCCGTACCGAGCTCGCCAACTGTCACTGGATGCGCGGCTATGTCTCCGCGCAGAACGGTGACCTGGAGCGGGCGGAGGGCGAGCTGCGGGAGGCCATGGCCATGCTCGCCGCCAAGCGCGCCGCCCTCTACAGCAGCCAGGTCGCCGTCGAGCTCGCCGACGTACTGCACCGGCGGGGAAAGTCCGAGGAGGCCGCCGCCCTGCTGCACGACGTGCTCGGCGACCTCTCGCCCGAGCGCGGCGCCGTGCACGCGGCAGGTGCGCACCGCCTCCTCGGCATCATCGCCGACGACGCCCGTGACACCGAGGCCGCCGAGGAGCACTACGTGCGCGCGCTGAGCCTGCTGGAGCGGGCGGGAGCCGCCGGCGACCTCGCCGACCTGTGCCGGCTCCTCGGCGACCTGCTGCGCCGCACCGGGCGGGTGGAGGCGGCGCTGGACGCGTACCGGACGGGGCTCGGACACCGTACGGCGCCCGGCACGACGACACTGGGACCGGCGCCCGCCCAGCCGCCGCTGTGAGAAGCCGACGGATCCGTACGAGGAGCGGTAGGCGTCAGACCTGCGCCCGGCCCTGCTTGCGGATCTCCGTCAGGCGCTGGGCGCCGAGTTGTACGGCAGCCTGGGTGGCGTCGTTCGGTACGTCGCCCATCCCGCCGTTGGTGAGGGCGAACGCGTCCGGGCCGACGCGGACGGCGGCGACGTCCAGGGAGAGGGTGGCGGGGTCGCCGTCGAGTGTCTGGCCCTCCGGTCCGGTCACCGCGGTCACCGTCACCCGCAGGCCCTGCCGGGCGTCGCCGACCTCGGGCAGCGCCTCGTCGGAGACCTGGACGTCCAGTACGGCGCCCGTCGTCGACGTGGCAGTGAACCGCGCGCACTTCTGCGGCATGGTGCTCAGCCAGGCCAGCCAGCTGTCCACCGCCGCCGGCGACTGGGCGGAGATCTGGTAGCGCAGCTGCGCATCGGCGTCGGTGTCGTCGAGGCCGGTCACCGCGCGGGCGGGGGCACCGAGGATTTCGTCGGCGTAGAGGGCGTCGAGCAGACGCCGGCACTCGGCCACCGAGGTCTTCGCCTTCAGCAGTCCGTCCCGCCAGGTCGCGGCCCCACGCGTCGGGACCCAGGAGCCGCCCAGGTCGGTGTCCGTGATGAGGGCGTCGTGGGCCTGGGCGTCGGTGAGGGCGGAGCCGGCCGCGGAGGAGGCGTGGGCGGAAGGGGCCGCGGAGGAAGCCGGGACTATGGGGGCGTGGGGGGCTCCCTCGGCGGCGCCCAGGCAGGCAGAGGTGGTCAGGAGCGTGGCGGTGGAGAGGGCGGAGGCGAGGAGAGTGCGCACGCGGGTCATCGGGGTTGCTCCAGGGGGTGCGTCGAGGGTCCGTCCTTTCACGGCAACACCAGGGGTACGGGGGCACCAGCGCGGCGGGCCGTACGGGTGAGCGGGGTGGGGCCACCGGTCCCCGCCGGAAAACCGTTCGCCCCTTCCCCACCCCACCGCTACGGTCATCCCATGCAGTGCGCCATCCCGTCCCTCACGACGACGCCGGAACGTGTCCCGGCGCGCTGACAGCTGACGTAGATGTCCGAAGCCCCGGGGTGAGCGCCCCGGGGCTTCGGCGTGTGGTGCTCGCTCCCGACGGGACTCGGCAGGAGAGGAGCCCACCATGCACGACCACCGACGTCTCGGCCGCGAGCTCGAACTGTTCGACACCGATCCGCTGATGGGGTCGGGGCTGCCGTACTGGCTGCCCGACGGGGCGATCGTCCGGTACGGCCTCGAGGAGTACATCCGCGAGGCCGAGCGTGCCGCCGGCTACCGGCACGTGTACTCGCCGGTCCTCGGCAAGCGCGAGCTGTACGAGATCTCCGGGCACTGGGACCACTACAGCGACGACATGTTCCCGCCGATGCAGCTGGGCGCGGAGCAGGTCGTGCTGCGGCCCAGCCTCTGCCCCCACCACGCCCTCATCTACCGCTCACGCTCGCACTCCTATCGCGAACTGCCCCTGCGTATGGCCGAGTTGGGCGGCATGTACCGCTCCGAGCTGTCGGGTGTGCTGGGCGGGCTGACCCGGGTACGGGCGATCCATCTCAACGACGCGCACATCTTCTGCACCCTCGACCAGGCCGTCGAGGAGGCTCGCGCGGCCCTGGAGCTGATCGGCCGGGCCTACGCCGACCTGGGCATCCGCGCCTCCCGGTACCGGCTCTCCCTGCCGGGGGCGGGCGGCAAGTACGTCGCCGGCCCGGAGCTGTGGCGCCGGGCCACCGCGCTGCTGAGGGAGGTCATGGAGGGGTCCGGGCTCGCGTACGAGGAGGCCGAGGGCGAGGCCGCCTTCTACGGGCCCAAGATCGATGTGCAGATCGAGGACCGGGCCGGCCGCGAGGCCACCCTCTCCACCGTCCAGATCGACTTCCACCAGCCCGAACGCTTCGACCTGCACTACATCGGCGCCGACGGAGCCAAGCACCGGCCGGTCATGGTGCACCGCAGCGTCATCGGGAGCGTGGAGCGCGCGGTCGCGCACCTCATCGAGGAGCACGGCGGTGCGTTCCCGGCGTGGCTCGCGCCCGTGCACCTGGTCGTCCTGCCGGTGTCGGAGGCGCAGGAGGCGCCGGCGCGGGACCTCGTACGGCGGGGCGCCGAGCGCGGGCTGCGCGCCGAGTGCGCCGGGGAGGGGAGCCTGGGGGCGCGGATCCGGGCGGCGCGGCTCGTGCCGTACGTGGCGGTGATCGGGGAGCGGGAGGCGGGCGGCGGTCTGGTGGACGTACGGCTGCGGGACGGGCGGCGGATCGGGGCCCTGCCCGGCGCCGAGCTGGTGGAGCGGGTCGTGGCGCGGGTGGCGGGCCGGGGCAGCGCGCTGTGGGATGGAGACGATGCGTAGGGTCGCTCGCGTGGGGCCTGCGCAGGCCCGGTGAGAGGAGCCCGCCGTGTCGAACGGTTCGATCGTGCCCGTGATCATCGACTGCGACACCGGCGTCGACGACGCCCTGGCCCTGCTGTTCGCCGTCCGCCACCCCGCGATCGATCTGCGCGCGGTGACCTGCGTGGCGGGGAACACGGACGTCGACGGGGTGGTCCGCAACACCCTGACCGTGCTGGAGCTGGCGGGCGCTCCCGACATCCCGGTGGCCCGTGGCGCCGAGCGGCCGCTGATCGAGCCGGTCCGCGCGGCACGGCACGTGCACGGGGAGGACGGCATGGGCGACCTCGGCCTGCCCGCGCCGACCCGCACCCCGGTCGACGTGGACGCGGTGACGCTGCTCCGGCGGGAGATCCTCGCCTCACCGCGTCCGGTCACGCTGATCCCGACGGCACCCCTGACGAACATCGCGCTGCTGCTGCGTACGCACCCGGAGGTGACCCGCAACATCGAGCGGATCGTGTTCATGGGCGGCGCGGTGGCCACGGGCAACGCCACGCCGGTCGCGGAGTTCAACGTCTGGCACGACCCGGAGGCGGCGGCGGTCCTGCTGACCGCCGGGGTGCCGATCACCATGTACGGCTTGGACGTGTTCCAGCGGGTCGTCGTGCCGGGGGCCGACGTACGACGGCTGCGCGCGAGCGCGGAACCGGGCGCCCGGCTGGCCGGCGACCTGCTCGCGCGCCGCCCGTCCGCCCCCGCCGCCGACGGTGACGACCCGGCCGGCGGCCTCGGCGACGCGGGCGCGGTCTGCGCGGTCGCCGACCCGGCCGGTATCAGCACTCACCTGCTGCCCGTCGAGGTCTCCCTCGCCCCCGGTCCGTCCCGAGGCCAGACGATCGTCGACCGCCGCCCGCGCCCCGGCGAGTCCGAGATCCACGAGAGCGCTCGCGAACAGGCCCTCGTGGACGTGGCGTTGGACGTGGACGTGGCGCGGTACGTGAAGCTCTACCTGGCGACGGTGGAGGGCTGAGCGCGAGCCCGACGACAACGGGGGGCTCCGCCGGTTGGTGCCGGCTCAGTTGGTGTCGGCGGGCCGTACCGCCCACCGCTCCTCCACCTTCGCCAGCCGCCAGTACGCCACCGCCGCCGCCCATACGACGACGAACAGGCCGACGATGACGTAGCCGACGCTGTCCAGGTTCAGGCCGGCGATCCAGCCGGTGACGTCGTCGCGCAGGTCGAGCTTCTCGTGGAGGACGCCGACCAGTTCGATCGTGCCGATGAAGAAGGCGACGGCGATGGACAGGCCGGTGATGGTGAGGTTGTAGAACACCTTGCGGACGGGGTTCGAGAACGCCCACTGGTAGGCGAAGTTCATGAACGTGCCGTCGAGGGTGTCGAACAGGCTCATGCCCGCGGCGAAGAGGAGCGGCAGGCACAGGATCGCGTACCAGGGCAGGCCCGCCGCCGCGCCCGAGCCGGCCATCACCATCAGTGTGACCTCGGTGGCGGTGTCGAAGCCGAGGCCGAAGAGGAAACCGAGGGGGTACATCTGGCCGGGGCGGGAGATGGACTTGGTGAGGCGGCCCAGAATGCGGTTCATGAAGCCGCGGGAGTCCAGGTGCTGTTCGAGTTCCTTCTCGTCGTACGTTCCTGCCCGCATCGCCTTGAAGACCTTCAGGATGCCGAGCAGGGCGACCAGGTTGAGGGCGGCGATGAGATAGAGGAAGGTGCCGGAGATCGTCGTCCCCATGAAGCCGAGGACCTGGTGGGTGCTGGAGTCCTCGTTCATCACCCGGCCGGCGAGCTGCGTGCCGCCCGCGATCAGCAGCGCGAGCAGCACCACCACGCTGGAGTGCCCCAGCGCGAACCAGAAACCCACCGACACCGGCCGCTTGCCGTCGGCCATCAGCTTGCGGGTGGTGTTGTCGATCGCGGCGATGTGGTCGGCATCGAAGGCGTGCCGCATGCCGAGGGTGTAGGCGGTGATGCCGAGGCCGACGCCGAAGGCCTTGGCGCCGACCTCGTAGTGCTCCGGCACGACGAGGAGGAAGAGGATTCCGAAGGCGACGACGTGCAGGACGGCGATCACCGCCATCAGCCCCGCTGTCTTGACGGTGTCCTCGCGCCGCCACTTGAAGGACGTCGCAGACGTCTCCGGCGTCGTCCCGGCGGCCGTGGGGGCAGCGTTGGGCAGGGTCATCCGGTTCACGCTCCAGCACCTCGTGGATCACTTCGTGAGATGCCGTGGCCGGTCTCCTGGCTTACGGGTCGTACGTTTCCGCCCCTGCCTTCCCGGTCGTACGACCAGTGGCCCGGCTGGTGCCGGACGGGACGGGAACTCCCCGATCACAGTGGCGAGGGCCGCTCCGGCATCACACCGGCTTCCCGAACACCACGGCCCGCCCACCGTAGGGGTGCGAGGCGTCCCCTGCATAGCTGCATACCTGCGCAGGTATTCAAGATCACATAGTGGTGCCTGCGAGGATGGCGCCATGCATCTCGTCCCGGCCGACCGCGCCGACCGCCGCACGATCGACGGCCACCGGGTGTGCGACGCGATCGCCGCCATCGGCGAGCCCGGTCACGTCCGCACCTGGGCCGACCGCTTCTCCCTGCTCGCCGACCCCAAACGCCTCGCCCTGCTGTTGGCCCTGCACCGCACCGGCCCTCTGGCCGTCTCCGACCTGGCGATCGCGACCGGCATGAACGACCCGGCCGTGTCGCAGGCACTTCGGCTGCTGCGGGCGGCCGGCGTCGTGGAGGGGGAGAAGGAGGGGCGGGTCGTGCGGTACCGGGTGGTGGACGAGGACGTACGGGCGCTGCTCAAGCACTGTTCCGCGGACGGGGGATGACGCACGGGCGCCCCGGCAGGCGAGGGTGTCGGACGCGTCCACGCAGGGAATGGCCCCCTCCGGACGACGTAAAACGTTCCCCTTCCGGGCAATGTGGACAGGCTTTCCGGTGTTGCCCGACCACGTCCCAAAGGAGACCGCGTGCCTGATCTGCCCGACCTCTCCTCCCGGAACCCCGACTGGTGGCGCCAGGCCGTCGTCTACCAGGTCTATCCCCGCAGCTTCGCCGACGCCGACGGCGACGGGCTCGGCGACATCCGGGGCGTCACCGAGCGCCTGACCCACCTCGCCGCCCTCGGTGCCGACGCCCTGTGGCTCAGCCCCTTCTACCCCTCCGAACTCGCCGACGGAGGCTACGACGTCGCCGACCACCGGGACGTCGACCCGCGCCTGGGCACCCTCGACGACTTCGACGCCATGGTCGCCGAGGCGCACCGGCTGGGCCTGAAGGTCATCGTCGACATCGTCCCCAACCACACCTCGCGCCGGCACCCGTGGTTCGAGGAGGCGCTGCGCTCCGGCCCCGGGTCCGCCGCCCGCGATCGGTACGTCTTCCGCGACGGGCGGGGTGCGCACGGCGAACTGCCGCCCACCGACTGGCAGTCCGTCTTCGGCGGCAGCGCGTGGCGACGCGTCCCGGACGGGCAGTGGTACCTGCATCTCTTCGCCCCCGAGCAGCCCGACCTGAACTGGGACCACGAGGAGGTCCGCGCCGACTTCCGCACCACCCTGCGCTTCTGGTCCGACCGCGGTGTCGACGGCTTCCGCGTCGATGTCGCGCACGCACTCACCAAGGACCTCACCGAGCCGCTGCGGGACGTCGGCGACGTCGGCGCGACCGGCGAGGAGGCCCTCGACCACGTGCCGCCCGGCAGCCATCCGTACTACGACCGCGACGAGGTCCACGAGATCTACCGCGACTGGCGCAAGATCTTCGACGCCTACTCCCCGCCCCGCACGGCGGTCGCCGAGGCCTGGGTGCCGGGCGCCCGCCGCGCGCTGTACGCGCGCCCGGACGAACTCGGCCAGGCCTTCAACTTCGAGTACCTGCAAGCGCGATGGGACGCCGACGAGCTGCGCCAGGTCATCACCGACTCCCTCGCCACCGCCCGCGCGGCCGGCGCCTCCGCCACCTGGGTGCTGTCCAACCACGACGTCGTACGGCACGCCTCCCGGCTGACGCTCCCGCCGGGCACGGACGAGAACACCTGGCTGCTGTCCGGCGGTCACGCGCCCGCCGTCGACGCGGACGCCGGGCTGCGGCGGGCCCGGGCGGCGACCCTGCTGATGCTGGCGCTGCCCGGATCGTCGTACCTCTACCAAGGTGAGGAACTCGGCCTGCCCGAGGTCGCCGACCTGCCCTTCGAGGTCCTCCAGGACCCCATCTGGGAGCAGACGGGCCACGTCCGCAAGGGCCGCGACGGATGCAGGGTGCCGCTGCCGTGGACGCCGACGGGGCCGTCGTACGGCTTCGGGGCGGGTGGCGCCTGGCTGCCGCAGCCGGCGTCCTTCGCGTCGTACGCCGTCGCCGCACAGGACGGTGTGGCGGGCTCGACCCTGGAGCTGTACCGCACGGCCCTGCGGCTGCGCCGCAAGCTGCTGGAGGGCGAGGGCCTGACCTGGGCGGAGGACACCCCGGCCGGGGTGCTGGCCTTCGCGCGCTCCGGCGGCTGGCGGTGCGTCACCAACCTGACGGACGCACCGGTTGTGCTGCCGCCCGGGGAGGCGCTGCTCAGCAGCGCACCGCTGGACGGCGACGGGCGGTCGCTGGGACCGGACACGACCGTCTGGCTCGCGTAGTCGCCAGAGAACTCACCCTCCCGTCGGCAGGGCGACCGGGCTGGAGGTGGCATTCGGCGGCGGCGTGAGGACCACCTCCGGCTGACCCGCGACCGGGGGCGGCGGGGTGACGTCCGAGGCGGGCAGCTTCGGCGGGGTGGTCTGCTGGAAGAGGGCCTGGTCGAAGTCGACCAGGCCGGTCTTCTCCATGACCGTGATGTGGTCCAGGACCGTGTCGTTGGCCTGGTCGGCCAGGGCGCGCACCAGCGTGTTCTTGGTCGTGGACCGGATCTTGGCGACCGTGTTGAAGATCGAGCCGTGCGTGATGCGCAGGATGTTGGCGAAGTCGGAGTCGAACTGCTTGCCGCTGTCCGCGTTCAGCTGGTTGACGAAACCCTGCTGCTGCGGGCTCGCCACGTTGGGAAGCGCGATGTTCAGCATCGGGGCGATCTTCCGGCAGGTGGTGTCCAGTGCCGCGTGCCCGTCGATCAGGTGCTGACTCGCCGTGAGGACCCCCTTCGACTGGCCCTTCTGCAAGCCGATCTGACCGACCGGGTACTCCCACAGGCCGGCCGCGCGCACCTTGACCACGAAGTCCCGGTCCGCCTCCGTCAGCGGCCCCCACTGGGTCTGGGCGATGACGCGCGAGGACGAGCTCGACACGGTGCTGAGCCCCAGCATCGAGGGGTATGCCAGTGCGGCGAGTGTCAGGCTCAGGGCACCGCCCACGAAGATGGTTCCCATCGCGTTCCGCGAAAAGCGCACCGTGCCTCCTGCCCGGTCGGGGATACCGCCCCACCGGCAGGGCGGGGAGCGGGTCGGACGCACTGGAATACGGACGCGGGGGTGGATCCCACCTCTAGGTTCGGTAAAGAAATGGCAAAGCCGCCGTCGCGGCAGCTCGAACGATTCGCCGGGCAGCCGCCGTTGACGAAACGTTGACCGGCTCGCGGCCGAGTCCAGACCAGTTCGCGGGAGAGTCCTGGCGAACCCCGGACCTACATTCGGCCCCATGCCCCCACAGCCCCGGCGCGTCCCCACCGCGCTTCCCGTCCTCCCCTACCGCAAGCCCACCAAGGGCCGCGACTACTGGGTCCTGGACGACGTCCTGCCGGACGTCGACGCCGTACGCGAGCGTTGTCTCGCCAAGGACGACTGGGTCAAGGGCTATCCGTACACCTCGGAGACCTGGCCGGGGCTGCGGACCATGCCGGGCCTGGAGCCGGGTGAACTCGCCCGCGTCGAGCACCTGGTGAAGAAGGCGACCGGGGCCAAGGAGCTGTGGGTACAGAAGGCGCCCGGCGGGGGCACCCTCAACCACAACTGTGTGCAGGTGGTGGGGGAGGGCGAAAGCACGCCCCGGCCGCACAGCGACTCGCGCGCCTTGTGCCGGTACGCCGCCGTGCTCTACCTCAACCCCGGCGTCCCCAAGGACTGCGGAACCAGTTTCTACCGGCAGTCGCTGCCG
Source organism: Streptomyces sp. NPDC002088 (assembly GCF_040296605.1). Lineage (NCBI taxonomy): Bacteria > Bacillati > Actinomycetota > Actinomycetes > Kitasatosporales > Streptomycetaceae > Streptomyces > Streptomyces sp. NPDC002088. The sequence continues at coordinate 382,927 of NZ_JBEOXO010000002.1, read as the reverse complement.
GGCGGCCGCCTCGGCGGCAATGTCGTCCAGGCCCCGCACAACAACCTCGTCGAGGCGCTGGGAACGCGGTTCGTCGCGCCCGACGCCTTCGAGGAGGACGTACAGGTGCCGCACAAGTACAACCGCCTCCTCCTCTACCACGCCAACCTCGTGCACAGTGCGACCGGTTACTCCGGTACGACGCTGGAGGAGAAGCGGATGACGGCCGTCTTCTTCTGGATGGCTTGAACGGTCGGTTGATCACGGGCCTCAGTACCGCAGCGCCCTGCGGACCTCCGTCTTCACCTCGCCGGACAGCTTGTGCGTGCTGCGCGCGGTGGCCGTACGGGACGTGCCGGCCGCCACGTCGGAGACGGTGACGACGACCGTGTCGATCAGTTTGCCGCCGGAGTCCTTGAAGACGACCTGTACGGCGAAGGACTTGGCGGAGTCCGCGGTGTTCTTCGCGGTGACCTCGACCGTGGTGCGGCCGTCCGCGGCGGTGGCCGGGGTGCCGAGCCGTACGTCGTCCTTGGCGTCGATGCCGTTCTTGACCTCGTCGAGCTTCCGGCCGGCCGCCGCCGTCGCCGACGCGATCGCCTCCGAGGCCTGCGCCGCGATCGAGGACATCGCGGCCGTCGCCTCGGCGCCCGCCGACTCGAGGGCGGAGGCGGCCTTGCTGGCCGGGGACGACGGAGTGCTGTCGTCGGAGCAGCCGGTCAGTGCGGTGGCCAGGACCGCCGTCAGCACAGCGCCCGTCGCCCAGCGCGCCCGGTAACGGGCCATGTCGCCTCCATCGTTCGATTCGCTCGCTCCTCCCTCCAGTGAAGGGCCGCACGGGAGCGGCCGCATGCCGGGCCCGACCGTCCGGTTTACTGCCCGGTGTGGGCCGTTCGGGCGGAACCTGGGGCGGGTGCACGGCCGCCTCGTGGGGTCGGGGTGCCGGGCATCCGACGATCTGACCATGCGACGAGACCGCCCCCGACGACTCCTGCGCCGCGGCGGCGTGGCTCTGGCCGCGCTGCTGGTCGCGCTCCTCCTGTTCGCCCCGCAGGCCGAGGGCCGCGTGCGCGCCCGCGACGACGCCCGTCCCGGGCCTGCCGACGCCGGCCGGCCCCTCGACCCGTTCGACCGGCTGCTCCGCACCACCGCCCGGCAGACCACGGCCTACGAAAAGGCCTGTCGGCGCGCTGACCTGCTGCGGGGTGAGGTGTCCCGCCTGCGCACGAAGACGCAGGACGCGGAAGCACGGGCTCGGGCACGTGCGCGTGCGCGTGAGCTGGCACTGGCGCCGGCACTGGTGCCGACGGTGCCGCGGGGGACGGTGCCGACGGTGCCGCGGGGGACGGTGCCGACGGTGACGCGGGGGACGGTGCCGACGGTGACGCGGGGGATGGCGCGGGGGACGGTGCCGACGCTGGAGCGGGGGACGGCGCGGGGGATGGCTCGGGCGATGGAGGCGGGTGCCGGTGCGACCATTCTCCCGCCCACCGCCCTGTCCACCGTTCTGTCCACTGCCCTGTCCACCGCTCCGTCCACCACCCCGGACCTGCGAACCCTCCGCGCCGCCCTCGACCAGGCGGTCACCGAGCTGCGCGCGGCCGAGCGCAGTCGGGCCGGTATCCGCAGGAAGCTGTGGCGGGCGCTGGAGCCGGCCGGGTCCGGTACGGCGGGGCCCGCGGCCGGCTGCGCGCTGGGCGAGCGGAGCAAGAAGCCCCGTCGCGTCACGTCCCGCTGGCGGACACCGACCATCGACTACTGGCTGTCCGCCGGGTACGCCGCCGCGGGAGCCCACTGGCGGCACCGCCACACCGGCCAGGACTTCGCCGTCCCCACGGGCACCCCGGTGTACGCCGTCGGCCCCGGCACCGTCTCCGTCGTCACCTGCGGGGACGGTTTCGGCAACCAGGTCGTGATCCGGCACCGCGACGGCTACTTCACCCAGTACGCGCACCTGTCCCGCATCAACGTACGCCCCGGCCAGAAGGTGGCCGCGGGCCAGCGCGTCGGAGCCTCCGGTGCCACCGGCAACGTCACCGGCCCGCACCTGCACTTCGAGGTGCGCGTCACCCCGTACCTGGGGTCGGCGGTGCCCCCGCTGCCGTGGCTGCGACGGCACGGCGTACGCATGTGACGCACTGTCACGTCACCGCGGCCTGCCCGTCGCGCCCATCAGCGAGCGGTAGACGGCGGACGCCCCGGGATTGCCGGAGCACCGCCACACACCGTGCGGGCAGTAGTCGCTGATGGCCTGGTACAGCGGCCGCTGCTGCGCGAACCAGTCGAGCATGCCACGCATGTACACGGGGTTGTCGCCGTTGCGGTACAGCCCCCACTCGGGGTACGAGACGGGCTTGCCGTGTGCCCGCGCGAACCGCACCTGGTCGCGCAGGCCGTACGGCTCCGCCACCTGCTCGGCGAAGGACATCCCTTGGGGCTGGTCGTAGGCGTCCATGCCGATGACGTCGACGACGTCGTCGCCCGGGTAGCAGCGGGTCCAGGGGACGGCGTCCAGGCCGCGGCTGGGCGCGAAGTCGAAGCGGAACCGCTGCCCGGGCACGGACCGCATCGCGGTGACGATGTTCCTCCAGTACCGCTGCCACGCCTGCGGGTCGGGCCCGCAGCGGTGGCTGTAGGTGATGCCGTTCATCTCCCAGCCGAGCACGACGACCGTGTCCGGCACGCCGAGCCGGACCAGCCGCTCGGCCAGGACGCGGAAGTGGTCGTCGTAGCGGCCCTCCGCGCCGAGCCGCAGCTCGGCGCGGACCGTCGGGTCGGGCAGGCCCGCCTCGGTGCGCTCCAGCATCGGCACGTTGAGCACGAACAGGCGGTCCGGGCGCGCCCTGCGCCACTGCGCCCAGAGCTCCAGGTAGCCGGGGGCGCCCTCGATGTTGCTCCACCGGTCGCCCGGCAGGTACACGTGTCCGACCCGCGGTGCCGACGCATGCCCCAGCCAGGCCGCGAGCTCCGCGACCCGGCGTACGCCGTCGGAGCCGTAGCCGACGTACGCGCCGAAAGCGGGCGGCGGCCCGGTGGACGCCGCCGCGGTCGGGGTGCGGGACGGCTGCCCGGCGGGCGGCGCCGCACTCGAAGTGCGGGACGGCCCCCCGTGGGTCGCCGTCGCGCCCGTGGCGGGGGACGGCTCCCCGCCGGGTGTGCACGCCGACCCCGCCAGCACGCCGAGCACGGCCAGCATCGTGAGGAGGCCGAGCACCGGCCGGCGGCACATCCCGTCCGAGGCCACGAGGGCGCCTTTCTGCCAAGGGGTTCATGAGGACGGGGAAATGATGTCCCACCCCCGGCCACCCCCGGCCGTCGCCGGGCCGCTCCCGTGATCGACCTCCCCCGAACCGGTGAAGCCGCCGGCCCGTGGCACGGCAATTGAATCCCGTACTGAACGAGCGAATTAAGCGTCCGGCGTCCCACGCCGACAGAAGTCCGTACACCGGGCTCGGACGGTGGTTCCGTGCTACGGTCGAAGTGAGTTGCAGTCTTGGTTCCCAACGCATTTCGAGCACCACTGCCGGTCCGGTTCGGCGGCGTGTCTCTGAATTTTCCGGTCTCTCCCGGACGGGGCAATCATCACGGCGACGTGGAGGTATCACACGGTGTGACACCTCCGGTACGGCCCTGAAGGAGAATTTGTATGGCTACCGGAACCGTGAAGTGGTTCAACTCGGAAAAGGGTTTCGGGTTCATTGAGCAGGACGGCGGCGGTCCGGACGTCTTCGCCCACTACTCGAATATCGCCAGCCAGGGCTTCCGTGAGCTTCAGGAAGGCCAGAAGGTGGAGTTCGACATCACGCAGGGCCAGAAGGGCCCGCAGGCGGAGAACATCCGTCCCGCCTGACGCGGAGCACGAAACAGACTGAAGACAACGGCCCGGAAAGCGGAGACGCTTTCCGGGCCGTTGTCTTTTCGGGCGATGTCGATGCCGATGCCGCCCGTGCCGTCAGCCGGGCTCGTCGGTGTGCGCGCGCCGGGCCTGGGAATGGCTGGTGAGCAGCCAGGTCGACTCGACGGACGGCTTTCCGGTGACGTGCCCGGTGTCCACCGTCAGGTGGAGCAGCGTGCCGCGCCCGTCCATCCCCGTGGGATAGCTGCGCGGCTCGTCGCAGCGGAAGTTGCGGCGCAGGAGCTGGGCGACCAGCTGCGCCGTGTCGGGATGCTCGGCGACGATACGGACCTCGGCGAGCCCGCTCATGAGGTCTTCGGGAACATCCGGGATGTCTTCGTTGCCACAGATGCGGCAGGGCCACCAGCGCATGGCTTCACCTCACCTCCACGGTACTCCCGTGAGGGCCGACCACCGCCTCTTCTTCCTGTCGGCCGGCCGACTACTGATCCGAGTAGCCCATGTCCCCGATGGTCCAGGCGCTCACGTCCTGCAGCGCCACGCGGTACATGCCGCCCGTGTCGGGGATGCCGAAGCTGCCCTGGAGAATGCGCGCGACGTGGAAGTGGAGGTGCGTGGGCCGGTCACCGCGCTGCGGCTGCTCGCCACCTCCGTCGGACGGGGTGAACGCGGCGGCGAAGTGCGCGAGCTGCTCGGAGTCCCGCAGAACCTCCGCCACGCGCTCCTTCCACAGGGTCTCGGGGGCCAGCCGGCCCGTGATGACGGCACCAGGGACCACCACCGTGAGGGACATGTGACTGCTGTGCTCCGACTCCACCATGGCGGCGATGCCGACAAGCAGATCATCAGGGTGTGACATGGGTGAGGAGCCTAGTCCAACGCGGCGGTACGACAGGGGACAAAACGGCCGGGACGAAATGGTTGGGACGAAACCGCCGGGATGAAACGGCCGGGACAAAACGGCCGGGACAAAACGACGGGCCGGCCGGTCCGGGAGTACCGGAGCGGCCGGCCCGAGGTGACCGGTGGGGCTCAGCCCAGCTGTACAGCCGCCGAGTGGCAGGTGAAGCCGAGCCGGACGAGCGCCCTCTCCACCTCGGCCGCGGTGAAGTCGCGGCGGTCCTGCTTGGTGATCACTTCCCCGACCTGCTTGACGGGGTAGACGCGTCCGCTGATGGTCACGGACACCACTCCCGAGACGGGCTCGGGCTGGATGCCCTGCATCGACTGCTCTACTTCGCTTTTGACCAGGTCGAACGGGAATCGGGCGATGACGCAGCGCATGATGCCTCCGCTGGTTTGAAGGGGAACGCCGGAACGGATTGATCTACCGAGGGTCGTGCCGAGGCCGGTCGGGTCAGCGACCGCTTCCCTGGGCGGAGGAGCGACCGCCGCCCTGGGCGGAGGGGCGACCGCTTCCCTGAGCGGAGGCGGAGGAGCGGCGGCGGGCGGCCTGGCCCGGACGGCCGCGTCCGCGGCTGCCTCGGCTCCCGTTTCCGCTTCCGTTTCCGCTCCGGCGCGCGGAGGATCCCGCACCTTGGGGGCGTTCGACGACCGGGGGAGCGAGGGTGACGGGCACGCCCGAGGGGGCCTGGGCGCCGGTGATGCGGTTCAGCTCGGCCTCGCCCGAGCGGACCTTGGTGGTCTGCGGGGTGATCCCGGCGTCCGCCATCAGGCGGGTCATCGCGCGGCGCTGGTGCGGCAGGACCAGGCTGACCACGGTGCCGGACTCGCCCGCGCGGGCGGTACGACCGCCGCGGTGCAGGTAGTCCTTGTGGTCGCTGGGCGGGTCGACGTTGACGACGAGGTCGAGGTTGTCGACGTGGATGCCGCGGGCCGCGACGTTGGTGGCCACCAGGACCGTCACATGGCCGTCCTTGAACTGGGCCAGGGTGCGGGTGCGCTGAGGCTGGGACTTGCCTCCGTGCAGGGCCGCGGCGCGGACACCGACGGCCAGCAGCTTCTTGGCCAGCCGGTCCGCCGCGTGCTTGGTGTCCAGGAACATGATCACTCGTCCGTCGCGGGCGGCGATCTCCGTGGTGGTGGCGTGCTTGTCGGCCTCCTCCACGTGCAGCACGTGGTGCTCCATCGTGGTGACGGCGCCCGCGGACGGGTCGACCGAGTGGACGACCGGGTCGTCCAGGTAGCGGCGTACCAGGAGGTCGACGTTGCGGTCGAGGGTGGCCGAGAACAGCATCCGCTGGCCCCCCGGGCGCACCTGGTCGAGCAGGGCGGTCACCTGCGGCATGAAGCCCATGTCGGCCATCTGGTCGGCCTCGTCGAGGACGGTGATGGCGACCTGGTTCAGGCTGCAGTCGCCCCGGTCGATGAGGTCCTTGAGCCGGCCGGGCGTCGCGACGACGACCTCGGCTCCGCCGCGCAGCGCGCTCGCCTGCCGGCCGATCGACATGCCGCCGACCACCGTGGCGAGCCGCAGGCGCAGCGCCTTGGCGTACGGGGTGAGCGCGTCGGTGACCTGCTGGGCCAGTTCCCGGGTGGGTACCAGGACCAGGGCCAGCGGCTGGCGGGATTCGGCCCGCTGTCCGTTGGTGCGGGCCAGCAGGGCGAGGCCGAAGGCGAGCGTCTTGCCCGAGCCCGTGCGGCCGCGCCCCAGGACGTCCCGGCCGGCCAGCGAGTTCGGCAGCGTCGCCGCCTGGATCGGGAACGGCGTGGTCACGCCTTCGGCGCCGAGCGCGGTCAGGAGCCGTTCGGGCATCTCGAGATCGGCGAACGCCTCGACCGCCGGCAGTGCCGGGGTGCGGGTGACCGGGAGTGCGAACTCCGCGGGGCGCGCGCTGGAGGTGGTGGTACGGCCTCCGTGATTGTTCCGCCCGGTGGTTTTGGCCGACCGGGAAGAACCGCTACGGGAGCGGGTGGGGGCGTATTTCTTGCGAGCTGTGCGGTCCATTCAGAACCCTTCCTCGATGCGGCACGTATCGAGGAATTCCTGTCGTCGGCGTCGAGCCGTACGAGGATTCGCAAGAATGAGCCGTAGAAAATGCAATGAGCTGGGGCCCGCACCCAAAAGTGCGGGCCCCAGCCACGTAGTACGCGTCAGCGTCAGGCGGGAACGATGTTCTCGGCCTGCGGGCCCTTCTGGCCCTGCGTGACGTCGAAAGTCACCTTCTGGCCCTCCTGAAGCTCGCGGAAGCCGGAGGTGGCGATGTTCGAGTAGTGGGCGAACACGTCAGCGCCGCCACCGTCCTGCTCGATGAAGCCAAAACCCTTTTCCGCGTTGAACCACTTCACGGTGCCAGATGCCATATTGAATCTCCCTTGGGGCATTGCCCGAGTCCGCACCTTGCAGACCCGGAGTCGCAACGATGGCAAACAAAAAGAGTGCTCGTCGACGGAAGGTCGGGAGAGCACTCGAAGTCTCTGGTAACCAAAACTGCAACTGGTATCACGTTAGCACAGGTCGAGGCACACTTCCCATGTGTTTTTCCATTTGTCATCCGTTGGAGCGGCAAACCTCGCGAAGCCCTGCATGTATTTCTGCAGTCGCCGGTATAGATATCTGCGGGGCTCCAGTCGGCTCCAGTCGGCTTCGGTCGGCCTTCAGCGGGCTTCGTCCGCGGCGGAGTCGTCGGCCTGCCGGCGCATCGCCTCGTTCAGGCGGAGGGCTTCGTCGAGCTGGTCCTCGAGGATGATGATGCGGCAGGCGGCCTCGATGGGGGTGCCCTGGTCGACGAGCTCACGGGCGCGGGCGGCGATGCGCAGCTGGTAGCGGGAGTAGCGGCGGTGGCCGCCTTCCGAGCGGAGCGGGGTGATCAGCTTGGCCTCGCCGAGGGCCCGGAGGAAGGCGGGGGTGGTGCCGAGGACGGCGGCGGCACGCCCCATGGTGTACGCGGGGTAGCTGTCGTCGTCGAGGTTGTCGATGCCGGGGGAGTTCTCGGTGGGCATAGCACCTTCGTCGCTGGAAACCTACCGCCACTGAAGTCCAAAGCCTACTTCCGCCGCAGCAGAGTATCCACTCCCCGGCTCCGAAGGTGCCGGGTGCCTCCTCCTCGGCCACCGCTGACGGCGATGCCGCAGCTCACACCCGGCGCTCGGTCGACTTCGTTGATCGGCTGTGGCGTGTGGGACAGCTGGGTGGGATAGCAATGACACGTGATACGCGGAGAGAAGGTCGGGTTGCGGACTCGGCAAGACAGTGACGTCCCGGTGTTCCAGACGGAGTTGTACGAGGACGTGGTGATGCGCTCACGCTCCGACTCCCTCCCCTGGCGGCCCCTCCCGCCTCAGGCGCCGGAGTCTCCCTCCGCGGCGGCCGCGCCGTCGGACGCGACGGCGTACTTCTCGGTGGTGGAGCTCGAGTCGCAGAAGCTGGCCGGCGAGGCCCTGCTGTGGGGCATCGACACGCACAACAGGTCGGCTCACCTCGGGATGTCGCTGCTCCCCGCGTTCCGGGGGCGCGGGCTGGCGGGCGACGTGGTCCGGGTGCTGTGCGAGTACGGCTTCGCGGTACGGGGCCTGCACCGGCTCCAGGTCGAGACCCTCGCCGACAACACCCCGATGATCGCGACCGCGACCAGGGCCGGCTTCACCGTCGAGGGCACCCTGCGGCGCTCCGCCTGGGTGTACGGGGCGTTCGTCGACGTGGTCGTCCTCGGTCTCCTTGCGGAGGAATGGGCTCCGTAGGGCGCCTGTCCGACAGGCTCCGCCGTGCGCAGGTGTATATCTGTGTCCACGGAAATAGATATTCGGACAATTTCCGGTGAGAGTTCTGCCGGGTGGGGTATGTTGCGTCGATATCTCTACGTGGTCGGCTTGCGTCGTGCTACGGTTGAGCGCAGTTGCAGTTGTGGTTCCCAAAAAAGTGGCCGGTTCTTCCGGGCGGGGCAATCATCACAGCGGCGTGGGGTTCGCACAGTGCGGGCCTCCGGGTACCGTCCCGTAAGGAGAATTGACATGGCTACTGGCACCGTGAAGTGGTTCAACGCGGAAAAGGGCTTCGGCTTCATCGAGCAGGACGGTGGCGGCGCCGACGTCTTCGCCCACTACTCGAACATCGCCACCCAGGGCTTCCGTGAGCTGCAGGAGGGCCAGAAGGTGAGCTTCGACGTCACGCAGGGCCAGAAGGGCCCGCAGGCCGAGAACATCGTTCCCGCCTGACGCGTACACGTACTTCCCAGCTGGGGCCCGCACCGTGAGGTGCGGGCCCCAGCTGTTTGCTTTTCCGGGTGCTCCAGATTTCCAGCTTTCCGGTTAATCGGATGCGCCGGCTTCGGCTGTATCCGCTGTTCGGGTCGCTCTCGTGGTTCCCCGTGCGGCTCATTACAGCCGGAAATTCCTTGATGCTGATGCGTACCGTATCGAGGCAGGTTCTTCATGAACTGTTCAACTCGAAGCGGCGCACGCCGCGCGTCAGCGGTCGGTCTCCGTCCGTGCTTCGGCCGCTGCCCGCCGGTACTCGGCGTTGAGGCGCTGGGCTTCCTCGAGCTGGTCTTCGAGGATCACGATGCGGCAGGCGGCGTCGACGGACATGCCGCTGTCGACCAGCAGGCGGGCGCGGGCGGCGATGCGCAGCTGGTAGCGGGAGTAGCGGCGGTGGCCGCCCTCCGAGCGCAGCGGCGTGATCAGGCGGGCTTCGCCGATCGCGCGCAGGAAGTTGGGTGTGGTGCCGAGAAGCTCGGCGGCTCGGCCCATGGTGTAGGCGGGATAGTCGTCGTCGTCGAGTCGACCGTATGAGCTCTCTGCTGTCATTTCACCTCTTTGGGGCACGCGTGGAGGGGCCCTGGCGCCTGCGGCACCAGAGCCCCGAAGGAAATACAACACCATCTGCCAGCCTTCAGTGCGGCTGGCTCTCTGTATCCGCAGACCTACCCAGGAGAGGGCTCGGCTGCGGGCTTCGTGGATGCCTGACCGGGGACCACCTTCCAATCCGGGGTCTTACGGTGCCCGGACAGCGCGCTGCGCGCCCGGGCCATCCTGATGGCGTCTGGATCCTCCGATCCTCACTTGACCTTGCCGATGAGAGAAACGCTAACCAGGCAACCGCCCAATGTCTACCCTGGCAAGCATAGATTTCAGTGCCTGTGTGACGCAGATATGTGCCTGTCGACCCTCGGACGGCACCTCCGACCGCTCTAAAATCCGCCCCAAATCCGACATTGGGGGCAGGATGGAAGGGCACCCCGCACCCCTGCGTTGGGAGGTCAGTGATGTTCGAGGCGGGCGACATCCGTGAGTGGCGCGGGCACGACGTGGTCGATCCGAAGGGCCGCAAGGTGGGCCCCCTGGAGTCGGTCTACGTGGACACCGCGACCGACAAGCCCTTGTTCGCGACGGTCACCATGGGCCTGCCCACCCGCCGCCGTCTGGTCTTCGTCCCGCTCGTCGGCGCGACCGTCGGCCCGGGCTACCTGAAGGTCACCCATGCCAGGGCCCTGGTCAAGAAAGCTCCCTCGATCGACACCGACGGCGTGCTGGCCGCGGAAGCGGAGCCGGCCGTTTTCACGCACTACGGACTGGACTACGCGCCCGGTGCCGGCGGCGAACGACGCCTCGCCCGCCGCTGACACGGGGAACCACGGGGAACCGCAAGGAGAAGGCCACAAGGAGAAGCGGAGAAAGGAGGACGGATGAGCCTGTTCCTGCTCCTGATCATTGTGGCGATCGTTCTGGGAATCATCGGGGTCGCCGCCCACGGCCTCTTCTACCTTCTGATCATCGGCGTCGTCGTCCTGGTCGCCGACCTCGTCTACGGGGCGATGCGGCTTCGCCGGCGAGGCGGGCGCCACCATCGCCTCCGCTGACGTCCGGGCCGTCGGTGGCGTCGGCTACGGCGTCACCCGACTGCCGCCGAAGGTCACCACGAGCTGGCCGTCCGTGGCGAAGGACCAGCCCAGGGCGCCGGCGTACGAGGAGCACCGGGACCCGTTCGTGCCGGTCCAGAACTGGTTCGAGCTGTCGGCGTCACCGATGGTCTTGTCGTTCGACCCGCTGACACCGAACCGGCACGAGGTGTTGTTCCGGAACACCGAGGTCCCGGCGTCCCACGAGAAGTTGCGCTCGGCGTTGTCGATGCTGGCGTTGTTCGAAATGGTCATCGAGCCGGGGTTGCTGTTGTAGGTGAACCCGTGATGGCCGTTGCCGTAGGCGATGCTGTGCTGGACGACGTGGTCGACCGCGATGTCGTCGCCGCCGAGCTTGTAGCCGTTGCGGTCACCGTTGGAGTTCACGGTGCCGTCGCTCAGGGTGCCGTTGTCGTAGGAGAGGGAGTACTCGACGGTCACCGGGCCGATGGCACCCGTGTCGGTCTTGGTGTAGAGGTCCCAGCCGTCGTCGATGTTGTTGTGGGACACGGCGTAACGGAAGACGTTCCCGGTGCCGGTGGTGAGCTTCGCGGCGAAACCGTCCGCGTCCTCGCCGTCGGAGTCGGCGTTGTCGTGCGATTCCGCGCTCAGGATCAGGTTGTTGGACGGCCACTGGCTGCTGGGGGTGCTGGAGGAGATCCGGCCGAGCTGCAGCCCCGAGTCGCGGTTGTACGCCGTCACCGTGCGCTCGATGACGTTGTTGCTGCCGCCGACGTAGATCCCGTTGTCACCGGCGTGCTCGACGACGAGGCCGTAGACGTGCCAGTACGAGGCGTTCAGCTGGAGCCCGCGGTTCGAGGAACTCTCGCTCTGGGCCGAGAAGTTCAGCACCGGGGTCTCGCCCGGGTAGGCGGACAGGGTGGTGCGGGCGCCGGCCGTGCCGTCGGTGCCGGCCGGGATGGTGATCGTCGACGAGTAGGCGTACGTCCCGCCGCGCAGGTAGATCGTGCCGCCGGAGGTGATGCGGCCGATCGCCGAGGTGAGCGTCGTCGGGGCCGACGCCGTTCCGGCCGCGCTGTCGGTGCCGTTCGGGGCCACGTACAGCGCCGTGCTCGACGGGGGCGTGGTGGTGGAGCTGTCCTCGACGTCGAGGTAGTCGACGTTGGGCAGGCCGGCCGCGGTGGTGGGGTTCAACCGGATGGTGTTGCTGCCCGCCGTCAGCGGCACCGAGAGCGTCTTCGTGACCCACGTCCCCCACGCGCCGGTGGTCTCGAACGACGCCGACGTGGCCGCCGAGCCGTTCACGGTGATGTCCGCGGGCCGTGCGGTGGTGGTTCCGTTGGCGAAGCGGACGCTCAGTGTCGCCGTGCCCGCGGTGGCGGCGTTCACGGTGAACTGCGCATAGGCGCCGACCGCGTTGGTGCCGTTGCAGAACCCGCTGCCGGAGTAGCCGGTCCAGTCGGAGTCGATGGTGCCGGTGCAGACCGCCGGGGAGCTCTCGGCCTCATAGCGGGTGGTCGCGGCCTGCGCCGTGGTGCCGGACAGCGCGACGAGTGCGCCGGCCACGAGGCCGGCGGACGCGATGACTGATCTCAGGTGCATCGTTCGTCTCCAGGTTCGGTTCGTTGGTTCGTATGACCAAGGTTCGGTCCGGAGATGGAAAGCGCTTTCCCGGGACGCTAGGCTCTTGCTATGAACGCGTCAATAGACGCGTACGTGATTCATATTCACGAACATGAACGCGAAGGGGAGGGTGGCCGGTGGACTCCGGCCCTCACCAGCCCGTCAGCAGCAGGTGGTTGAGGAGCAGGGCGAGGGCGGCCTGTGCGGTGAGCCAGGCGCGGGGGCGGGTGAGGAGGGCGCACGCCGGCAGCATCCACAGCGCGAACGGGAGCCAGATGCGTTCCGTCTCCGCCTTGCTCATCCCGGACAGGTCGGCGACGAGCAGTGCGAGCACGGCGGACAGCACGAGCACGGCGAGGCGGGCCTCGCCGGCAGCGGGGAGGTCTGATGCGGGGAGGTTCGATGCGGGCTTGGTGCCGCGACTGCGGACGAGTGTGACGCAGGCCCGGTTCAGTCCCGCCGCCGTCGCGAGGCCGGTGAGGAGAACGGCGCACGCCAGGTTCGCCCACACCCAGTAGCCGTAGGGACGGACGCCGCCGACTCCTTCGTAGTAGCGCTTGATCAGTAGGCGGTACGCCTCCCACCAGTTGAAGCCGGCGAGCGTGAACACGAGGGGGACGACGGCGAGTCCGGCGAGCAGGAAGGGCAGCACCCGGACCAAGGAGCCGCCCCGGGGCCGGACCCCGTCGCGCGCCGCGACCAGCACACCCCCCGCGATCAGCGCGAACAGCGTGAGTCCGTACGAGAGGTAGCAGGTCAGGCCGAACAGCAGGCCTGAGCCGAACGCCGTCGCCCGCGCCCGGTGTCCCGTCCCCACGAGCGCGAGCGCGAGCAGTGCCACGGCCCAGGCGGCGACCGCCGTGAAGTATCCGTCGGCCGAGGCGCCCACCCACACCGCGGCCGGTGCCAGCACCAGGAACGGTGCCGCCCGCCGGGCGAGGGCCTCCCCGGCCTGCACCCGCACCGCCACCAGCACGGCCACGCACGCCGTGGTGCCGACGGTGATGCACCAGGCCCCGGCCCAGCCCCCGCCGCCCAGGCCGATCCGGTCGAGCAGCACGAAGGTGAGGGCCGCGCCGGGCGGGTGTCCGGCGATGTGCGCGGGCCAGGGGTCGGGAGAGCCGCTCAGGATGTGGCCGTCGAAGCCGCGCAGGGCGTCCGGGATGTCGTGGAAGCGGTCGATGACCCGCAGATACTCGTTGCGCGTGGTGAGCCGGCCCGCGACGCCCCGCTGCCAGCCGTCGACCAGCGCGAGCGACCACGTCCAGGCCAGCGCCGTACCCCAGGCCGCGGCGAGCAGCGCCCGCCACGGCGGCCGGGCGGCCAGGACCGGCCCGTACGCCACCACGGCGACCGCGACGGCCACGGCGGCCGGGGTGCCCGGTCCGACGTGCGGGTCCCACTCCGCGAACAGCGGCGGCCAGTGGACGAACAGCGTGTGGCGGGCGTGCTCGATGTGGCGGCCGACCAGCACCGCCGCCACGACAAGCAGGGCGGCGGCCACCGCGGTGGTCAGCGCGGTGGTCAGTGTGGCGCGGAGGCCTCGGAGACGAGCGTGGATCACGCCGGGAACGCTAGGGCCTGTCCGGCGGATCATGCCGCAGCCGCGGGGGCAGGCGCGCACATCTGCCGCGTTGTCGTCACTCGCCGACTCCCCACTCTCGGCTGCGCTCGAGCGGGGGGACCCCCATTGCGTCGACTTCCTCCTCCGCTTTGCCGCCGCATGCGCCGGCCCCCGCTCACCGGCGCTCATCAGCCATCGTTGCTTCTCTGCGACGTGACCTGCCGGACAGACACTGGGCCGAAAGGCGGCGGATTACGTCACACCCAGCCGGGACGTCAGCGTTTCGTCATGAGTCGCGCACCCTTCCGAGGGCCGGTCCCGGCCTACCGTCGGGCAATGCGCGCTCAACGGTTCGGCCCGCGGCTCCCCTCATCGCCCGGCTTCTGGCGCAGTCCCCTGCGCGGCCCCTGGTTCACCTCCGTGCTCGGCGTCGTCCTGCTCGGCGGGATCACGGTGATGTTCGTGACGGGGCTGGTGTCGTACGCCGCGTACAACCCGAACCTGGACCCGGTGAACGACCAGACCCCGGACAAGGGGCTCCTCGGCTTCTACCTCTTCTCGTGGCCGGTCGGCCCGGTCTGGCTCTACCGGCTCACCCAGGGCGTGCACGTCACGCTGGGAATCACCCTCGTCCCCGTACTGCTGGCGAAGCTGTGGTCGGTCGTGCCCAAGCTGTTCGCCCTGCCGCCCGCCCGCTCCCTCACCCACGCGCTGGAGCGGCTCTCGCTGCTCCTGCTGGTCGGCGGCGCGCTCTTCGAGTTCGTGACGGGCGTGCTCAACATCCAGCTCGACTACGTCTTCCCCGGCTCCTTCTACCCCCTGCACTTCTACGGGGCCTGGGTGTTCTTCGCCGCGTTCGTCGCGCACGCCGTACTGAAGACGCCCGCGGCCGTACGCAATCTGCGCCGGATGCGCGGCAAGGAGAACGAGACGGCGAAGGAGGAGGGCGAGCTGGTGGCCCCGGACCCCGCCGAGCCCACCGTGTCACGGCGCGGGGCCCTCGGGCTGGTCGGCGGTGGCTCGCTGCTGCTGTTCGGCACGACAGTCGGGCAGAACTTCGACGCGCCGTTGCGGGAGACCGCCCTGCTCGCACCGCACGGCGGTGCCGATCCGGGCAGCGGTCCCGGCGGCTTCCAGATCAACAAGACGGCCGCGTACGCAGGGATCGACGCGCGCGAGACGAGCGGCGACGCGTGGCGGCTGGTCGTCGCCGGACGTACCGGCCCGGTCCGGCTGAGCCGCGCGGAACTGCTGCAACTGCCCCTGTACAGCTCGGCATTGCCGATCGCCTGCGTGGAGGGGTGGTCGACGTCCAACCAGTGGTGGCGGGGCGTACGGCTACGGGATCTCGCCGCGCTCGTCGGGCACGACGACGCGCCCGACGTATTCGTGGAGTCCCTCCAGCGGCATGGCGCCTTCCGCCGGGCCGCGCTGCGCGCCAACCAGGTGAGCGACCCGCGCTCGCTCCTCGCCCTGTACGCCAACGGCGAGGACCTGACCCCGGACCACGGCTACCCGGCGCGGATCATCGTGCCGGCCGCTCCCGGTGTCCTCAACACCAAGTGGGTGGCCCGGATGACGTTCGGAGACCTGTGATGCCTTCTCTGAAGCCTCCTCGGCTCGTGGTCGGCAGCCCGCTTCAACTGCTGCTGCTCGTCTGCTCGTTCGCCCTCGCCGGGTACGCGGGTGTGCGGCTGCTCGCGGGCGACTGGTTCCGGGTGGCGCTGTGGTTCGTCGGTGCGGCGCTGATCCACGACCTGGTGCTGCTGCCCCTGTACTCGGCGGTGGACCGTGTCTTCATCGGGGCGGCGGGACGCCACCGTCGACGCGTCGGGTACGTCCGGGTGCCCGCCGTCCTCTCCGGGCTGCTTCTGCTCGTGTGGTTCCCGTTGATCAGCGGGCGGGCGGCAGGGCGCTACGAGTCCGCCACCAGCCTGTCGGTGGACGGCTTCCTGGCCCGCTGGCTGCTGATCACGGCCGTACTGTTCGGCGGCTCGGCGCTGCTGTTGGTGCTGCGGCTGCGCAGGGCCACGAAGGAATGGCCGCCGGTGGTCCACTGACCCTCGGCGCGCCGGCCCGCACGTGCCACGTGCCGGAGAAGGGCCGGGGTGCCGAGGCGGGCCCAGGGGCACAAAGTGGTGCCTCGGTCACCTCGCGCGAGGTGGTCATCGGCGGGTGACCGCCTCGAGCCGGCCCAGCTCCGCGGCGAAGCGGCTGTGGGGCGCCGACGCGGCGACGGCGGCGGCGTCGCGGGCCGTGTCCACGTCCCGCAGCCGCGGCAGATCGTGTACCCGCAGTCCCGCGGTGACCAGCCGCTCACGCTGTACGGCACCCGTCGTCGGCGTCGACATCGGCACACCCCGCAGCAGGCCGGGGTCGGGGTCGGCGAGGCCCAGTGCCCAGAAACCGCCGTCCTCGGCCGGTCCGAAGCACGCGTCGCAGTCGGCGAAGTCCACGGTGAGCAGCTCGGGGGTCACCTGGGGGGTGTCCATGCCGATCAGCAGAGCGGGGCCGGCGCATCCGCCGAAGGCGGCGGCCAGTCGCTCGTCGAGGCCGCCCGCGCACTGCGGCACGACGTCGAAACCGGGCGGCAGCCAGGGACCCGGTCGCCCCTCCAGGACCAGGACGCGGCGCTGCGCGGGTGTCGCCGCCACGGTGCGCAGCGTGTCCACGAGGGCCGCCTCGGCGAGCTGCGCGGCTTCCCGGGGCGTGAACGGCGGCGTGAGCCGCGTCTTCACCCGTCCCGGCAGTGGCTCCTTGGCGATGACGAGAAGGGTGGTCACCGGGAGTTTTCCCCTTGAACGGGTGCCGTGGGTGGCGCCGGTGGCGCCGGTGGCGCTGGTGGCGTCGGTGGCACCGGCGCTGTGGGCGCTTCGGCCAGGACGCGCCTCATGTCCCGTACCGCCTGCCAGGTGCCGCGCCAGGTGCCGGTCACCTTCGAGGCACCGGCGCGCGGCAGGTAGGGCACGTCGTGTTCCGTGATGCGCCAGCCGGCGTCGGCGGCGCGGACCACCATCTGGAGGGGGTAGCCGCTGCGCCGGTCGGTGAGGTCGAGGCCGAGCAGCGCCGAGCGGCGGGCGGCGCGCAGGGGACCGAGGTCGTGCAGGCGCAGGCCGGTGCGGCGGCGCAGCATCCGGGCGAGCGCGAGGTTGCCGGCCCGGGCGCGCGCGGGCCAGCTGCCCCGGCCCTGCGGGCGGCGCCGCCCGAGCACCAGATCGGCCTCGCCGTCCCGTACTTCGCGGACGAAGGGGACGAGCAGCGCCGGGTCCAGCGAGGCGTCGCAGTCGCAGAAGCACACGATGCCGGCGGTGGCGGCGGTCAGCCCCGCGTGGCAGGCGGCGCCGAACCCGCGGCGCGTCTCGTGGACGACGGTCGCGCCGAGCCCGCGGGCGAGTTCGGCCGAGCTGTCCGTGGAGCCGTTGTCCACGACGAGGGCGCGCCAGCCGGGAGGGATGCGTGCCAGCACCCAGGGCAGGGCCTCGGCCTCGTTCAGGCAGGGCAGGACCACATCGACGTCCGATGGTGCGGGAGAGGTCGTCACGGTCTTCACCCTAAGGACGCGAAAGCCGCATATCGGGCTCCTGCTCCTTGAAAAGCCCGTAAACCACAGGCACACACACGGTTCTGGAGACGCTCACCGGGTGCACGCTCATCCGGCTTCCCCGCGCAACCGCGCCCCCGCGAACTCCCGCATCCCCTCCTGGAACCCGACCCCGGCCTTCCAGCCCAGCTCGGCCCGCAGCCGGGAGGAGTCCGCCGTGATGTGGCGTACGTCGCCCAGCCGGTACTCCCCGGTGACGACGGGCTCGGGCCCGCCGTACGCGGCCGCCAGCGCCCGCGCCATCTCGCCGACGGTGTGCGGCTCGCCGCTGCCGGTGTTGTACACGGTCAACGCCCCGTCCCGGGGTTCGGCCGCGAGCGCGGCCACGTTGGCCGCCGCCACGTCCCGTACGTGCACGAAGTCCCGCCGCTGCGCGCCGTCCTCGTAGACGTGTGGAGCCTCGCCGCGGGCGAGCGCGGAGCGGAAGAAGGAGGCGACGCCCGCGTACGGGGTGTCACGGGGCATCCGGGGCCCGTACACGTTGTGGTAGCGCAGCGACACGGCCGAACCGCGCGTCGCGCGGGCCCACGCGGCGGCGAGGTGCTCCTGGGCGAGCTTGGTGGTCGCGTACACGTTCCGGGGATCGGCCGGGGCGTCCTCGCCGACCAGCCCCGGCGTCAGCTCCGCACCGCAGCGCGGGCACCGGGGCTCGAACCGCCCGGCCGCCAGGTCGGCGACCGCCCGAGGCCCCGGCCGCACCACCCCGTGCCGCTCGCACAGGTACCGTCCCTCCCCGTACACCACCATCGACCCGGCCAGTACGAGCCGCCGTACCCCCGCCTCCGCCATCGCCGTGAGCAGTACAGCCGTACCGAGGTCGTTGCGGGAGACGTACTCCGCCGCGTCGGCGAAGCCGCTGCCCAGCCCGACCATCGCCGCCTGATGGCACACGGCGTCCACCCCGGACAGGGCGCGGGAGACCGCGGCCGCGTTCCGGACGTCCGCGCCCGGGTCCTCGCGCACGTCGAACACGACGGACTCGTGCCCGTGCTCCGCCAGCGCCTCGACGACATGGGACCCGATGAACCCGGCACCGCCGGTGACCAGTACACGCATGCCTGGCACGCTAGGCTCCGGCCCTCGGCGGTCACAGCGCCACGCCGGGCAGGTCACCGGTCCGTAAGACCTGGGCCGGCCGTTGCCCGATCCTGATCGACTGCCCGGCAAGCGAAGCGGCGGAGATCAGCCGCCGACTGCCGGCCTCATGCGCCGAGGCCGTCGAGCAGCAGGGCGAGCCCTCCCAGGAACTCCTGGTCGGCGCCGACGTTCCGGGCGTGCCGGGCGGTCTCGGTCATGTGCGGGAACTCCGCGGGCGGCAGCTCGGTGATGGCCACCGTGCCCGAGCCGGACAGGGCCCCCAGGTGTTCCAACTGGATCGCTCCGATGACGTAGCTGAGCAGGCCGCGCAGCGCGACGACCCGCCGCTCGCCCTCGATGCCCGCCTCGGTGAGGACGGCGAGCACGGTCTCCGACCAGCGCAGCACTCCAAGGGAGTGGTGCCGATGGGTGATGGTGAGGGGGACGACCGCAGGATGGGCGCCCACGGTGTCGCGCAGGCGCCGCGCCATGACCTCGATCCGTTCGCGCCATGACGCGTCGGGGCCCGGCGGCTCGATGTCCACGGCGCTCAGTACGAGCTCGACGACAAGCCTTTCGAGCTCCTCGCGATCGTGCACGTAGCGGTAGAGCCCCATGGTGCTCATGCCCAGCTCCTGGGCGACGGCGCGCATCGACAGCCCGGCGAGCCCGCCGCGATCGATGACGGCGAGGGCGGCCGAGGCCAGCTGATCCTGGGTGAGCGAACGTGGGCGCGGCATGACGGTTGACAGCGTACGGCATACGCCTAAGGTGGTAGGAGTACGCCGTACGCTTACGGAAGGGAACGCCCATGCGCATGTCCCGCAGTCCGGTGGAGCCCGGTTCCACCGTGAAAGAGCGAAGTCTGGCCACTGTCTCGGGCGATCAGGTCGCCGTTCCCGCCCCCGACCGGCTGATCCACCTCCAGTTCCGGCGGTTCGCCGGCTGCCCGGTCTGCAATCTGCATCTGCGGTCCGTGGTGCGGCGGCACCAGGAGATCGAGGCCGCCGGGGTACGCGAGGTCGTGGTCTTCCATTCACCCGCCGAGGAACTGCTGCGCCACACCGCCGATCTCCCGTTCGCCGTCATCGCCGACCCCGCCAGGCGGCTGTACACGGAGTTCGGTGTGGAACGGTCGTTTAGGGCCCTGCTCCTCCCGCGCGCCTGGGCACCGATCGTCCGGGCGGTCCTGAGCGGCGTACGGGAGGTCGCCCGCGGGCGCGAGCACCTGCCCTCGAGCAGCCCGAACGGCGGTCGGCTGGGGCTTCCCGCCGACTTCCTCATCGCGCCCGACGGCCGCGTCCTCGCCGCCAAACACGGCGAGCACGTCTACGACCAGTGGTCGGTCGACGAACTGCTGGAACTGGCAGCCCGCACACCGCGAACGCCCCCTGCGAATCCCGCGACTCGGTAAGGGAGGCTCGCACGGACGAACGGGCGGCCGACCGAGCGGCGGACGCCGTACGGTACGAGGTGATCAACGCCCGCTACGACGCGCACCTCTGATGACGCGGTACGCGGCGGCCCGGACGGCGGCCTTCACCGGCAGGTCGATGACACTGCCGCGATGGCGACGCGGGTTGCAGTCGCGGTGCCGAAGGATTGCGGTGATCCTGTCAGGAGAGCGTGGCCGGCTTCGCACGGGCAGTGTGCGTCGGTGACCGCGCTGTACAGGAAGGCTGTGGCCATGACAGCGATGCCGAACAGGACACGGCAAGGGCCCGGGGGGCCCGACAGCAGCGAACTGATCGACGGCGCGTCCTTGTTCGCCGGGTCCGCGTTGATGCTCAGCGGGCCGCTCAGCATCCTTATGGGCGCATCCGCCATCGCAACGGACAGCTTGTTCCGCGCGTCCCGGTACGCCTACCGGTTCGATCTGACCGCTTGGGGCTGGATTCACCTTGTGGTCGGAGTGGTGCTCGTCGTTGCCGGCCTGGGAGTTCTGACCAACAAGAGCTGGGGTCGCGGGGCCGGCATAGCGGTGGCAGGGATCAGCCTGATCACCCAGTTCATGTTCGTTCCGTACTATCCGGCGTGGTCCATCCTCGTGATGACACTCGA
This sequence comes from Streptomyces sp. NPDC002088, assembly GCF_040296605.1. Classification (NCBI taxonomy): domain Bacteria; kingdom Bacillati; phylum Actinomycetota; class Actinomycetes; order Kitasatosporales; family Streptomycetaceae; genus Streptomyces; species Streptomyces sp. NPDC002088. Next base: position 362,408 of record NZ_JBEOXO010000002.1, on the reverse strand, counting down.
CCTCCTGATCATGTTTGCGCTGACGAGGTTCCACATCGGAACCAACGGCGGTCGTTGAATCCGGACGGGACCACCCCCTGGCCTCACTTGCCGGGTTCTGGGCCGTACCACTCGAGTGCCTGGCCGGTGAGGGCGGTTCGGGGCGCGGCGTGGGGCTTCCGATCGGAGCCGGGTGCCCGGCAGTGGGCCTCGCCGTCCGTGGACCGGTCGAGGCCCGCATGCGGATCGGGCCGTGGCCGGCTCAGATGCCTCGGTGCGTGATGTGTCCGCCGGTCACCGTGAGGGCCACCGACGCTTCGGTGATCTCGTCGGCGGGTGCTTCGACAAGGTCGAGGCTCAGGGCGGTGAGGTCGGCGCGGAACCCCGCGGTGATACGTCCGGCGACGGTGGCCTCGCCGGCAGCGAGAGCGGCGTGGGTGGTGCAGCCCTCCAGGGCCTGGGCGCCGGTGAGTCCGGCGCGGGCGGAGGCCGCTCCGCGGGGTGTGCGGGCGGTCGCCAGGACGGTGCGGGCGTCGTAGTGGGCGATGGGCCAGTCCGAGCCGAGGGCGACGATCGCGCCGGCGTCCCGGAGGTCGCGCAGGCGCCAGGCACGGGAGGCGCGTTCCTCGCCCAGACGCAGGGACCACTCGTCGGAACCGTCGGCCTGGGTGTACTCGGTGTGCGGGGGCTGCATGGAGGCGATGACGCCGAGGCGGGCGATGCGTTCCAGCGTGTCGTCGGGCGCCGATTCGACGTGCTCCACGCGGTGCGCGAGGCGACCGCCGGGCCCCAGTGAGGCGACGGTGTCGAGGACGTGGCGTACGGCCGCGTCGCCGATCGCGTGGGTGGCCGTACGCACCCCGGCACGGTGCAGGTGACGTACGGCATCGCTGTACGCGGCCGGGTCGGGCCAGAACGCGTCGGTGCCCTGGCCGTGGCAGTCCGGGTGCTCCAGCCAGGCCGTGCCGCCCTCGACCGTGCCGTCCATGAAGAACTTCACCCCGCTCACCCGCCAGTGCCGCCCCCCGCGGCCCTGCAGGGCGACGAGTTCCTCCAGCGCCCGCTCGTCGGCGCCGGGCATGCACCAGGGATGGAAGCCGAGCCGCAGCGGGAGGACGGTCTCCTGCGCCACCGCCTCGATCAGGTCCAGGTCGCCGAGGTCCATGACATGGGCACCGGTCAGCCCGGTCGCCGCCATCGAGGACAGCAACTCGGCCAGCCGGGCCCGGCGTCCGGCGTACGACGGCTTGGGCAGGACGGCGACGACCAGGTCCATCGCGGCGTGCTCGACCAGGTGTCCGGTGAGCCGTCCGTCGGCGTCGGTGGCGAGGTGCGAGCGCTGGGCGAAGGTCCGGGGACCGGTGATGTCCGCGGCCTTGAGCGCCGGCTCGGTGACGAGGGCCGAGTGGCCGTCGTACAGACGAAGGAAGGCCGGTGCCTCCTCCAGTACGTCCTCGATCAGGGCGCGGTCGACGGGCCGGCCGCCGAAGACGTTGTGGTCCAGGCCGAAGCCGAGGACCCAGCCGTCCGTCCGCTCCGCCGTGGCGAGCGCCGCCCGCAGCCCGTCGAGGTCGCGGACCGTGCTCAGGTCCAGCCCGATGGCCAGGTCCAGGCCCCACACCGGGTGGCTGTGGCTGTCGACCAGGCCGGGCGTCAGCCAGGCCCCGGCCAGGTCGACGACCTCGGTGCCGGGTCCTCGCCAGTCGCGTACGTCGCTCTCGTCGCCGACCGCGGCGATCAGCCCGTCGCGTACGGCGACCGCGCGGGCGTACGGGCGTCGCGGGTCGAGGGTGCGGACGTGGGCGCCGGTGATGACGAGGTCGGCGGTGGGCATGAGGTGGGCCTCTCCTTTGCTGGGGGTGCTCGTCTTTACGGGTGGAGGTTGCTCAACGGCTGTTCGGCGTCCGCTCGTTCGGCGTCTGCCTGTTTTGTGTCCGCCTGTTCGGTGTCCGAGGCGAAGGCCGCGTAGACCTCCGGCCGGGCCCGGCGCAGCTGCCGCGCGAGTGCGAGGCCGGCCAGGAAGGTGGCGGGGACGATCGCCGCGAGCAAGGTGTTGACCGTCGTGGACGCGCCGGTGAACAGGTCGAGGTGCGTGATCACCAGGACGATGGCGGTGGCGAGGAGCGCGGCCGCGACGACGGGAGCGACGACCGTGCGCCAGACGCCCTCGCCATGGCTGACGCGCCGGAAGTAGCAGGGCACGGCGAGGGCCGCCAGCAGCTGAAGCGCCAGCAGGCCGAGCATGCCGGGGGTGTTGACCCACAGCAGCAGCTGCCCGTACGGGTCCGCGCCGGCCGCCCAGAACCCGAGGACGACCACCGCGCCGAGGACGGTCTGGGCGATGCCGACGACGTAGGGGGAGTTGTGGCGGGGGTGGACGCGGGACAGCGCCTTGGGCAGGATCCCCTCCTCGGAGAGGGCCAGGCCGTAGCGGTTGATGGCGTTGTGGAAGGCCAGCAGGGAGGCGAGGACGCTGGTGACGATCAGGACGTGCATCAGGTCGGCCGCCCAGGGTCCGACGTACGTCGTGACGGCGGCGAAGAACAGCCCCACGGGGTCGTTGCCGGCCGCCTCGACGACGTGCGCGTCGCCGAAGGCCTGGATGGCGATCCACACGATGAACGCGTAGAACAGGCCGAGGAATCCGACCGCGAGGTAGGTGGCACGCGGCACCGTGCGGGCGGGGTCGCGGGCCTCGCGGCGGTAGATGACGGTCGACTCGAAGCCGGTGAACGCGGCGAAGGCGAACGCCAGCACCGCCGCCATGCCGGGCACCAGGACGTTTCCGGGGGCGAAGGAGGCCAGGGACAGGCCGTCCGCGCCGCCCTTGACGAGGACGCCGCCGGCGAGCAGCACGAGGATGCCGGTCTCGGCGGCCAGCAGCACGCCGAGCACCTTGGCGCCGAAGTCGATCGACCGGTAGCCGCCGTAGCCGATGAGCAGCAGGCCCGCGAGGGAGACGGGCAGCCAGGGGATGTCGGCGCCGAACAGGGCGTGCACGGTGTCCTGGGTGGCGGTGCCGAGGAGGCCGTAGACGCCGATCTCCATGCCGTTGTAGCCGATCAGCGCGAGCAGCGCGGCGCCGATGCCGGCCGGGCGGCCGAGGCCGCCAGTGACGTACGCGTAGAAGGCGCCGCTGCTGCTGATGTGGCGGGTCATGGTGGTGAAGCCGACGGCGAAGACGGCGAGGGTGAGGCCGGCCAGGAGGTAGCCGACGGGTGCGCCGATGCCTCCGAGCAGGATCGCGAGCGGGGCGACGCCGGCCATCACGGTGAGCGGGGCGGCGGCGGAGACGACGAAGAAGGTGATGTCGGCGGTGCCGAGCGAGCCGGAGCGCAGGGAAGGGGCGGGGGCCGCGGTACCCCCGGTGGAACCGGACGCTGTGGAGTGGGTGGTGGGCATGGGAAAGCCCTTCTGGAAGGGGGCGGGAGGGGCGACCGGGCGGGAGGGGTGCCCCCGGACCCGTAAACCTAAAGGCTTTCGGTTTCGGCAATGTAGCCTTCACGTCAGCATCTGGAAAGACCCCTCAAGACCTCCGGCGAAACCCTCAAGGGGGACCACACGTCATGGGACGGCCGCGCACGCCCCTGCTCGACCGGGAGCGGATCACCGCCACCGCACTCGAACTCATCGACGCGCAGGGAGAGTTCAGCGTCCCGCAGATCGCGCGCCGGCTCGGGGTGCAGACCGGCTCGGTGTATCACCATGTGGATGGACGGGACGGCATCGTCGAACTGGTCCGCGAGCGGATCACCGAGGGTATCGACGCCGCCGCCCTGGACCTCAGGCCCTGGGGCGCGGCCCTGGCGGCCTGGGCCCGCTCCTACCGAGCCGCTTTCGCCGCCCACCCGCGGGTCATCCCGCTGCTGATGACCTCACCCGTACGGGCCCCGCGCGTCCTCGAGCAGTACGAGCGTGCCGTCATCCTGCTTCTCGACGCGGGCTTCCCCCTGCCGGACGTCATGCCGGTCGTCATCGCCTTGGAGAACCTGGTCCTCGGCTCCGCCCTGGATCTCGCCGCCCCCGAGGCCATGTGGGAGATCGCCGACGACGCGGCAACCCCTCGCCTGGCCGAAGCCCTCGGCGCGATCGGCGCCCATCGCGCCGACCGCGCCTTCGACCTGGCTCTGGAGGGGTTCCTCGCGCACGCCCGACGTGGGCTGGAGACGCACGCGTCGGCCCGGAGCGATTCCCGGCCGTGACCTGCGCCGTCGACTGAATGAGCGATGACGAACGGGAACCGGGACGGGGCGTGCCTGGCCGGTCGCTCCGCGACGGTCGGTCGTCAGGCGGGGGTGTCCGACGGCGTGACCTCGCTGCGGAGGCTGCGCGTAGCACCACGAACCGAGGCTTGCTCCAGGGCCGGCCGGGGTGTGACCGCGGACTGCTGCATTGGCATCACGGACGTCACCGGGGCGGGGGAATGCAGCGCCGACCGGCGAGCGGGACATCCCGGATAAGTGTGACTATCGCACCACGGTGACATGGCGACTCCGGGCCGTCACCGCATCCGGTAGGAGGACCAATTGATGAACCTCACCCTGAGGCGCCTGCTCGGCGTGACCGCGGCGGTGGCCACGGGCGCCACGGCGCTGCTCGGCACCGGCGCCGGCACCGCCGCCGCCGCAGGCAGGGCACACTGCGACCGCGCCGAACGGGCCATTTGGATAGGCGACCCCAGCCGCAACATGACCGCCCACCGCTGCAGCCTGCCGGACAGCAAGCGCCGCTGGTACACCGTCGAGATCGACACCCTCGTAGAGTCCCACTACAAAACGGAGTATCTGAACGGACGCGTCGACCGGACCGAGACCCTGCACAACAGAACCATCAGGTGCCTGGGCTACACGTCGGAGAAGGGCACGGTGAACTGGTTCGGCTGCGTACCCCGCTGACCCACCCGCCGAGGGATCCCGAGTCGTCGCCCCTGCCCCTCAGCCTGTCGGATCTCCTTCAAGAGGCAGCGAGGCAGGCGTGTGGCGCCGGGTTCGGCTCCTGGGGATGCTGCCGTGGGGCCGGTGAAGCGGTCAGCTGACCGGCAGGTCCTGGAGCCGGCGGGTATCCCGCCCGACCGCTTCGCTCACGTCACCACCCCGGCCGGCATTACCTTCACCATCCCGCGCGGCTGGTCGGCGGTGGACGTCAGCCCCGCCCACCAGCCGGGCGCGGACCAGCAGGCCGACGACCAGCCGGAAACGGCGTCGGGACCAACGGTGAGGACCATGATCGTAACGGTGGTGTCGATGCCGGAGGTGACCGTCACCCGTACGGACGTGTCTGAAGCACGTGAGCGGCTCGCCACGGCCCGCTTTCTGCTCGTCGACGTCGAGCTGCCAGAAGAAGCGCCGGCGGATGGAGAGCCTGTGGCCCGTCAGCTCGGCCTGGAGGCTGACGACCTGGCCTGGCTCGGCAGGAAGGACGAGCCCGCGCGCGTCGATTTCCTGGGGGACAGGGCCGGCTTCGTCGTGCCCGTGGTCCATGACGACCGGATCGCTCACATCCACGCGCTGGTGACCGAGCAGTTCCTGGTCACCGTTCACCATGGCCAGGCGGGCCTGGCGTCGAGCATCTCCGCGCAACTGCGGCACGAGAGGCCTCCCGACGTCGTGGCCATGCTCTTCCTGCTGCTCCAGGAGGCGTTGGCGACCTTCCACCGGGCCGCCGTGCAGGACCTGCTGCTGGTGGAGGAACTCGAGGACGACATGTTCCAGGAACGGCGCCCCGAGCAGGTCTACCGCCTGGCACAGCTGCGACGGCGCGCCGCCCTCCTGCACCACTCGCTGCTTCCCTACCTCCAGGCGGTGGACGAGGTCTTCACCCGCCGGATGATGAACCGCAGCTTCCCGGAGGAGCGGCAACAACTCGCCCGGGAGTTCCAGCACGCGGCGAGGCTGGTCCTTGCGAATATCGAGTCCCTCCAGGATGCCGCCCGTCGTGCTTTCGCCAGCTACTCCTCCCTCGCCGCGGGCGAGCAGAACGGCGTGATCAACCGGCTGGCCATCGTGTCGACGATCTTTCTGCCGCTGACGTTCCTGACCGGATTCTTCGGTATGAACTTCGCCTACCTGACCGACGAGCTGGAGAGCAAGGTCGTCTTCTGGCTGCTCGCCGTGGGGCTTCAGGTGGCCGCCCTGTTCGTGGCCTTCTACGTGCTGCACCGCACCCGCATCTGGCGGCGACTGCGGGACGAGGACTAGGACTGTCCGGCCGATCATGTGCTGATCCGAGCGATGCCGAGTGGGAACGTGCGATCATTTGCGGCCGGTTCAGGCGCTGACCTGAGCGGTGGTGTGTACGCAGTGACCGCTCCCGCATGGCTCGTCCTCGACCGGGTGTCCTCTGACACATCTGTACGGTGAACTCAGGCGTCCAGATGGCTCATTCGTTCGAGTCGAACCCCTCGAACGAGGTACACGCAGTCAATTCTGCGATGCGTGATCAAAAACCTCAGGCGCGCCGCGATTGCCGCCGCCCTCCTCCTCGTGCCCTTCGTGGCACCCGCCCAGGCCCACGCGCAGGACCGTTCCGCCGAGGCGTACACGCTCCCGATGACGGCGGCGGTGTACTACCTGCCGCTGGCGGCAGAGGTGCGCGACGGCTACGCGCGCACGAGCTTCAAGCACTGGAACGCGGGCAAGATCCCCACCGACGGCTGCAACACCCGGATGGAGGTGTTGCTCTCCGAGGCGGTCGACGCACCCGCAGTCCTCCCGGGCTGCAAGCTTTCGGGAGGACGTTGGTGGTCGTACTACGACGCGAAGTGGCTCACCTCGGCCTCCGCCCTGGACGTCGACCACATGGTGCCCCTCGCCGAGGCCTGGGACTCCGGGGCGTCGCAATGGACCGCCGAGCGGCGTGAGGCGTACGCCAACGACCTCGACGCGCAGACCTCCCTCGTCGCCGTCTCGGCGGCCTCGAACCGCAGCAAGGCCGATCAGGACCCGGCCGAGTGGCTGCCGCCGGCCGTCGATGTCACCTGCCGGTACGCCTCTGAGTGGATCGCGACCAAGCTCCGCTGGGGCCTCACTGTCGACGCCGTCGAGTCCGAAGCACTCACCCAACTCGCGGACGCCTGCCCCGGAACCACCGTGACCTACGAACCCGCCCCATAGAACCGTGGCCCCGACCCGAACAACTGGGCGGGGCCACCGAATGAACCTCCAGGAAGGGCCTTTGAGGTCTGGCCTCATCCTTGTCAGGTCGATCACGGGGAGTCGGGGACGTCGGTCAACCGGCGGGTGTGTGGTTCGCACCCGTTGCCGCGGGGGTGGCCGGATAGGGGTCCCGGGACCACTGGGTCCCGGGACGCCGAATGGCTCCGCACCCACCCCCCTCACAACCTTCTGATCCGTAGCTCAATGTGGAGCGGTCGCGAGCGGTCATACCGGCCGCGCTACGGCCCCGGAGAGACACTGCCGGACGGGATCGGTTGCTGCGGTTGCTGTACTTCGCTGCTGTACCCAGCGCCTGGGCCTGAGGGCGGGGCGCCGCCGCCTGGACGGCGCCCCGTCGGGCGTCAGCCGACGTGCAGGGTCAAGGCGGCGGTGTGGAGCTTGCCGCCGGTCTGGAACTGCAGGAACAGCCGCCAGTTGCCCGAGGTGGGCAGCTCGGCGTGGAAGGCCAGGTCCGGGCCGCCGTTGTCGCCGGTGACCTTGGTGGTCGGGTGGAGATGGGCGAACGCCTGGTCGCCCTCGTGGAAGGCGGTCAGGTGGGCGTAGGTGTCCAGGTAGGGCTGCAGGTCGGTGACCGGCTTGCCGTCCTTTGACACGGTGACGGTCAGTGGGTGGGCCATACCGGCCATCGGCTCGCCCTTGACGGTGACGGTGTATCCGTCGACCTCAGCGGTGGTGGCTGCCGCGGGCAGCGGGGTCTTCGTGGCGTTCCCGGGGACGGTGACGGTGCGGCTGAGGACAAAGTCCTTGCCCTTCCCTGCCCCGCTGTCGGGGGTGAAGCTGGCGAACGTGCGCCAAGAGCCGGGGGCCAGGGAGGCCAGGTCGGCCGTCCAGGTGCCGTCCGAGGCCATCGTGGGGTGGATGTGCTGGAAGCCGGTCAGGTCGGAGCGGATGGCGTAGAAGTGCATCCGCTTGGTCTGGTCGAGGGCGAAGCCGGTGACCGGCTTGCCGTCCGGGCCGGTGACCGTGAACCGGTACGCGGCCTGCTCGCCGGACGGCAGGGTCGCGTCCTTCGAGGTGAGGCGGTAGCCGTCCTGAGTGTCGGACAGCCCGTTGCCGTCAGCCGCGTGGTCCATGCCCGGCATGTCGCCCATCGAGGGCGACGCGCTCTGCGACGACGACGCGGAGGGCATGGTGCCGTGGTCCATGCCGGGCATGGACGAGGAGCCGCCGGAGGAGCCGCAGGCGGCCAAAGTCAGCGCGAGAGCGGCTGCCGTACCGGCCACGGCGACAGCGCGGCGGTGCACGGTGAAACGAGACGAAGCGAACATCGAATGGTGGTCTTCCGGGTGGGCGCACCACACCGGTGGCGCGCGGAAACGAACAGGACACGGGGCCGAACCGGCCGTTGCCGAAGTTCGGCATCGTGTCTGTCACGTCCGCGCGATGCACACCTGGAGCAGGAGATCTCGTCCGCCGGACGGCGGCCCCCGCCGCCCCATCCGGCCGGCAGCCGCCCGAAGTTCGGCTGGCATCCAGACGGCCAGCACCGCGACGGCGGCCATGGCGATCAGGCCGGGCGCCGGCAGGGGGACCCGCTTGGACGCCGGCGTCGACACGCACAGCACCCCGGACATCCCCGGAGCATCCACGTGACGCACGCTCAAGCCCGGCTGATGCGCGTCCGGCGCATGGGCCATGGTCGCTGCGGCGACGTCATGGCCGTCGGGCATCGGCGAGGACATCGCCGGCATCGCCCCGTGGCAGCCCCCAGCGGCGGTTACCGGAGCGCCATGCATGAGGAACAGGCCGAACAGGACCGCGCACACCGCCAGCAGCCGGGCCACGCCCCGGTTGCCTGCCTGTCCGCTACCCACAGCCGTTCCCCTTCCTTGCTCGCTGTCCGCGTACCGCCCTACTCGCACAATACCCGGGCAGGGTATTGCTCGCCCGGTCTCCTTCGCATCCCAGGCCCCGCCCGGACTGTTGGTCAGGGCGCGATGCGTACTCAGACGACCCGAACGGGCTCCCGGACTTCGCAGATGCCTCGGACTCCTCGCGCTGTTGCAGCGAGCATCCCGGTTGCCCGAGGGCTTCCGCTTCTACGATCTTGGCAGCGCTGATCTATCAGCACTCCGACGACGAGCGACAGGAAGAGGTCGCCGCCGGTCTCGACGTAACCGTCCGGAAGGCTCGGGCGGCGGCCACCGAGAAGGCGCCCGACAAGCGTTCTGGCACGGATCTGGCACGCGACAACTGATCACGGCGGACAGCAAAAAGGCCCGGGTTCTCTGACCTGGGCCTTAGTCGTGGAGCGGGTGACGAGAATCGAACTCGCGCTCTCAGCTTGGGAAGCTGATGTTCTACCATTAAACTACACCCGCGTAAGACGCCGGTCGGAACCGGTGTCGGAACGCTCCGTCACTCTACCTCATCCCAGACCCCGGGCGTTGAAGCCTGCGGGTCTGAGTGCGTTTCAGGGGAGGGATCGGGCTGCGGGGGGCCGGAGTTGGGGCGTACGGTGGGGGATCGGAAGAGGACTGGAAGAGGGTCGGGCGGGGTCGGGGTGCCGCCTGGAGGGCCGTCCCGTTCGTCCCGTAATGTGGCTTTCGTTGTCCGGCGAGCAGCAGCCGGACGCGGCTCTTTGGGGAAGGGACTCTAGGACTTGATGGAGCGCACCGTCGTCCGTTGTGCCGATGGGCACGTGTTCAGCACCGCTTCGTTCCCGATGCAGCAGGCCGAGCGGCTCGGTCCCGGACGGCTTGTCCGGTGCCCTCGCTGTGCCCGGCTTCGCAGTGTCGTGCCGGTGACCCTCGAGAAGCGGTAGCCGACAAGCGGTAGCCGACAAGCGGTACCAGCCCGGCGCGCGGAGTCGTCCGATTGTGGTCGCTCCGCGCGCCTTGCGTATCCTCGGGACGTGCTTCTCTCAGACAAGGACATCCGGGCCGAGATCGACGCCGGACGGGTACGGATCGAGCCCTACGACGAATCCATGGTGCAGCCGTCCAGCATCGACGTGCGCCTCGATCGTTTCTTCCGGGTGTTCGAGAACCACCGGTACCCCCACATCGACCCCTCCGTCGAGCAGGCGGACCTGACGCGCCTTGTGGAGCCCGAGGGGGACGAGCCGTTCATTCTGCATCCCGGGGAGTTCGTGCTCGCCAGCACGTACGAGGTCATCACGCTTCCCGGCGATCTCGCGTCCCGGCTCGAGGGGAAGAGCTCGCTCGGGCGGCTCGGGCTCGTCACGCACTCCACCGCCGGGTTCATCGACCCCGGGTTCTCCGGGCATGTGACGCTCGAGCTCTCCAATCTCGCGACCCTGCCCATCAAGCTGTGGCCGGGGATGAAGATCGGGCAGCTGTGCATGTTCCGCCTCAGCTCGCCGGCCGAGTCCCCGTACGGCAGTGAGCGGTACGGGTCCCGGTACCAGGGGCAGCGCGGACCGACGGCCTCCCGGTCCTTCCTCAACTTCCACAGGACGCAGGTATGAGCGCCGCAGACGTACGGGAGAACCTCACCTACGAGCGGTTCGGCGTCGCCATCCGCGAGCTCGCGCAGACCATCGCCGACGACGGGTACGAGCCCGACATAGTGCTCTCCATCGCGCGCGGCGGCGTCTTCGTCGCCGGTGGGCTCGCCTATGCCCTCGACTGCAAGAACCTTCATCTGGTCAATGTCGAGTTCTACACCGGGGTGGGGACCACCCTCGAGATGCCCGTCATGCTCGCCCCCGTCCCCAATGCCATCGACTTCAGCGACAAGAAGGTGCTCATCACCGACGACGTCGCCGACACCGGCAAGACGCTGAAGCTCGTGCGCGACTTCTGCCTCGACACCGTCGCAGAGGTGCGCTCCGCGGTGATCTATGAGAAGTCCCACTCCCTCGTGAAGTGCGAGTACGTGTGGAAGCGGACCGACGACTGGATCAACTTCCCGTGGAGTGTCTTGCCTCCAGTACATAAGTCGGGAGAGGCGCCCAAGGAGAACAAGGAAGCGGTCTGACCTGCACGTTCTGCGTAGACGGCGAAGGCCCCCGATCCATCTGGACCGTGGGCCTTCGTGCTGGAGGCGCTAACCGGATTTGAACCTGTGGCCTCATCCTTATCAGGTCGATCACGAACGCCGTGCTCACCGCGTGGATCTCCACGTTCGTAGGCCCGAACTCCGTGTCGAAGTCATTGCGGTCCTCACCCAACCGCGCTGCGATTCTGCGCGCTCGGTCAATGTGCTCATGGGTCCACCCCCGGTGACCTTCCCTCGCATTGATCACAGCGAGAACCAAGTTCATGGCACCCAGTAGCGACAACTCTTCCGGAGGACATGAGGGAACCTCCGCCCTGGGCGCCATGACGGCCGCAGCGGACTTCGCTGCCTGCTCCGCCTGTTCCATGTGTTGCTGCCGCATGAAGGCGTGCGCCATGCGGAACAGGCTCGCCACGACCTCCAATGGTTGGCCCGCGAGCTCGGCTGCTTGAAGCGCTCGGTCCGCCGCAACCCATGCCGCGTCGGCCTGGTCCTGTCGGGTGAAGCTCGCGGCTGCCACCTGGTATGCCTTGGCGCGCAGGGCGTGAAGTTCCGAGCGATCGCCGGCAGGGGCGTGACGTACTGCGGTCTCGATGCTTGGAAGCAACCAGACAAGGTGATCGCTCAGCGCGTCGTAGCTCGATGCGTGCGCGAGGGACCATGCCTCGTCCACGCGCTGGCGAAAGTCGGCAAGCGAGGGGACTGGTTCCGCGGGCGCCTGGTCGAAGAGGCTACCCAGGGCTGGGTGCCCGGTAAGGGAGTGGCTGCGCACGCGTGCCTACCCGGGCAAGGAGGACGACGACCGGGTCGCCGTGGCCAAGATCGCCGCCGCTGGCGGTCCGGGTGTGAAGGCCGCGGCGAGCGCGGCACTCGACGGCACCGGGGACGACGTGGCGCACTTCCTGGAGGTCGGGCAGTACGAGGCGCGGGAGGACGACGATCGCGTCGCGGTCAGCGAGGCCCTCGCCACCGGCGGCCCGGAGGTCCAGGCCGCGGCGCAGGCCGTGCTGTCGGGCCCGCCGACCGGACTGCGTTCCTTCCTGGAGATCGGCCTGTACAAGGCGCGGCAGCGGGACGCCAACTCCGCCGCCCACATCGCCGAGGTCAGCACCCTGCTCCAGGCCGCCTACAAGTCGGCGGCCCTCGCGCAGAAGGATGCCGCTGAGGCGCAGAAGGTCGCCGCGGAGGCTCGTAAGAACGCCGCCGAGGCCACCAAGTGGGCCAACAAGGCGAAGGCGTCCTCCGACCAGGCGAACACGTACGCCGAGCAGGCCGACAAGTCGGCCGACCAAGCCGCGGACTCCGCCGCCGAGGCGGCTGCGTCGGCCAAGACGGCCAGGAACGCGGCCGCGTCGGCCCAGCAGTCCGCCCAGTCGGCCGCCCGCTCGGCGCAGTCCGCCCAGCACTCCGCCGGAGTCGCAAGGGGGTACGCCGCGCAGGCGGACCAGTCTGCCTACGAGGCGAAGTTGTCGGAGCTGGCGGCGGGGAAGGACGCCGCCGCGGCCGCCCAGGCCTACGCCGACGCGCTGACGATCACCGCCGAGAAGCTCGTCACGGAACTGAAGGAGCAGATCGAGAAGGAACTCCAGGAGGCCAGCAAGCCGATCTCGGACCAGGAGCTGCGCGAGGCGCTGGAGAAGCGGCTGGTCACGTACCGTCACGCGAACTGGGGCGACATCAAACCGGGTGAGACGCTTCTGGTCTGCGGCTCCGACGGAGCCGGCGGCATGGGCTGTATCACCAGCACGTACCTGGACCGCCTCATCGCCTGGTACGTCGGCGCGGATGAGATCGAGAAGTGCATCACCAAGCCGGACGTCTCGTGCTTCGAGGGCCTCGCGATGTCGGCCCTGCACCTCAAGCTGAAGGGGGTGAAGGCGCCCTGCGTGAAGAGCCTGAGCGGCATGGCGACGATGTCCCTGTCCGCGTTCGCGTCGTCCGCCGAGTGCAAGCTGTGGAAGAACCTCGAACCCGACGACAAGCCCATCCCGCTGGAGAAGGTGCCGCTCGAGAAGCTGGACGACCTGCACGAGGCGACCGGACGGTTCGTGTACGTGGTTCTGCCGGGCGGTGAGCTGCGGGTCACCCGGCTCGGCAGCATCTACGGGCACATCGACCTCGCGCAGGGAGAGCAGGTCATCGCCGCCGGTGAGCTGAAGCTCTACCAGGGCAACATCAAGTCCATCGACAACAGGTCGGGTCACTACCAGCCGAAGGGACCGGAGGCACGGGCCGCCGCCGAGCAGGCCTTCCGTGACGCCGGTTTCGAAGTCGGCGAGAAGAGCTACAAGGAACGGTGGTAACGGATGCCTCGATCGGAGTCGCAACGGATGTACGAACTGCTCGTCGACGGATTCCACCAGGTGTCCGGGATCCTCGACCAGCGGAAGTCGACACTCGTTGCGGACCCGGTGCTGGCGGAGCTGGCCGCCCGGGTGGCCGCGGCACCGGATCCGGAGTCGGACGAAGTGAAGCGGGCCCTCCTGTACGCCCTCGACTCCCGGGAACTGTCCGGGGCCGCCGAGATCGTCCAGTACTTCGCTCACCGGTTCCGGTGGGCCTGGCTGCGCGGTGAGGTGGAACGGCGCTATCTCGACTGCCTCACGCAGGTCAACCGCAGGCTCATCCGGCACTACGAGAGGATGCTGGAGGCATTCTCCTCGGACTGGGAGGACAGGGACCTGTTCCCGAGCCTGGACCACTGAGCACAGGACAGGGCCCCGCCGGATCACTTGGATTCGGCGGGGCCCTCTCAGGTCAAGTACTTCATGGACAACTTCTCGCAGGCTCTGACATCGCCGGAGAAGACGTTCGACTGGAAGATCTGTGGCACCCAGGCCAAGGGCTTCGCCAAAAAGGTCAACGGCAAGATGGTGGTGATATTCGTGGCGAAGGAAGGGCCCTACCAGGGCAAGATCCTGAGCTCGATGGTGCCCGGCGCCAAGAACATGACGAAGTGGGGCCTCTGGTGAGCTCGCTCAAGGAGGCCATCAGCTGGAGCGGTCCCGCAGTCGTCGTTCTCTTCACGCTCGGGCGAGTCGAATCCTCCTTGCAGGAGGGCGAGTTCGACCTGCCCGGCACGCGTCCGGACGAGGTCGAGCTCTTCGGGATCTCCTCTGAGCCCTGGGAGAGACAAGCGGTCGTCTGGGAGTACGACCTCACCTTCGAGGACGGACACCTGGACGACCAGGATTTCCCTGCCTATCTGCGGGAGTGCCTGCGGAAAGCGTCTGTACACGCGGAGGGAATCGCGTGGTTGACGTTCGAGGGAGCCTTTCATTTCGACCACCTCTTCACGGACGACATCGCGGACCAGATCTACGGTTACTGCGTGGCAGGGGACGAGCCTGTGGTCACCTGGGATCACGAGATCATGAAGAGTGATCGATGGAAGCGTGAGATCAGGCAGGTGCGATCGGTTCTGGACCGCTCTTTCCCGGGGTAGCCGACTTCCCGGGATGAGTGAGTGAGAACAGAGAAGGGCTCCCGGCCGAGGCCGGGAGCCCTTCGTCGTCGTAGCGCGAAAAAACCTAGAAAGTGCCCAGCTTCACGATCGACAGCAGAGCGATCAGCTGGATCGCCGAGGCGCCCAGCGCCTTCGGCCAGGGCAGGTCGTGGGAGGCCTTGACCATGAGGGTCAGGAGGGCGCCGGCCGCCACCCACGTCGCCCAGCCCAGCAGCTGTACGAACGACGCGTCGCCGCCGAAGAACATCGCGACGACCAGACGCGGGGCGTCCGTGAGGGACATGATCAGCATGGAGAGGCCGACCGTCGGCTGCCACGCGCCGTCGCCGCCGAGCTGGCGGGCCAGGGTGTGGGTGACCACGCCCAGGATGAAGGAGCTCAGCACCAGCGCCACGGCCGTCGTCAGGACGATCGGGATCGCGTTGGAGAGTGTGGCGTTGATGGCGTCCTCGCGGGCGCCGTCGAAGCCGAAGACCGCGAGCAGGCCGTAGAGGAAGGTGACGACGAGGGCGGGGACCCACATCGTGTAGTCGCGCATCCGGAGGAAGGTCTGGTTGGGGGCGGTCACGATGCCCCGCAGCAGCTCCTTCCAGTGCAGCGGCGGGCCGATCGGGGCCGACGGGGCCGTCGAGCCCGCGTGGTAGGTGTCGCCCTGGTTGTACGCGGGCTGGTTGTCGATCGAGAACGCCTGGGTGTGGCCCGGGTTGTTCGCCGCGTACGGGTCGTGCGGGGTGCCCGGGCCGGGGGCGTACGGGTCGTCGCTCCCGAAGTACTCCGGTTCGCCGCCGCCCGGGCCGCCGTTCGCCTGCGGCCACTGGGAGCCGCCACCGCCTCCGCCACCGTACGGCGGCTGCTGGCCGCCCCGGTACTGCGGCCGCTGCTGCGGGTACGGCTGCTGCGCCGGCGGGTAGCCGTACGACGGCCCCGAGGGCCGCGCCGACTGTCCCTGGGGCGCCTGCTGCCCGTACGGGGGGTGTTGCGGTCGCGCTTGCGGGGCGCGGTCGTCCCGGCCGCCGCGTCCGATCCTGAATCCAGCCACGCCTTCGAACGTACCTGGTCCCGGAGAGTGACGTGCGGGGTCGGGCCTTCCGGAACCGGCTTTGCTGCCGAGCTGTGACATCCCTTAAGGGAGGCAGGCGCATCCCTTAAGGGAGAGGTCAGGGCCTCAGTCAAGCGAGTTGTCAGGGCCTCAGTCCGCGAAGTTCGCGCCGAAGAACGGTGTGCCCGTCGTCGAGACGCCCGCGTCGGCCGGCCAGATGCTGCGCGCGCCGGTCGCGGTGATCTTCGTGCCGTTGGACGGGAGGTAGGTGATGGAGCCGTCGCCGCTGTTCTCGCCCGAGCCCGCGATCAGGTCGGCCTTGCCGTCGCCGGTGACGTCGTCGAGCTTGACGTCGAGGCCGAAGTTGTCGTTCTTCTCGTCGTTGCCGGGGACGCTCGGGTCGTTCTGGCCGAAGGCCTGGGCGCCGGTGATGGTGTCCAGGCCGTTCGCGGAGCCGTAGAGGACGGTGAGCATGCCGGTGTGGGCGACGCCGTTGAGGGTCTCGCCGGGGGCGCCGATCACCAGGTCCAGGTAGCTGTCGCCGTTGATGTCGCCGAGGTCCAGCTCGTAGCCGAAGCCGTCGGCCGTCTCCGAGGAGCCGGGGACGCCCGCGGTGTCCTGGGTGATGCCGGTGGCCGAGCCCGGGCCGCTCGCCGTGCCGTAGGTGACCCACACCTTGCCGCCCTTGGCGGAGTCGGGGATGGTCGTGCCGTCGTCTGTCGTGGAGTCCCACTCCGCGCCGCTGACGATGTCACCGTAGCCGTCGGCGTCGATGTCACCGATCGCGGTGATCACGCCGGGCTTGAGCGCCTTGGCGGAGGCCACGCTCAGGCCGCTGGCCGAGCCGGGTATCCAGTAGTTGCGGTTCCAGCCGTACTGCGTGCTCGTCTCGTAGCCGTCGACCACCAGGTCGGTACGGCCGTCGCCGTTGACGTCGCCGGCGGTCAGGTTGAGCGCGCCGATGCCCTCGCCGGAGTAGACCGGAGGCTTGATCGTGTAGCGGCCGCCCGGCGTGCCGGACGTGGTGAAACCGCCCTTGTAGACGTAGATGGTGGAGTTGTTGCTGCCGACGGCCAGGTCGGCCTTGCCATCGCCGTCGAAGTCGCCGGCGGCGAGGAAGCGGCCCCAGTTGTCGTGGCCGCTCTGCGCCGGGTCGGGGATCGCGATGCCCTTGCCGGTGATGCCGGACGCCGAGCCCCACAGGATGGATACGGAGCCGCCGTCGACGTCGTTGCCGACGTCCTCGCCCGGGCTGCTGACCGCGAGGTCGTCGTAGCCGTCGTGGTTGAAGTCGGCGTACGCCGTGTCGGAGCCGAACGCGTCGCCCGCCTCCACACCACCCGGGGTGCCCGAGGTGTCCTGGCTGATGGTGGAGCGCTTGGCGGCGGTCACGCCGGTGCTGGTGCCGTACAGGACGACCAGCTGGCCGGCGCCCTTCTTGCCCTTCACGTAGGCCTCGGAGGCGGAGAAGGCGACATCGGCCTTGCCGTCGTTGTTGAAGTCGGCGAAGGGGACGGCCGTGGAGTCCGCGGCGGTCGCCGCCGTGGACGCGAAGCTGAGCAGACCGCCCGTCAGCGCGGCCGCGGTGGCCGTCGCGAGGGCGATGCGCAAGTGCTTGTGCATGCGGGTTCTCCTGCGGCATGCGGGGGATGCCCGGTGGCATCCGTGGGCGATGAGGTACGGACCGTCCCTGTTTGCCGGAGCTTGTCTCTCCGTTTACCGGGCGGTCTGTGATCAGGAGACCTGCGGTGAGGGGTGAGGGTTGTACGAGGGGACGGTGCTTGTTCGAGTTCTCGCCGACTGCACCTCGACTTCGGGTTCGTGTTCGGGGAAAGCCGACACCCCCGTGACCGGCCTGGTCACGGGGGTGTCGGCTGTGTCGGCTGGGCCGAAGGGGCTACTTCACCGGTTCCGGCTCCGGCTCGCTCTCGACCTCCGTCTCGCCCGCCGGGTCCACCGGCGTCTTGACGGATTCGAGCAGCAGCTGGGCGACGTCCACCACCTGGATGGACTCCTTGGCCTTGCCCTCGTTCTTCTTGCCGTTGACCGAGTCGGTCAGCATGACCAGGCAGAACGGGCAGGCGGTGGAGACGATGTCCGGGTTCAGCGACAGCGCCTCATCGACACGCTCGTTGTTGATGCGCTTGCCGATCCGCTCCTCCATCCACATCCGCGCGCCACCGGCGCCGCAGCAGAAGCCGCGCTCCTTGTGGCGGTGCATCTCCTCGTTCCGCAGACCCGGGACGTTGGCGATGATCTCGCGCGGAGGCGTGTAGATCTTGTTGTGGCGGCCCAGGTAGCAGGGGTCGTGGTAGGTGATGATCCCCTCGACCGGCGTGACCGGGACCAGCTTGCCCTCGTCCACCAGGTGCTGGAGCAGCTGGGTGTGGTGGATGACCTCGTAGTCGCCGCCGAGCTGCGGGTACTCGTTGCCGATCGTGTTGAGGCAGTGCGGGCAGGTCGCGACGATCTTCTTCGCCGACTTGGGCTTCCGCGACTCCTCGGTGACGTTGCCCTCGTCGTCCGTCTCCTCGCCGAACGCCATGTTCAGCGCGGCCACGTTCTCCATGCCGAGCTCCTGGAACAGGGGCTCGTTGCCGAGACGGCGGGCGGAGTCACCGGTGCACTTCTCGTCGCCGCCCATGATCGCGAACTTGACGCCCGCGATGTGGAGCAGCTCGGCGAAGGCCTTGGTGGTCTTCTTGGCGCGGTCCTCGAGGGCGCCGGCGCAGCCGACCCAGTACAGGTACTCGACCTCGGTCAGGTCCTCGATGTCCTTGCCGACGACCGGCACCTCGAAGTCGAGTTCCTTCGTCCACTCCAGGCGCTGCTTCTTGGCCAGGCCCCAGGGGTTGCCCTTCTTCTCCAGGTTCTTGAGCATCGTGCCCGCCTCGGACGGGAACGCGGACTCGATCATGACCTGGTAGCGACGCATGTCGACGATGTGGTCGACGTGCTCGATGTCCACCGGGCACTGCTCGACGCAGGCGCCGCAGGTGGTGCAGGACCACAGGACGTCGGGGTCGATGACGCCGTTCTCCTCGGCGGTGCCGATGAGCGGGCGCTCGGCCTCGGCCAGCGCGGCGGCCGGGACGTCCTTGAGGGCCTCGGCCGAGGCCTTCTCCTCGCCCTCCATCGTCTTGCCGCCGCCGGCCAGCAGGTAGGGGGCCTTGGCGTGCGCGTGGTCGCGCAGCGACATGATGAGGAGCTTCGGCGACAGCGGCTTGCCCGTGTTCCAGGCGGGGCACTGCGACTGGCAACGCCCGCACTCGGTGCAGGTGGAGAAGTCCAGCAGGCCCTTCCAGGAGAACTGCTCGACCTGGGAGACACCGAAGACGTCGTCGTCGCCCGGGTCGGTGAAGTCGATCGGCTTGCCGCCGGAGGTCATCGGGAGCAGCGCGCCGAGCGAGGTCTCACCGTTCGCGTTCCGCTTGAACCAGATGTTCGGGAAGGCCAGGAAGCGGTGCCAGGCCACACCCATGTCGGTCTTCAGGGCGACCGTGATCATCCAGATGAAGGAGGTCGCGATCTTCAGGCCCGCGAAGAAGTAGGTGAGGTTCTGGAGCGTGGAGACGTCCAGGCCCTCCAGCCACGACACCACCGGGTACGAGATGAAGAACGAGGCCTCGTAGCCGTCCACGTGGTGCTGGGCGGCCTCCAGCGCGTGCAGCATGAAGATGCAGACGCCGACGATGAGGATGACGGCTTCGACGAAGTACGCCTGGCCGAAGTTGGAGCCGGCGAAGCGGGACTTGCGGCCCGGCTTGTTCGGCTTGCTCAGCTGGCGGATCACGATCAGCGTCAGGATGCCGAGCACGGTCATCGTGCCGATGAACTCGACGAAGACGTTGTACGGCGCCCAGTCGCCGATGACCGGCAGGATCCAGTTGGCCTGGAACAGCTGGCCGATGGCGTTGACGATCGTCAGCAGCAGCGAGAAGAAGCCCACCGCCACGAACCAGTGCGCGACACCGACGATGCCCCAGCGGTTCATCCGGGTGTGGCCGAGGAACTCCCTGGCCACGGTGACGGTGCGCTGGACGGGCTCGTCGGTGCGGGTGCCCGCGGGCACGTTCTGGCCGAGCCGCATGAAGTTGTAGATCTGCAGGAGGGCGCGGCCGAACAGGGCCACGCCGACCACGATCAGAACCAGCGACACGATGATCGCGGCGAGTTGCATTTCGGGGCTCCTCGGGCCTGCGAGGGTTTTCTCGAGCGAAATTACTAAGCGGTAACTTATGCAGTTCGTCTGAGACTACCCGCATCCTCCGCCGCACTGTAGTCAGCCGCTCGGTGATCTGCGTCGCTGAGGGTTGCCTCACGATCCGGTCGCACGATCCGCTCCCGGATCTCGTCCCGGATCCGATCGTGTTATTCATACCAAATTGATACATTTACCCCTAATTTATATCCGTGCTCTACGGGATCGCCGCCGCCACCGCAGCCCTGCTCCTCGCCGCCGTGCTCGCGGCGCTGCTCCGAACGCCTGCCCGCCGGCTCGGGATCCTCGACCGACGGCGGCAGCGGCCGGTGCCGCTGCTGGGAGGAGCGGCCGTCGTGCTCGCCACCTGTGCCGTCGCCGCCGCGGGCGACTGGACGGGGGTCGCCCGGCTGGGGAGCTGGGTCAGGGAGCTGCTTGTCGCGGGTGTCGCGGTCGCCGCGCTCGGGCTGGTCGGCGACGTGTGGCGGCTGAAGGCGCGGTTCCTGGTCGTCGGTACGGCCGTGGCGGCGGCCTGTGTCGTTCCGTACCGGGAGACGGGGGTGCCCGGCGGGCTGCTGGCCGTGGGGTGGATCGTGTGGGTGGCGGTCGCCTTCAAGGGGCTCGACCACGCCGACGGGCTCGCGGGCACCGTAGGGGTCGTCACCGCCTTCGGGGTGGGCGCCTGTGCCGCCGCCGAGGTCATGGACGGGCTCGCGGTGCTGCTCAGCGTGCTGGCCGCCGCGCTGACCGGGTTCCTCATGCACAACTGGCATCCCGCGCGGGTGGGTCTCGGGGCGTGCGGGTCGCTGTTCACGGGCTTCGTGCTCGCCTCGGCCGCCGTGCTCACCCGGACCGGGTACGCGCTCGCCCCCAGCGCGGGCGTGCTGTTCGCGCTCACCGCGGTCGCGAGCGCCGACGCCGTCCTCGTGGTCCTGGCGCGGCGGATCGCCGGGCGGCCGCTGCTGCGTCGCGGGCCCGACCATCTCGGCCACCGGCTGCGGCGGCTCGGGCTCACTCCGCAGGGGGCGACCGTGGTGCTCGGCGCGGGCGCCTTCTCGGCGGTGCTCGTCGGGGTGCTGGTGCACGCCGGGTGGATCGGTGCGAGCGCCGTGCTGTGGGTGGCGGGGGTGGCGCTGGTCGTCGTACTCGGGTTGCTGCGGCTTCCTCCGCCCAGTCCGCGGCGGGCTGTGCCGGGTGCGCGGCGGACCGCATCGGCGCAGGTCAGCGCCCAGTTGCGTGTAAGGAACGGATAAGAGTTGAGTCGGTAAGGCTCAGCTCTGTTGACCGGGCGGGGGCCTTCGTGCACACTTGAGTCCGTTCCACTCAAGTCAGCTGGAGGAAATCACCATGGCACGTGCGGTCGGCATCGACCTGGGCACGACTAACTCCGTCGTCAGCGTTCTGGAGGGCGGCGAGCCCACCGTCATCACCAACGCCGAGGGTGCCAGGACCACGCCGTCCGTCGTCGCCTTCGCGAAGAACGGTGAGGTGCTCGTCGGCGAGGTCGCCAAGCGCCAGGCGGTCACGAACGTGGACCGGACCATCCGCTCCGTGAAGCGTCACATGGGCACGGACTGGAAGATCGAGCTCGATGGCAAGGTCTTCAACCCGCAGCAGATGTCCGCGTTCATCCTGCAGAAGCTGAAGCGCGACGCCGAGGCCTACCTGGGCGAGAAGGTGACCGACGCGGTCATCACCGTCCCGGCGTACTTCAACGACTCCGAGCGTCAGGCGACGAAGGAAGCCGGTGAGATCGCCGGTCTCAACGTCCTTCGTATCGTCAACGAGCCCACCGCGGCCGCGCTCGCGTACGGCCTCGACAAGGACGACCAGACGATCCTCGTCTTCGACCTCGGTGGCGGCACCTTCGACGTGTCCCTGCTGGAGATCGGCGACGGCGTCGTCGAGGTGAAGGCCACCAACGGTGACAACCACCTCGGTGGTGACGACTGGGACCAGCGTGTCGTCGACTACCTGGTGCAGCAGTTCAAGGCCGGCCACGGCGTGGACCTCGCCAAGGACAAGATGGCCCTGCAGCGCCTCCGCGAGGCCGCTGAGAAGGCGAAGATCGAGCTGTCCTCGTCCACCGAGACCTCGATCAACCTGCCCTACATCACGGCGTCCGCCGAGGGCCCGCTGCACCTGGACGAGAAGCTCACGCGCGCCCAGTTCCAGCAGCTCACCGCTGACCTGCTGGAGCGCTGCAAGACGCCGTTCCACAACGTCATCAAGGACGCCGGCATCCAGCTCGGCGAGATCGACCACGTCGTTCTCGTCGGTGGCTCCACCCGTATGCCCGCCGTCGCCGAGCTCGTCAAGGAGCTGACCGGTGGCAACGAGGCCAACAAGGGTGTGAACCCGGACGAGGTCGTCGCCATCGGCGCCGCGCTCCAGGCCGGTGTCCTCAAGGGTGAGGTCAAGGACGTCCTGCTCCTCGACGTGACCCCGCTGTCCCTCGGTATCGAGACCAAGGGCGGCATCATGACGAAGCTCATCGAGCGGAACACGACGATCCCGACCAAGCGGTCCGAGATCTTCACCACCGCCGAGGACAACCAGCCGTCCGTGCAGATCCAGGTCTACCAGGGCGAGCGCGAGATCGCGGCGTACAACAAGAAGCTCGGAATGTTCGAGCTGACCGGTCTGCCGCCGGCCCCGCGTGGTGTCCCGCAGATCGAGGTCGCCTTCGACATCGACGCCAACGGCATCATGCACGTCACGGCCAAGGACCTCGGCACCGGCAAGGAGCAGAAGATGACCGTCACCGGCGGCTCCTCGCTGCCGAAGGACGAGGTCAACCGGATGCGCGAAGAGGCCGAGAAGTACGCGGAGGAGGACCACGCCCGCCGCGAGGCCGCCGAGGCCCGCAACCAGGGCGAGCAGCTCGTCTACCAGACCGAGAAGTTCCTCAAGGACAACGAGGACAAGGTCCCGGGCGAGATCAAGACCGAGGTCGAGGCGTCGGTCGAGGAGCTGAAGACCGCGCTCAAGGGCGAGGACACCGCCGAGATCCGTACGGCGACCGAGAAGGTCGCGGCCGTCTCGCAGAAGCTGGGCCAGGCCATGTACGCCGACGCCCAGGCCGCGCAGGGTGCCGCCGCCGGCGGTCCGGAGGGCGCTGCCCCGGGTGGTGCCGCGGCCGCTGACGACGACGTCGTGGACGCCGAGATCGTGGACGACGAGCGCAAGGACGGTGCCGCGTGACGGAGGAGACCCCGGGCTTCGAGGAGAAGCCCGACGTCCCCTCCGGCGCCACCCCTGACGACGCCGAGCCGAAGGCCGCCACCCCCTCCGCGGAGGAGGCGGCGGCCCCGGCCGGGGACGCGAACCAGACAGCGGGTCTGGTGGCCCAGCTGGACCAGGTGCGTACGGCGCTCGGCGAGCGCACGGCGGACCTCCAGCGGCTCCAGGCCGAGTACCAGAACTACCGCCGCCGGGTCGAGCGCGACCGGATCGCGGTCAAGGAGATCGCCATCGCGAGCCTCCTGACCGAGCTCCTGCCCGTGCTCGACGACGTCGGCCGCGCGCGGGAACACGGCGAACTGCTCGGCGGATTCAAGTCCGTCGGGGAGTCGCTGGAGACCGTGGCGGCGAAGATGGGTCTGCAGCAGTTCGGCAAGGAGGGCGAGCCCTTCGACCCGACGATCCACGAAGCCCTGATGCACAGTTACGCGCCGGACGTCACCGAGACGACCTGCGTGGCGATTCTGCAGCCCGGGTACCGGATCGGCGAGCGCACCATCCGCCCCGCGCGGGTGGCGGTGGCCGAACCCCAGCCGGGGGCGCAGACCGTCAAGGCCGACGAGTCGGCCGAGGCGGCTGACGACAAGGAGAGCGGTGGCCCGGACGAGGGCTGACGTTGCCATACGTAGTGCGATACGGATGAGGAAGGAGGGACGTCGGGGATGAGCACCAAGGACTTCATCGAGAAGGACTACTACAAGGTCCTCGGCGTCCCCAAGGACGCCACCGAAGCCGAGATCAAGAAGGCGTACCGGAAGCTCGCCCGCGAGTTCCACCCGGACGCCAACAAGGGCAACGCCAAGGCGGAGGAGCGCTTCAAGGAGATCTCCGAGGCGAACGACATCCTCGGTGACCCCAAGAAGCGCAAGGAGTACGACGAGGCCCGCGCCCTCTTCGGCAACGGCGGCTTCCGTCCGGGGCCCGGCGCGGGCGGCGGCAACTTCAACTTCGACCTGGGCGACCTCTTCGGAGGCGGCGCCCAGGGCGGCGGCGGAGGGGCCGGCGGCTTCGGCGGCGGCATCGGTGACGTCTTCGGGGGCCTGTTCAACCGGGGCGGCGCGGGCACCGGCACGCGCACCCAGCCCCGGCGCGGCCAGGACATCGACACCGAGGTCACGCTGAGCTTCACGGAGGCGATCGAGGGCGCGACGGTCCCGTTGCGGATGACCTCGCAGCAGCCGTGCAAGGCCTGCTCCGGCACCGGCGACAAGAACGGCACACCGCGCGTGTGCCCGACCTGCGTCGGCACCGGCCAGGTGGCGCGGGGCTCCGGCGGCGGGTTCTCGCTGACGGACCCCTGCCCGGACTGCAAGGGCCGCGGTCTGATCGCCGAGCACCCCTGCCTGGAGTGCCACGGCAGCGGCCGCGCCAAGTCCTCCCGCACGATGCAGGTCCGCATCCCGGCGGGCGTCACCGACGGGCAGCGGATCCGGCTGCGCGGCAAGGGCGCGCCCGGCGAGCGGGGTGGCCCGGCCGGCGACCTGTATGTCGTCGTGCACGTCGGCTCCCACCCGGTGTTCGGCCGCAAGGACGACAACCTCACCGTCACCGTCCCGGTGACGTTCACGGAGGCGGCGCTCGGCGGCGAGGTCCGGGTTCCGACCCTCGGCGGCCCGCCGGTGACGCTGAAGCTGCCCCCGGGCACGCCCAACGGCCGCACCATGCGCGCCCGCGGCAAGGGCGCGGTCCGCAAGGACGGCACCCGCGGAGACCTGTTGGTCACCGTCGAGGTGAGTGTCCCGAAGGACCTGTCGGGGAAGGCTCGTGACGCACTGGAGGCGTATCGCGAGGCGACCGCGGAGGAGGATCCGCGGGCGGAGCTGTTCGAGGCCGCGAAGGGAGCTTGAGAGTGATGGAAGGCCGTCGGCGTAACCCGTATGAACTGACCGAGGAGACCCCGGTCTACGTCATCTCGGTGGCGGCCCAGCTCTCCGGCCTGCACCCGCAGACGCTTCGCCAGTACGACCGCCTGGGCCTGGTCTCCCCCGACCGCACCGCGGGCCGGGGCCGGCGTTACTCGGCCCGCGACATCGAACTGCTGCGCACCGTCCAGCAGTTGTCGCAGGACGAGGGCATCAACCTGGCCGGCATCAAGCGGATCATCGAACTGGAGAACCAGGTCGCCGCCCTCCAGTCCCGCGTCGCGGAAATGGAAGCGGCCCTGGACGGCGCGGCGGCCGCGATGCAGCAGCGCGAGGCCGCGGTGCACGCCTCCTACCGACGCGACCTGGTCCCGTACCAGGAGGTCCAGCAGACGAGCGCGCTGGTGGTGTGGCGGCCGAAGCGGCAGCAGTCCTCGGACTGACGGTCCGACGGTACGCACACGAAGGGGCCCGGGAGACTTCCCGGGCCCCTTCGTGTGCGGCCGGAGCCGTGTGTGCGGTCAGAGCCAGGAGTCCCAGATGCCGTACGCCTCCTGCTCGACGACCTCCTCCTTGCCCGTGGGGTCGATGTAGACGGCCCGGTAGTAGTACAGGCCGAGCGGGTCCTCGTGCACGGTGGTGTCCATGTGGAATTCCGGGTCGGTCACCTTGCCCGTGGCGAACGTGGTCCAGGCGCCGGCGGCCGCGTCCCACTTCTCCCAGCGGTAGTCCGTGTAGTCGCCGCACGGCATGTCGTAGATGGTCTCGCCGCAGCGGACGTAGAGCTCCGGGTACTGGTCCTCACGGACCTCGGTGCCGGTCCAGCCCGGCGGGCGGGTGTCCGGCAGGGTGACGGAGACCTCGGCGGGGTTGAAGGCCGCGATGTCGTCCGGGTCGGCGAGAGCGGTGCCGTCCGTGGCGGCGACCCGGTAGAGGTGGGTGGCGCCGTCGGGGATCGTCGGGCAGAGGATCTCGGTCGCCGACATCGAGGTGCTCGAAAAGCAGTTGGAGTCCCAGACCGTCTCTCCGGTGTCCGGGTCGGTCGTGCTCTGCCACACGTGATAGCCGCTCACGTCGTCGTCGGCGGGCGGTGTCCAGGTCAGCCGGACACCGAGCGGAACCCGTTCGGCCGTCAGGTTCTCGACCGGCGCCGGACGTACGGTGTCCGACGTGGTCGCCGTGGCGGCCGGACCGGGCGCCGACTCATGGCCGTACGGGTCGATCGTCACGACCGTGTAGTCGTACGTCGTCTCGGACGCGCCGGAGATGTCCCGGCAGACGCCGTTGATCTGCTGGCTGCCGGCGTAGGCGGGGGCGTCGTCACCGGCCCAGGTCCAGTACGTCTTGGGGTCCGTCACCGGCAGGTCCTGCGAGCTGTTCGGCTTGCACCCGGTCACGACGCTGCTCTCGCCGGTCGCCTTGTCGGTGCGGACGATCCGGTAGGTGAGCAGCGGCTGGTCCGAGTCGAAGGTCCACGGGTCGGCGCCGCTCCACTCGATCGACACGCCCTCGCCATAGTTGACCGCGGTGGTCGCGAACGGGGCGATGGCCTCCGGCCGGTCGGCCATCGCCAGGGTGATCTCCGTCGGGGCGGCGGCGTTGCCCTTGGCGTCCACCGAGCGCACCGCGTACCGGTAGCTGTCGGCGACCGAGAGCAGCTGGCGCGGCACGACGTCGGTCTGCGCGGTGCTGCCGCCGCCGGACAGGGCGTCGGAGTAGCCGCCGGTCGAGGGGTCGTACTGGAGGACCTGGTACGAGGCGGCCCCGGTGACCGGGGACCACACCAGGTGGGGAACGCCCGACCGGTACTCGACCCGGACGCTGGAGACGGGCGCCGGCGGTGTCAGGTCGGAGGTGGTGAACGTGGTGGCGGCCGAGTACGCGGACCA
The DNA here is from genome assembly GCF_040296605.1 of Streptomyces sp. NPDC002088. Lineage (NCBI taxonomy): Bacteria > Bacillati > Actinomycetota > Actinomycetes > Kitasatosporales > Streptomycetaceae > Streptomyces > Streptomyces sp. NPDC002088. Next base: position 335,591 of record NZ_JBEOXO010000002.1, on the reverse strand, counting down.
GTTCCCGGCGGCGTCCCGGGCCCGGCCGCGGTAGGTGACCTTGGTGCCGTCGGCGGGGCGGCCGGTGTCGCAGATCGCGCCCTTGGCACCGGAGTAGACGGTGCTCCAGGTGTTGGTCACGGGGTTGAGGCGCTGCATCTCGTACCACGCGATGTCGGCCGCGTTCTGGGCGGTGGTGACCAGCTCCGGGGCCGCGAAGGGCTGGTCGACCGGGCACGAGTCCATCTCGACGAAGGGTGCCGCGGGCGGTGTCTTGTCCACGGTGACCACGGCCTGGTCGGCGGTGCCCGCCGACGCGTTGCCCGCCTTGTCGTAGGCGCGGACCTCGTAGTAGTAGGTCGCGCCGGTCTTCGGCACGGTCGCGTCGGTGTACGAGGTGGAGGTGGTCGTCGCCAGGGGCTTGGTGGGGTACGCCGCGCCCTTCAGACGGCGGTAGACGCGGTAGCCGGCGAGGTCCATCTCCTTGTTCTTCGACCAGGAGACCTTCGCCTTGCCGGTGGTCTTGTCGTACGTCACCGAAGTCCCTGTCGGGACGAGCGGCTTGACCTTGTCGACGCTCGCGGAAGTTCGGGGCGTGTAGCCGAACTTGACGTTCGCCGAACCGGTCCAGTTGACGTAGTCCACGCGCAGGGTGTGCTTGCCCGACGGGACGGTGACGTTGACCGTCTTCTTCACCGTGGACGAGACGTTCCTCCAGAGGTCGACCTTGCGGACGCCGTCGACGTAGACCCGTACGCCGTCCTGCGTGGCGGCCGAGAACGTGAAGGGGCCGCCGGAGCCGAAGTCGCGGGTGACCGTCCAGCGGACGCCGAAGTTGTTCGTCGGCAGGCCGGAGGCCGGGGCCTTGGTGCCCCAGTTCTGGTCGATCGCGCTGTCGCAGTCCGTTCTTTTCGGAGTGCCGTAGAACGCGGTGTTCGCGTAGAACTGCCGCTTGTAGACCGGGGAGGTGCAGGTCGTGGCGGCGGACGCGGGTGCGGCTACGGCGGTGAGGAGGCCACCGGCGGTGGCGAGCACGACGGCGGTGGCGGTCGCCGTGGACGTGCGTCGTCTGGCTGGGTTCATGCGGTCCTCTGGTCGGGATCGGGACGGGGGCTTAAGCCCGTCGTGATCACGACTCACGAGGAGGCGGGTTGGTTGTACGGATCTTTGCCTGCGCATGAACTTCCGTTGGATGGAGGGTCCGTAAAGAGCGTTTGGAGAAGATTCCGCAGCGTCTTTACGATCGAGTCTGAGCAAAGCGGAGCGTGATGTTGCTATCTCGTTAAGTGATTCCGCTTGACGCCGATGGTTGCCGACGCGTTGGCTTTTCAGACACCTGGGTCACCATGCCGCACCCATGTCCGGAACGCACCTGAAGTGAGCCCCCGAATGCGCCGTATCGCCATATCCGTGGCCGCGTCCACCCTGACCCTCTCGCTGGCAGGCTGCGGCATGCTGAACACGACGGGGGACAGCGCCGACGCGAGCCCGACCAAGGGCAACGACGTCACGGTGGGCGTGCTGATGCCGGAGAAGACGAACACGCGCTACGCGGAGTTCGACTACCCCATCATCAAGGCGAAGGTCGCCTCCCTCACCAACAAGCAGGGCAAGACCCTGTACGCCAACGCCGGCTCCGACGCGGACACGCAGACGACCCAGATGCAGAAGATGATCGACGACAAGGTCGACGTCATCCTGCTCGACGCCGTCGACTCGCACGCCATCGCGGGCACGGTGAAGAAGGCCAAGGACGCGGGCATCCCGGTCATCGCCTACGACCGGCTGGCCGAGGGCCCGATCGACGCGTACGTCTCCTTCGACAACGAGCTCGTCGGCGAGGTGCAGGGGCGCACTCTGGCCGAGGCCATGAGCGACACCTCGGACAAGATCGTCATGATCAACGGCTCGCCCACCGACCCGAACGCCGCGCAGTTCAAGGAGGGCGCGCTCTCCGAGCTCAACGGCAAGGTGGCGATCGCCGCGACCTACGACACCAAGGACTGGAACCCGGACCTCGCCCAGGCCAACATGACCAAGGCGATCAACAAGATCGGCGCGAACAACATCGCCGGCGTCTACTCCGCCAACGACGCCATGGCCGGCGGCATCATCAAGGCTCTGGAGGCCGCGGGCGTCAGCGAACTGCCGCCGATCACCGGCCAGGACGCGGAGCTCTCGGCGGTGCAGCGGATCGTCTCCGGCGAGCAGTACATGAGCGTGTACAAGTCGTACCCGGACGAGGCCGAGGCCGCCGCGCAGATGGCCATCGCCAAGGTCCAGGGGCACGACATCCAGTTCGACGCCCTCGCCCGGGACACGGTCGACAGCCCCACGAACAAGAAAATCCCCGCGCAGCTGGTGACCGTCGTCGCCCTGACGCAGAGCAACATCCAGGAAACCGTCATCGCGGACGGCATCTACAAGGTGTCCGACATCTGCACGGCCAAGTACAAGGCGGCCTGCTCGACGCTCGGGCTGAAGTAGTACCGCCTGCGGTCGCCATGGCGACCAGGTCCTACGACCTGGTCGTACCACGCGTCGGCGCCTTGAGGTGGTCGAGGAGAGCCGAGAGGGAGGCGGGGGTGGTGGAGAGCACGGTACGGGGCCGGTCGCTCTCGCGGAGGTGGATGGTTCCGGTGGGGGCGGTGGCGAGGTAGACGCAGTCCCCCTGCGGGCCGCCGCTGTACGTCGACTTCTGCCAGTGGAGTTCGGACATTCGGGCCTCCCCTAAAGGGTGTAGAGAAGGTGCTGAACCAAGGCCAGCGAGTCCTTCACTGAGTGTGCTTCAGGGGCCAACGATACGTCGATGGGTGCGAGGGCGTTTTCGACGAGTCGGTCGAACATGTCCTTGTACTGATGCAGCTGGGTTCGCTCGCTCAAGTACCGGGACCCGCTGGGCTGTTCAAGTACGACGGTGCTCAGCTCCGCAACGCTGGGAATGACGAGAACGAAGTTCCCGCTGAGGGCGGCGTGCGCCTGTGCGCTGAACGGATAGATCTGGATGGTCACGTTGGGCAGGCGGGCCAGTTCGATGAGCCGGAGCAGTTGCTCGCGTACCACCTGAGGTCCGCCGAATCGCATGTGCAGGGCGGCCTCGTGGATCACGGCGTGGACTGCGGGCGGGTTCTCGGACGTGAGGATCCGCTGCCGCTCCATCCGGAAGGTCAGGGCTTCCTCGGTGTTTTCGAACCCCAGCTTGGGGCTGTTGAAGATGGCCTGGGTGTACGCGACGGTCTGGAAGAGCCCTGGGATGAACAGCGACTGATGCATGCACAGTGCAGTGGCGCCCGCCTCCAACTCGGCCAAGCTGAGCGCGCCTGACTCCATCGGCCCCTTGTGCGCACTCCACCAGCCTTTCCCGGTCGCCTCGGACAAGGCCACCAAGGCATCGACGTAGGTTTTATCCGTACACCCATACACGCGGCACAGCTCCAGTAGCCGCTCCGTCAGGATCGTTGTCTTGGCGGTCTCGATCTGGCTCAGCTGGGCACGCGCCATGCCGATCCGCTCGGCGGCCTCACCTGCGCTCATCCCTGCCTGTTCGCGCAGTTGTTTGAGCTCGAGGCCGAGTCGTCGCTGACGCTCGCTGATGGTGGTGCGCAGTCCCACTGGCTACTCCTCGTCGGTTCGCTCAAAGTCTCTCCAGAGGGCGGGAGTTCGTCCACCGATTCCATGAAGCAGCTTGAAAATTGTAAACCTGCTCCCCTACGGTGAGTGAGGCGCTGCTAACGCTCCGGAACCGCATCGGAGTTGTCCGATCACCCCTGCCCGCAAGCGAAAGCGCACCCGAACCGGCCTCCAGCCGGACTCGGACGGAGTCATCGCGGGCGTACCAGACAGGAGCCCCCTCATGGAAGCCGCCCGCAGGGCCCCCCACCGACCAGCCCAACTCACCTACGAATACAGCCTGTTCGTCCCTGCCGACGTCACCTCCCCCCGCGTCTGCCGGGACTTCGTACGTGCCGTGCTCTTCACCCACGACCGGGAGCCACTCGTGATGCCCGCCGCCCTGTGCACCTCGGAACTCGTCACCAACGTCCACCTGCACACGAAGGGCTCCGCGATGCTCCGAATCCGGCTCACCCCGGCACGCTTCCACGTCAGCGTCTTCGACGAGAGCCCCGACCCACCGGTCGTGGCCCACCCCGCCGCGGGCAGGGTCGCCTGCTGGGGGCGCGGCCTCGCGCTCGTCGCGGAGACGGCGGATGTGTGGGGGGTCGCCGACGAGAGGTCCGGGCGGTACGCGAAGGGCGTGTGGTTCGAGCTGGGGGTCGGCGCTGGACCGTTCCGGTGTCACCCGATCGGCTGATCCGAGGGCATCGCCGCTGGTCAGTCGTATCACCGTGTCTACCGTGATCGCGTTGCTTGTGCCCCAAGGACGTCAAGCCCGCACTTGAGGAGGTGATGCCACCATGACCGCTCTTGCGCACGAGAGGCCCGAGACCATGCCTGAGATCGACCTGGATGAGGTCCTGTGGCAGGCGTGGAAGGCCATGGAACTCCCCGAGGGCTACCGCGCTGAGATCATCGAGGGAGTCATCGAGGTGTCGCCCACTGGACGCTTTTCACATGCCCAGGTTGTCAACCGTCTGCGGGACGCCCTGGCGATCTTTCTGCACGACAGCGAGTACGGCGCCTGGAACGACACCAACGTGATCCACACGCGCAGGGCGTGGATCACGGATGGGTTCGTGGCTCCTCGGGACGCGGAGCTGATCGAGGCGGAGGACGGCCTCGGCGTCAAAGCTTCTGCGGTCCAGACGGTCGTCGAGGTCGTCTCTCCAGGTAAGCGCAACCAGGACCGTGACCGCGTCGGCAAGCGCCGCGAGTACGCTCGCGCCGGTATCCCGGTGTACGTCACCATCGATGACTACGACGGCCAGGGCACCGTGACCCTGTTCACCGGACCGCGCCCCGAAAAGGCCGACTGGGAAGACATCCACCGTGTCCCCTACGGCGCCGACGTCACCATCCCCGAAGGCCCCGCCAAAGGGTTCGTCATCGGCGAGGCGATCACGGGCCCGAAACGGGGCTGAGGCGGGGCTGAGGTCTGCTCCGCGATGCACCCGTAGAGCACGGGTCGCCACCATCAGCTTGTTGCAACGCGACGGGCGGAGGTAGGCGGATAGCAGGGCAAACCCGCTGTTTCCCACGGCCGTGGCGGGGGGAGCCGTGTTGCGGAGCAGGTCCGGTCCGCGCATAGTGGCGCCTGCGGAAGAGGCTGGAACCGGGGGTGGGCTGGGCGATGGCCGGGCGCGGGACGGAGGAGCATCCACACGGTGCCGACCGACTGTGCGGGACCGGGGATCGCGTGTATTCCCGGGCCGTACGGCGCGGCCGTGTGCGACGCCGTGACGCCGACCCGGTCCCCTGCCTCCTGGAACTCGCCCTGCTGCACCCGGACCCCGACGACATGGACTGGCTGGTGCCGACGGCACCGCAGGAGGTCATGACCCGGCTGCTGCGCGGGGTGTACGACGAGGTCAGCACCAGCCAGCGGCGGGTGGGCGCGGCGGTGGCGGCCGTCGAGTGGTACGCGGGCCTGGGCGGCCGGCTGCCGTCGTCCGGGACCGAGGGCAGCGCGATCCGGGTCCTGGACGGCCTCTCCCGTATCCAGACGGCGATGGACGAGGCGACGGAGGCGTGCACGACGGAGGTGCTGACGGTGCAGCCGGGCGGCATCCGCCGCGAGGCCGAACTGTCCGAGGGCCTGCACCGGGCGCTGGCGCTGCGTGGGCGCGGGGTACGCATGCGGGACCTGTACAACCACGTGGCCCGGCACGGGCAGGGCCTGCTCCACTACCTGGAGCTGATGGGCGACACGGTCGAGGCACGGACCCTCGACGAGGTCATCGACCGCCTCATCCTCTTCGACCGCACAGTCGCCTTCATCCCCGCGAACGCCGACCACACCATGGCCCTGGAACTCCGACACCCCGCCCTGGTCGGCTACTTCGCCACGGTCTTCGAACGCCTGTGGCGGCTGGCGATCCCCCTCACCGCTCCCCTCCCCGACACCGGCATCGAGGGCATCTCCCACCGCGAACAGTCCATCGCGGCGCTCCTCGCCGAGGGCCACCAGGACGCGGTGATCGCGGAGCGCCTCGGCATCAGCGTTCGCACCTGCCGCGCCCACATCGCGCGCCTGTCGGAGACCCTGGGCGCGGCGAGCCGCACCCAACTGGGCGTCCGCATCGCCCAGGTCGGCCTGGACGGCCCCGCACACACCCCCGACGTCCCCCACCTCACCCTTCCTGATCAAGGATCCCCGACCGCCCGATGAGGTAGCCGAGCTGCGCCCTGCTGTCGCTGCCGAGGGTGGCGGCGAGTTTGGCGATGTGGACCCGGGCGGTGCGGACGTTCATGCCGAGGCGGTCGGCTATGACGGCGTCGGTGTGGCCTTCGACGAGGAGGGTGGCTATGGCGCGTTGGCGGGGGGTGATGCCGTTGAGCGTGGGGGGCCGGACGGCCTCGGGGAACATGGGGGTGGCCAGGGACCAGAGGCGGTCGAAGGTGGTGCCGAAGTACTTGACCAGGGCGGGGTGGCGGACCTCGAGGGCCATGAGCCTGTCGTCGTCGGCCGGGATGAACGCGACCGTCCGGTCGACGAGGATGAGGCGTTCGGTGAGCTCGTCGAGGGTGCGGGCCTCCGCGTCGCCCCGCAGCTGTTCGTAGCGGGCCATGACGAGGGGCACATGTCGCTGAGTGCTCTGGTAAAGCGTGCGGATGCGGCCGCCGCGGTCCAGCAGGGACTGGTCCCGGTCCATGGCGACGGACTGGGCGATCTGCCCGCGTTCGTTGCTGTAGTTGCTGTTGGGCTGGACGCACAGGACTTCACGGGTCGCCTCGGCCATCGCCTCGGTGATGGCCCGGTTGATCCGCTCCGTTCCGCTCAGGACCCTGGCCGAGGGCGTGTCCGCGACGGCCGGCGTACGGGGGCCGCCGCTCCGCAGGAGCGGCGCGAACCGCTCCGCCAGCCGGGCCTCGCGGCGCCGCTCGTCGGCGATGCGCTCCGACGAGGTGCGCAGCAGCTGGTGCAGGGCCACGGCCGGCGCGACGGGCTCCAGCCAGTCCAGGTCTTCGAGGCCGGGGTGGAGCAGCCCGAAGTCAATGAGGCAGGGCGCGGCCGCTGCCTCGGCGGCGCGTACCCGGCCCTCGTGCAGAGCCCGTTCGTACAGCTCCGTGCCGGCGGCGCACAGGTCGTCCACGCCGTGTCTCGGATGCGGCACCGTGCTCACTTGACGCTCTCCCTCCGGGGTTCAGTGCTCCCGCTCCAGGATTCCCGACTGGGCTATGAGGAAGCCGAGCTGGGCGCGGCTGCCGCTGCCCAGGGCCTGGGCCAGCTTGGCTATGTGGGCGCGGCAGGTACGCACGTTCATGCCCAGGCGGCGGGCGATGGCCTCGTCGACGTGTCCTTCGATGAGGAGTTTGGCGATGGAGTGCTGGATGTCGGTGATGCCGTCGGGGGCGGTCTCGTAGGGGGTTCCGACCCTGAGGGGTACCGCGCGCGTCCACATGAACTCGAAGACCTTGACCAGGTAACGGACCAGGCCGGGGTGGCGGAGCTCCAGGGCGACCTGCCGGTCCTCCCGGATGGGAATGAAGGCCACGGTCTCGTCGCAGATGATGAGGCGCTCGACGAGCTCGTCGATGGTGCGGACCTCGACCTTGCCGGTGGAGATCTGATCCACATAGGCCAGGGTCTGGGGGCTGTGCCTGGCGGTGTGCTGGTACAGCGTGCGCAGCCGGACCCCCCGCTCGAGCAGCGGACGGTCGCGTTCCAGGCCCTTCAGGAGGTTGCTCTCCAGGCGGCGGCCGCCGGGCTGCACGGCGAGCACCTCGGTGTGGCACTCGGACGTGGCGATGTTGAGTGCCGCGTTGATCCGGTCCCGGCCCTCCAGCACGGTGATGGAGTGGGTGGTCCCGGTGTTCTGGGCGCTGGCGGCCATGAACGGTTCGAAAGCGTCGGCGAGTTCGACCGAGAGCCGCCTGCGCTCGGTGATCTCTCGTTCCAGGGGGTGGAGATGCTGCGCCAGGGCGACCGACGGCAGCACCGGCCGTAGCCAGTTGACGTCGTCGGGGTCCGGGTACAGGAGGCCGAACTCCATCAGGCAGGGCACGGGTTCCACGTCCGCCCGAGGGATGCGACCAGCGCGAAGTGCACTGGTGTAGAGGCGACTGCCTTCGTCGCAGAGTTCGGTTATCGCATGGGGATGTGCCGCTTGCGTACCATTTGTCCCCAATTCTCCACCCCCCAGGGTCCTGAACATGCAGGAACATGATGCATCGATTGTGTGGCCATGACGTGCCCGAATGAGCCATCGTCTTATCCGACGGGGGAAGAGGAGACCATCGAGTGAGGACGAAGCCGACTATGCGTAAGAGAATGCTTCGCTCGGTACTTGCCGCTGCTCTTTCCGCCGCCGCGGTGTTCGGGGCCGTGAGCGGCCTCGTCGGCGAGTCGAGTGACGTTCGTGCGGACAGTAGTGCGATTGCGGTAGTCGTTGACGTGGACCACGCCAACGACACTTCCTGGGACTGATCACGATGACCACCCCTCCCGACGACCGCTCCTTCCGCCGCGAAATGGCCACGGCCTACCGCTCCGGCTGGCACTTCATCGACCTGGTCACCGCCATCCCCCACAGTGGTGACTCGCTGATGGTGACCGTCTTCGGTGAGCCGGTCGTCGTCACGCGGGACGACGAGGAGGACGTACGGGCGTACCGGTGCCTGCGGCGGCCTCGGGGGGCGCCGCAGCCTGTGCGGTGTGCCATCCGGTACGGAATGATCTTTGTGAACCTGGACCAGCGGGACCACCGGCTTGCGGAGCCGGATGTTCCCGACATCAGGGCCATCTCTGCCACCCCCCGCAGTGCCTGACGCGATTCCCCCGTCGTAACAGATCGCGCAGGTGCTTCCCCCCGCAGCGGCGTCACCGTGACCTGAACACGGTGACGCCGCTGCAGTTTTACGGGATATTTCGGGGTATCGGTTCGCTTCGGGGTGACTGGAAACCGTCACTCGTAACCCGCTGTCCACTCAGCCCCGCCCCATCGCCCGTGTCAGCTCGATCTCGATCACGACGCGGGAGGGGTTCGGCGCGGGCACGCGTTCGTAGCGTTCGGCGTAGCGCCGCTCCGCCTCCGCGATCCGGTCCGGTTCGGTGCGGACGTAGGCCCGGCCCTCCAGCGTCGCCCAGCGGCGGCCGTCGACCTGGCACACGGCGACGGGAGCCCCGTCCGGGCCGGCGGCCATGACGTTTCCCGCCTTCGCGCTCGCTTTGTTCGTGATCACCCGAGCCAGTCGCGCCTCGGGGTCGTATGTCACCCCGACGGGCACGACGTGCGGGCTGCCGTCCGGGCGTGGTGTCGTCAGGGTGCACAGGTGTCTTTCCCGCCAGAAGGCGAGATACGACGGGTCGGGGATGCCCGGGTCCTGCGGGTATGCGGCCATGTCCGGAAACTTAGTCGCTCGACGGCCTCCCGGACACCTACTTGAGTGGAATAGACTCAACTTTGTGTAGGTTCATTGAGTCAGTACTGAGGGATCAGCACTGAGGGATCAGTACTGGGAGACGTGGCAGAAAGCCGACGCCAGGAGGAGAACGCGAACGTGGACGCCGAGCTGACCAACAGGAGCCGGGACGCGATCAACGCGGCCGGCAGCCGCGCCGTGTCGGAGGGGCATCCGGACCTCACCCCTGCCCACCTGCTCCTCGCTCTGCTCCAGGGGCAGGACAACGAGAACATCATCGACCTGCTGGCCGCCGTCGACGCAGACCAGGCGGCCGTACGCACCGGAGCCGAGCGCGTGCTCGGCGGGCTGCCCAGCGTGACCGGGTCCACCGTCGCGCCCCCGCAGCCCAACCGCGAGCTGCTCGCCGTGATCGCCGACGCCCAGCAGCGCGCCAAGGAGCTCGGCGACGACTACCTCTCCACCGAGCACCTGCTGATCGGCATCGCCGCGAAGGGCGGCGCGGCCGGCGACGTACTCTCCCAGCAGGGGGCCGGGGCCAAGAAGCTGCAGGAGGCCTTCCAGAACGCGAGGGGAGGGCGCCGCGTGACGACCGCGGATCCCGAGGGGCAGTACAAGGCACTCGAGAAGTTCGGCACCGACTTCACCGCCGCCGCGCGGGAGGGCAAGCTGGACCCCGTCATCGGGCGGGACCAGGAGATCCGGCGGGTGGTGCAGGTGCTGTCCCGCCGCACCAAGAACAACCCCGTCCTCATCGGTGAGCCCGGCGTCGGCAAGACCGCCGTCGTGGAGGGGCTGGCGCAGCGGATCGTGAAGGGGGACGTGCCCGAGTCCCTCAAGAACAAGCGGCTCGTCGCCCTCGACCTCGGCGCCATGGTGGCCGGGGCGAAGTACCGGGGCGAGTTCGAGGAACGGCTGAAGACCGTCCTGGCCGAGATCAAGGACTCCGACGGGCAGATCATCACCTTCATCGACGAGCTGCACACCGTCGTCGGGGCCGGCGCCGGCGGGGACTCCGCCATGGACGCGGGCAACATGCTGAAGCCCATGCTCGCGCGCGGTGAGCTGCGCATGGTGGGCGCCACCACCCTCGACGAGTACCGGGAGCGGATCGAGAAGGATCCGGCCCTGGAGCGGCGCTTCCAGCAGGTGCTGGTCGCCGAGCCGACCGTCGAGGACACCGTCGCCATCCTGCGCGGGCTCAAGGGGCGCTACGAGGCCCACCACAAGGTCCAGATCGCCGACAGCGCGCTGGTCGCGGCGGCCACCCTCTCCGACCGGTACATCACCTCCCGTTTCCTGCCTGACAAGGCCATCGACCTCGTAGACGAGGCGGCCTCGCGGCTGCGCATGGAGATCGACTCCTCGCCCGTCGAGATCGACGAGCTCCAGCGTGCCGTCGACCGGCTGAAGATGGAGGAGCTGGCGATCGGCAAGGAGACCGACGCCGCGAGCCGGGAGCGCCTGGAGAAGCTGCGCCGCGACCTCGCCGACAAGGAGGAGGAGCTGCGCGGTCTCACCGCCCGCTGGGAGAAGGAGAAGCAGTCCCTCAACCGGGTCGGTGAGCTGAAGGAGAAGCTCGACGACCTGCGCGGACAGGCCGAACGCGCCCAGCGCGACGGCGACTTCGACACCGCGTCCAAGCTGCTGTACGGCGAGATCCCGACCCTGGAGCGCGACCTGGAGGCCGCGTCCGAGGCCGAGGAGGAGGTCGCCAGGGACACCATGGTGAAGGAGGAGGTCGGCTCCGACGACATCGCGGACGTCGTCGCCTCCTGGACCGGGATTCCGGCGGGCCGCCTGCTGGAGGGCGAGACGCAGAAGCTGCTGCGCATGGAGGACGAGCTCGGCAAGCGGCTCATCGGGCAGTCCGAGGCCGTACGGGCCGTGTCGGACGCGGTACGGCGCAGCCGTGCCGGTATCTCCGACCCGGACCGGCCCACCGGTTCCTTCCTCTTCCTCGGTCCGACCGGCGTCGGCAAGACCGAACTGGCCAAGGCCCTCGCGGACTTCCTCTTCGACGACGAGCGGGCCATGATCCGCATCGACATGTCGGAGTACGGCGAGAAGCACAGCGTGGCCCGCCTGGTCGGCGCCCCGCCCGGCTACGTCGGCTACGAGGAGGGCGGCCAGCTCACGGAGGCGGTCCGCCGCCGCCCGTACAGCGTCGTACTCCTCGACGAGGTGGAGAAGGCGCACCCCGAGGTCTTCGACATCCTCCTCCAGGTGCTGGACGACGGCCGCCTGACCGATGGCCAGGGCCGCACGGTCGACTTCCGCAACACCATCCTGGTGCTGACGTCGAACCTGGGCAGCCAGTTCCTGGTCGACCCGATCACCAGTGAAGAGGAGAAGAAGGAGCAGGTGCTGGAGGTGGTCCGGGTGTCCTTCAAGCCGGAGTTCCTCAACCGGCTCGACGACCTGGTCGTCTTCTCGGCCCTGTCGAAGGAGGAGCTGAGCCGGATCGCCCGCCTGCAGATCGACCGCCTCGCCAAGCGGCTGGCCGAACGCCGCCTCACCCTGGAGGTCACCGACGCGGCCCTGGCCTGGCTCGCCGACGAGGGCAACGACCCGGCCTACGGCGCCCGCCCGCTGCGCCGCCTCGTCCAGACCGCCATCGGCGACCGCCTCGCCAAGGAGATCCTCTCCGGCGAGGTCAAGGACGGCGACACGGTCCGCGTGGACGCGTTCGGCGACGGACTGCTCGTGGGGCCGGCGACCGGCAAGAAGCTGTAGCGGTCAGCAGGAAGCTGTCGCGGTCAGCGAGACGCTGTAGCGGTCAGTACGTGGAGGCGTCGAACGTGACGAGGGCGGTGTCCCCTGCGGACCCGCCCTCGTAGCGCACGCTGACGTCCACGTCGTACGCGCCGGTCGTGTTCTCGTCGTCCGGGTCGTTGCGGACGATCGCGCACACGTCCCCGTCGCACGACGCCGCGCGCTGGGCGCCGGGGAACGACGTGGCCAGCCACCCCCGCACCGCGGACCGCGGCATACGGAACGAGCCGTCGTACGACTGGTCCATCCAGCTGTACGAGGTGCAGTCCTCCTCAGTGGCGCCCTCGGGCATCGAGGCGCCCGCGAACCGCATGGCCTCGCCGCAGTCGACCTCGCTGACGGTGTTGAAGGGGTCGTCGCTCGACGCGAAGGTGACCAGCCCCCACACGAACCACCCCACGGCCACGACCGAGAAGACCAGACACAGCCCCCACAACAGCTTGCGCACCCGCGCCCCCCTGTCATCGGTGACCAGATCATGGCAGCCCCGCGCGACAGACCCCTCCTGGGGTTGCCACTCCCCGCCCCGCATGGGGGAGGATGGCAGGATCCGTACGAAGGGAAAATCACGGTGACCATCGACCCGTCCTCGATTCCGAACTTCGGGGGCCAGCCCGAGCCGCAGCCGCAAGGACCGGCGGGCCCCGTCGTCCCGGATCAGGACCTCGTGAAGCAGCTCCTCGACCAGATGGAGCTGAAGTACGTCGTGGACGAGGAGGGCGACCTCGCGGCGCCCTGGGAACAGTTCCGCACGTACTTCATGTTCCGCGGCGAGGCCGACCAGCAGGTCTTCTCGGTACGGACCTTCTACGACCGGCCCCACAAGATCGACGAGAAGCCCCAGCTGCTGGAGTCCATCGACGACTGGAACCGCCGCACGCTGTGGCCCAAGGTCTACACCCACACCCACGACGACGGCACCGTCCGCCTCATCGGCGAGGCACAGATGCTGATCGGCACCGGAGTCGCCCTCGAGCACTTCGTGTCGTCGACGGTGAGCTGGGTGCGGGCCGCCATCGAGTTCGACAAGTGGCTCGTCGAGCAGTTCGGCCTCGAGCAGGAGGTCAACGACACGGAGGACCCCGAGGACGGCGAGGAGTAGTCCGCCCTCAAGTTCTCGCAACGAGTCCTACAGCGGCGTGTGCGCGAGCACTACCAGGTACGCGCCGTAAGCGAACGAGAGCCCGGCCAGGGCGCCGACCACCACGGTCGCGTGCCAGGGCCGGGCTCTCGCCGTGCGCACCAGCGCCCGCGCCAGGCCGGCGGCAGCAGCAGCGGGAAGGCGGGCAGCAGGAAGCGCGGCTTGCACTCGAAGAAGCCCGAGCCGCCGAGGGCGATCAGCAGCAGTACACAGGATGTACGCGCTCCAGCCGAGCGGGGCGAGCGCCGCGCCCGTCCACAGCCTGTGGGTAACCCGGCGGAGGTGCCGCCGCTCGCGCCAGATCTGGTGGCGGCGTGACGTCAGGCCGACAGGGCCTTCAGACGCCGCACCGCCTCCTCCAGCACCCCCGTCTGCTTGCACCCGGTGAAGACGTGAGCATGGCGGGTCACCCACTCCCTTCCTGGCGAGCAGACCCGTAAGCACACGCTCCCGGCGCGACTGCCCGTCGTGTCGGTCGGGTCTTCACCGGGATGCAAGGGGAGACCGACCGTGAGCGTTCCCACGTTCAGGCCGATGACGACGCCGTACAGGACGATTGACCCGAGTGGCGATCTCGACATCTACGCCCGGAAGTCCGTGTCCCGGAAGGGGCAGCGGAACACCGAACTCAGCGTCGGGCAGCAGATCGAGGACGGGATTCGCTGGGCCAAGTGGAACGGCTACACGCCGCGCCACGTGTGGGTGGACAACGGCATCAGCGGCTCGAAGGACGTCAAGCGGCCGGGCTATGACGCTGGGCTCAACGGGTTGGAGACCGGAGAGACCCGCTGCCTCTGGTCGTACAAGCTCGACCGCTTCAGCCGTCGTGGTGCGCTGGCCGTTCTGACCATCATGGAACGGCTTGAAGGCCGACGGATCTTCTTCGGTGCGGACAACCTCGACACCAGCGAGCCGAAAGACCGACGCATGATCATGTGGCGTGCTGAGGACGCGAAGGAGTTCAGCGACCAACTGGCGGACCGCGTAGCCGACTCGTGGCGCTACTCGAAGGATCAGGGGTACTGGCTCGCGCCCCGTGTTCCGTATGGCCTCGTGAAGACCAAGGGGCGCAAGCTCTTCGCTGACGATGGGGCGGCCATTCCCGGACAGCCGGACGGCCCGACCAAGGCCGACGTGATCCGGCGCATCGTGGCCCAACTCGGTGACGGCTCGACGGCCCCGACGATCGCAGCGCGGCTTACCGACGACGGCATACCGTGCCCGAGCGGCGGCAACTGGTCTCCGCAGTACATCTACCGCGTGGCAAAGAATCCCGCCTACATCGGGCTACAGCCGTCGTCGAAATGGTTCGAGCGCGAGGACCCGATTCACCGTGACGCCGAGGGGCGGCGTGTCAGCGTCGGTGAGGCGCTTGTCAGCGAGGCAGCACAGATGCGCGCACGCAAGGCCGTGAAGGCCCGCACGAAGATCATGGGTGAGAACAGCAGCCCGGCGCGTCGTGGCGTGCGCAGTGTGCCCCGACACCTGCTGTCCGGACTGCTGCACTGCGCCGGGTGCGGACGCAAGATGGTTCGGCGCGGCACGTCGTACAGCTGCCCGCACAAGACGAACGGCGGGCGTCCTTGCGACAGCCCGGCGTCGGTCATGGCGAAGTACGCACACGCCTTCGTGTTCGCCGTGTTCTCTCAGCGGCTGACAGCGGGTGAGCCTGATGACGGTCTTGTCTTGGCCGTCGCCTCTCGCTGGCTTGCTACTCATCGGCCGGATTCTGTGCACGAGCGCAGGGAGCTGACGGACCGCGTCGCGGATGCCAAGGCAGCGTTGCAGGATCTCTTGGACGCGCGCTATAAGCGCGGCGAGTTCAGCGGCCCAGCGGCAGAGTATTTTCCCGGCCTACTGGCCGAAGCTGAAGAGAGTGTGAGACTCGCTGAGAAGGCGCTAAGCGCTATGCCTGAACCCACATTGAATATCGGGTTTCTTTTCGACGCCGAGTTGATCGAAGCAGCGTGGAACTCGGCAACGGTCGAAGAACAACGCGGGCTGCTCTCCCTGGCTCTCGACGGCGTGTGTGTTCGGAAGAAGTTCGGGGCGGGGCGTACGCCGGTCACGCCGGAGCGGTTCCACTATGCCTGGGCAGGGTTCACCCGGGTAGTAGACCTCCCCGAAAGTCGGCATAACGGCGAAGGGATCGGCACGCATCGGGTGCTCAACAGCGCAGCCCGATAGTCGGCAAGGGTGCCCCCGGCCAATCCCACAGCGGGAAGGGTCGGGGGCTCCGTTATGCCCGCGTACGGCGCTGCAAGGGGCCACGGGGCTACCCGGCGACGGTGGAGCGCTCAGCGGGGCGGAGACGGGTGCTCAGGGGCTCCGGCCCAGCGTCACCACAGCGGGCAGGCGGCAGGCTTCTGACCTGGGGGTTGTGACGCAGTGACGAAATGACTTGAAATCCAGAACGTATATAGAAGCTCTTAGTGCAATCCGGACTCGACGTCATTTCATCACAACGTCACCGACGACCTTTTCGCTCTGTATCGCGCCCGGGTCACCGACTCCCTTCATATAGGTAGAAGGGCGTTCGCGCCTGCTGCGGGTCCACCACAATCACCCGCCCCATGAACCCGCCGTGTGCCGGTGGCCTTGATGCTCAGGTCAATGCACACACTTAGCCCCCTTCCGGGTTGAGCTTCCGTTACGCGTGTGGTGGCGCGTGCGGTCGCTCCCTGGGAGGGGGCTTTTTACATTTCCACCACACCCTAGGACTTCTCTCATGGACGCGTACAAGAACGCTCATAACGCCGTTCGCGCTGAACGTGGTCCGGCAATCCTTCATCAGTGCGTTTGGTGCTGGGGCGACGCCGCCCATTGGGCATACGACCACGCTGACCCGAATGAGCAGACAGACAAGCGCCGCCGCTATTCGACAGACACGGCGCATTACCGGCCCATGTGTGCCCGCTGTCATCGGACCTATGACCGACTTCACCGTGACGGCGCTGGGCCGGACCGTGTAGAGCGCGAGTTCTTTAAGGCACGCATGCGGTATCCGCGCGAAGCGCTTGAAGCCATGGCGGAGCGTCGGGCAACTCACCTTCAGACCTTCGTGAATGGGAAGCGTCGCACGGCTCCGCTGACGATCGTACAGACGACGATTCAGCGTGTTATTGCCTAGCGCAAGGAAAGGAATCAGCTTGACTGACATGGAAACCCGGGCAGCGCCACAGCCCCTAAACGCTGACGGCACACGGAAGCTGAGCGGCTATGCCGTCGTATTCAACTCGCCCACACGGATCGGCACATTCACCGAATCCATAGCACCCGACGCTTGGACCAACGCGGGTGACGACGTGCTAGCGACGTGGAATCACAACCCGGACAGCATTCTGGGTCGCACGCGTTCCGGCACACTCACGCTGGCCGTGGACTCGACCGGCATTCGCTATGACGTTGCGCTTCCCGATACGGAGCTAGGCCGCAGCGTCCATGAGCTTGTGAAGCGCGGTGACGTGTTCGGTTCTTCGTTCACGTTCATTTGCGACGAAGACCAGTGGGATTACATCGGAGAAATCCCACACCGCACGGTCACCGCTATGCGGGTCATTGAGCTTGGCCCCGTTCACACTCCCGCTTATCCCGACGCGACCGTAAGCGCTCGCGCAATCGAAAGAGGAAACATGAGCAAGGTTGACGTTGACGCTGCCCGTAAGGCTTACGCCGACACTCAGCGCGCCGAGAAGCTTTCTGCCGACATTCGCTCGGCTGAGGCGACCGGCGAGAAGCGCGGGGCGGAGCTGGACGAGAAGCGTGCGGAGCTGGACGCGCTGAACGGTGAGCGGACCGCTTCGCTTTCTGCCATGAAGTCCGCCGCTGAGGCGCGCGCTATTGGCCGTAAGGCGTCCGCCGGTGATCTCCTGTATGCCAAGCTTGCCGAGTCTCGGAACCTGACTTCCACGGGCACCGCTGGGGCTTTCACTCCGTCTGAGTTCTCGAAGACTTTCGTTGACCTCATGGCGCCCAGCTCCGTTGTTCTTTCCAGTGGCGTGAACCGGGTTGCAACGAACGCTTCTGAGTGGAAGACCCCTGTGGTTACTTCCGACTTCACTCCGGCGTTCATCGGTGAGCTTGCCGACCTGCCGACGGGCGGTTTTGCTGCGGGGCTTCTGACTGTGAAGCCCATGAAGATTGCCACGGCTGAGATGCTGTCGAGTGAGTTCGTCAACGACTCCGACGGCGTGTCACTGAACGCCATTTCCCGGAGCATGCTCCGCACTCTGGCGCTGGGCTTCGATAAGCAGGCTCTTATCGGCACTGCGGGTGCTGACAAGTTCGCCGGTATCGCCAACACGGCCGGTATTCAGACTCTCGCCGTGACTGGTGATCCGACGGACCTTGCTCCGTTCGCTGAGGCTTTCGGAATGCTTGAGGACGTGTCGGCTACTCCGGGCGTCGTCGTCATGAACCCGACCCGTTGGGCGCAGCTTCTCGGCTTGAAGGATTCAACCGGGCGGCAGCTCCTGAGCGCGGGTGCCGGTTCTGGTACCGACGGCGTTTCCCGCAGCATCCTGGGCGTGCCCGTGAAGGTGTCGCCTTACGTCGACGCCAACACGATTCTTGTCTACGACGCGTCGGAGATTTACGCGGTCATCCGGAAGGACGCCACGTTTGAGACTTCCTCGGACGCCGGTTTCTTCAAGGACGGTATTGGTGCCCGTGCGATCATGCGCGCCGCTATCGCCGTTCCGAACGCTGCCGCCGTCGTCAAGATGACCATTGCCGCGTAATGGCGCTGGGCGAACTGTTCACGGACAGCGCGCCACCTAGGCTTGTCGAGATAGGGACCGGTCTTCTCATTGACGGGAAGCCGGTCCCTTCCGGCGTTCGGGTGCGCGTTCCCGCTGACATTGCGGTATACCTCGTTGCCCAGCAATGGGCACGCGAGGTGGATAGGGGGCACCAAACCCCTAGAGGGGTGCTGGAGTGGTCCCCCATAAGCAATATCCCGGGGGTGGGTGTCGGGCTGGACGAATGGCCTAGTCACATGCGCCCCTCATGGCTGCTTGCAGATGGACGCGTGAAGCGTGCTGACGGACTGCCGCGCGTTGTCCCTTGGTACTGCACGAAATGCGAGCGCGTGGACTACGGGCATGAGCGCAAAAGCACGGAACGTACAGCGCGGGGCGTCCAGCGAATTGTGTGCAAGGGCTGTAGTCAGTGAGTAGGCGCGGGTGTCGCGTTCACCTTCCCACCCGCGAACTGGCGATCGGTCAGGTATTCGCCGGCGTGGACCATCTATGCAGGTAGATGCACTTCCGATGCGTCATGCCGCTTTGCTCACGACTTCACGGGTGCGGGTACCGGTCCAAAAGTTCAGCCGAAAGCCGCTCAGCGATCCCGGTCACAGCTCGGAAAACACACGCGTCGCGCGGCCCCTTGCTCGGGGCGACGGAAGGAAGATTTCTGGTGATCAAAAACTGTTCGGTTTGTGGCACGTCGTTTGAGCCGTTGAAGACGCACGGCGAGTACTGCGGCAAGCCGTGTCGCGATAAGGCTTATCGGCAGCGGAAGGGGGCTGAGCGTCCGTCTCTCGCCCGTTCTGTCGTTGGGGATGCCCCGATGCCGGATGACGACCGGGAAGCGCTCAGGGAGCTTTACCGTGCCGCCATCGCGCGCATCACTTCGGACGGGCTTGTTGTTCCCGGACGGCGCGGAGAAGCCGACGTTGCACACCCGCTTGCGCGCTTCGTCGGACAGTGGTTCAGCGCCCTGGGGTACCCCGCGAAGCCTGCCGACAGCGACGGGGGCGACGACCTTGACGCGCTCATTGCATCGCTGCTCAAGAACACAGACGACAAGGGGCAGCGGATATGAGCGAGGCCACGGCGGAGCTTGCTAACCGGATCGTGCGCGCTTCGTTGTCCCACGCTGAGGCTGAGGTGCACCCACTTTTCCCAACGTTCCGTCTGGCGTTCGCGCGTGATGAAAGAAGGGTCGCGAACGGTGCCGATGTCTTCAAGTCCGTGAGCGCGCCGGACGTGTTCTAGTCGCCCTTCTTGAAGTCCTGCGAGCCCTGGGAAGGCGGAGAACACAGTGCGGCTAGACGAGCGATACCCCGTAGCGCCAAACTGGTGCAGTGAACGCCGTACTAGCGACACTACTTGGAACGCTTGCAGGCGCAGCGGCAACTATTGGTGCTGCTCTAGCCACAGGTTGGGCTCAACGCGAAGGGGTGCGCATTGCTGCTAGGTCCGAATTTCGCAAGGATAGACGTCAGCCAAGACATGAAACCTATAAAGCTTTCATGGAAATAGCGACAGAACTACGCGACCTTGCCTTGATGACTGCTCACGAGAGCCTAACGCGAGAGCAGGAAGTATCTCTAAGGGGCCGGATAAACGAGTACTGGCTCGAAATGAGTTTGCTCGGCCCGGAGGCTGTCATTCGTTCAGGTGCCGAGCTTCGCGATCAAGCTTTGGGAATGACGGGGCAAATAGCCATGCTTCGCTCTCGCTCGCGCCATCTTTCCACGACCCCGGAAGACGACACGGAAGCCTTCACCACAGCAACACGAGCATTCGAAATTAGTTCGTCAGATTTTCTTCGTATGGGCATGGTCATCGGCGAACTTTTGGATGCCTTCGCCATTGACGCCTTTGCCGCACTTGAAGATGACGGAACCGCGCGTTAGTGGTTCTGGAGATGACAAACGCACAGCCTCATTATGAAAGCCCGCATACGCCTGGCGATGTCGTCAGAGTGTATGCGGGCTTTCTGTGCGTAAAGGCTCTTTATCCCAAATGCGGAGTCGGCCGGTTATCTAGGAAGTGCTGAAGCCGTAGCCGCTGGGTGTGGTGCATTGGCAGCGCGTCAATATCGGCAGGGTCTACGAAGCGCACTTCCGTCGACTCATCCGACACAGCGAGCGACCCGCCCACAATGCGCGCCCTGAAGCACACGTTGAACTGTCGCCGTACTTCCCCGTCGCTGTATTCGATGATGTGGCGCGGGTCCGTGTACGTGCCGACAAGCCCCGTGATCTCGACGTCATATCCGGTTTCTTCCTTGACCTCCCGCACGGCCGTTCCGGGTAGCGAGTCGGTCATATCCATGCCGCCGCCGGGCAATGCCCATAGGTCGTTGTCTTTCCGGCGCTGAAGAAGGATGCGCCCCTTGTCGTCGGTCACGACCGCTGAGGCAGCGACGACGAGACTGTTTGGTTCGGGAGCGTTGGCGTCGTCGTAATACTCCGTGCGTGCCACTTCCTAGCCTTCCTTGACTGTCGTCGCCGTTCCCCATACCGCGTTGAAACTCTCGGTGTACGTGTCGAATATCCCGCCGTCAGCATTCCGTCGAAGGTGCCATACCGGGGCGCCGTAAGCGTTCACACCCCACACGTGCGAATTCACCAACACCTGATCATCAGCGCGATACAGACTGTTGTACAGCGTCGTTCCGTGCGTCCGTAGCTCGATACCCGGTACCCCCAGCAACGGCCGGTAGTGCATGAGCGCGAGTCGGCAGCGGGATTCAATGCCGTGCCCGAACTTCTCTTCGTTGCCACGTAGTTGGACGTTTTCGCTATCCGCGTCGCCCAGCGCAATACGAACGGCACAGCCGTCTTCAGCCCGTTCGCGCAACAGGTCGTTCAGCCTGGGGTACGCCTCATGCAAGAACACGGCGGCATAGACGAGAATGTCTACCCGCTCCCGGGCCTGGGTGATTAGGTCAACGAACACGGAAACGGGGAGGTCTGCCCGCTGGTCATAGAGCGCGACCAATTCCGGGCTAACTGCCCTTGCCGCGCGTGCTTGTCGCAGTGCTGGCCATAGGGCGTGAACGTCTTCGCTCAGCGCCTCAGCGGCCTTCATTGCGGTAGCCCGCCGGGGGACACGTCCCAGGTTCACCCAGCGCTCAACGCTCTTCGGGTCAACTCCCGTCGCTGTAGCGAGAGTTGCATGTGTCCACCCCCCTGCCGCCATGGTCGCCCGTAGGCGCTCGTTCGTCATAGGGACGTTCTACCCGCCGTGGGACGTCCCGAAGTGGGAAACGTACGAGGTTCCACCGTCCCAACGACCGGCGCGACGATCACGCCATGACTGAGCCGAGGAGATACCCCAGCGGGCCGGTCCAACTTCCGGTCAGGGAAGCCACGTTGGAACCGACGCCGGTTGATGGCTGCGCCGGTTGCCGGGAGTTGGCGAACGTCCGGGACCGTGCGCGGGTAGGCGGCGACTGGACGACCGTGACTGACTGCAATGTCCTCATGGCGCGGCACCCGGACGGGCACGGATGACCACAGCCCCGGAGCTAGTCAGCCTCATAGATGACCCGTCCGGCCCGTACGCGGCTTCTCCGGCCGGTTGGTGGACGGAGTACGGAGGGGCGCTCAACGTGGCTTCCGGCGTCGTGTACCTGCCCCCTGGGGCGAAGCGTCCACCCTGCCCGCTGCCTGACTGTTCGCTGTGCGGGGGCAAGGATGTTCGTTGACCTGTACACGCCCCGACCGGGTCTCGTTAACCCGGATACGTGCCCCATCTGCGGCAACCTTCGGGATGCGTTCACCGCAGCTATGAAGGCAGCGAGCGCGCCCATGGCACGAAGCGTCGTGTTCGCCATGAATGACCACCTGATTCACGGTCACCCAGACGACAAGCGCCACATGACCCCGGTTCGCTGACGCCGACACTTCGGCGGGTCGGAGAAGCCCCGCCCGTGCGAACGTCCCCCGTGGCGCATGGGCGGGGCTTCGTATGCCCGGATTAGTCGAACTTCCGTAGCTCAGACAGCCTGTCGATTGCTTCGCGCAACTTATCTGTACGCTTGCAGAACGCGAAGCGGACGAAGGGGGCGCCGGCCTCGCGGTGGTCGTAGAAGACCGCGTTGGGGATGGCCACGACGCCGGCCCGTTCCGGCAGGACGCGGCAGAAGGCGAAGCCGTCCGTCTCACCGAGGGGGCGGATGTCGGTGGTGACGAAGTAGGTGCCGGCCGGCTTGAAGACCTTGAAGCCCGCCTCCGTGAGGCCCGTCGTCAGCAGGTCGCGCTTGGCCAGCATGTCCGCACGGAAGGCGGAGAAGTAGGAGTCGGGCAGGGAGAGGGCCTCGGCGACCGCGTACTGGAACGGGCCGGACGACACGTACGTCAGGAACTGCTTCGCCGAGCGCACCGCCGTGACGAGCGCGGGGGCCGCCGTGACCCAGCCGACCTTCCAGCCGGTGAAGGAGAAGGTCTTGCCCGCCGAGCCGATGGTGACCGTCCGCTCCCGCATACCGGGGAAGGCGGCGAGGGGCAGGTGTTCGGCCTCGTCGAAGACCAGGTGCTCGTACACCTCGTCCGTGACCACGAGCAGGTCGCGCTCGACGGCCAGCTCGGCGATGGCGGTGAGCTCCTCGCGGGTGAGCACGGTGCCGGTCGGGTTGTGCGGGGTGTTGATGAGCAACAGGCGCGTGCGGTCCGTCACCGCGTCGCGCAGTTCGTCGAGGTCCAGGCGGAAGCTGTCCTCATGGGGGCGCAGGGTCACCGGGACGCGCGTGCCGCCCGCCATGGCGATGCAGGCCGCGTAGGAGTCGTAGTACGGCTCGAGGGCGATCACCTCGTCGCCCGGCTCCAGCAGGGCGAGGAGGGTGGCGGCGATGGCCTCTGTGGCGCCCGCCGTGACCAGCACCTCGGTGTCGGGGTCGTACGACAGGTCGTAGCGGCGCTTCTGGTGCGCGGCGATCGCCGTGCGCAGCTCGGGGATGCCCGGGCCCGGCGGGTACTGGTTGCCGTGCCCCGCGCGCAGCGCGCGGACCGCCGCCTCCCGGATCTCCTCGGGGCCGTCCGTGTCGGGGAAGCCCTGGCCGAGATTGATCGACCCGGTGCTGACGGCCAGGGCGGACATCTCGGCGAAGATCGTGGTCCCGAACTCGGCGAGCCGGCGGTTGAGGAAGGGGCGTGCGCTGGAGGTCATGCCGGTCATCCTGCGCCGAAGCTCTGGACTTCCTCAACTCTGCTTTGCCACGTGAGACGGCCGGGCATCCCCAGTTCACGCAACGAGCGAGGCGCCCACGGGGGGCCGCTTCGGGGGAAACGGAAGGAGGGTGACGCCATGGTCCTGGGCATCATCCTGGCGGTCGTCGTGGTTGTTTTCGTGGGATTCGTGGGAGCCGTCGTGTCCGCCGCGCGTCGGAACAGCGCCGTCACGTCGTACAGCGGGGGTCGCCGCAGCACGAGCGGCAGCAGGGGCCGCAGGGGCAGCAGCGGCAGCTGGTGGGCCGGCGGGGGAGACTCCGGCGCCTCGTGTGGCTCGTCCTCGGGCGGGCACTCCGGCGGCCACTCGTGCGGGGGCGGCTCGTCCTGCGGAGGCGGGTCGTCCTGCGGGGGCGGGGGCGGATGCGGCGGAGGCAGCTGACACGGGGCAGCTGAGCTCCAGCAGGGGGAGCCGCATCCGCAGGGCGTGGTCCGGACCTGGTCCGGACCACGCCCTGCGCGGGCGTACGCCCCGGGGCCACCGGCGCACGCCGTAGTTGAACATTTGAACTCTGGAGCCCTCTGGCGGATGGAAACCCTACGAAGTTGGGTAAAAACGCTGTGGCGGCGGCACAGTTCATGATTCCCTCTAAACCACCATTCCACACCATCGCAGCCCCTTGGACGACTTGCGCGAACACCTGTCCGCACTGGGCTGACCGGGCCGAATTCCCGCCGGCGGCCGGAGTCGAGCGGAGTCGACCGGGGTGCGCCGGACCAACCCCCCACCTTTCTGCGTGCTTGCGGAGCCGATCCATGCTCACGACCCTCAAGACCACTTACACCGACACGCGCGCGGCAGACCTCGCCTGGACCCTGGGGCGTGAGCCGCTCCCCGCGTTGGCCACACTCGACCTCGAACTGGGCGGTGCGAAACTCCAGTTGAGATTGCTCGGGGCATCCCACCAGGTGCTACTTGAGCAGGAACAAGGCTGTTGTTCGGAAACGGTGGCGTGCATTCCCGGTAGCAGTACGCCTCTTCCGCTCGGCGTGGCCAAGCGGGTGGGCGACTGGGAGTACGAGTTCGCCGCGCGGGTCGAGGTCCTGTCACCGGGCTCGTTCGCGGGCCGCGCGCAGGAACTGCTGGCCCTCGTCTCCGACCATCCGAACGGCCTTGCGGGCGTCTTCCCCGGCAGCCCGCACGCCTTCACCGCCATGCTGGCCCAAAGCCACGAAGGGCATGTGCACTGGCGTACGTGGCACGCGTATCCGCAGGACGGGCAGTTGGTCGCGACGCGGACGCGGGTGGGGTCGCGGACTCCCGGAGTCCGCTAGACCGACTCGATCGGCCCGGGGCGCGGACTCCCTGGGTCCGCCAGGCCAACTCAGTCGGTCCGGGGCCCGAGTCGGGTAAACATCAGGCGCTCATATCACGGGCAGTTCCACACGTGTGGGTGACGAAGCGTGCCACGGTCGTGACGTAACGTCGCAGTCGTGATCGAGTCGCACGCCCCCGCCCCGCCCGGCACCCCGCAGCCCTGGGTCCGCCCCGCGCTGCTGCCGGTCCGGCCGGGGACCGGACGTTTCCTGGTCCTCGCGGGTGTCTTCGTCTGCGCCGCCTGTGGGCTGGTGTACGAACTCGAACTCGTCGCCCTGGCCTCGTACTTGATCGGCGACTCGGTCACCCAGGCCTCCGTCGTGCTGTCGGTCATGGTCTTCGCGATGGGCCTCGGCTCCCTCGCCGCGAAGCGACTGTGCCGGCACGCGGCCGCCGGCTTCGGCGCGGTCGAGGCGGTCCTCGCCCTCGTCGGCGGCTGCAGCGCGATGGCGCTGTACGCGGTGTTCGCCTGGACCGGGGACTGGGGCGGAATGTGGGGAGACGGCCCGCGCTGCCTGCTGGTCGTCTTCTCCCTCGCGATCGGCCTGCTGATCGGCGCGGAGGTCCCGCTGCTGATGGAGCTGATCCAGCGCATCCGGCGGCAGGACGCGGGCGGCGCGGTCGCCGACCTGTTCGCGGCGGACTACGTCGGCGCCCTGGTCGGCGGCCTCGCCTTCCCCTTCCTCCTGCTGCCCTTCCTGGGCCAGCTGACCGGCGCCCTGCTCACCGGCACGGTGAACGTCGTCGCCGGCGGCGCCCTCGTCCTCGGCCTGTTCCGCCGGGACCTGAGCCGCCGCGCCCGCTGGGTGCTGCTCGTCGCCAACCTCACCGTGCTCGGCGTCCTCGCCGCGGCCGCCGTACTCGTCGACGACTTCGAACGGGCGGCGCGGCACGAGGTGTACGGCGACGACGTCCGCGTGGCGATCCAGACCGACGTCCAGGAAGTGGTCCTCACCGGCGGCACCCACGGCCGTCCCCTCAGCCTCTTCCTCGACGGCCGGCTGCGGGTCGGCGGCCGCGACGAGCGGCGCTACCACGAGGCCCTGGTCCACCCCGCGATGAACGGCCCCCACACGCGCGTGCTCATTCTCGGCGGCGGCGACGGACTGGCCGCCCGCGAGGTGCTGCGCCATCCGGGCGTGCGCCGGGTCGACATCGTCGAACTCGACCCGGGCGTGGTGCGGTTGGCGCGCACCGACCCGGCGCTGTCCGCGCTGAACGGACATGCGTACGACGACCCACGCGTGCACGTGACGACGGCCGACGCCTTCTGCTGGCTGCGCCGGGCACCGAGAGGCGCGCCGTACGACGTCGTCGTCTCGGACCTGCCGGACCCGGGCATCACGGCCAGCACGAAGCTGTACTCGCTGGAGTTCTACGGCCTGACGCGGCGCGTCCTGGCGGACGGCGGGCGTCTGGCGGTGCACGCCGGGCCGGTCTCGTCCCGCCCGCGCGCCTTCTGGACGGTGGACGCGACGGTCCGCGCCGCCGGTCTGCGTACCGCCCCGTACCGCGTGGCCGGCCGCGACGCCGGCTTCGCCGGGGGCCCCGACCGGTCCGCCTCCACCACGCGCGCGCCACGCGACTGGGGCTTCGTCCTCGCAGCGGCTGACGCCCGGCCGGCCCTGGGCTTGGCGCCGGGCCGTGTCGAACCGCCGCTGCGCACGCTGACCCGGGCAGGGCTCGCGGCGGACGCGCGGGCGGCGGCGCGGACGCGGATCGGGGGGTTGGCGGCTTCGACGTTGGTGCATCCGCGGTACTGAATCTGGTGCATCCGCGGTACTGAACGACGGGGCGACTTCCAGTCGAGGGGAGGTATTCAAGGCGCCCCCTGGGTAGGCTCCCTCGACATGGAGCATGAGGTGTTCGTTCCGGTTCCCGCCGAGAGGCTGAGGGTGGCGCTGGCCGACCCCGCGCGGGTCGCCCGGGCGGTTCCCGGGCTCCAGCAGGACGCCGGCGGCGAGCCCGGCACCGGGCGGCTGAAGGTGCGCGTCGGGAGCCACAGCATCACCTACCGCGGCTCCGTGCGGGTCTCGGGACGGGACGACGGTTCGTACGCCGTCGAAGGCGACGCGACCGAGGCGCGCGGCACGGGTTCGGTCAAGCTCGCCCTCACCCTCCGCGTCCGCGACACGGACGGCGGCTCCGCCCTCACCTTCGACGGCACGGCCACGGCGGACGGCCGCGTCACCGAACTGCCCAGGGAGGCGGTCGACGCGGCCGTGACACGGCTGCTGAACCGCTTCGCGGAGAACCTGGGGGCGGAGGCGGAGGCCGATGCGGAGGCGGGAGCGGAGGCCGGCGCCGGGGCGCCGGAGGAGCACACGTCCGTGTTCGAGACCGAGGTTCCGCCGCCCTCCCTGGACCCGGTTGCCGAGCAGGTCGAGCCCGTCGAGTCCGCAGAGCCCTCTTCCGAGCCCCCCGCCGAGGCCGCGCACGCGCGGCGCACGATGATCGGGCGGAGTGCGGAGGAGGTCGACCACGCGCCGCCGCGCGGGCGGTACGCGCCCGTGCCCGCGCCGCAGACCGTCGCGCCGAACGCGACCCTGCGGTGGGCCGCACCGGCGGCGGCCCTGGTGGTGGCCTCGGCGATCGTGGTGGGGCGGGCGCTGCGCAGGCGACGCTGAGCGGGTGGATCGCGACCCGCGCCCCGGCGGTCACCCCGGCGGCCCTCTTGATCCGCTGATCCGCCCAGTAGGGTCGTGCCGTGAGTAACGAAGACATCACGTTGGCCGCGGGTGACGCGGAAGTCGTAGTGCAGCCGGGGAGCGGGGGCCGGATCGGCGGGCTTCGGGTCGGGGGCGTCGAACTGCTCCGGCAGGGTGACCGTTTCGGCTGCTTCCCGATGGTTCCCTGGTGCGGGCGGATCCGCGACGGACGGTTCCGGGACGGAGGCACCGTCCGCCAGATGCCGCTCAACTCCCCGCCGCACGCCATCCACGGCACCGTCCGCGACGGCGCCTGGCGCGTGGCGCGCAACTCGGCGGACGAGGCCGTCATCACGTACGACCTCGTCGACCCCTGGCCCCACACCGGCCGGGTCACCCAGGCGGTCGCCCTGACCCCGGACGCCCTCACGCTCACCATGTCCGTGGAGACGTACGAGTCCTCCTTCCCGGCGCAGATCGGCTGGCACCCCTGGTTCAACCGGAACCTCGGCGGGGAGGACGCCCGGGTCGCCTTCGACCCGGCCTGGCAGGAGGAGCGCGGCGACGACCACCTGCCGACCGGCAACCGCATCGACCGCCGGCCGGGCCCCTGGGACGACTGCTTCGGCATGCCCGGCGGCGTCGACGTCACCCTCACCTGGCCCGGTCAGCTGGAGCTGAAGGTGACCAGCCCCGAGGAGTGGGTCGTCGTCTACGACGAGCAGGAGGCGGCCGTGTGCGTGGAGCCGCAGACCGGTCCGCCCAACGGCCTGAACACCCTGCCGCGCCTGGTCACACCGCTGGAGCCGCTCGAGGCCAGCACCACCTGGAGCTGGCGGCGGCTTTAAGCTGGCTGGCATGACGGACGTACGTGGCGCGCTGCTGCAGCAGATCAAGGACAAGGCCGTGGTGCACGGCAAGGTGACCCTCTCCTCGGGTCTGGAGGCCGACTACTACGTCGACCTGCGCCGCATCACCCTCGACGGCGAGGCCGCTCCGCTGGTCGGCCAGGTGCTCCTGGACCTGACGGCGGACCTCGACTTCGACGCGGTCGGCGGGCTGACCATGGGCGCCGACCCGGTGGCCGCCGCCATGCTGCACGCGGCCGCGGCGCGCGGGCGGAAGCTGGACGCCTTCGTCGTGCGGAAGGCCGCGAAGGCGCACGGTCTGCAGCGGCGCGTCGAGGGCCCGGAGATCGCGGGGCGCCGCGTCCTGGTCGTCGAGGACACCTCCACCACCGGCGGCTCCCCGCTCACCGCCGTCGAAGCGGTGCGGGAAGCGGGCGCCGAGGTCGTCGCCGTCGCCACCATCGTCGACCGGGCGACCGGCGCCGCCGAGAAGATCGAGGCGGGCGCGGGGGTGCCGTACCGCTTCGCGTTCTCGAAGGACGAGCTGGGCCTGGACTGAGCCGGCGTCGGCCGCTCAGGGACCGGACAGAAGTTGTCCACAGGACGGTACGGGCTGGACCGAGCACCGGCCCATGTCTGGAAAGATGGGGACGACGATGACGTCGCACCCAAGGTCTAGGTCAGGGCCGTAAGTACGCAGCAAGCCAACCCGCACATACAAGGAGCGGACAGATGCCCATCGCAACCCCCGAGGTCTACAACGAGATGCTCGACCGGGCGAAGGCAGGCAAGTTCGCCTACCCGGCCATCAACGTCACCTCGACCCAGACCCTGCACGCGGCACTGCGCGGCTTCGCGGAGGCGGAGAGCGACGGCATCATCCAGATCTCGACGGGTGGCGCCGAGTTCCTGGGCGGCCAGTACAGCAAGGACATGGTCACCGGTGCCGTGGCCCTGGCCGAGTTCGCGCACATCGTCGCCGAGAAGTACCCGGTGACGGTCGCCCTGCACACGGACCACTGCCCGAAGGACAAGCTCGACGGGTACGTACGTCCGCTGCTCGCGCTCTCCGAGGAGCGCGTCAAGGCCGGCCGCAACCCGCTGTTCCAGTCCCACATGTGGGACGGCTCCGCCGAGACCCTGGCCGACAACCTGGCCATCGCGCAGGAGCTGCTGGAGCAGGCCCGCCGCGCCAACATCATCCTCGAGGTGGAGATCACCCCGACCGGTGGCGAGGAGGACGGCGTCTCCCACGAGATCAACGACTCCCTCTACACCACGGTCGACGACGCGATCCGTACGGTCGAGGCGCTGGGCCTGGGCGAGAAGGGCCGCTACCTGCTGGCCGCGTCCTTCGGCAACGTCCACGGCGTGTACAAGCCGGGCAACGTGGTCCTGCGCCCCGAGCTGCTGAAGGAGCTGAACGAGGGCGTGGCCGCCAAGTTCGGCAAGCCGTCCCCGTTCGACTTCGTCTTCCACGGCGGCTCCGGCTCCTCCGAGGCGGAGATCGCCACCGCGCTGGAGAACGGCATCGTGAAGATGAACATCGACACGGACACGCAGTACGCGTTCACGCGCCCCATCGCCGACCACATGTTCAAGAACTACGACGGCGTCCTGAAGGTCGACGGCGAGGTCGGCTCCAAGTCGACCTACGACCCGCGCACCTGGGGCAAGCTGGCCGAGGCGTCGATGGCGAAGCGCGTCATCGAGGCGACGCAGAACCTGCGCTCGGCGGGCACGAAGATCAAGTAACCCAGGGGTTCGGCAACCCGCGGGTCGGTAGCCCACGGGTTCTGTAACCCACGGGTTCGGCAACCTGCGGGTTTGCCGGAAAGCTGGCCGCGGGACAGCCATGGGGGGATCATCCCCCTATGGCTGTCCCCGCGCAGCACGTCCCCGCCGTCAGGATCGCCACCCCCACCGGCAAGTGGATCCTGCTCACCACGGTCCTCGGCTCCAGCATGGCCATGCTGGACTCGACCGTCGTCAACGTCGCGCTGCCCACCATCGGCCGCGATCTCGACGCGAGCCTCTCCGCGCTCCAGTGGACGGTCAACGCGTACATGGTCACGCTGGCCGGCCTCATCCTGCTCGGCGGCTCCCTCGGCGACCGCTACGGCCGACGGAAGATCTTCGTCCTCGGCGTGGTCTGGTTCGCCGCCGCCTCCCTCCTGTGCGGCCTCGCCCCGAACGTCGGCGTCCTCGTCGCGGCCCGCGCCCTGCAAGGGATCGGCGGCGCGCTGCTGACCCCGGGCTCACTCGCCCTCATCCAGGCCTCCTTCCACCCCGACGACCGCGGCAGAGCCGTGGGCCTGTGGTCCGGCTTCGGCGGCATCGGCGCGGCCGTGGGCCCGTTCCTGGGCGGCTGGCTGGTGGACGGCCCGGGCTGGCGCTGGGTCTTCCTCATCAACGTCCCGGTGGCCCTGCTCTGCGCCCCCATCGCCGTACGCCACGTCCCCGAGTCGTCCGACAGCCGCGCCCACGGCCGCTTCGACGTGCTCGGCGCGACCCTGGGCGCCCTCGCGCTCGCCCTGGTGACGTACGCGCTGATCGAGGCCCGCCAGGGCTCCCTCGCCGTCGCCCTCACCGCGGTCGCGGGCGTGGCCGCCGCCGTCGCCTTCGTGTACGTCGAGAAGCGCCGCCCCGACCCGATGATGCCGCCCGACATCTTCGCGTCCCGCCAGTTCACGGCGGTCAACCTTGTCACGGTGTGCGTGTACGCGGCCTTCGCCGGCTTCTTCTTCCTCGCCGCGCTCCAGCTCCAGGTCGTCGCCGGGTACTCGGCCCTCGGCGCCGGTACGGCGCTGCTGCCGACCACCGCCCTGATGCTGCTGCTCTCCGCCCGCTCCGGTGAACTGGGGGAGAAGATCGGCCCGCGCATCCCGCTCACCGTCGGTTCGCTGCTCTGCGCCGCCGGCATGCTGCTGATGCTGCGCGTCGGACCGGACGCCTCGTACGTCCCGGACGTCCTGCCCGCGCTGCTTGTTCTCGGCCTCGGCATGGTCACGCTTGTCGCCCCGCTGACCGCCACGGTGCTCGCCTCCGTGGACACCGCGCGGGCGGGCCTGGCCAGCGGCGTCAACAACGCGGCGGCCCGCGCGGCCGGGCTCGTCGCCGTGGCCGCGCTGCCGCTGCTGGCCGGGATGGGGCCGGAGGCCTACCGTTCGGCGGACGCCTTCGACGCCGCGTTCCGGCGGGCGATGCCGCTGTGCGCGGGCGTGCTGCTGGTGGGGGCGGTGATCGCCGTCACGACCGTACGTCGCCCGGCCCCGGACTGCCGCCGCCCCCAGTGCCGCACGCACGGCTGCGTGACGTCCCCGCCCGTGGAGCCCCAGCGCGCCGCGGTTGCCGGCACTGGGCCGGCTGGGTGACGAGTGTGCACCCTGAGGAGAATGGTCCTACATGTAATCGTGCACGTCTGTGCTGCCGTCGCTGCCTGAGCGAGGGCAGCACAGACGTATTGAAGGCGCGGTGACTACCGCTTCAGCTCGGTGTACGCCTCGGCGCTGCTGTCCTTGAGGAACTGCCAGCAACGCTCCGTCTCGTCCTTCTCGTTGATCTCGCCCGCGGCACGAGCGAGGGCGGCGAGGCAGCGCAGGAAGCCGCGATTGGCCCGGTGGTCCCAAGGGATGGGGCCGTGTCCCTTCCATCCGGCACGGCGCAGCGAGTCCAGACCCCGGTGATAGCCGGTCCGTGCGTACGCGTAGGACTCGACCACTCGCCCCGCCTCGAAGGCGTCGTCCGCGAGCATCGCCCAGGCGAGCGAGAACGTGGGGTGCTTCGCCGCGACCTCGGCCGGGGGCTGGGACTCCTCGCCAAGGAGGCGGTACGCCTCTTCGTTCTCCGGCAGGTGGGTCGGGTCCGGGCCGCCGAGCAGGTTCTTGTGCGTCGTCATGTAAGCAGTCTGCCACTTGGGGATGGGCGTCCGGGACGCCTCCGCGGGATATCGGCCGTGGACCCGGTTGATGTGAGAATGGCCCTTGATGTACCTGATCGCGATATGCGACGATCCGGCACATGGCCGCACGACGGGGGCCCTCCGGGGCCGTACGGGTGGGCATCTACACCCGGATCAGCAAGGACGACGAGGCCGAGGGGCTGGGCGTCGCGCGGCAGGAGGAGGACTGCCGACTGCACTGCGCCGCCCGCGGGTGGGAGGTCGCCAAGGTCTACGAGGACAACGACCTCTCCGCGTACAAGCGCAAGACGGTACGCCCCGAGTTCCGGCAGATGCTGGAGGACCTGAAGGCTGGACGCATCGATGGGGTCGTCGCCTGGGACATCGACCGCTTCACGCGCCAGCCGCGTGAACTGGAGGCGTGGATCGACGAGTACGAGGATGCCGAGCGTCGGAAACGTCGCCTCGTCTTCGACTCCGTATCGGCGTCGGACATCGACCTGTCCACGGAGAACGGTCGGTTCATCGCGCGGATCAAGGTCACCATCGCCGACAAGTCCTCGGCGGACACCTCGCGGCGTACGAAGCGCAAGCATCTGGAACTGGCGGCGCAGGGCAAACTACCGGGCGGCCGGGCGCCGTACGGCTGGAACC
Source organism: Streptomyces sp. NPDC002088 (assembly GCF_040296605.1). NCBI lineage: Bacteria > Bacillati > Actinomycetota > Actinomycetes > Kitasatosporales > Streptomycetaceae > Streptomyces > Streptomyces sp. NPDC002088. The sequence goes on along the minus strand of NZ_JBEOXO010000002.1, from coordinate 302,886 downwards.
GCGAGGACCGCAGGACGCTGGTGCCGGAAGAGGCCGAGAACCTCCGCAAGGCGGTGAAGGACTTCCTGGGCGGCATCCGCTGGGCGTCGATCGCGCGTGAGTGGCGGGACAAGGGGGTCAGGTCGCACAGCGGCGGCTTCTTCGACGACTCCAAGATCAAGCGGATGCTGATGAACCCGCGGATCTGCGGCTACCGGATGCACCAGGGTGAGCTGTTCCTGGACGAGAGTGGTGCTCCGGTTGTCGGTGACTGGGAGCCGATCATCACCCCCGATGACTGGTACCTCCTCACGGAGAAGGTTCGGCGGGAGACGGAGGGGCGGGTCGCACGGGACAACGCCACCAAGTACCTGCTCTCCGGCATCGCCCGGTGTGGGCGGTGCGGTGCGAAGATGCGGGCCTTCCCGTCGTACCGGAAGTCGAAGACGTCATCGCAGTTCAAGTACGCGTGTCCCGGCAAGAACGACGGTGGATGCGGGGGAGTGGCCCGGGCCGGCGAACCGGTCGACCGTCTCATCAGGAACGCCGTGTTCCTCAGCTCGGACAAGGCGCCGGCGAGCGTCCGCGAACGCGCGCCGGAATGGACCAAGGAGGAGCAACTGGCCTCCCTGGAACGGGACATGGCCGAGTTCAAGCAGGCGTGGCAGGAGAAGCGCATGTCTGCCGCTCGCTACATCGCGCTCACCGAGGACCTGGAGAAGCAGATCGCGGAACTGCACCGGGAGCGAGCCCTGCACCGGGCCGAGGCCGCCACCTTCGCGGCGGGCCCTGTCGACATACGGGGGCGGTGGGAGAGTTTGGCGATCGAGCAGCAGCGCGCCGCGGTCCTCAAGGTCTTCCGCGCGGTCATCATCAAGCCCGCGTCCAACGGGCCGATCTTCGATCCGGCGGACATCGAGCCGGTGCTCAGGTGACAGACGGAAGCCGGGTCTCCCTTGTCTATTGGGGACCCGGCTTCGTTGGTTCACGACCGGTCGTTGCTGGTCGGAGGGCGGGGCCGGAGGCGGTGCTCCGCACAGGTGGACGCTGGTGACGGCGCATGTGGTGGGGTGCGTGGCGACGTATGCCTTCGGACTGCCGAAAAGGGGCTGGGAAGCCGTCACGAGCCAATAACGATCTTCACAACAGCAACTTCACAGGCTGTGGGCGTTCTTTGATCGACTCCATCCCTTACATTCAGTGCTGTCCAACAGAATCCCCATTACCAGCCCACAGGATTCACGGCAGCTGGACTGCTGAATTACCGTCAGGTCAAGAGACAGGAAAGTCACTTGCTGCACCTTTGACCATCTCGTGACCTGGCCTTTCAGGCACCTTCACAGCTTCCTGACCTTTGATCACGCCCACCCGTGGCGCACTCGGCGCCGCGGTGTGATCACAGGAGCTGTGATGAGACTCAAGGGGAGAAGGGTCTTCCCGGCTTCAGGGGGGCGGGCGAGATCCTCGCGTGCTTCTTTGAGGCGTACCGCGTTGGCGGTGGCCGCCGTGCTGGCTGCCGAGACGGCGTTGGTGTCACTGGAGACGGGGGCGGCGTTCGCCACCGACTCCACAGAAGTGACGGCGGCGTCGGACACCGAGTCGGCGGCGTCGTCGGCGGATTCGGTCGCGGCGGCGCTGCTGATGGCCCGCATTCAGGACCGGAAGATCGAGGTGCTGTCGGAGCGGACGGAGACCTCGACGACGTACGCGCTGCCGTCGGGCGAGCTGCAGACCTCCACCTATGCCGGGCCGATCCGACAGAAGGTGGGCACTGTCTGGCAGGACATCGACACCTCGCTGTCGGACACCGGCGCCTCGCTGGAGCCGGACGTCGCCGCCGCGGACATCGCGGTCTCGGACGGCGGTGACACTTCGCTGGTGTCGGTCGACAAGGGCGACAAGTCCTTCGGTCTGGGCTGGGAGTCGAAGCTGCCGACCCCGACGGTGAAGGACGACACCGCCTCCTACGACCTGGGCGACGGCCAGACCCTGACGGTCACCGCACTCGCCCAGGGCTTCAGCCAGAACGTGGTCCTGGACTCCAAGCCCGACGAAGCTCCGGAGTACCGCATCCCGCTGGCGCTGGAGGGGCTGAAGCTGTCGGTGGCCGACTCCGGGCACCTGCTGCTGAAGGACGCCGACGGCAAGCTGGTCGCCGAGGCGCCCGCGCCGATGATGTGGGACTCCTCCAAGGACGACGCCTCGGGTGAGTCCAAGTACCAGGCCTCCGTCACGACCAAGGTCGAGACCGCCGAGGACGGCTCCCAGACCCTGGTGCTGACCCCGGACGCGGACTACTTCGACCAGGATCTGACCTACCCGGTCACGGTCGACCCGACCTCCACCCTCGCGGTGACGACGGATACCTGGGTGGCGACGAACTACACCGACTCGCAGGTCTCCTCGACCGAGCTGAAGTCGGGTACGTACGATGCCGGGTCGACGGTGGCGCGGTCGTATCTGAAGTTCGATGTGTCGGCGTTCAAGGGCAAGCACATCACCGACACCAACCTGGCGCTGTACTCGTACTACTCCTCGACCTGCTCGACGACCGGGTCGGGCACGGTGGTGCGGCGGGTGACCGAGGACTGGTCGTCGTCGGACGTCACCTGGTCGACCAAGCCGGCCGGTACCACCACGGGCCAGGTCGTCAACACCGCCGCCCTGGACCTTCACCTACGGCAAGGCCGGCTCGGCCCTGACCGCAGGCGCGGGCATGCTGCTGAAGGCGACCCGCGCGGCTCTGGCGGAGGGCTCGGACAGCACTACGTCCGGCACGGCGGTCACCACGGTCGTGTACGACGTGCCGCTCTCCGGCACCACCGCCCCGTACCAGATGGACGCCGACACGGTCGCCACCTGGGCACAGGACGAGGCACCCACCGACGCCACCGCCGTCTTCCCGGCCGACAGCGTCCCCGCCTCCACCACCGGCAGCGAGCTGACATCGTCGGCGTACGACCGGGCCACCATCACCTACATCAACGCGAGCGGCGAGGAGACCAACACCGCCAAGCCCGGCGGCTCGATCACCACGACCGAGTACGACGAGTACGGCAACACGGTCGCCGACCTGACCTCGGCCAACCGCGAACTGGCGCTCAACGGCTCCGCCGACGAGCTGGCCCAACTCGGCCTGACCGACCTGTCCACCGCCGACCGCGCCCAGCTGCTGGCCACGATCTCGGCATACTCGGCGGACGGGCAGCGTCTGACCGACGAGTACGGCCCGCTGCACGAGGTCACCCTCACCAAGGAACTGACCGGCGCCACCACCGAGTCCACCCTGCCCGTCGGCACGGTGATCCCGGCCCGCGCCCACACGGCGTACACCTACGACGAGAACAAGTCGGACACGGCCGCGGTTTCCGGGCTGGTCACCTCCGTCGTGACGGGAGCCGCCATCTCGGGCTACGCCACGGATGCCGACACCGAGGAGTCGACGGCTACCTACGACTGGTCGACCGGCCAGCAGAAGTCCACGACCGGCGGCGAGACCAGCAACACCGTCACCACCTATGACGCCGGCCGGGTGGCCACCACCCGTACCGCCGGATCGTCCGGTTCGGACGCGGGCACCCTGACGTACACGTATTACGACGCGGACGCCTCCGGCACCTGCGCTTCCGTCGAGTGGGACGGCCTTTTGCTCTGCAAGACCGCGCCCGCGGCCGCCATCACCGGCGGCGGGACCAACCCCACCCAGGCTGTCACCACGGTCTACACCTACAACCGCTGGGGCCAGGTCGCGACCAAGGCGGAGACCGCCAACGATGTGACCCGCACGACCACCACCACGGTCGACGCGGCGGGTCGTGCGACCAAGACGACCGTCACCGGCGGCTCCGGCAAGGAGACCCCGGCGACCACGTACACCTACGACGAGTCCAACGGTCAGATCGCCACCCTGACGTCGAACAGCCAGACCGTCGCGTACGGCTACGACGACCTGGGCCGCCAGACCTCCTACACCGACGGCGCAGGCAACACCAGCGCCACGGCGTACGACGTCCTGGACCGCCCGGTGAAGACCACCGACTCGGCCCCCTCGACGGTGACCTACGCCTACGGCACGGCCGGCAACCTGAAGACCATGACCGACTCGGTCGCGGGCACCTTCACCGGTACCTACGACGCCGACGGCAAGCTCGTCTCCGAGACCCTGCCCGGCGACTACACCTTCACCATCACCACGGACCCGGTCGGCCAGGAGACCGGCCGCGAGTATGTGACGTCGGACGGCACGACCGTTGCCTCCGACACCGCCGGTCACACGGTCACCGGCCTCCAGGCCGGCCACACCCAGACCGACGGCTCCACGACCCAGAGCGACTACACCTACGACAGCGTCGGCCGCCTCACCCAGGCCGCCGACAGCACCGCCACCGGCTGCACCACCCGCGCCTACACCTTCGACGCGAACAGCAACCGCACGGCCCTGGCCACCTCGTCGGACGACTGCGACAGCAGCACCGACGACGCCACCACGTCCACGACGTCGTACGCCTACGACTCGGCCGACCGGCTGGTGAACTCCGGCTACGCGTATGACGCTTTCGGCCGTACCACCACCAGCGGCGACACGACCCTGTCGTACTACACCAACGACCTGGTCGCGACCGAAACCCTCGGCACCAGCCGCAACACCTGGACCCTGGACGCTGCCGGACGCCTCGCCGTCCAGACCGCCCAGACCCAGGCCACCGACGGCACCTGGACGACATCGAGCACGACGACCCGTCACTATGGCGGAAACGGTGACAACGCGACCTGGAGCGTGACCGGCAGCACCGTCAGCCGCAATGTCAAGGACCTGACCGGCGGCCTGGCCGCCATCACCTCGGCGTCCGGCGGCACGGTCCTGCAGCTCGCCGACATCCACGGCGACATCACGGTCCAGCAGCCCCTGGACACCACCGTGGCCAGCACCGTCCAGCACTACGACGAGTACGGCAGCGCCCTGGACGAGACCGCGGCCACGACGTACGGCTGGCTCGGAACACACCAGCGTTCCTCGGCCATGCTCAGTGGCTACATCCTCATGGGTGTTCGGGTGTACAACGCGGTCACCGGACGGTTCCTGCAGACCGACCCCGTGTACGGCGGAAACACCAACGCGTACACCTACCCGGTGGACCCGGTCACCCGGTACGACCTCGACGGCCGCAAGGTGATCGCCAAGTACAACAAGAACAGCTTCGGTTGCGGCTGGTGGAACTGCACTCTGAAGATGAGCCGCAGGAACACCCGCAAGCTCGTCGACCTCATCGAGGGCGGGAAGCACGTCGCGACCATCGCGGGCGCTATCGGAGCGATGATCGCTGGTGTCGGTGCCGCCGCTGTAGTGGGTATAGCCGCCATCATCGAAGCTGCCGGCGACTTCCTGTCGTGGTACTTCAACTACCTGCTGAAGTGGTACCCGCGGCGGGGAACCAAGGTGGTCATGGTCTACGGAGTCGGCTGGTACGCCTGGCACCAGTAGAAGTTCCATGAGAGGGCGGGGACGAGGATGACCTCCCGTCCCCGCCTTCAACGCGGTGCCTTCGACCGTTCGCCTCCGCCCTGTGGGCGGTGAAAGGTAATCCATACATGCGCACATTCATCACCACCGCCATAGGCAAGTGGGCCCTGGGAGTCCTTTCCGTTGCCGCCGGGTTCCTCGCGGCCGGTCTGACCTGGTGGTCGCTCACTGACAGCGAGCGGCAGGCAGACCTGGCTGTCGGGGTCATGCGAGCCGGGGAACTGTTCGCGGCCGTGGGATTTCTGCTCGCGGTCCAGCACCGCGGCGGCCTGCGCAGACGCGGAAACAATGGGGGCCGCTAAGGCATATGAGAGCCCTGGTGTACGCCTTCTAGCGCGATAGCGCAGACAGCGTGGGGGAAGGAGCTTCGGCTCCTTCCCCCATTGTCGTAACCGCGGCTTGAACAGGCGGGCCTTGCCCTTTCGAGGGACGATCGCAGAGGATGCCCGATGGGGACCGGGGCCCCCGTGTCGGTAACGGCAGGGGCGGACCGCTACCCGGAGTACATATCAGGAGACAGCGATGTCCCATGAGGCTCGTGAGGCCCAAGAGCCTGAGACCCCGCATCTCGACTTCGCAGGCACGACGCCGTACGAGGACTACGTCAAGGCGGACGTGCTCACCCACCTTCAGCACACTCTGTCCGACGATCCGGGAGAGATGGTCTTCCTGGTCACCACGCAGGTGATGGAGCTGTGGTTCACCGTCATCGTCCACGAGTGGGAGACCGCCGCGCGGGCCCTGCGCGAGGACCGGGTGCCGGTGGCGATCGACGCGCTGAAGCGTTCCGTACGGGAGCTGGAGGCGCTGAACGCCTCCTGGAAGCCGCTCGGACAGCTCACCCCGGCCCAGTTCAACTCGTACCGCTCGGCCCTCGGCGAGGGCTCCGGGTTCCAGTCGGCGATGTACCGCCGGATGGAGTTCCTGCTCGGCGAGAAGTCCGCGTCGATGCTGGTCCCGCACCGGGGCGCGCCGCGCGTCCATGCCGAGCTGGAGAAGGCGCTGCACGAGCCGAGCCTGTACGACGAGGTGCTGCGGCTCCTCGCCCGGCGCGGGCACGCCGTCCCGGCCTCCGTCCTCGATCGTGACGTCTCGCGGCGGTACGACTCGTCCCCGGAGGTGGAGGCCGTCTGGACGGCCGTCTACTCCGGCGATTCCAGCGACGAGGTCGCCCGGCTCGGCGAGGCGCTCACCGATGTCGCCGAGCTGGTGTGGCGCTGGCGCAACGACCACCTCGTCGCCACCCGGCGCGCGATGGGCGCGAAGCCCGGGACGGGCGGCTCGGCCGGCGTGGCCTGGCTGGAGAAGCGCGCGCAGAAGAACGTGTTCCCCGAGCTGTGGACGGCGAGGTCCCATGTCTGAGCTGGCAGTCAGGGCGGAGAAGCTGGACGCCGTCGACGAACTGGCCGCCAAGCGTGCCGAGTTCGTGCTCGACGAGGCTGTGTACCTGGACGGCAACTCGCTGGGCGCGCTGCCCGCGGCCGTTCCGGGCCGGGTGGCGGACGTCGTCGGCCGCCAGTGGGGCGAGCTGCGCATCCGTTCCTGGGACGAGAGCGGCTGGTGGACCGCGCCCGAGCGGATCGGCGACCTGATCGCTCCGCTGGTGGGGGCGGCGCCCGGGCAGATCGTGGTCGGCGACTCCACCAGTGTCAACGTCTTCAAGGCGCTTGTGGCGGTGGTACGGATGGCCGGCGAGGGGCGCGACGAGATCGTCGTGGACGCCACCACCTTCCCGACCGACGGGTACATCGCCGAGTCGGCGGCCCGGATGACCGGGTGCACGCTGCGGCCGGTGACCCCGGCGGAGGTGCCGGGTGTGCTGTCCGGCCGTACCGCCGCGGTGCTCCTCAACCACGTCGACTACCGCACGGGCCGGCTGCACGACCTGCCCGGCCTCACGGCCGCGGTGCACGCGGCGGGCGCGGTGGCCGTCTGGGACCTGTGCCACAGCGCGGGCGCGCTGCCGGTCGGCCTGGACGAGCACGGCGTGGACCTCGCGGTCGGCTGCACCTACAAGTACCTGAACGGCGGCCCGGGTTCACCGGCGTACCTCTACGTACGCAGTGACCTCCAGGACCGTTTCGACTCGCCGCTGCCCGGCTGGAACTCGCATGCCGAGCCCTTCGGCATGCGCAGTGCGTACGAGCCGGCGGCGGGTGCGGTCAGGGGCCGGGTGGGCACGCCGGACATCCTGTCGATGCTCGCCCTGGAGGCGGCCCTGGAGGTCTGGGACGGCGTCCCGATCGACGCCGTGCGCGCCAAGTCCCTCGCCCTGACGGACTTCTTCCTGGAGTGCGTGAGCGCGTACGTCCCCGAGGGACGCGTCGAGTCGCTGACTCCCGTGGCGCACGGGGAGCGGGGCAGCCAGGTCGCGTTGCGGTGTTCCCCCACTCTCGGCTCCGCTCGAGCGGGAGGTGCCCCCATCGCCGGGGAGGTCATGAAGCGGCTGATCGAGCGGGGGGTCGTGGGTGACTTCCGGCATCCGGATGTGCTGCGGTTCGGCTTCACGCCGCTGTACGTGGGGTTCGCGGACGTGGAGCGGGCGGCGCGGGTGCTGGGTGAGACCCTTTCGGCCGGCGAGTTCACGGCAGGAAGCGGCCGACGAACTGGGTGAGGCCGGTGACGGCGGCGAGCACGGCGCTGACACCGCCGGCTCCCGCCGTCAGCGAGTCGAGCAGACCGCGCACGGCGCTCCGGTTCGGCCGCTCCCGCTGGAGCTGGGTGCCCAGCTCCTCGGTGTCCTCGCGCAGCCGGTCGGCGTCCGGGAGGACGGCGGCGTACTGGGCGAGGAGGCGCTGCAACTCGTCCAGGCGACGCCGGAGTTCGGCGGCGTCCTGCGACTCGCCGCCGTACCCCTGGTAGTGCTGCACGTACTGGCCGTGGTTGATCGTGCCGCCGCTGATCTCGTTGTCGTGGAAGCTGAAGTCGCCGCCGCTCGCCATGGTCCGTGTCTCCTTCGGGTGGGGGCGTCAGCCCCGCTGGGCGGACTGTCCGGGGGCCGGGCCGCCGCCTCGGCCGGGCCTCGCGCCGTTGCGTACGTACTGGCCGTGGTTGATCTCGCCGCCGCTGACCTTGTTGTTCCGGAAGCTGAAGTCGCGGTTGTCGTTGAAGATGTTCTGCTGGAACCGCTGGAAGCTCTCCGAGTCGATTCCCCTGGAGTCCAGGAAGTCGGTGATCGTGAGCATCAGGTGCTGCTCGGTCGTCTGCAGGATCCGGCTCTGGTCCCGGTCGAGGAAGTAGCGGCCGGGTTCCAGTCCGCGCGCGATCTCGCGGATGCTCATACCGGCCCCGTAGTCGAAGAGGTAGCCGTCCCGGATCTCCCGCCGCTGCCGGCGCCGGATCGCCGAGGCCGCGCCGTCCGCCGCCGCCCGGCGGGCCAGCGCCCGTGGCGCGGACAGCAGCGCGGGCAGCAGCGCGGGCAGCACCCGGGGCCCGGCCGCCGCCAGGGCCCGTACGGCGCAGCCCGCGGACGACCGGCGGGGCAGGTGGTCGACCCCGTAGTACACGCGCCGCATCGGCAGCAGCACGTACGCCGACCACTCCAGATACAGCGTCCCCTTGACCTGCACCGAGCGCAGGAACATGGTCAGTACCAACTGGCCGCTCCACGCCGGGACCTCGACACTCACGTACGACCGTCTGGTGGCGCTCAGTCCGCCCGGAACCGCGCGCATGAGCGGTACCGGGATCCGGGTCACCGGCGGGCGGAGCGGGTCGGGCAGCAGGTCGCGGTCGCGGGTCAGGTCGCGGCCGTCGACGAAGAGGCGTTCCTCCGCACGCAGATTGGCCAGCCCGAGCTCCCGGGCGGCCGTGATCAGCGCGTCGTACAGCTCGCCGGTGCTGAACGGCCGGGGATCGCGTCGGCCCCTGCCCTCGGGCAGCGGTGTGCCCCTGCGGATGTCGATGGGTATGTCCCACTCGCCGACCTGGTCGCCGCTGCCCGCGAACGGCCAGAAGTCGGAGCACACGATCACGTTCCCGGCCGGCCGTTCCGCCACGGCGGCCAGCCGGTCGCGGGCCCGCCCGCTCACCGGGCCCGGCGCGTCGCCCGGGTCGAAGCGGCCGTGGGTCATCTTCCGGCGCAGGACCAGGTATTCGGTCACCCAGGTGTCCAGGGCGAGCACCAGCCAGGCCACGGCCAGCAGGAGGACGGCGAGCACGGCGTACCTCTGCCACCAGTCGCCCAGCGACTCCAGCGATCCGGATGTGAGCTCGTCCTGATGGCTCAGGACACCCTGGGCGATGGTGATGAGAAGCGTTGACAGGACGGTCAGGAGCGCGAGGTCCCGGAGCAGGCGGCGCCGGCGGGCGGACAGTGCCCAGCGGGTCACGACGCCGAGGTCGGCGCCGAATACCGGGGCCAGGGCCCGGAAGGGTTCGTCGATGACCTGGCGCACGACGAGATCGGCGAAACCGATGTCGAGCTGGGTCGCCGCGGCGAGGTAGCGGGTCGTCGCCGAGCGGGCGTCGTCCTGGACCGGGGGCGGCGGCGCGTAACTCGGCGGCGGATCCGGCGGATCGCCCGCGGCGTTGCGCGGATCGCCGGGCGGGCGCCGGGTGCGGTAGGCGCCGAGGTCCGTGACGGTGTCGGCGTTCGGCGTCCCCTGGTGAAACGTCAGGAACATCGACCCGAACTGCAGCAGGTCGCCCTCGGCCAGCCGCACGGGTCTGCCCGGTTGAACCCGTTCGCCGTTGCGCAGTACGCCGTTGCTGGAGTTGAGGTCGTCGAGCCAGACGCCGTCGCTGCCCCGGCGTAGTTCGGCGTGGCGCTTGCTGACGTCGGGCGCGGACAGGCGGATGTCGCCGAACCGCCCCACGACGTGCGCGGCCCGCGTCAACTCCCATACGGTGCCTGCCAGCCGCGCGGGCGCGGTGACGACGAGACGCGGTGAACTGTCCCCGTTCCCGGTCGGCATGGTGATTCCCCCGTTCCGCAGCCCCCGTGCCGGCCCTTCGCGCACATGCGTCACGCACGACCGGAACCCTCTGCGATGCCGACCATGTTCGGCGTGCGCCGTTACGTCGCGCAATCCACAAAATTGAGGATGGCGCGGAGGTGGCGCGGCGGCCCCCGGCACGGCCGCGCGGACGCGTACGGTGCGCCCACGAGTACGTACGGTGCCAGGCGCGGCGGACAAAACGGCCCCCTCGGTGCACTCGGCAACCCGTGGGTCGTCCCCTCGCGGGGTACCCGGTCGGCGTAGCTGAACAGTGGAACCGGTTGGCCCTCACTGAGCGTGACATCCGTGTGTCCGCGCACGTCACGGGCCTGATACCGTCCCCGCCAACGGCCGAATTCTCTCCTGATACGCCAAACCGGGTCCGCCAAGGCCGTTTCGTCGCTGAGAGGTTGGAGCATGTCGGACGACGCAGCAGCAGCCCGTGCCGCCGCAGAAGAGGAGTCGGCCTTCTCGCACCCCGCCGTCGACCCCGACTCCACCGCCTCGTACGGCGACCATCCCGACCAGGTGATCGACTTCTACGCCCCGCGCGCAGAGGTGGGTCCGGGCGGTCCCGTCCCCCTGGTCGTCGTGCTGCACGGCGGCGCCTGGCGCGCTCCGTACGACCGGCGGCACATCACCCCGTTCGCGGACTTCCTCGCCCGCCGGGGCTTCGCCGTGGCCAACGTCGAGTACCGGCGCGGTGCCTCGATCCCGGCGCAGGGCGGCACCGGCCCGGTCGCGGGCCGCTGGCCGGACACCTTCGACGATGTGGCCGCCGCCCTGGACGCGCTTCCCGCGCTCGTCCGGGAGGCCCTCCCGCAGGCGGACCCGCGCCGTACGGTCGTCACCGGTCACTCGGCGGGCGGCCACCTGGCCCTGTGGGCGGCGGCCCGGCACGTCCTGCCGGCCGACGCTCCCTGGCGCACCGGCGGACCCGCCCTCCTGCGCGGTGTGGTCGCCCTCGCCCCGATCGCCGACTTCGCGGTCGCCGAGAAGCTGGAGGTGTGCGGGGGAGCGGCGGGCCAGCTCCTGGGCGGCGACGAGCACTTCGCCGACCGTCAGCCGTACGCCGACCCCGCGCTGCTCCTCCCCACCGGCATCGCGACCACGCTCGTCCAGGGCCGTACCGACGTGGTCGTCCCACAGGCGGTCGCCGAGGCGTACGCGGAGGCGGCGGCGAAGTCGGGGGAGGTGGTGGGGCTGACGCTGCTGGAGGACGTCGGTCACTTCCCGTTGATCGACCCGGCGGCGGACGCCTGTGCGGTGGTCGCGGAGGAGATCGCGCAGCTGGCCTGGTGATGCCTCCCTCGGCCCCTCGGCCCCCCTGGTCAGGCAGGTGGGTGCCGGGCTAGCGTCCCTGCATGGCAGCTGCTTTTGACCTCGCCTTCGACCCCTGGGACGCCGGGTTCGTCGCCGACCCGTACCCGGCCTACGCCGAACTGCGTGCCCGGGGCCGCGTGATCCACTACGAGCCCACCGACCAGTGGCTGGTCCCGCACCACGCGGACGTCTCGGCGCTGCTGCGTGACCGGCGGCTGGGGCGGACGTACCAGCATCGCTTCACGCACGAGGAGTTCGGCCGGGGTGCGCCGGCGCCGGAGCACGAGCCGTTCCACACGCTCAACGACCACGGGATGCTCGACCTGGAGCCGCCGGACCACACCCGTATCCGGCGCCTGGTGTCGAAGGCATTCACTCCGCGGACGGTGGAGCGGCTGAAGCCGTACGTGCACGGGCTGGCCGGCGAGCTGGTGTCCGCCCTGGTGGAGGCGGGCGGTGGCGATCTGCTGGCGGACGTGGCGGAGCCGTTGCCGGTCGCGGTGATCGCGGAGATGCTGGGCATCCCCGAGTCGGACCGGGCCCAGTTGCGGCCCTGGTCGGCGGACATCTGCGGGATGTATGAGCTGAGCCCGTCGCAGGAGACGGCGGCGAAGGCGGTGCGGGCGTCGGTCGAGTTCTCCGACTACCTGCGGGAGCTGATCGCGGCCCGGCGCAAGGAGCCCGGCGAGGACCTGATCTCCGGCCTGATCGCCGCGCACGACGAGGGCGACCGTCTGACGGAGCAGGAGATGATCTCGACGGCGGTCCTGCTGCTGAACGCGGGCCACGAGGCCACGGTGAACGCCACGGTCAACGGCTGGTGGGCCTTGTTCCGCAACCCCGGTCAGCTGGCTGCTCTGCGCGCCGACCACTCGCTGATCCCGTCCGCCGTCGAGGAGCTGATGCGCTACGACACCCCGCTCCAGCTCTTCGAGCGCTGGGTGCTGGACGAGATCGAGATCGACGGCCAGGTGATCCCGAGGGGCGCGGAGATCGCCATGCTCTTCGGCTCCGCCAACCACGACCCGGCGGTCTTCACCGACCCCCGCCACCTGGACCTGACCCGGAAGGACAACCCGCACATCTCCTTCAGCGCGGGCATCCACTACTGCATCGGCGCCCCCCTGGCCCGCATCGAACTGGCGGCCTCCATGACGGCCCTCCTGCAGCAGGCCCCGACGCTGAGCCTGGCGGCGGAACCGGAGCGGAAGCCGAACTTCGTGATCCGGGGCCTCAACGGGCTGAGCGTCGCGACCTGACGCGCTCGACCAGGGCCCACAGGCCGAGGGAGACCGCGATCCCGCCGAGGACCGCCAGGGGCAGCTCGGCGTAGAGCACGCTCCAGTCGGGCCCCTGCTCGAAGCGCTGGAACCGTCCGCGGAAGCCGACGGACCACATCGCGAGTCCGGTGCCCGCGCCGACGGCCATGGTCAGGCATCCTCCGGCGGCCTGCGCGCGCTGTCCCATGCCTGTCATGGACGCGCGCAGGCCGTCCGGAGGTTCCCGCTGCCGGTCGGTCTGCCGGTCAGCTTGTGATGTCCCGCTGCCGCAGCCCCGCCAGCCCACCGGCCACCAGCACCGCCGCGAGCCCCGTCAGAGTCAGCACCGGCCCCCACGCCATCTCCCCGCCCGGCAGTTTCGGGAGATGTCCGAACGGTGAGAGGTCCAGTACGAGCCGGGGGGCGTCGAGGGCCGGGCCCACCCAGCCGATCAGCAGGACCGCGCCGGCCACGCCCCAGGACGCCATCGCCAGCCGGGGTGCCACGCCGTACAGCAGGACCGCCAGCCCGCCGATGACCCACACCGCCGGGAGCTGGACGAGGCACGCCCCAAGGATCGGGCCGACCTCCTTGCCGTAGCCGACGGCGAAGCCGAGCCCCGCGAGGAGCATGATCAGGGCGGATCCGCCGAAGGCGACCGACAGGTGGCCGGTGGCCCAGCGCAGTCGTCCCACGGCGTTCGCCAGCACCGGTTCCGCCCGCCCGGAGGTCTCCTCGCCGTGCAGCCGTAGGACGGAGGAGACCACGTACAGTGCCGCGATCAGGCCGAGCATGCCGATCATCGAGGCGAGGAAGGCGTCCGTGAGGGCGCTGTGGCCGCCCATTCGTTCGAAGATCTCGCGGGCCTTGTCGTTGTCGCCGACCAGGTCGGCCGCTCCGTCCGTCATGCCGCCGTAGGCGACCCCGGCGAGGAAGAAGCCGATGCTCCAGCCGAGCACGCTGCCGCGTTGCAGCCGCCAGGCCAGCGCCCCGGCGGTGGCCAGACGGCCGGAAGCCGGGCCCGGGCGGGTCGGCAGGAAGCTCATGCCCACGTCCCGGCGTCCGGCCAGCTCGTAGGCCGCGGCCCCCTGGATCAGCACGGCCGCCGCGAACAGCAGCAGCACCCACCACCGTTCGCCGGCGAAGGACCGCAGGTTCTCCAGCCAGCCGAGCGGGGACAGCCAGGTCAGCACCGACGAGCCGTCGTCCGTCGCCGAGTCGCCCGCAGCGCGCAGGACGAAGGCGGCGCCCAGGACCGCCGCCGTCAGACCGCGGGCCAGGCGTGCGCTCTTCGTCAGCTGGGCGATGATCGCCGCCATCGTGGCGAAGACCATCCCGACGGCCGCGAGCCCGAGCCCGAAGGCCAGCGCCCCGGCCACGCCCTGTCCGGCCAGTCCGGCCGTGACGAGCAGCGCCAGTACGGCGTTGGCGACCGCCGCCGCGAGCAGCGCCGACGTCAGCGAGGCCCGCCGGCCCACCATGCCCGAGGCCAACAGCTCCTGGCGGCCGCTCTCCTCCTCGTCCCTGGTGTGTCGTACGACGACGAGCAGGCTCATCACCGCGGCCAGGGCGCCCGCGTAGACGCCGACGCGCCACGCCGTCAGTGCGCCGAGCGAGTCGTCGAAGACCGGGCCGATCAGCGCGCGCAGGGAGGAGTTCGTCGCCATCTGCTGCATGAGGTCGGCGCGCTGGGCCGGGGTGCCGTACAGGCCCTTGAGGGTGTTCGGCATGGAGAGGACCATCAGGGTGTTCACGGCCACCCAGACGGGCATCATCAGCCGGTCGCGGCGCAGCGCGAAGCGCAACAGGGCGCCGGTGCCGGTGAGTTGCCTCAGCGCGATCGTGCTCACCTTGGCACCTCGTCCTGGTAGTGCCGCAGGAACAGCTCCTCCAGCGTCGGTGGCGTCGACGTCAGCGACCGTACGCCGGACGCGCTCAACGACCGCAGTACGGCGTCGAGCTTGTCCGTGTCGACCTGGAGCCGGACCCTCCGGCCCTGTACGTCGAGGTCGTGGACGCCGGGGAGATGCGCCAACCCATTGGGCGGGCCGGCGAGTTCGGCCGTCACGCTGGTCCGGGTGAGGTGCCTGAGGTCCGCCAGTGAACCCGTCTCGACCGTGCGCCCCTTGCGGATGATGCTCACCCGGTCGCAGAGTTCCTCGACCTCGCTGAGGATGTGCGAGGAGAGCAGGACCGTACGGCCCCGGTCGCGCTCCTCCTCCACGCAGCGCTGGAAGACCTCCTCCATCAGCGGGTCGAGGCCCGACGTCGGCTCGTCCAGGATCAGCAGGTCGACGTCCGAGGCGAAGGCGGCGACGAGGGCGACCTTCTGCCGGTTGCCCTTCGAGTACGTACGCCCCTTCTTGGTGGGGTCCAATTCGAAGCGTTCGATCAGGCCGGCGCGGCGCTTGGTGTCCAGGCCTCCGCGCAGGCGGCCGTACAGGTCGATGACCTCGCCGCCGGAGAGGTTGCGCCACAGGGTCACGTCGCCGGGGACGTAGGCGATCCGGCGGTGCACCTCCACCGCGTCCGCCCACGGGTCGCGGCCGAGTACCTGCGCGGCGCCCGAGTCGGCGCGCAGCAGGCCGAGCAGGACGCGGATGGTGGTGGACTTGCCGGAGCCGTTGGGGCCGAGGAAGCCGTGGACCTCGCCGGTCTCGACGACCAGGTCGAGGCCGTCGAGGGCGTGGGTCCTGCCGAACGACTTGTGCAGTCCGGAGACGGTGATGGCCTTCGTCATGCTTCAGAAAGTACGCTACTTTCAGAAACTTGTGAAGTTAGAGAAGAGTCTGAATCGCCGGATAGGATGGTCCCCATGACAGACGTGGCGGGACGCGACTCGGAGGCGGTCTCGAAGTTCGTGGAGAGCTTCGCCGCGCAGCTCGTCGAGGCCGGCATGCAGCGGATGCCGGCCAGGGTCTTCGCGGCCCTGCTGTCCTCGGACTCGGGCACGCTGACCTCCGCCGAGCTGAGCGAACAGCTCCAGGTCAGCGCGGCCGCCGTCTCCGGGGCCGTGCGTTACCTGGCCCAGCAGCACATGGTCTCCCGCGAGCGTGAGCCCGGTTCGCGGCGGGAGCGGTACCGGGTGCACAGCAACCAGTGGTACGAGGCGCTCACCAACCGGGAAGCGGTCCTCAAGCGGTGGGAAGGGGCCTTGCGGGAAGGCGTCGCGAGCCTTGGCGCGGACACCCCGGCGGGACGCCGCATGGCCGAGACGCTCGCCTTCTTCGAGTTCGTCGACGGCGAGATCGCGGCCATGATGGAACGCTGGCGCGTCCACCGGGACCAGGTGTTCGGCGCTTCCTAGCGCCCCTTCGTCCCCTCCGGGATTCTCACCTCGACGACGGCAACGACGAGGGCAGCGTCAACCCCAACCCGCCCTCCCGCACCGTCCACGTCCGCCTCCGCACCGGGCCCCAGATCCCCGCATCCGCCCGGTACCGGAAGTCCGCCCCGGACACGGTCACCAGCCGCCCCCGCGCCAGCAGTGGCGCCGCCTCCGCGCCCACCGACGCCGGCCGCACCTCCACCGCCGCCGCTCCGGCGCCGCCCGGCGTTACCGACACCGCCTCCACCGGCTGGTCCAGGTCGACCAGCGTCACCCCGTCGACCTCCACCCGCAGCCGGGACGGCCCGGGCCGGGGCGCGGCGACGGGGGACGGGCCCCTGGACGGCCGGGTCGGCACCAGCGTGCGTACGAGTGACTGGCACGTCCGCAGCCAGGGGTGTGCCGGGTCGGCCGAGGGTTCCGGTTCCTCCGGCGTCCGGAACACCGGAAGCGGCGGTATCCGCAACGCCCCCAGCACCACCCCGTCACTGTCGTCGACCAGCAGGTCCAGCCGCCGCTCGGCCCCGTCCAGCACGGCCCGCGCCGCCGCCACGGTCCCCGTCGGCACCCCCAGCGAACGGGCCACCGACAGCGCACTGCCCACCGGCACCACCGACAGCACGCATCCGGCCAGCTCCCGCTGCCGGTGCAAAAGGGACACCGCCCGCACGAGTGCCCGGTCGTCGCCGATGACCACCGGCCGACGGGAGCCCCGTCGCGCCAGTGCCCGGGCGAATTCCTCGGGCCCGTCCGGCAGGCACACCTTCGTCGCCGCACCCCCGCTGAGCACGTCTTTCGCGATCCGTACGGCCTCGCCGTCCGTCTGCCGGGCGACCGGGTCGATGACCACCAGCAACTGGTCGGAAGTCGCCACCTCGGTCATGCCTCGCTTCCTCGGGTAGCATCTTGGTGCAAGAGCCCCTTGCGCTATTGCGCCAGGGGCTTCGTCTATTCCGGGGCATCCGGGTCCGACGGGTTCGCGGCCGACGACGGCCGTCGGTGGCCGACGATGGTCGCCGGTGTACAAGGCACAAGGCCGTGCCGCGTACGCCCCTGACCTTGGACATGCCCCGCCCGGAAGGGGTGTACGCGCGTGCCCGCACTTGTGCTGCTCGGTGCTCAGTGGGGTGACGAAGGCAAGGGAAAGGCGACGGACCTGCTGGGCGGCTCCGTCGATTATGTGGTGCGCTACCAGGGCGGCAACAACGCCGGCCACACGGTAGTCGTGGGCGACCAGAAGTATGCCCTTCACCTCCTCCCTTCCGGAATCCTCTCCCCGGGGTGCATCCCGGTCATCGGCAACGGTGTCGTCGTGGACCCGTCGGTCCTGCTCTCCGAGCTGAGCGGTCTGAACGAGCGCGGCGTCGACACGTCCAAGCTGCTGATCAGCGGAAACGCTCACGTCATCACGCCGTACAACGTCACCGTCGACAAGGTGACGGAACGCTTCCTCGGGAAGCGGAAGATCGGCACGACGGGGCGTGGCATCGGACCGACCTACGCGGACAAGATCAACCGCGTGGGCATTCGGGTGCAGGACCTGTACGACGAGTCGATCCTGACCCAGAAGGTCGAGGCGGCCCTCGACGTCAAGAACCAGATCCTCACCAAGCTGTACAACCGCCGCGCCATCGCCGTCGACCAGGTGGTCGAGGAGCTGCTGGGCTACGCGGACAAGCTCCAGCCGTACGTCGCCGACACGGTCCTCGTCCTCAACCAGGCGCTCGAGGACGACAAGGTGGTCCTCTTCGAGGGCGGCCAGGGCACGCTGCTGGACATCGACCACGGCACGTACCCCTTCGTCACGTCGTCGAACCCGACCGCCGGCGGTGCCTGCACGGGTGCGGGCGTGGGCCCGACGAAGATCAGCCGGGTCATCGGCATCCTCAAGGCCTACACGACCCGCGTCGGCGCCGGCCCCTTCCCGACGGAACTGTTCGACGAGGACGGCGCCGCGCTGCGCCGTATCGGCGGCGAGCGGGGTGTCACCACCGGCCGTGACCGCCGCTGCGGCTGGTTCGACGCGGTCATCGCCCGCTACGCGACCCGCGTGAACGGCCTGACCGACTTCTTCCTCACCAAGCTCGACGTCCTCACCGGCTGGGAGGAGATCCCGGTCTGCGTCGCGTACGAGATCGACGGCAAGCGCGTCGAGGAACTCCCGTACTCGCAGAGCGACTTCCACCACGCGAAGCCGGTCTACGAGACCCTCCCCGGCTGGTCCGAGGACATCACCAAGGCGAAGTCCTTCTCCGACCTCCCGAAGAACGCCCAGGCGTACGTGAAGGCCCTGGAGGAGATGTCCGGCGCCCCGATCTCCGCGATCGGCGTGGGCCCGGGCCGGGACGAGACGATCGAGATCAACTCGTTCATCTGAGGTCGTGCGGTGACAGGAAGAGGGGCGCCCCTTGGGGGGCGCCCCTCTTTCGCCGTTTCCGTTAATTGACCCGGGCATGACCTGCCCCTGGTTCCCGGCGGACCCGGCAGCCGCCACGCTCTACGCGTGTAGTCCCCGCACGGCTCACCCGTCTACCGCGTCCTCCCAGGAGCCCCGTATGCCCATCACCCCCATGAACCGCCGGGAGTTCATGCACAAGTCGGCCGTCACCGGTGCGGCCGCAGCCGCCGCGGGGACCGTCGCGGCCGCCGCGCCCGCCGAGGCGGCCGACCGGACGCCCGAACACCCGCCCCGCACCTGGTCGTTCTCCATACTGGGCACGACCGATCTGCACAGCCACGTGTTCGACTGGGACTACTACACCGACGCCGCCTACAAGGACAGCAAGGGCAACTCGGTCGGCGTCGCCCGCGTCGCCACGCTCGTCAAGCAGCAGCGGGAGGCGAAGGGCGAGGACCGCGTCCTGCTCGTCGACGCCGGCGACATCATCCAGGGCACATCACTGGCGTACTACTACGCTCGCGTGGACCCCATCACCGGAGCGGACGGCAAGAAGGGGCCCCAGCACCCCATGGCCGTCGCCATGAACCACATGCGCTACGACGCCGCCGCCCTCGGCAACCACGAGTTCAACTACGGCATCGACGTGCTGCGCAAGTTCGAGAGCCAGTGCCGTTTCCCGCTGCTCGGCGCCAACGCGCTCGACGCGAAGACGCTCCGGCCCGCCTTCCGGCCGTACACCGTGAAGCGCGTCCGCGTCCCGGGCGCGCCGGACATCAAGGTCGGCATTCTCGGCCTCACCAACCCCGGAATCGCCCTGTGGGACAAGGACAACGTCAGCGGCAAGATGGTCTTCCCCGGGCTGGTCGAACAGGCGAAGAAGTACGTCCCGCGCCTGCGCGCCCTCGGCTGTGACGTCGTCTTCCTCACCGACCACTCCGGGCTCGACGGGTCCACGTCGTACGGTGACGCGCTCCCGTACGTCGAGAACGCCTCCAACCTCGTCGCCGAGCAGGTCCCCGGCATCGACGCGATCCTCGTGGGCCACACGCATGTCGAGGTCTCCTCGTACACCGTCAAGAACGAGGAGACCGGCGAGGACGTCCTGCTCTCCGAGCCGTACTGCTGGGGCTACCGGCTGAGCGTCTTCGACTTCGAGCTCGAACTCCGCCGCGGGCAGTGGAAGGTCACGAGCAAGAAGGCCCAGACCCTCAACCCCAACGGTGTCGACGAGGACCCCGAGATCACCAAGCTTCTCCAGGCGGACCACGAGCTCGTGGTGAAGTACGTCAACACCCCTGTCGGCACCTGCACACAGGACCTGTCGGCGGCCGAGGCGTGCTGGAAGGACGTACCCGTCATGGACTTCATCCACGAGGTACAGATGAAGACGGTCGCGGCGGGCCTCTCCACCTCCGACGCCGCACTCCCGCTCATCTCCGTCGCCGCGCCCTTCAGCCGCACCGCCGACATCCCGGCCGGCGACGTCACCATCCGCGACATCGCCGGGCTCTACATCTACGACAACACCCTCTACGGCAAGAAGCTCACCGGCGCCCAGCTCAAGGACTACCTGGAGTACGCGGCGAAGTACTACCACCAGGTGCCGTCCGGCACGGCCGTGGACACCGCCACCCTCACCAACGCCAACAGCTTCTGGGACTACATGTACGACACGGCGGCCGGTGTCTCCTACGACATCGACATCGCCCAGGCCGAGGGCTCGCGGATCAAGAACCTCACCTACAACGGCACCGCGGTCGCCGACGACCAGGTCTTCGTCGTCGCCGTCAACAACTACCGCGCCAACGGCGGTTCGGGCTACCCGCATATCGCCGCCGCCGACATCGCCTACAGCTCCACCAACGAGATCCGCCAGCTGATGATCGACTACGTGACGGCGAAGGGGGCCCTGGACCCGGCCGACTTCGCAGCCGCCAACTGGAAGCTGACACAGTCCGGGACGCCGGTGTTCTGAGGTGTCGCCCGGGCACTTCCTCAACCAGGCGTGCAGTCGTGGCAGTTGAGCGGAAGGCCCAGGCAGGGATGCAAGGACAGGGTCAGTCTGCGGTCGATGGACGCGCGTTCCGTCGTGAGGTCGGCGGAGTCCGGCGGAGGGGTGAGCGCGTACGGCAGCGAGGTGTTGAGCACGGCGAGTGTGGCCGCCTCCTGCTCCTTCCCTCGCGGCAGGTGTTCCGTCACGTGGTTGCTCAGCCAGTGCCAGGCCTCTTGGTGCCACACGGTCGTCGGCCGCAGCACTGCGGCATGCGCCAGCGTCGGATCGGTCCGGGCCATGGCCCCGACGACAGGGTGCTCACGCAGCAGACGGGCCGCCCGCACGACGATGCGAACCGGGACACACCGCGGCGGCGGCAGCGGTCCCGGTACTTCGCGTGCGACCTCCAGCACGCGTCTGAGTTCCAGCAGCGTGGCGTCCCGGATCAGCACCTGGGGACTGGCCCAGTTCCGGTAGAGGAACGCGCGGTTGGTGTCGGCCAGGCGGGCGATGTGGGTCACGCCGGCGCGCCGGGGACCGTGCTGGGCCAGCGCGTCCAGCGTCGCGCGTGGACGGAGTGCGGGCAGGCGGCGACTTCGACACAGTTGCCACCGCCGCCGTCGCTGTACGACGACTTGCGCCAGGCGTAGGCGACCTCGACGCAGTTGCCGCCCCCCGCCATCGCTGTAGCTGGACTTGAACCACCGAAGGGCTCCGGCGCCTGTCATTGCTCTCCCCCTGCCAACCGCTCGATGAGGCTCAGTGAGTCGTCGGGGACACTTCCGCCGGATCGCTGACCACCCTCCTCCTGTGTGAACTGTTGTTGCTCACGCAGGGCTTTCGCCAGCGCGGCAACGAGATGTGCCGTGCCGCCCGCCTCCACCTTGTTCCCGGCCCGCGCCAACGCGGTCACCCCCCGAACTCAACCGAACTCAACCGGTCACCAACACCCCGCACCCGTTCCCGACCGTCATGAACAGTCGACGCAGAGTTATGGAAGAACGTAACCCGGCCTGCGGAAACTGTCCTCATGAATACGGAAAGTGACGAGGAAACCTCGGCGAACCCCCACTCGTCCCTGAGATGCCGGGCTGGATTCCCGCGACGGGCATCCAACTCCGCAAGGCGGGCGTGCAGTTCGACGCGATCCGGGTCGACGGCGACGAGGGCCGCGCACTGGCGGACCGGCTGGCCAGAATGACGGGCGGCGACCCGGGCCCGGTGGTCGAAGCGGCGAGCGGGAAGCGGGCGGTCTACTTCCTCGTACGCGCCGGAAGCACCGCCGGGTCCAGAACCTGGCCTCCGGCAGGTCGGCCGACGCGGCGTGGCCGGCAAGTTCTGAGCGGTACCTGAGCGGGGGGCACCTGCGGGTGGGTTCCCCGCAGGGGCTCTCCCCGGTCGGGCGCTGCCCCTCAGCTGAACACGATCATCGACCCCTGCGCCAGACTCCGCGTCGCCGCCGCGTGCAGCCCGAGCCAGACGTGCCGCTCGCGCCCGAACGGACTGGGGTCGTACGGCGCCGGTACGGCGGGTTCCTCCAGCTCCGTGGGAGCGGACGGCGGGCTGGGTGCCGCCGGAGGGTTCGCCGGGTCGATGCCGATCGACGGGGCGACGAACTCCAGCTCCCGCAGCAGCGACTGCGAGGAGCCCAGCGGGCCGCCGCCCGCGAGCAGTTCGTCGTTGGACAGGGGCTGCGGGAAGTCCACGGGCACGTACGCACCCGCGTGGTCGTAGTGCCAGACCAGGTGCGACTGCTGGGCCGTCGACTCGAACATCTCCAGAAGCTGCTCGTAGTCGCCGCCCAGATCGTCCACCGGTGTGACCGGCAGCCCGCACACCTGGAGGAGATAGGCGCGGCGCAGGAAGTGCAGGGCGTCGTAGTCGAAGCCGGCCACGGGGGCGACCTCGCCGGACAGGCCCGGCATGTACTGGTACACCGGCACCGGCGGCAGCCCGGCTTCGGCGAGCACCTTGTTGTACTGCGCGAGTTCCTCGGCGAACGGGTTGTCGGGCGTGTGGCACAACACGTCGACGAGCGGTACCAGCCACAGGTCACAGGCCAAAGAGAGCTCCTCGCTCAGCGTGTAGCACGGCGGTCAGGGAAGGGAAGAGTAGTCGGTGCGGCACGGGTTCAGCTCCCCTCGTGCAGGTCCCATACCCACACCCCGCCGGTCCACTTACCGGGCCGGCCCACCAGCTTCTCCAGGGCCTGGCGCAGCAGGGTGTCGTTGGGCTGCGGGGCGAGGACGAGTACGCCCGCCTTCCAGAAGGCGAAGTCCCGTGCGGCCTGCGCCTGCCAGTTCTTGCCGATCGTCGGGACCTTGCCCGAGTAGCGGATGTCCCGCAGCAGGTTGGAGGTGTAGCGCGGGGAGGCGCCGTAGATGCCGATGCGGTCGTCGCCGTAGGGGCCGTTGAAGTAGCCGCCGGGGAGTTTGAAGCCCAGGTGCGCGGCCGTCTGCCAGTGCAGCGCCTCCGCGTTGCCGGGGTCGGGCAGCGGCACCGGGACCAGGCTCTCGCCGTCGCGGACGTACGACTTCCACATGCCGTCCGTGATGAAGGCGGGGACGTCGGGGCGGGCCGTCGACTTCAGGGGGGCGGGTATGAGGGGGAGCAGGGCGAGGGAGACGGCCAGCAGTCCGGCGTACACCGTGCCCAGGCGTCGGATCGCCGCCAGCCGTTCGACCGCGAGTGCGAGGAGCATGCCCAGCGCGGGGGCGCAGACCATCGCGACCCGGCCCTCGATGACCGACTCGAACAGGGGCTTGTCGGAGAGGAGGGCCCAGGGGCCGGGGAGGACCGTGTCGGTCAGCGGGATGCGGATCTTGGGGCCCAGCGACAGTACGGCCGCCGCCAGTGCCGTGAACGCCAGCGCCTTGACCACGGCCCGCTCCCACAGCCGTACGACGATCGCGAAGGCGAGGAGGGCCAGCGGCCAGCCGTAGAAGGCGTTCTGCTCCGTCGGGTTGAGGGAGAGGGCGTTCGCGCGCTCCGCGTCGCCCGCGATCAGTGAGCGTTCGGAGAAGGAGAGCAGGGCGAGGGGGCTGTTGCCCGCGTTGTCGCCGTGCAGGACGCTCTGGTAGCTCTGCGGGCCGGCGAACTGCCAGGCCAGCGGGTAGCAGATGATCGGCAGACAGACCGCGGCGGCGATCAGCAGGCCGCGTAGCAGCGGGCGCCAGGCCGCCTTCGCCACGTCCCGCCGCAGGACCCCGTAGGCGACGGCGAACAGCAGCATCCCGATCGACGCGAGCAGCAGGGGCTCTTCGCCGAGGAAGACCTGGTAGGCCGCCATCAGGCCGAGGATCACCGCGTCCCGTACGACCCGCGTGCCCGCGCACAGCCGCAGGGCGCGGTCGATGATCAGCGGGATCATGAACAGGATCACGAAGTTGGGGTGGGCGTTGGCGTGGCTGACCATCGGCGGGGCGAAGGCGGCCAGTGAGGCGCCGAGGAAGGCCGCGGCCCGCTGCCGTACGACCCGTTTCACGATCAGCCAGTACCAGGCGGCCGCGGTGGCGGCCAGGCCCAGGGTCATACAGAGGCTGAGCGCGATCGCGGGGCCGAAGAGCAGGGTGATGGGGGCGAAGGGGACGGACAGGCCCAGCATGACCGTGTTGGCCATGAGGTTCACACCGTCGGGGAAGCCCTGGAGGTCGGTGAAGAGCGGGTTGCGCAGATGGGCGACGCTGTCGGCGGTGACCGCGAAGAACCACTCCCACTGGTTCTGGTCCTGGAGGGAGTCCGGGAGATAGCGGTGGGACGGGTCGAAGAAGCGGCCCGAGTACAGGGCCGTCGCCATGAGGAGGAAGAGGATGGCCACGAAGGCGTCGGCGGGGCGCAGGGCGCGGGCCTTGAGGCGGCCGAGTTCGCCGAGGACCCGGGCGTAGTCCAGGGGCCGCAGCTTCGAGCCGGACTGGTGGGACCAGGTCACCGGGACCTCGGCGACCGGCCAGTCGGCCCGGCGGAAGTGCTGGAGGACTTCGACGTCGATGCCCCAGCCGTTGAGCCGGGAGCCGGCGAAGGCGGCTCGCGCCTTGTCGCCGTCGAACAGCTTGAAGCCGCACTGGGTGTCGCGTATCCCGGGGACCGCGACCCAGCGTATGAGTAAGTTGCCGGCGCGGCCGAGCAGTTCACGCAGCCGGTGCTGGTGGTCGCCTATCGTCGCGCCCGGGACCGAGCGGGAGCCGGCGGCTGCCGCGTTCCCTTCGCTCAGCGCCTTGTCGAGCTTCTCCAACTCCTCGATCGGTGCCGCCAGGTCGGCGTCCGTGAGCAGCACGCGCCGACCGCGCGAGGCGGCGACGCCGAGCCGCAGGGCGTGGCCCTTGCCCCGGTTGCGGGGGCTGGTGACCAGCTGGATCCGGGGGTCCCGGCGGGCGGCGACGATCTCGCGGGTGGCGTCGGTGGAGCCGTCGTCGGCGACCACGACCTCCCACTCGCCCCAACGGCCCTCGGGTTCGCCCAGATAGCGGGTGATCGCGTCGAGCGTCGGGCCGAGCCGCTGCTCCTCGTTGTAGGCGGGGACGATGACGGACAGCTCGATGGTGCTCCCCCCGGCGGCGCTGATCCGTCCGGTGCCCGGGCCGCTCATCCGCCTGCCACTCGCTCGATGACGGCCAGGGAGTGCGCGTTGTACTCCGCGACGATCGATCGGGCGGCGGCGGTGTCGCGTTGAGCGAGGGCGTCGACCAGCCGGGTGTGGCCGGACCACAGGTGGCCGCGCAGGTCGGCCACCCGGCGCAGGTGCTGCACCGTGCACACCCAGGACTGCACCCGCAGCCGGTGCAGGAAGTCGACCAGGTAGGGGTTGCCGAACAGGGAGCTGAGCTCGCGCCAGAACCGCAGGTCGTAACCGATCAGGACGATCAGGTCACCGGCGTCGGCGGCGCGCTGTGCCTCCTCGCCGCGCCGGCGCACCCCCGCCACGGCGGCGGCGACCCGCGGGTCATCGAGGTTCTGGAAGCCCTTGTGGCCGGATTCGAGCGCGTGGAACATGCCCTCGACGACCAGTCCGCGGGCCTCGATGATGCCCCGGAAGTCCTCGAACGAGTACTCGTGCACGCGGAAACCGCGGTGCTGGTCGGCCTCCAGGAGGCCCTGCGCGGAAAGATCGACGAGCGCCTCGCGCACCGGGGTCGCGGAGACCCCGTACTGCTCGGCGATCTCCTTCACCGTGAACTCCTGCCCCGGCTGCAGCCGCCCGGCCAGCACCTCGTCACGAAGGGCGTCCGCGATCTGCTGTCGCAGGGTGCTGCGGGTCACGGCGCCGTTGCCGCTGGGGCCGGGCATGGTCAGGGTGTCTCCCTCGTCACGTGGAAGGGGCGTGCTCGTCCGCGTCGCTCGTGTACATCTACGAGCACGCCACCTTACGCGTTCGGGTTCCCGGGCCGCCCGGGTGAGGCGCCTACTCCGTGTGCTCGTCGGCCACGGAGAGCGCGGCGTCCAGAGCGGCCAGCCCCTCCTTCAGTTCGGCCTCGCCGGCATTGCACGGCGGCACGAAGTGCGTCCGGTTCATGTTGATGAAGGGCCACACGCCGTGCTTCTTCGCGGCGGCGCCGAACGCGGCCATCGGCGCGTTCGCCTCACCGGCCGCGTTGTACGGCACCAGCGGCTCCCGCGTCTGCTGGTTCTTGACCAGCTCAACGGCCCAGAACATGCCGACGCCGCGCACCTCGCCGACGCTCGGGTGCCGCTCCGCCAGCTCCCGCAGCCCCGGCTCGACGACGGACGCGCCCAGCTTCGCCGCGTTCTCGACTATGCCCTCCTCGGCCATCACGTTGATCGTCGCGACGGCGGCCGCGCAGGCCAGCGGGTGCCCGGAGTACGTCAGACCGCCCGGGTACGGCCGCTTCCCGAACGTCTCCGCGATCGCGCCGGAGATCGCGACCCCGCCGAGCGGCACATATCCGGAGTTCACGCCCTTGGCGAAGGTCATCAGGTCCGGCACCACGTCGAACAGGTCGGCCGCGAACCACTCACCGGTGCGCCCGAACCCGGCCATGACCTCGTCCAGGATGAAGACGATCCCGTACTTGTCGCAGATCTCCCGCACGCCGGCCAGGTAGCCCGGCGGCGGGACCATGATCCCGGCCGTGCCCGGAATGGTCTCCAGGATGATCGCGGCGACCGTCGACGGCCCCTCGAAGGCGATCGTCGTCTCCAGGTGCTCCAGCGCCCGCGCGCACTCCTGCTCCTCGGTCTCGGCGTAGAAGCGGGAGCGGTACAGGAACGGCGCCCAGAAGTGCACGACCCCGGCCGCGGCACCGTCGGACGCCCACCGGCGCGGGTCACCGGTGATGTTGATCGCCTGCTGCGTACCACCGTGGTACGAGCGGTACGCCGAGAGCACCTTCGGGCGTCCGGTGTGCAGCCGCGCCATGCGCACCGCGTGCTCCACGGCGTCGGCGCCACCGTTGGTGAAGAAGATCTTGTCCAGGTCGCCGGGGGTGCGCTCGGCGATCAGCCGGGCCGCCTCGGACCGTGCCTCGACGGCGAAGGCGGGCGCGAACGTGGACAGGGTCGCGGCCTGTTCCTGGATCGCGGCGACGACCTTCGGGTGCTGGTAGCCGATGTTCGTGAAGACGAGCCCGCTGGTGAGGTCGAGGTAGCGGTTGCCGTCGTAGTCCCAGAAGTACGACCCCTCCGCGCCTGCGACGGCGAGCGGGTCGATGAGCTCCTGGGCGGACCAGGAGTGGAAGACGTGCGCGCGGTCCGCGGCCTTCACGGCGGCGCCGGCCTGGGGGTCGGTCTGAGGGGTCATGCGGGTGAGCGTAAATGTCCGCGATGCGGAAGCGGTATCGGCGTCCTGTCTGCGGACAGGGGGTTTCCGCGACAGGTTGTCCAGGCCACCCGTCGTGCCCGACCTCGCTGCCTTCGCCCGCAACGGCTGTTACGGAGCGGTGGACACCGCTTCCGACGGCTCCCCTCGGGACCGCACTATTCTCGGTGCGTTGCACACCTATGGGGGGAAGGCGGCGCAGCCATGGAGGAACTGGCGCCCGGGGAGCCGCCGAGGATCGGCGCGTACCGGCTGCTGGCGCGGCTCGGGGCCGGCGGGATGGGGCACGTGTACCTCGCGCGGTCCGACCGGGGGCGCACGGTCGCGGTGAAGCTGGTGCGCCCGGAGCTGGCCGCGCAGGAGGAGTTCCGGGCGAGGTTCCGGCAGGAGGTGCAGGCCGCGCGGCGGGTCGGCGGGCACTGGACGGCGCCGGTGCTGGACGCGGACACCGAGGCCGCGGTGCCGTGGGTCGCCACCGGGTATGTCGCCGGGCCCAGCCTCCAGCAGGTCGTCGGGCGTGATCACGGAGCCCTGCCCGAGCGTTCGGTACGGATCCTCGCCGCCGGGCTCGCCCACGCTCTGCAGGACATCCACGCCGCCGGGATCATCCACCGCGACCTCAAGCCGTCCAACGTGCTGGTGACCATCGACGGTCCCCGGGTCATCGACTTCGGGATCGCGCGGGCGATGGAGACGCTGACGGAGAGCGGTCTGACACGCACCGGCTCGCTCGTCGGTTCGCCCGGCTTCATGGCGCCCGAGCAGGTGCGCGGCGACCGCGTCACGCCCGCGTGCGACGTGTTCTGCCTCGGTTCGCTGCTCGCGTACGCCGCGACCGGCGCCCTGCCCTTCGGCTCCGCCGACAGCGGGGTGCACGCCCTGATGTTCCGCATCGCCCAGGAGGAACCCGACCTGGCGGGCGTGCCCGAGGGCATCGCCGACCTCGTACGCGACTGTCTGAAGAAGGACCCGGCGGCCCGGCCGTCGCTCGAGACGATCCTGGAGCGGACGGGCGCCGAGGACACCGTCTCCGGCGGACGTTCCCGCGATCCCTGGCTGCCGGGCGCGCTGGTGGCCCAGCTCGGCCGGCACGCCGTGCGGTTGCTGGAGACGGAGGACCCGCAGGGGGCGGCGCCTGCCCCGGAGGCCGCCCCCGAGCACGCGTCCGCCGCGGACGACGTCCCCCCGGCGGACACGGCAGGCCCGGGGCGCCAGCCGACGCCGGTGGCGACGCCGCCGAACGCGGCGGCACCGGCGCCTGCGCACCCCGCCTACGGCCATCCCGCGCAGCACCCCCAGCAGCACCCGGCCTACGGCTACCCCCAGGATGCTCCCGCCGCTGTTCCGGCGCCGTACAACCCCTACGGCAACCCCGGCCCCACCCAGCCGTACGGCGGCCCCCCGCCCCTCGGCGCGACCGCGCTCCATCCACCCGGCGTCCTCCAGGAACCGCAGCGCCGCAGCGGCCGCTCCACGGCTCTCCTCGTCGTGGTCGCCCTGGTCGTCGCGCTGGCCGCGGGCGGTTCGGTGTACGGCCTGATGAGCGGGGGCGGCAGCCCCGCCGCGGGCCCCACCGCCTCGCCGGCCACCGACGCGCGCACCTCGCCGGACCCCACGACCCCCGAGCCGTCCCGGACGGAACCGCCGAGTTCCGAGTCGCCCGGCGACGGAGCCGTCCCTGAGGGGTACCTCGGCACCTGGGCCGCGACGATCGACAACGCCGACGGCGCGAACACCCGCCGGCTGACGATCCGGCAGGGCGAGGTGGGCGAGGCGGTCCTCACCCTGGTCGCCGACGGTCCCGCCGGGAACGGCACCTACCACTGCGAGTTCACGGCGCCGCTGGCCCAGAAGCCGGGCGTGGACGGCCCGTTGGAGATCGGCCCGTCCACCGTGGCGTCCGGCGAACCCCGCTCCTCCTGCTCGCCGGGAGCGGCCACCGAGATCACCCTGCTGCCGGACGGCAGCCTGGAGCGCGTGAACACGAGCACGGGGGAGAAGCTGACGTACCTCAGGCAGAGATGAAGTACCTGTTCCAGCAGGGAAGTTGAACGTACGGCGAACTTCGGCGGTGCGGCCTGGAATGCCCTTTCGGACAGCCGTACGGTGACCCCACGATCCGGCTCCGGGAGTGGCGGGGGAACCCACTGTGGAGTGGCTGAGCGCAGAGAACGTCGTGGCCGTCGGGACGGCGGTGCTCGGTATCGTCGCGTCCGGCGTCATGGTCTGGTACGAGCGCCGGGTGCCGCGGCGCAAACGGATCGGCTACCGCGTACAGATGGACAACCCGATCGGGGACGACGTCAGATCGGGGCGGGCCAACAGACGGCTGGGGCTGTTCGACGAGGCCCCCGGCATGACCGACGCCACGCTCGTCCTGCTGCGGATAGAGAACGACGGCTCGCAGAGCATCGTCGACAGCGACTACACCGGACGCGAACTCCACGGCCTGACCGCGGTGTTCACCGACCGCACCATCCGGGGTGTCTCGGTCACCCAGCCGCCCGAGACCGACCACCTCATGGACCACTTCACCGCGGCCGCCGGCCTCGGCTACGAGGGCAATACCCTGCGCATCCCGCGCGTCCCGCTCAACCGCGGCGACCACTTCAAGCTGCTCGTGCTGCTCTCCGGCGGCGACGTGGGCCGCGAGATCCGGCTGAGCGGCGGCATCCGGGACGGCGAGGTGCACCCCAACCGCAGCGCGACCCCGGACGAGAAGCCGCCCCTGTTCAGCCGCGCGGCCCGGCTGATCACCATCACGCTCACGCTCAGCGTCCTCACCCTCGCCGGCATCGTCGTCACCCGCGACGACACCCCGCCGCCCATCGGCTGCGCCCACGGCACTCTGACGGTCACCGGCTCGACCGCGTTCGCGCCCGTGCTGAAGGAGGTCGCGCAGAAGTACCAGCGGGACTGCGAAGGTGCGACCGTCGTGATCGACGCGCATGGCTCGACGGCGGGTGTACGGGAGCTGGCGGCGGCCGGTGCGCAGGGCAAGGGCGCGCCGCCCGTCGTGGCCCTCTCCGACGGCCCCAAGCCCAGCGACATGCCCGAGCTGCGGGAGAACCGGATCGCGGTGTCGGTCTTCGCGCTCGTCGTCAACGACGACGTCCCGCTGAAGAACCTGTCGACGCGGGACGTACGGCGCCTGTACCGCGGCGAGATCACCAACTGGCGGCAGCTCGGCGGGCCGGACCTGCCGGTGCACCTGGTCAGCCGCGACGCCAACTCGGGGACCCGGCAGGTCTTCCAGCGCCGGGTACTGGGCCGCGGCGAGATCGCCAACTCGTCCGTCGACTGCGTCCACAAGGACGACCCGACGGCACCGGTGACCCGCTGCGAGCTGGACTCGACGGACCAGGTCCTGGCGAAGGTCGCCGAACTCCCCGGCGCGATCGGCTACAGCGAACTCAATGCGGCCGACCGGGCACCGGGCCTGCACCACCTGAACCTCGACGCCGACCCGCCGTCCGTCGACGCCATCGAACACGGCACGAGCGCCTACCCCTACCGGGAGATCGAGTACGCCTACACCTACGGCCGGCCCCCGGCCGACTCCCTGGCGTCGAGCTTCCTGACCTACCTGGCACGGGGAAACGGCCAGGACGTGATCCGCACCCACGGGCACATACCGTGCTGGACACCGGAGGGG
Source organism: Streptomyces sp. NPDC002088 (assembly GCF_040296605.1). NCBI lineage: Bacteria > Bacillati > Actinomycetota > Actinomycetes > Kitasatosporales > Streptomycetaceae > Streptomyces > Streptomyces sp. NPDC002088. The sequence goes on along the minus strand of NZ_JBEOXO010000002.1, from coordinate 271,715 downwards.
ATGAAGCTCTGCGCCTAGGGCTTCGCCCAGGCCCGCTGCCCCCGGGTCACCTGGGCTCGGGCGGGCGCTGTCTGGGCATGTTCGGCCGGGCCGGACCCGGCGGCAGGGGGAAGCGCCCCTGCCCGCCCGCGGCGTCCTGCCGGGGCACGGCGGCCATCGTCGACTGGATGCCCAGCGGCGCCGACCCGGTACGGAACTCCATCATCCAGTCGGCGGTCTCCGCCCGCACCAGCTCGGTCACGTCCTCCGTGAACCTTCGCAGCACCCCCAGACACCGGTCGGCGGCCTCGCTCGCCGTGCCCTCCGCCGGACCCAGCACCTCCCGCACGCTCTCCGACGCCCAGTCGAACTGGAACATCTGAAGCCGCCGCTGGACCGCCTGCGCGGTCGCCACGTCCCTTATCCACCCCGACGTCACCCCGAAGAACCGGTCGACGCCCACGCACGCCCCCGCGAGCAGCAGCGCCAGATATCCCCACGGGGCCAACCCGTTGACGACTCCGGTGAGGTCCAGGAAGGGCAGCGCGGCCCCCGAGACCGCCCCGGCCGCCGCACCCGTGCGCAGCACCCGCGCGCCCCGCCGCTTCCACATCCGGTCGGACAGGTACCAGGCCGCGGTCTCCAGGGCCCCGCGCTCCGCCCACCGGTACAGCTCGTCCAGCCGCTCCGCCGGCTCGCCCCAGTCCCCGAGCGGAAACGCCCGCCCGGTCAGATCGCCCGGCCGCAGCCCGGCCGCACCCTCGCCCCGCCCGTCCTGAGGCGGACCCTCGGGCTGCATCTCCGGCTGACCCACCCGGCACTCCCTACTGATCCCGACCGATCACGTTGCGTCACACCGCGCACCGCGACACCGTGACATCTGATGCTGGTGCGCCGCACCTTCCTACCGCCCAATGGGTGGCGAAGAGGAAGGTTTCATTGCTTTTCCGCCCGGACGGGGGCCTTGATCAGGTATAGGGCGGACAATCAACTCACTCGAAAGAGTGCTGGAGCGATGCCTGCCTGGACCACGTAGGCTCGTGCCAGGCGGGGAAATCCCCGCTCCGACAGCCGTACGAAACCAGGAGCTGATCGTGATTCCCGGTGGTGGCCAGCCCAACATGCAGCAGCTGCTCCAGCAGGCCCAGAAGATGCAGCAGGACTTGGCGCGGGCGCAGGAGGAACTGGCGCAGACAGAGGTCGACGGCCAGGCGGGCGGCGGCCTGGTGAGGGCGACCGTGACGGGCTCCGGCGAGCTCCGCGCCCTGAAGATCGACCCGAAGGCGGTGGACCCGGACGACACCGAGACCCTCGCCGACCTCATCGTCGCGGCCGTCCACGCGGCCAACGAGAACGCGCAGACCCTCCAGCAGCAGAAGCTCGGCCCGCTGGCCCAGGGGCTGGGCGGCGGCAGCGGCATCCCCGGCCTGCCGTTCTGACGTTCGTACCGAGTGAGGCCCGTACCGCCTTTCTCGAACGGGCGGCGGCCAACTACGGTACGTACTGAAAGACCCTGAAGACCCAGGAAGGGCAGTCCGTTGTACGAAGGCGTGGTCCAGGACCTCATCGACGAGCTGGGGCGGCTTCCCGGCGTCGGTCCCAAGAGCGCGCAGCGGATCGCCTTCCACATCCTCCAGGCGGAACCGACGGACGTGCGCCGCCTCGCGCACGCCCTCCTCGAGGTGAAGGCGAAGGTCCGCTTCTGCGCGACCTGCGGCAACGTCGCGCAGGAGGAGCTGTGCAACATCTGCCGCGACGCCCGCCGCGACCCCACGGTCATCTGTGTCGTCGAGGAGCCGAAGGACGTCGTGGCCATCGAGCGCACCCGTGAGTTCCGCGGCCGCTACCACGTCCTCGGCGGCGCGATCAGCCCGATCGAGGGGGTCGGTCCCGACGACCTTCGGATACGGGAACTCCTGGCCCGCCTGGCCGACGGGACGGTCACCGAACTGATCCTGGCCACGGACCCGAATCTCGAAGGCGAGGCGACGGCGACGTACCTCGCCCGCATGATCAAGCCCATGGGCCTGAAGGTCACCCGCCTGGCCAGCGGCCTCCCGGTGGGTGGCGACCTGGAATACGCGGACGAGGTCACACTCGGCCGCGCCTTCGAGGGGAGACGACTCCTAGATGTCTGACGCCACGCTGCACGCGACCGAGCAGAACCCGGACGACTTCGCGGTCCAGATCGCGGACCAGGTCGAGAGCTTCCTGGTGGCCGTCACGGAGGTCGCGAAGGGCGACGAGCCCGACTCGGCCGTCCCCTTCCTCCTCCTGGAGGTCTCCCAGCTGCTCCTGGCCGGCGGCCGGCTCGGCGCGCACGAGGACATCGTCCCCGATGAGCGCTACGAGCCCGACCCGGGCCCGGAACCGGACGTGGACGATCTCCGTGAGAACCTCGCCCGCCTCCTGGAGCCGATCGACGTCTACTCGGAGGTCTTCGACCCCTACGAGCCCCGCAAGGCGCCCGTCCCGGCCCGTATCTCCGACGACCTGGCGGACGTCATCGCCGACCTGCGCCACGGCATGGTCCACTACCGCGCCGGCCGCACCACGGAAGCCCTCTGGTGGTGGCAGTTCTCCTACTTCTCCAACTGGGGCACCACGGCCTCGGCCAGCCTCAGGGCCCTGCACTCCGTCCTCGCCCACATCCGCCTGAACCAGCCCCTGGAGGAACTGGACGGCCTGGACACGGACCAGGACATGGGCGACGACGCTCTGGAGATCGAGGCCGGCCGGGTGATGGCGGAGGAGATCGGCGGGTCGCTGGGGCTGGGACCGGCCAAGCAGTAGCGACACCCGCCCTCCGGCCTGCGGCACTGTCAGAGCCCCCACATCCCCTTCCCCAACGTCGTCACCCCGCCCGCCAGGGCGAGCAGCAGCACGAGCAGGCGGGCCCGTTTCTCGGGTATCCGTCGAGCGAGCCCCCTGCCGATCAATCCGCCCGCCACCATCGCCGCCACGGCGGCGGCCCACCTCGGCGCACTCAGCTGCGGCACCCCGTTCGCCGCCACCGAGAACGCGTTGACGACGACGCCGTAGAACTGCGCGTTCGGTACGAACTCCCGTACGGTCCAACCCGCGTTGACCGCGTACAGGGACACCGGCGGACCGCCCACGCCCGCCGCGGAGTTCATGAAGCCGCCCACCACGCCGGCGGCGACCGCGCCCTTCCTGCCGCGCAGAGTGGGGAGTCGGGCGCCTCGGAGGACCAGGAGTACGGCGACCGTGACCAGGGTGCCCATGAACAAGAACAGGGCGGGCTCGGGAAGTTGGCGGGTCAACCAGGCGCCCGCCGGTACCGTGCACGCCGCCGCCGCGCACAGGGGCACCATCGCGCCCGCCCGCACCCGGCGCCAGCCGCCCGCGAGGCCTACGACGCTGATGGCCCCGGCGGCGCAGTTGGCGAGTACGACTCCGTCGGCCGCGCCGAGCAGGAGGACGAGGCCTGGGACGGCCACGAGGGCGAAGCCCATACCGGTGAGCCACTGCACGCAGGATCCGAGCAGCACGATCCCGGCCAGCAGCAGATCGTTTGTCACACCACGGCATGCTGCCCTGGTGCAGCCCGCTCCACCATGGGTTCGGGAGAGTCCTCCCTCGTGACTGCACCCAGGCCAGTGCTTGAAACTTAATTCACAGCAGTCACTTGTGTGTCATTGGTGTCAGTGGGCAGGGAGTGTTCTGGAACGGGCGGCCGGACATCTCACCATGCGGTACCGCAGAGGTGAAATTCGGACGCTCGTTAGACTGAGCCGACCCGCAGTACTCCAATGTATGTGCGGGAAAGAAGACGAACTGAGCGAGGAGCGCACGTGGGCCTTGTCGTGCAGAAGTACGGAGGCTCCTCCGTAGCCGATGCCGAGGGCATCAAGCGCGTCGCCAAGCGAATCGTGGAAGCGAAGAAGAACGGCCACCAGGTGGTCGTCGTCGTTTCCGCGATGGGCGACACGACGGACGAGCTGATCGATCTCGCCGAGCAGGTATCTCCGATGCCTGCCGGGCGTGAGTTCGACATGCTGCTGACCGCCGGAGAGCGAATCTCCATGGCACTGCTGGCCATGGCGATCAAAAACCTGGGGCACGGAGCCCAGTCGTTCACCGGTAGCCAGGCAGGCGTCATCACCGACTCGGTCCACAACAAAGCCCGGATCATCGATGTCACGCCGGGCCGGATCCGCACCGCGCTGGACGAGGGCAACATCGCCATCGTCGCCGGGTTCCAGGGCGTCAGCGCGGACAAGAAGGACATCACCACGCTGGGGCGTGGCGGGTCCGACACCACGGCCGTGGCCCTCGCCGCCGCCCTCGACGCCGAGGTCTGCGAGATCTACACCGACGTCGACGGCGTGTTCACCGCCGACCCGCGCGTGGTGAAGAAGGCGAAGAAGATCGACTGGATCTCCTTCGAGGACATGCTGGAGCTCGCCGCGTCCGGCTCCAAGGTGCTGCTCCACCGCTGTGTGGAGTACGCCCGCCGCTACAACATCCCGATCCATGTGCGCTCGTCCTTCTCCGGACTGCAGGGCACCTGGGTCAGCAACGAGCCGAAGCAAGGGGACAAGAAGGTGGAGCAGGCCATCATCTCGGGTGTCGCGCACGACACCTCCGAGGCCAAGGTCACGGTCGTCGGCGTGCCGGACAAGCCGGGCGAGGCCGCCGCGATCTTCCGCACCATCGCCGATGCCCAGGTCAACATCGACATGGTCGTGCAGAACGTGTCCGCCGCCGCCACCGGCCTGACGGACATCTCCTTCACGCTGCCGAAGACCGAGGGCCGCAAGGCCATCGACGCGCTGGAGCGCAACCGGGCGGGCATCGGCTTCGACTCGCTGCGCTACGACGACCAGATCGGCAAGATCTCCCTGGTCGGCGCCGGCATGAAGACCAACCCGGGAGTCACGGCGTCCTTCTTCGAGGCGCTGTCCGACGCGGGCGTGAACATCGAGCTGATCTCGACCTCCGAGATCCGGATCTCGGTCGTCACCCGCGCCGACGACGTGCCGGAGGCCGTCCGCGCCGTGCACACCGCCTTCGGACTGGACTCCGACAGCGACGAGGCCGTCGTCTACGGAGGCACGGGCCGCTGATGGCCCGAACCGGACGCCCCGGACGGCCGGCGCTGGCGGTCGTGGGAGCGACCGGCGCCGTCGGCACCGTCATGCTCCAGATCCTGTCCCAGCACGCGGACATCTGGGGCGAGATCCGTCTGATCGCCTCCCCGCGCTCGGCCGGCCGCAAGCTGGCCGTGCGTGGGGAGGAGGTCGAGGTCGTGGCCCTGGCGGAGGAGGCCTTCGACGGGATCGACGTCGCCATGTTCGACGTGCCCGACGAGGTCGCCGCGCAGTGGGCACCGGTCGCCGCCGCCAAGGGCGTGGTGGTCGTGGACAACTCGGCCGCCTTCCGGATGGACCCGGACGTGCCCCTCGTCGTGCCCGAGGTCAATGCGCACGCGGCGCGGGTGCGTCCGCGCGGGATCATCGCCAACCCCAACTGCACGACCCTGTCCATGATCGTGGCGCTGGGCGCGCTGCACGCCGAGTTCGGGCTGCGCGGGCTGGTCGTCTCGTCGTACCAGGCGGTCAGCGGGGCCGGGCGGGCGGGCATCGAGACCCTGCGGCAGCAGCTGTCCCTGGTCGCCGGCACGGAACTGGGGACCAAGCCCGGTGACGTACGGCGGGCCGTCGGGGACAACACCGGGCCGTTCCCGGAGCCGGTGGCGCTGAACGTCGTACCGTGGGCCGGGTCGCTGCGTGCGGACGGCTGGTCGTCGGAGGAGATGAAGGTGCGGGACGAGTCCCGCAAGATCCTCGGACTGCCGGGGCTGCCCGTCGCGGTGACGTGCGTACGGGTGCCCGTCGTCACCACGCACTCCCTCACCGTCCACGCCCGCTTCGAGGACGAGGTCACCGTCGACCGGGCCCGCGAGATCCTCGCCACGGCGCCCGGGGTGGTCCTGTGCGACGACCCGGCCGCCGGCGAGTTCCCGACGCCCGCCGATGTGGTGGGCACCGATCCGACCTGGGTCGGGCGGGTGCGGCGGTCGCTGGACGACCCCACAGCGCTGGAGTTGTTCGTGTGCGGGGACAATCTCCGCAAGGGAGCCGCGCTCAACACCGCGCAGATCGCGGAGCTGGTGGCGGCCGAGTTCTCCTGAGGCCCTGGGGCGGACGGAAAACGCCTGGCGGCAGGCGTGCGAGGGTTCGTAGTATCTGTGAGCTGGCTGTGTGTCAGGTGTCGGTCGGATATGGGTCGCATATGGGTCGGATGTGATCCGGTGTGAGCGGACCCATGGTCCGGACCACTTGAATCATGGGCCTGTACAACCGAAGATTTTCTCCCCGCCCTCCGCAACCGCGCCGAGGGCGGGGAGCGTCTTTGCGGTCGCCCTTCCGGGACGTGGGGACGCGTGTGATCCAGGCGTGGGGACGCCGTGGTGTGGGCGTGGGGACGCCCACCGTATGGGACATAGGGGAAGAGCGGTACGCATGAGGGCATTTGAGGCAATGTCAGTTGTGCTGCCTGACGCGAGAACGTTGCCGGTCGCGTCGGCCGTCACGGCTGACGCAAAAGTGACGCCCGGCACGTACAACCCTCACAGGGGGGAGCGTGTCCAACTGGCGTGGCAGAGGTACTCGAATTCTCAACGGCGACGCGCGGCACTGCGCTGCGGCCGCCCCGACGGCCCCGCATGCCCGGTGGGATGCCGGTGATCGCGCCCATGCCCGCAGCGCGGCCCACCCGCATACCGACCCAGCGTGACGGCGCCGACGACGCGGCGGCGGCCGGCACCACCGTCGATCACCTCACCGAGACCTACCGTGCCCACTACCGCTCGCTGCTGGGTCTCGCGGCGCTCCTCCTCGACGACACCGCCTCCTGCGAGGACGTCGTCCAGGAGGCCTTCATCCGCGTCCACTCCGCCCGCAAGCGGGTCCGCGACCCGGAGAAGACCCTCGCCTATCTCCGCCAGACGGTCGTCAACCTCTCGCGTTCCGCCCTGCGCCGCCGCATCCTCGGCCTGAAGCTGCTCTCCAAGCCGATGCCGGACATGGCGAGCGCCGAGGAGGGGGCGTACGACCAGCTGGAGCGCGACTCCCTGATCAAGGCGATGAAGGGCCTGCAGCGCCGCCAGCGCGAGGTCCTGGTGCTGCGCTACTTCGCCGACATGACCGAGGCCCAGGTCGCCGAGACGCTCGGGATATCGCTGGGCTCGGTGAAGGCGTACGGTTCCCGCGGTATCGCGGCCCTGCGCATCGCGATGGAGGCGTCGGCGTGAGGGACGAAGCCGAGGGCAGGGATTCCCACGAGCGACACGAGCCGTTCGCGTGGCACGAGCCGATGACGCCGCCGCACAAGCAAGAGCCGAAGCAATCGCACGCTGGGAACGAAACCGTGAACCACAGCCCTGACGAAAAGAGCCCCTCCGGGCTCGACTCGGACGAGCTGGCACTGCGCAGTCTGCTGCACCAGGCGGTCCAGGAGATGGAGCCGCGCGACGGCACACTGGACCGCCTGCGACGGGCAGTGCCCGCCCGCCGCGCGCGCAAGCGGCAAGCCGCCGTCGGCATGGCGGCCGCGGCCCTCTTCGTCGGCACCGCCATCCCCGCCCTGGTGCACGTGTCCAACTCCGCCGGCTCCGACGCCGACCCGTCGATCGCGGCCAACAGCTCCCAGGTGCAGGGCGGCGCCAGTTCGGGCAAGGGTCCGGACGGCGGGGCGAACACCTCCGGCGGCTCCGGCGGCAAGGCCTCCGGCACGGGCCAGGACAATCCGAAGGACACCGGGAAGGGCAAGGAGACCGGCACCACCACCGGCGCGTCCGGCGGCGCCGACCCGACGGCCACCAGTACGGCGACCGCCCCCGTCTGTAAGGCCGACCAGCTCGGCTCCGCCACCGCGACCGCCGAGGTCCCCGACTCGGCCGGCATCGTCTACGGCACCTTCCGCGTCACCAACGTCTCCACCACCGGCTGTACCGTCAACGGGCCCGGCAGCGTCACCCCCCTCGCCCAGGGCGCCGCGGACGCTACCAAGATCACGGTCGTGGAGCATGCCGCGGGCGACGCGGCCGCCGGCCTGCCCGCCCCCTCCCTCTACGTCCCCAAGCTGACCATCGCACCCGGCTCCGCCTACGAGGTGAAGTTCGCCTGGGTGCCCTCCGAGACCTGCCCCACCACCGGCACCAGCGGCGGCACCGACACCGGCGGGCCCAGTGCCGACCCGAGCCCGAGCGAGGGCGCGAGCTCCGCCTCGGGCACGACCACAGGCACCGACACCGGCACGTCCACCCAGCTGATCACCGAGGACGGCACGGCCGACGGCAGCGTGGTCGTCTCGCACACCACAGAGGCGGGATCGCCGACGGTTTCGGTGACGGTGTCGAACGCGTGCGCGGGGACGGTTTACCGGACGGGTCTGCTGGCGGGGTCGTAAGGAGTCCTGAGGAGTCCTGAGGGGTCCTGAGGGGTCCTGAGGGGGCATTCGGGCGGGGCGCGGTCAGACCGCCGCGTGCTGCTCTTCCTCGGTCACCAGACCGAGCTCCGCGTCCCGCGCGAACTCCACCTCGCGCCGGAGCAACCGGAACCACATGAAGATCACGAACCCGGCGAACACGAACCACTCACCGGTGTAGCCGAGGTTCTGGAATGCCTTCAGGTCCAGCCCCGTGTCCGCCGCGGCGGTCGCGGGTACGGCCTTCATCCCCGAGTCGCCCCGGTTCAGCGTGACCCACGCGTCGTAGACGTCGTACGGCACGAGGTTCACCAGCGACGCCGAGCTGATCGCCGCGGTCTGGCCGGCCGGCAGCCCGCCCTGTGCGCTGACGCCGTTGTCGCCCGGGGTCTCGGACGCCTGGAGCGAGCCGGTGACGGTGACCTCACCGGTCGGCGGCGCGGGGGCCTTGGCCGGGTCGGCGTCACCGGGCAGCCAGCCGCGTACGACGGGCAGGGCCTTGCCGTCGTCGGTGCGCAGCAGGGTCAGGACGTAGTAGCCGCTGCTGTCGTCCAGCTTGCGGTCGGGGACGAGCAGCTGCTTGCCGTACCGGCCGGTCGCGGTGACCTGGTCGCCGGACGTCTTCTTGTCCACGGGCAGCAGCTCGGCCAGCGGCCGGGCCGTCTGCGTCCGCTGGGACGCGGCCTCCTCGGTCGCGTCGCGGTGATCGGCCACCCGCGACTCGAAGCGGCTCAGCTGCCAGGACCCCATGAAGATGCAGAAGGGGATGGCCAGCAGCACGAAGACGTTGATCCCCCACCAGCGGGGCGTCAGCAGGAACCGGTACACGCCTTCAAAGGTACGGGGCGGCCGCGGAGGGGCGGGCGGCGGGGGGAGTGGCTGAGGGCGGCGGGGAAAGTCAGGAAATCGGAAGTGGATCGGAAAGGGACTTCTCGAAGTTATCCACAGGCTGGGGACCTCTTCAGCGGATTGTCGGGCGGTGCGGGCAGTATGGGGTCATGACTGAGAGCAACGGGTCCGTCTCGCCGGATCAGCAGGTACAGCGCGAGAAGATGCCGGACTGGGAGAAGCGCTTCCGGGCGCCGAGGGTGTCGCTGCCCGACTGGGCGGAGGACGCACCGCACCGCTCCTTGTTCGTGTCGAACGCCACGGGGACGTACGAGCTGTACGCCTGGGACCGTTCGACACACGAGCAGCGGCAGGTCACGAACCGGCCGAACGGCACGACGGACGGCGTGCTCTCCCCGGACGGCACGTGGATCTGGTGGTTCGACGACAAGGACGGCGACGAGTTCGGCGTCTGGCGCCGCCAGCCCTTCGCGGGCGGCGAGGACGAGCTCGCCACGCCCGGCCTGGACCCGTCGTACCCGGCGGGCCTGGCCCTCGGCAGAGACGGCCGTACGGCGGTCGTAGGCCGCTCCACGGACGACGACGGTACGACGATCCACCTCGCGCGCGTGGGTGAGCCCCCGGCGGAGATCTACCGTCACCGCGAGTCGGCGGGCGTCGGCGACCTCTCGCACGACGGCGCCCTGATCGCGATCGAGCACACCGAGCACGGCGACGCGATGCACTCGGCGCTGCGCGTGCTGCGCCCCGACGGCACGGCGGTCGCCGAACTGGACGACACGGAAGGCGGCACGCGGGAGCTGGGCCTGGAGGTGCTCGGCTTCGCCCCGGTCGACGGCGACACCCGCCTCCTCATCGGTCACCAGCGACGCGGCCGCTGGGAGCCCCTGGTGTGGGACGTCGCGACGGGCGAGCAGACGGACCTGGCGCTGGACCTGCCGGGCGACGTGAGCGCGGAGTGGTACCCGGACGGCAGCGGGCTGCTGATCGCGCACGGCTTCGAGGCCCGCAGCGAACTGCTGCGCTACGACCTCACGACGAGCGAACTGGCGAGCATCCCCACTCCGCCCGGCACGGTGTCCGGGGCGACGGCCCGCCCGGACGGCAGCGTGGAGTACCTGTGGTCGTCGTCCGCCGAGCCGTCCGCCGTCCGCTCGACGACGGGCGGGGTGGTCCTGGACCCGCCGGGCCTGAAGTCCCCGGGCTCGGTCCCGGTGGAGGACGTGTGGGTGGAGGGCCCGGGCGGCCGCATCCACGCCCTGATCCAGAAGCCGGCGGGCGCGACCGGCCCGCTCCCCACGGTCTTCGACATCCACGGCGGCCCGACCTGGCACGACAGCGACTCCTTCGCGGCGGCCCCGGCGGCCTGGGTGGACCACGGCTACGCGGTGGTCCGGGTCAACTACCGCGGCTCGACGGGCTACGGCCGGGCCTGGACCGACGCCCTGAAGCACCGCGTCGGCCTGATCGAACTGGAGGACATCGCCGCGGTCCGCGAATGGGCGGTCACCTCCGGCCTCGCCGACCCCTCCCGCCTGGTCCTCACCGGCGGCTCCTGGGGCGGCTACCTCACCCTCCTGGGCCTCGGCGTCCAGCCGGACGCCTGGACCCTGGGCATCGCCGTGGTACCCGTCGCCGACTACGTCACGGCCTACCACGACGAGATGGAGGCCCTGAAGGCGATGGACCGCACCCTGCTGGGCGGCACCCCGGAGGAGGTCCCGGACCGCTTCGAGGCGTCCTCTCCCCTCACGTACGTCGACCAGGTCAAGGCCCCGGTCTACATCTCGGCAGGCGTCAACGACCCCCGCTGTCCCATCCGCCAGATCGAGAACTACGTCAAGCGCCTCGAAACCCGCGGCGCGGTCCACGAGGTGTACCGCTACGACGCGGGCCACGGTTCGCTGGTCGTGGACGAGCGGATCAAGCAGGTACGACTGGAGCTGGAGTTCGCGGAGAAGCATCTCGGGAACTGACCGCCCTGCTTGAGCGAAGCCGAGAGCTCGGGGGAGGGCAAGGGCAGCGGGGGTGACCCTCCCCAGCCCTCCCCTCCCCAGCCCGGTCCTTCCCCAGCCCAGTCCTACTCCTCGCCCCGCCCCCGCCTCCCCAGCAACTCCGCCAGCCCTCGCCGCGTAGCCGCCAGCACCACCCGGTCCTCGGCCCGCAGCACATACGTGTCGGGCAGATCCCACACCAGCCCCGACTCACCCTGCCCAGCCTCGGCCGATCCCGATCCCGATCCCGATCCCGATCCCGATCCCGATCCTGACCTCGATCCCGACCCTGACCCTGACCTCGATCCCGCCGAACGCGAACCCGTCGCATCCAACGCCAACACCCGCCACGCCCCCGCCCGAAACGCCTCCGCCACCGTCTTCCCCTCCAGCTGCGGATGCCTACTCACATCCACCGACGCGAACAGCAGCACCCGCCGCTCCACCGGAATCGCCCCCAGGATCTGCCGCCCCAGCATCGCCCCGGCGAACGCGGGCGCCGCCAGATGGGAAACACTCCGGCTCCGGGTGAGCGCCTGTGGATGCGCGGCCCGCAGGGTCCGGTACACGGCGGTCGCGAAGTCGTCGTCGTACAACCGCAGCACCACCCGCAGATCGGGCCGCACGGCCCGCGCGTACAGCACGGCCTCGAGGTTCGTCGTGTCCGAACTCGTCACCGCGAGCAACGCATGCGCCCGATGGATCTTGGCGGCCTCCAGGACGCCCTCCTGTGTCACGTCCCCCAGCACCACCGGCACCCGCAACCGCCGCGCCGTAGCCAGCCCCCGCGCCTCCGGCCCGGACTCCACGCACACCACCGGGATGTTGAGCTCCCGCAGCCGCGTCAGCACCCGAGTACCGATCTTGCCGAGCCCGAGGAGCACCACATGCCCGCCCATCCCGCGCGGCGGCTTCCGCAGCGCCGACGCGCTCCGGAACGTTCCGAGCGCCTCCAGCGCCGCCGCCAGCAGCACCGGCAGCAGCAGCAACCCGACGAGCCCGGACAGGAGTTGAAGCACCTGCCGCTCGGTGGACGCCCCGATCGCCGGGTCGTTGATCGCGAAGAGATCCAGCAGCGTGAGATACAGCGCGCCCAGCGGATGGATCCCGGTAGCCACCCACAGCGCCACGGCCAGCGCGAGCACGCACCCCGCGATCCCCGCCAGCGACAACCGCAATCGCCGCGAGAACAGCGAGGCGAACGGCGGTACGGCCCCCATCCCGCGCCCCGCCGAAGCCGACGCGGACGGTCCGGCGTACGACACCTGCTCCAGTACGACGGTCCCGCGCCCGGTGGCGGCCCGTACCGCCGCGGCGTCCGGAAGCAGCTGCGGCCCGTGCTCCCCGCTGTTCTCGGAACCGTCGGCGCCGGCCGGGTCGTTGCTCGTCGTGGACAGCAGCGCGAGCGTGGCCAGCCCTGGGTCGGCCACCCGCCCGGGACCCGGCGGCGGCCGGTCCACCGCGCGCAGCAGCAGCCCGTCCGTCTGTACGACCTTGGTGGTGCCGGCGACGGCGGACGCGGCCAGTGCGGGCGCCGCGGTGTCGGCGTCGGACAGCACGGTGGTGGAGGCGTCGCTCCCCGCCGCCGTGCTGTCATCGGAGGCGGCCGCCAACGCCGCTGCTTGGTCGAGGAGTTCCTCGATGTGCTGGCCCAACCGCCGGTTGTAGAGCCGCAGGACGAGGTTCAGCCGGGGATTGAGCCGACGGGCGGTGAGGGCGGCGCGGATGTTGGTCTCGTCGTCGTCGTACACGAGCGCCAGCGCGGCCGCCCGATCCACGCCCGCCTCGGCGAACACGGCCTCGGAGGGCTCGGCGGCCTCCAAGGTCCGCTCGTGCCGGGCAGGTTCACCACCACTGGCGGCATTGCTGCCGCCACCGCCACCGCCACCGCTGCCACCGCCGCCATTGCCCGCGGCCCGGTTGACGGCCGCGCTCACCACCCGGTCGAGCAGTGCCGCCGACACCGCCCGGGCGCGCCCGACCACCGGCGGCCGGATCGTACGTTCCGAGGGCGGGACGACGAGCGTCACCTGCTCGCCGTACACGCCGCGCAGCTCGGCGGCGAGCCGGTGCGCGAGCCCGTCGTCGCCGCACACCACCATGTGTGCGCCGACGTCCGTCGGCAGACCTTGATTCGGAACGCTCCCCACGAGGGAGAAGACTGCCTTACTGGGACGGGTGGTTCCAGGAGTCGTCCCAGGCGGCTGAACACCGCTCCCCACAGCCCCGTACTGAAGGGGAGGGAGAACACGGAAAGCGGAGGTGCCCGACCCGTGGCGATCACCAACTCGGCCCCGCCCGGAGCCGACCACCGCGCCGACCCTGATGCCTCCGAACGGGACCACGAACGGGACCACGAACGGGACCACGAACGGGACCACGAACGGGACCACGAACGGGACCAGGAGGGCCGCCGCTTCGACTCCACCCTCGCCCTGACGATGCTTCTGCTCCTGCTGGTGCTGCTCCAGGGCCCCCTGCGCCGCGCGCTGTCCGCGCCGGTGATGCAGAGCTGGACGACGGTGTTCGTGGCGGTGGTCGTGCAGGCCCTGCCCTTCCTGGTCCTCGGTGTCCTGCTGTCGGCGGCCATCGCGGTCTTCGTGCCCCCCTCCTTCTTCGCCCGCGCCCTGCCGAGCCGTCCCGCCCTGGCGGTCCCGGTCGCGGGGATGGCGGGTGCGGTGCTGCCCGGCTGCGAGTGCGCGTCGGTGCCGGTGGCCGGCGCGCTGGTCCGCCGGGGCGTCACCCCGGCCGCGGCCCTGGCCTTCCTCCTCTCCGCGCCGGCGATCAACCCGATCGTGCTGACGGCGACCGCCGTGGCCTTCCCCCGCGCCCCGGAGATGGTCCTGGCCCGTTTCGTCGCGAGCCTGCTGGTGGCGTGCGTCATGGGGTGGCTGTGGCAACGCCTCGGCCGCGCGGACTGGCTGCGCCTGCCGACGCACGCGCCGCACGACGGCCAGAGCAAGGGCGCGGCGTTCTGGGGTTCGGTCCGGCACGACGTGATGCACGCGGGCGGCTTCCTGGTGCTGGGCGCGATGGCGGCGGCGACCCTGAAGGCCGTCGCGCCCGCGAGCTGGCTGCGCACGGCGGCCGACAACCCGGTGCTGGCGGTCCTCGCCCTGTCGGTCCTCGCCGTACTGCTGTCGATCTGCTCGGAGGCGGACGCGTTCGTGGCCGCGTCGTTCTCGCAGTTCTCGCTCACGGCCCGGCTCGCCTTCCTGGTCGTCGGCCCGATGATCGACCTGAAGCTGTTCGCCATGCAGGCGGGCACCTTCGGCCGTGGCTTCGCCTTTCGCTTCGCCCCCGCCACCTTCGCCCTCGCGGTCACCGTGTCGGTCCTGACGGGGACGGTGCTCCTGTGAACCGCCTCGCCCAGGCGGCGGTCCTGTTCCTCCTCGGCGCGGCCCTGCTGCACGCGGGCGCGACCGACCTCTACCTGCGCTACGTCAAGGCGGGTCTCCAGCCGCTGCTGCTGGCCTCGGGCGTGGTGCTGATCGCGGCGGCGGTGGCGACGGTCTGGTACGAGCGGCGTGAGGCAAAGGAAGTACGACAGCCTGACGCAACGGCAGCTCGACAACGTGAGGCAGAGGCAGTTCGACAAGGGGAACATGCGCACGTCCACCGCGAACCCCGGGTCTCCTGGCTCCTGATCCTCCCCCTCCTGGCCCTCATCCTGGTCGCCCCGCCCGCCCTCGGCTCCTACAGCGCGACCCGCACCGGCACGGCCCTGCAACAGCCCCTCGCCTACCCGCCCCTCCCCACCACGGACCCCCTCCGCCTCAGCGTGGTGGACTACGCGGGCCGGGCGGTCTACGACCACGGCCGCACCCTCACCGACCGCCGCATCCAGCTCATCGGCTTCGTGGCCCTCGACCACGACGGCACCCCGTACCTGGTCCGTATGGCCCTCAACTGCTGTGCCGCCGACGCCCAGCCGGTCAAGATCGGCCTGACCGGCCACATCCCGCCGGTCCTCCAGCCGGACACCTGGCTCCAGATCACCGGTACCTTCACCTCCAGGCAGGTGAAGGACCCCGTCAACAACGGCCCGATCCCGTTCATCGAGGTCACCGCCGCGAAGCCGGTCCCGGTGCCGCACGACCCGTACGACGAGTCATGGAACACCTGACGGCTCGCCGGAGTGCTAGTGCCCGGGCTCCTTGCCATCGGATTTGGTGTTCGACTTTCCGTTTGCCTTGGCTGCGCCGGTCTGCGTCTGCGTCTCCGTCGGCGTCTGCGTCTGTGCCAACTGGTCGGCGCAGTAAGCAGCGACGTTCTCCGAACCACCGGCGGCTGTGACGAGCCTCTGCCAGGCCGTCGAGTTCACCGCTTTGCCGCGGCCCTCCACCGATGCGTACGCACGACAGTGGGCCTGGATGTCCTTGGCTGTGGGCGGGCGGTCCGGCGTGGCAGAGGTGGCAGGATCGGGTGATTTGGCCGCTTCCGGCACTGCCGTGGACGGTTGGGGAGCGGTCGGTGACGGATGCCGTCGTCCAGGGGCGTCGCCCTGCGGGGCCCCGGCGGAGTGGGGCGAGCCGATCGCCGCGATCGCGACACCGCCCAGGCTGAGGCTGACGGCGAACAGGGCGACGGTGGCTTTCATCCGGCGCGGGATCGGACTGCGTCGCACCCGCCAGTCGTCCCGTCCAAGTGTCCGCGCCTCCTTGTGCAGGCCGGCGTCCCGGGCGGCGCGGAAAGCCGCCACAGCCCGCTGCTCGCCCGATGCGCCGAGGGCGTCCGCGCGCAACGCCTGGCGGAGCGCCGATTCCAGCCCGGTCGAACCGATCGCGTTGTCCGCATGGGGCGCGCGGCCTCCTGCACCAGCGCGCCGATGTGCCAGTGCTCCGCCCTCGCTGTGTCGGTCACCCATGCCCGTGTCCGTCCCTGCGTGATCGTTGCCCGTTGGTCTTACGCGTCCGGCGCCCTCGTTGCTCACTTCGACTGCCTCAGCGTATGAGCCCCGTTTCGTGTCACATCCGAGGCACCCGAGGCATCCGAGGCATCCGAGGCGCCGAGTTGGCGGCCCAAACGCTTCAGCCCGCGGTGGGCGGCAGTGCGTACCGCGCCGGGACGCTTGCCGAGGACGCGGGCGGCGGCCGGACCGCTCAGGCCGACGACGACGCGCAGCAGCACTGCCTCGGCCTGATCGCGGGGCAGGCTGCGCACCAGTTCCAGTGCGCGTTCGGTCGAGAGGGCTTCCAGAGCCTGGTCGTGGGCACTGTCCGGCCCGGGCAGCTCTACGAGATGCAGATCGACCGGGGCGATCACGGGGCGGCTGCGGCGGCGGCGCAACTGGTCCAGGGCCCGGTGGCGGGCGATGGTCGCACTCCAGCCGCGAAAGCCGGCGCCGTCGCCCTTGAACCGGCCCAAATCCCGGGCGATCTCCAGCCAGGCCTCGGACGCCACATCCTCGGCATCCTGGTCGACCAGCCCGCGCACGTAGCCGAGCAGTCCGGGCTGCACGATCCGGTACACGACCGCGAAGGCGGCCTCGTCGCCGTCCTGGGCCCGTGCGACGGCGGCACCCAGCTCCGCGTCCCGCGCCTGCGTGCTGCGGCGCTCGCCTCCCTGGCCCAAAACCCGTCCTCGTCCGCACCGTTCGTCGAGCACACACGGCGGTAGACCCCTGATGCGGTGCCACGGGCCCTGCCCCTCCCTACTTGGTCATCAGCGTCAGGTCTCACAGAAATGTCACAGGGACCCGCCGGCCCCGGTCGTTCCGGTCGGCAAGGCGGCTGACCGACGCCCGCGCACTGCAGCCGAAGTGATCTATGTCACGGCAACGTGTTTGCCTGTGACGTTTATCGGGCCAGGCGCGCTGTGGAGGCGGGTCACCTTAGTGACGGGTGTGCCCTGAGTGACTTTCCTTTGTGGCCTTTCCGGCCTTCTGTGGGGTGGATTCGTCGTGAGTCGTCGTACGTCGCATGCGTACAGACCGCTGAGCATGAAGCGACGGGCGTGGTTGACGCTCGGTGCCGTGGTCCTGGGAGGCGGGGGCGTGGTGACCTACGCCGTGGCCAGCCCTTCCGGTGATCCCGGCGCGGCAGGCCGGGCCAAGCGACCGGTGAAGGTCTACGACCTCGCGCTGAAAGGCACCGCAGGCGGCAAGCGGGAGCTGCCCGGCACGGAGACCAAGCAGTTCTCGATGCTCGGCGTCTCCTGGGACGGTGCTGCCAAGCGGTTCGACGGCAAGGCGCAGGTTCGCACCCGTAGCCTTGAGACCGGCAAGTGGAGCGACTGGCGGGAACTCGAGGTCGACGTCGACCCGCTGGAGAAGCCCGACCCCGGTGCGCGGGGCGCGTCCGAGCCGTTCTGGGTCGGCCCCTCCGACGGCGTCCAAGTGCAGGTCGTCGGCAAGAACGGAAACTCCGCCGCGCTGCCCAAGGGACTCAAGGTCAACCTCGTGGACCCGGGCGTGGTGACCGATGCCGAGGCCAAGGCCGCCGGCACCGAACCCGCCGCGTTCGTCGCCGAGGACAGTCCCAGCGCCACGGCCACCGACACCGCCACGGCCACCGACTCCGCCTCGCCGAGCGACGGCACCACCGCCACACCGACGGACGAGCAGACCAGCGCATCCTCGTCCCCGACCGACACCACGCCCGCGGCCCCTGCCACCGACTCGGCATCCGCGTCCCCCTCGACGAGCACGAGCACGTCCCCGAGCCCGTCGGCCACCGTGCCCACCGCGCCGCCGTCCACCGTGTCCAAGCCGCCGATCGTCTCGCGCGCCGACTGGGGCGCCGACGAGTCGCTCAGCCCCGACCCGTCGGAGTACATCGCCGATGTGAAGGCCGTGTTCGTCCATCACACGGATGGGGTCGACTACGACTGCTCCCAATCGGCGTCGATCGTGCGGGCCATCTACGCGTACCACACCGCCCCCGCCCCCAACGGCAACGGCTGGAACGACCTCGGCTACAACTTCCTGGTCGACAAGTGCGGCACGATCTTCGAGGGCCGCAAGGGCGGCGTCGACCTGCCGGTGTTCGGCGCGCACACCTACGGCTGGAACCGTGAGTCCGCGGGCATAGCGGTGATCGGTAACTACGTCTCCTCCAACGCCAGCAACGCAGCCCTGACCTCGGTCGCCCGCCTGGCTTCCTGGAAGCTCGGCCAGTACAACGCCGACCCCGCCACCACCGTGCAGCTCAAGGCGGGCGCAACCCAGACGAACTACTCCGGCACCAGCTTCACCGCGGGCAAGTACTACACCTTCAACCGGATCTCCGGCCACCGCGACGGGTACAACACCCAGTGCCCCGGCGGCTCCCTCTACGCCCAGTTGCCGACCATCCGCGCCTGGGCGGCCGGCCCGGTGCAGGGACTGAAGGTCACCTCGGTCGGCGGTGCGGGCCTTTCGGGCTCGACGTACTACACAAAGGGCGGCATCACCGTCCACTGGACGGCCACCACACCGGCCTCGCTCATCTCCAAGTTCGAGCTGCTGGTCGACGGCAAGACCGTCGCCACCACCTCCGGTACGGCCACTTCCGCCACCGCCACGCTGGCCCTGGGCAGCCACACCGTCGCCGTGCGGGCCGTGCACCAGTCCAAGAAGACGACGACCAGCGCCGCGCTGAACGTCGTGGCGGAGACGACCGCACCGACCTTCACCACCACCCCGAAGCTCTCCCTGCGCACCGGCACCGTCAGCACCACCGCCGTCCCGGTCACGCTCGGCTGGAAGGCCACCGACGACAAGGCCCTGAGCTCCGTCAAGCTGCTGAAGCCGACCGCGGCCACGTTCGGCCCGACCGTCACCAGCTCCAGCCGCACCGCCAAGCCGGGCACCGCCACCACCTGGTCGATGGGGGCCTACGACTTCGCCGGTAACTACCGCACGTCCTCGCCCGCCTACACCCCCGTGATCCTGCAGGAGAGCTCCGCCGCCAAGTCCGGCAGCTGGACCACCCGCTCCTCCACCAGCTACCTCGGCGGCAAGTCCTACTCCAGCGGTTCCAAGGGCGCCGCCCTCACCTGGACGTTCACCGGCCGTTCCGCCGCCTGGGTGGTCTCCCGCGCCACCAGCTCCGGCCAGGCATACGTGTACGTCGACGGCACCAAGGTCGCCACCGTCGACCTGAAGTCCGCCACGACCCTGTACCGGCAGGCGATCTGGACCAAGACCTGGTCCAGCAGCGCCAAGCACACGGTCAAGATCGTCGTGGTCGGCACCAGCGGCCGTCCCACCATCACCACCGACGGCCTCGTCTACATCAAGTAGGGAAAGCGACTTCTGGTTTACGCGGGCGACGTGCAGCACACTGCCGCGACCACCGAGGCGGTCATCACCGTCACCAAGTAGTACCCACCGCCCGCGCTGATCTGTCAGCACCGTCAGCGCATGCGCCCCGAGCCGTCTCCGGCCGGCTCGGGGCCCGGGCCGGTCCCGCCTGCCCCTTGCGATCGAGGTGAGCACCGCCTAACTTGAACTGACGGTCCGTCAGATTTGCGGATGGGGCAGTGAGGAGTTGGGTCATGGTCGGCAAGGACGGCGACACCAGGGAACTGCCCAAGGTCATCAGCGTGGACGATCACGTGATCGAGCCGGCGCACCTCTTCGAGACGTGGCTCCCGAGCAGGTACCGGGACAAGGGGCCGAAGCCCTTCACCGCCGGTATCGGCGACCTCGCGTACGTCGGCGGGAAGTACCGGTTCACCACCGATCCGGACGGCCAGCTGACCGACTGGTGGGAGTACGAGGGCGAGCTCTTCCCGTACAAGCGCATCATCGCGGCCGTGGGCTTCTCCCGCGACGAGATGACCCTTGACGGCATCACCCGGGAGCAGATGAGGCGAGGCTGCTGGGACCCGAAGGCCCGGTTGGCGGACATGGACCTCAACCACGTCGAGGCCTCGCTCTGCTTTCCGACCTTCCCGCGCTTCTGCGGGCAGACCTTCGCGGAGGCCGACGACAAGGAGGTCGGGCTCGCGTGCGTCCGCG
Organism: Streptomyces sp. NPDC002088; assembly: GCF_040296605.1. Lineage (NCBI taxonomy): Bacteria > Bacillati > Actinomycetota > Actinomycetes > Kitasatosporales > Streptomycetaceae > Streptomyces > Streptomyces sp. NPDC002088. Next base: position 251,495 of record NZ_JBEOXO010000002.1, on the reverse strand, counting down.
CCTACAACGACTGGATGGTCGAGGAGTGGTGCGGCGACAGCGGCGGAAGGCTGATCCCGCTGTGCCTGATCCCGCTGTGGGACGTCGACCTGGCCGTCGCGGAGATCCGGCGTAACGCGGCCCGTGGCGTGCGGGCGGTGACCTTCAGCGAGATCCCGACGTACCTGGGGCTGCCGTCGATCCACTCCGGCTACTGGGATCCCTTCTTCGCGGCGTGCGAGGAAACCGGGACGGTCGTCAACATGCACATCGGTTCGTCGTCGCAGATGCCGGCGGCGTCCCCGGACGCGCCCCCCGCCGTCCAGGCCTCGCTGAGCTTCAACAACGCCATGGCGTCGATGATGGACTTCCTCTTCTCCGGGGTCCTGGTGAAGTTCCCCCGGCTGAAACTCGCGTACAGCGAGGGGCAGATGGGGTGGATCCCGTACGCCCTGGAGCGTGCCGACGACGTGTGGGAGGAGCATCGGGCGTGGGGCGGGGTCAAGGACCTGATCCCGGAGCCGCCCTCGACGTACTACTACCGGCAGATCTTCTGCTGCTTCTTCCGGGACAAGCACGGCATCGAAGCGATCGAGACCGTGGGTGTGGACAACGCGACCTTCGAGACGGACTACCCGCACGTCGACTCGACGTGGCCGCACACGAAGGAGGTGGCGGCGGAGCATGTGGCCGGCCTCTCCGACGAGGTGACGTACAAGCTGCTGCGGGGGAACGCCATCCGGATGCTGGAACTGCCCTTCGACTGAGCGCTCCGCTGGAAGTCCAGGAGGCGGCCGAGCGGTGTCCGTCGCAGGCCATCAGCATCATCGAGTGAGTCAGGTGGCCGGATAACGCCACTGGAAGGACGCCAACGCCCTGGCCCTTTCCTCCACGACGGCCATCCGCGCATCGCGCTCGGACGGGTCCACGTGGGCTGCCTGGCCGGTCGCCTGCCCCTCCCACTTGCGGTACAGGAGCCCTACCGCCGCGGAGAACCAGCCTCGGCTCACGGAGTTCAGCGCGAGCAGGAGGCCGGTGTCCTCGGATGCCGGCAGTGCCATCCAGCCGCCGAGGGCGACCAGCAGATCCCGCCGCACGAAGAGCGTCGCCGGATGGACCTGGGCACGGAAACCGTTCGCCTTCCAGAAGTCGAGCACGGCTCCGCGCTCGACGGGCCCGTCGTCCGGGTCGCCGGGAAAACCGGCCGTCGAGCCGTCGGGCATGAGGTCCAGGACGCGGGAGGTCGCCCAACCGATGGTGGGGTCGGCTTCGAGGGCCGCCAAGTCGCGGGCCAGGGCACCCGGGGCGAGCTGGTCGTCGGCGTCCAGGACCTTCACGTACTCGCCGCCGGCGTGGGCCAGGGCGATCGTGCGGGCGATGCCGGGGCCACCGGGCCGGCCCTGCCCGAAGGTCACCCGCTCGTCGTCGGGGACGTAGGGGCGGACCTCGTCGGTCCTGCCGTCCTCCTGGATCAGCCAGTGCCACTCCCAGCCCTCCGGCAGCTGCTGCTCGCGGAGGGACTTGTACGCCTCCGGCAGGAATCGGGCCGAGGGCGCGTGAACAGCAGTGACGATGATGATGCGCCGGCTCACGGCAGCACTCACCACCTTTCCAGGGAAGTGGTGAAGAGCAGCTCCGTGCGGTCGCCGGGCAGCGTGATGTCGGAGATGTCCACAATGCGGTCATTGATGTCGTACGACGTCTTCCGGAGCAGGATCACCGACGTCCCGGGCGGCAGCTCGAGCTCGTCCGCCTCTTCGGGGGTCGGCGGACGGGCGGTGAAACGCTCCTCGACGCGGTCCAGCTCGATGCCCACCGTGTAGAGCTGGTTCTGGGTGCCGCCCGGCCAGGGCTCCTTCGACTCGTCCAGGAGGTCGGGGTTGGCGGCGATCATGTCGCGGACGAGGTAGGAGGTCACGAGCTTGAACGGCGCGGTCTCGGCGGCGTGGCGCGTCCGGTAGGTCCGTTCGAGGAGTTCGGTGCCCATGGGGACGCCGAACGCGTCCGCGAGATCCTTCGCCGCCCTGATCACGCGGTACTTCGCGAAGAAGACGAGATCCCGCGGCTCGAGGCCGGTGTCGTGCTCCGTGGCTCCGGTTTCCGCACGTGTGGCCCGCGGCTTGCGGGCTCGGTCCTTCTCCCACTGGTGCCGGGTGTTCGCGCGGACCGCCAGTCTGCGGGGGATGTCGTCCGCGATCACTTCGTACGCCTTTGGCACTGGTGCTCACCGACCCCAACGACTCCACCCTGAGCCTACGACTCCTGAAGAGGTCTTGACGACCGGGGGCGAGTGCGGGGCGAGCGGAGGGCGATTGGGGGGCGATTGGGGGGGGCGAGTTGCAGCAGGTGGGCGCCGTGGTCGACGGCACAGAAGCGCCCGATCGCTGGCGACGGGGGATGCACCAGCGATCGGGCTATGGCCAAGACTAACAAGGCTGCTTGTCCGGCGGGAGGCGACTGCTCAGCCGCGACGAGGCGGTGTGATCGGGATCACGACTACGTCATTGGCCGCACGGAGGCTCGTACGAGAGCCGGGGCAGGTACTCGTGCCACTTCTCCGGCGTCAGAACACCCCGAGTGGTCGAGCAGATGCGCCGAATGGCGTCGTCGGCATCCAGTTTCCACAGTCGGACGGTGTCGGCGCCGCTCGATACCCCGAGCATGTGGCTGTTGGGACTGAACGACAGGAAATTGCCCGTCTTGGCATTGGGGCTCATCGACTGGCCGATGGGAGCGGCATCGGACGGGGCGGTGATGTTCCAGAGCCGGACCGTGTTGTCGTCGCCGCCGCTCGCCAGGGTGCGGCCGTCCTCGCTGAACGTCAGCGACACGACCGCTTCGGTGTGACCGGTGAGGGGGGACCCCTGCCGGGTCGCCCTGCTGGGATCGCTGATGTTCCACAGGCGGACCGTGTCGTCGTCGCTGCCGCTGGCCAGGGTGTGGCCGTCCGGGCTGTAGGTGAGGGAGTTGACGGGACCCAGGTGGCCCGCGAGGGGCTTGCCGAGCGGGGTCGTGCGACGCGGGTCCGTCACGTCCCACAGGCGGATGGTGCCGTCCGCGCTGCCGCTGGCCAGTGTGTTGCCGTCCGGACTGAACACGAGGGCGTTGATGTAGCCCTTGTGGCCCCTGAGCGGGGCGCCGAGGGGCACGACATGGGAGGGGTCGCTGACGTTCCACAGTTGGATGGTGCGGTCGTCGTAGGCGGTGGCCAGGGTGCGCCCGTCGGAGCTGTAGGCCAGCGCTTCGGGGCCCATGAAACGGGTGTGCAGGGCGATGGGGGGTCCCGAGGAGACCGGGTGGGACGGGTCGGTGACGTTCCACAGGTACACCGCCCGGCTCGCCGTCAGCACGGCGAGGGTGTGGCCGTCGGGGGAGAACGCGAGCGAGCGGTCGCCGCCGTCCCCCGGCATGAACGGCTCGCTCAGTGACCGGGGACGGTCGGGGGCCTCGACGTTCCACAGCCGGATCCGTCCGTCGCGCGCCGCCGTGGCCAGGACCTTGCCGTCCGGGCGGAACGCTCCGCTCCGGCCGATCATGTCCGACGTCGGGATCGACCACAGCCGGACCTTGTTGTCGCCGCTGCCGGTGGCGAGGGTGGCGCCGTCGGGACTGAACCCCAGGGCGTACATCTCGCCACTGCTGCCCGCGAGGGGCTCACCGACCTGGGACGGGTACGCCGAATCGCTGACGTTCCACAGGCTCGCCGTGCTGTCCGCGCTGGCGGCGGCGAGCATGGAGCCGTCCGGGCTGAAGGCCACGGACCAGATGGGACCGGTGTGGCCGGTCAGCGGCCCGCCGAGCGCCGCCGCGCGGTCCGGGTCGGTCACGTCCCACAGGCGGATGGTGTCGTCCGTGCCGCCGCTGGCGAGGGTGCGGCCGTCGGGGCTGAAGGCGACGGAGTGCACCGTGCCGTCGTGGCCGGTGAGCACCGGTCGGATGGACTTCGGGTGGCGCGGATCGGCCGTGTTCCAGAGCCTGATCGTGCTGTCGTCGCCGCCGGTCGCCAGCGTCCGGCCGTCGGGGCTGAAGGCGAGGGAGCGTACGGCGCCGGTGTGGCCGGTCAGGGTGTCCAGGGCGGTCGGCCTGCTGGGGTCCGTCATGTCCCACAGGTGCACGGTGTGGTTCTCGTCGGCGGTGGCCAGGGTGTGGCCGTCCGGGCTGAAGGCGAGCAGGTAGATCGTGCCGCCGTGGCCGGTCAGAGGGGCGTGCAGGGGGCGGGGGTGGCTCGGGTCCGTCACGTTCCACAGGCGGACCGTGCCGTCGTCGCCGGCGCTGGCGAGGGTGTGCCCGTCCGGGCTGAAGACCGCGCTGCTCACCCAACTCGTGTGGCCGGTGAGCGGCTTGCCCAGGGGCACGGGGTGGGAGGGGTCGGCCACGTCCCACAGGCGGACCGTGCGGTCGTAGCTGGCGGTGGCCAGAACCTTTCCGCTGGGGCTGAACGAGGTGAGGTAGACGGCGCCGGTGTGGCCGAGGAGCGGGGTGGCCAGCGGGGCGTTCACGATCGAGATGAGGCGGTTGCTCGCGCCCGCGTCGTCCGGGCGCAGGCGGTGGGCGACCAGGTCGAGCTGGGCGGACAGCGACGGATCGGTGTACTGCACGCGGTCGGCCTCGGCGATCACCTGCTCGAACACGGCGTCGTTACGCTGCTGCCAGGCGATCACCGCCGCGCCGGCGGCGAGGATCGCCAGGACGACGAGCGTCGACACCGCGGCCCGGCTGATCCACACCGTGCGCTTGCGCAGCCTGGCCGACGCGGCGAGGAAGTCCACCGCGCTACGGGTCAGGAAGGTGTTCCCGGCCGACTTCGCCCAGCTGTGGGCCTGTTCCAGTCGCGAGCCCCGGTAGAGCAGCGAGGAGTCGCGGTTCGAGCCCTCCCAGGCCCGGCCGTCCTCCTCCAGCCGCTGGCGCAGCAGATGGTCGCTGCGGTCCTCGTCGATCCAGGTGCGCAGCCGCGGCCAGGCGGTCAGCAGCGCTTCGTGGGTGATCTCCACGGTGTCCGAGTCGAGCGTCACCAGCCGGGCGCGCACCAGCGCTTCGAGCGACTCCTCCGTCTTGCCGGGGTCCGTCGACTCCTCCGCCAGCTGGCGTCGCGTCCCCCGCCTACGGGTGGCCTGCGTGTCCTCGCCCAGCCGGACCAGCCTGAGGAGGAGCAGGCGCGCGGCCGTGCGCGCTGCCGGGTCCAGGCCGGACCAGGCCCGTTCGGCGGTCGCCGCCACCGCGCCCTGGATTCCGCCCGCCGCGCGGTAGCCGGCCAGCGTCAGCCTTCCCGCCTTCCGTCGCTGCCAGGTGGCGAGCAGGGCGTGGGAGAGCAGCGGCAGCACCCCCGCGTCGTGCGCCCCGCGGGGTCCGTCGGCGCTCACTTCCCGGACGATCAGCTCCGCCAGCCCCGGTTCGAGTTCCAGCCCCACGGCCTTGGCCGGCCCGGTCACCGCTTCGCGCAGTTCCGCGGTGGTCAGTGGCCCGAGCACCATGTGCCGGTGTTGCAGCGCGTCGGCCAGTTCGGGATACCCGAGGCACTGCTCGTAGAAGTCGGCGCGTATGCCGAGCACCACGAGCACGGGGGCCGGGCCACCCGGGTCGGCGGGCGTGCACGCGGCGTGGAGGAACTGGATGAAAGTGCGCCTGTGCGCCTCGTCGGAGCAGAGGGTGAAGGCCTCCTCGAACTGGTCCACGATGACGACCGGACGGGCGGCGGTGGCCGTCTCGCGTTGCGCCCACGCCGTGAGGGTTTCCCGCACGGCGTGCGCGAACTGCGAAGTACCGGACGGAGTGCCGGACTCCTTCGCGGCCGCTTCCTTCGCGGCGGATACGACGGGTTCGAGCTCGGGTATCCGGCGGGTCAGCTCGGCGAAGGGATCCGCGCCCGGCACCAGCTGGAGCACCTCCCTTGCCCGGCTGCCCTCGTCACTCAGTCCGCCGTTCTGCAAGGTGGGCACCAGGCCGGCGTTCAGCAACGAGGACTTCCCGGCTCCGGAGGCGCCCACGAGCATGACCAGGCCACCCGTCCTCTCCGCTGCGCGCAGCTGAGCGACGAGAGCATCCGTGCTCCGCTCCCGGCCGAAGAACCACCGGGTGTCCTGCCGACGGTAGGGAGCCAGCCCCCGGTACGGGCACACCCCGCCGGGGACGGCCACGGCCTCGGCCGACTGGCGTTCCTTCTCCTCCGCGGCGGATGGCGCAGGGGGGTCGCCGACCGGGTCGGCCACGGCGCGCTCCCAGAGCCGCTGCCACTGGGCCAGGTCGTACAGGCCCGTGGACACCGGCGCGGGCCGCGAGCGCCGCGCTTCGGGGATCAGGACGTGCAGCACAGCGGCGAGGGCGGCGAACTGGGCAGGTACGTTCCTGGCCCGTCGCCAGTCGCTGATCCGCTGGACGGACACCCGCACGGGCCGCCCTCGTTCGTCGACCCGCTGAAGTCGGAGGACCGCCTCGGACACGCTCTTGAGGGGAGGGTTACCGGCTTCCTTGTACAGCAGCGCGAGACGCTCCGCGAAGGCTGTGCGTGCCCCTGAGTCGGAACTCAAGGCCTCCACCCCTTACTTCCCTCGCACTTGAACATCCGGACCGGAAAACTCACTTTATACGGCTGACCTGCGATGAAGCCCTCGTCCGGATGCCGGAACCTCCTCGGCGAGCGCCATGGCTGGCAGGATCATGCAGTAGCAGCGTAGTAACAGGGCGTCGCCCGGACAGTCCATCAACCTCGATCCCGCGCCGACCCGCCGACACGGCCCGGATCGACGCCGCTCGCACCGTCCGGCACCGGTCCCCACGAGGGGAGGGACCGGTGCCGAACGACGCGATGCCAGGCGATACGAAGGGGCCCCCTCCTACGGGAGGGCGGCCTCTTCGACGTACCCAAGGACTACCCGCCCTCAACCGGCAGCGCGGAGATGTTTCTGGGACCGGCAGTCCCGGCAGTCCCGGCAGTGTCCGGGTTCCGGCGCGCGGAAGGCCCGGTCGCAGCCGTCGCAGGTCTGCAAGGGCAGCACGGCGGGGCGTTCCGCGATCTGCGGGAGCGGGGGCGGCGCGGGCAGGGGCGTCTCCCGGAGGCGGAAGGCGAGGACGTTTGCCGGACGAGCCAGGAAACTGTCGGGCAGTCGTGCGGTGAGCAGCTCGGTGATCTGCGCCGCTCCCACACCCGCCGCCATCCACCGGGCGACGGCCGGTGCCAGACGGGCGGCCTCCCGCTCGGACAGAACCAGACGGGGGTCGATCCGGCGCAGCGCAGCCAGCACGGCGAGTGCCTGCGGGTCGGCGTCGGCGAGTGACACCGGGTTCTCCGCCCGCTCCCGGGCCGGAGCGGGCACCGCTTCCTCCACGACCGAGGAAGCGGGCGCCGCCGCCTCCGGAGCGGCGGGCTGCTTCCGAGGCGGCCGACGCGGCTTCGGCGGCTCTGGAGGCCCCTCGGGATCCGGAACACCGCCGCCGGGTACGTCGTAGAAGTACGTCCGGGTACGGATCTGCCCGGCGGAGAGTCGCTCGCGGCGGCGCTCCAGATATCCGGCCGCTTCGAGCTCCCTGAGGGCCCGCGAGATCAGAATCTCGCCCTCGGTGAAGTGCTCGCACAGCGCGGCGATGCTCACGGGGGAGCCGTCGGGCAGGGAGAGGATGTAGGCTGCGACGCCGATCGTGACCGCGCTGCCGCGTCGTTGCGCGAGGGCGTTGGAGATCACGGTGAAGTCGGCGGTGAGCCGGGTGCGTACGTGGATCACGCCGGAGGTCGGAACTCCGGCCTCGGCGCGCAGGCGCGCGTTAAACTGCGATTCAGCCATCGGGAAGAGGTTCACTTCCTGATCGGTCAGGCCCTCGTTCGGGATTGCAGTCCCGGCCGGGGGCCGTATCTGTTTGCGGTTGTCGCGGCGAACGTAACCGTCCGCATCCTGCCCCTGCAAGCCAGTCACTCGGACGGGTGACGGGGGCCGGGAGGACGCGGGAGGGTGGGCGGGCGGGTAGTTCTTTCCCCCGGTTCTTTACGGAGGTCAGCGGCCCGCCGGACCCTCGCGGACAAGGATCCGGCGGACCCGGAAGACGGGCCGTGACCGGGACCTGGTTGACTCAGACGCGGCGCTGACCGGTCTTCAACTCGCCTATGAACGTGGCCCAGGAGTCGACCTCGAAGGTGAGCGCGGGACCGCTCGGGACCTTGCTGTCACGGACGCGGCCTCCGGGAAACGACCGCCCGCCGTCCCGCCCTCGTCCTGCCCCGACGGAGAGTCGGGCCGCGGCCTGCTCCTGGTGCACGGCCGCCGCCCGAGGACAGGTAAAGCCGAAACTGTCACACATCTCCCAGATCTGTAACACTTTCAGCCGGTACCCCCCCTCCGCGGACACGCCCCGGCGAGGGCCGTGGCCGTCCCAGGGTGAAGAGCCACCGATCGCCGACTGGCCCGCGACCTGGGTACAGCGTGCCTGAGACACTCCATCTCCAGTGCCGTGCTTCGAGGAGATGCCATGCAGGTAGCCGTGGTCACCTTTGACGGATTCAACGAGCTCGACAGCTTCATCGCCTCCGCGCTGATCAACCGGTGCCGAAAGGACGGCTTGGAGGCCTTCATCACGACGCCGACGCCGATGGTCACGTCGATGAACGGTGTCGAGGTGACCGGGCAGCGCCCGATGGAGTTCGTGACCGAAGCCGACGTCGTGCTGATCGGTAGCGGGGTGAAGACGCGAGACGTGGTCGCCGACGACCGGCTGATCTCCAGGCTGCCTCTCGACCCGTCCCGACAGCTGATCGGTGCGCAGTGCTCCGGCGCGCTGGTGCTCGCCCGGCTCGGGTTGCTGGATGGCATGCCCGCCTGCACGGACCTGAAGAGCCGGCCCTTCGTCGAAGCCTGCGACGTCACCGTGCTGGACGCGCCGTTCCACGCTGAGGGAAACATCGCTACGGCGGGCGGCTGCCTGGCGTCCCAGTATCTGGCCACCTGGGTGATCACCCGAACCCTCGGGGAGGACCCCGCACGCGACGTCATCGGCTACGTGGCTCCGGTAGGCGAAAACCAGGAGACCGTCGAGCGCGCCATGCGTGCCGTCCACACGGGCGAGACCGCACTGCGCTGACACCCCGCGAATCAGCCCTCGCTGGTTGCCTCGCTAACCTGTGGCGGTTACTCGCCGGTGGCGCCGTCGATGGCTTCGCGGAGGAGATCCGCGTGGCCGACGTGGCGGGCGTACTCCTCGATCACGTGCTCGAGGACGAACCGCACATCGGTGTCACCGAACTCGGGGTTCGGAACGATGCGCGCAGGGTCCTCGGTCACCTGCGCGAACACCTGCCGCGACTCCTCGCACGCCTTCAGGTAGTCCTCGTACACATCCTTGGCCGGCGTGGGGTCCGACTCGTCGTACCACTCGCCGCCGACAGCGGTGACGTAGGTCCGATAGGGGAAGTATTGAGGGGTTACGCCTGCCAGCGTCCGCTGGAACCAGGCACGCTCGACCCCCTGTAGATGGCGCATGAGCCCGAGCAGGGTCAACGCCGACGACCGCACAGGCCGTTGCCGCAGTTGGGCGTCCGAGAGGCCCTCGCATTTCCACAGGAAGGTCGCTCGGTGGTAGTCGAGGTTCGAGGCGATCACCTCCAGCCAGGACCCCGATACCGTGCGCTCCGGTCGAACGATCTTCTGGACCACAATGTCGCTCACGCTGGGCGTCTCCTTGCTGAGCAGCCTTGACGAAGTCCGGTGCGGTATCGCGCCCACTGCTCCCCCGTGTCAAGCGCGTCCAGCCAAGAGGACTCCCCTCCGCATCGAAACTCATCGCCCGGTTCGATTCCGTCGCTGACCGACCTGCCCCTTTCGGTTGATCTGTTCTGTCCTGCGAGGCCGAGGTGTAACACTTCCGGCCGAGTTCGCTCTTTCCCATCGGACGACCGCGTCGGTCGGCCAGGACAAGGAGCACGACTCGTGCAATGGACGGACGAAAGCGGCAGAGCGTACGGCGGGGATCCGTACGGCGGCGCGTTTTGCGCAGCCGGCACCGTGCGGCGGCTTTTCTGACTCGTGCCGCCACGCCGGCCTTCGCCGGGATTCACACAGTCCATTCGAACTCGAAACGACCTGAGCCATGCCACCACACTGTCAGTGGTGCGAACTGGTGTGCGAGAAGTGGTCGGAACGCTTCCTGGCACACCACAGACAAGAGGGAGACCCGTATGCCCGTCGGTCGCTTGACCCGCAGAGGAGCACTGCCCATCGTCCTACTGTCCGCCGTCGCCCTGCTGGGCGCCGGGAACGCCCCGGCTGTAGCGGACAGTAGCGTCTCGCTGCCGATCTCCTCGGCCTCGGACATCGTGGTGGACAGCGTCTATCAGCACCTTTTCATCAGCGACGCCGCTGACAGCAGCGTCCTGGTCACCGACTACGACGGCTCCGTCGTCACCGAGATCCCTTCGCAGTCCGGCGCGGCGGGGCTCGCGATGGACGAGGATTTTGTTTACGTCGCGCTGCCGAGTGCCAACGCCATCTCCGTGATCAACAGGTCCACGCTTCAAGAGATAACCCGCCGACCCACCGGAGTTGGCATCGCGCCGCAGCACCTGGCCTTCGCGGCCGGCAAGCTGTGGTTCGGCTACGACACATCACTCCAGGGCAAGCTCGGCTCCCTCGACCGCTCCGGCTGGTATATGACGCTCAATCAGGACGGAAACCATTCGTGGAAGTCGGCGCCGCTCCTCGCGTCGTCTTCGGGGGCTCCAGGGATGTTGGCGGCTGGAGCCCCCGGACAGAGCCCGACCGAATTGCAGGTCTACGACGTCTCGTCCGGCACCGCGGTGTCGACGGCATACGCATCGGACCCCGGCAGCCAGGGCGGCGGCAACGTGTCGGACATGGCCCTCGCCCTGGACGGCAAGGACGTCGTCACTGCCAGCGCTTCGCCCCAGTATGCCCAGGTCTTCCGTACTTCGGACCTGAGCGTAGATGGCAACTACGCAACCAGCGGGTCGCCGAACGCCGTGGCCGTCTCCCCGGACGGCAGGGTCGCGACTGGCATAGCTGGGCCCGCCTCGACGGACCTGTCCGTCTTCCTGCCCGGAAACTCCACAGCCGTGCAGAACTACGATCTCTCCGACGACCTCGTGCCTGCGGGGCTCGCGTGGGATCCGTTCAATAACCGCCTCTTCGCCCTCACTCAGCCCAGCGGCGGCGGCCCCGTCACGCTGCACGTGGAAACGCCCGCGAAGGCCGACACCACCATGGAGCTCCAGGTACCCGCCACGGCCAAGCGCAACAGGCCGCTGACCCTGAACGGCACGCTCAGCTCGCCCATCGCCATTCCGGACGCAACTGATGTCAGTGTGACCCGCACGGACTCGGCGTCGCCCAACGGCATCACCGTGGGCAACGCCGGCGTCAGCAGCCTCAACACGTTCACGATCACCGACATCCCGCCGGTGGCTGGGGTGGTCACCTACACCGTCACCTACGCAGGTGACAACGCCCACAACGGAACAACCGCCACAGCAACGGTCCAGGTTTCCAAGTAAGCGGGATGTCAGACGTGCTGCCTGGGTGCCATCGAACCCGGGCAGCACACTTGGCCGCGAGCCGCCCTGTCATTTGGACAGTGGTCGGTCTGCGGCGGGACACGACCACGTGCGAGGGCTCCGAGCTCCGGTCAGTCCTTGTCCTTGCCTTCGTGTTTGTCGGCCTTCCCGGCGCTTGGTCCGCCGTTGGTCGCCTCGTTCTCTTGGTCGGCGGGTTGCGCCGAGGATGGGGAAAGTGACGGCGAGAGTGAGGAAACGGTGCTGTCCTGCATGGGCGACGGGGACGTGGCGGCGCTCGTGGACGGCTCAGCCTGCGGCCCCTGCGCCGAGCCGGTGCCGGGCGAGAACCAGGCCAGGCCGACGAGCAGCGCCACGGTGAACAGGGCGGTGCCACCCAGTACCGCCGACAGGCGGGAACGGCCGAGGAACGGCAGCCGCGAGCGGCGGGGCGCGGTCCGGTGCACGCTCGTCTTCCACTCGGTGTCCGCCACCGCGACGAAGGCGGGCTCGGACGTGCCCGGCATCGAGGTGGCAGAGGCCGTCGCCGCCGGACCGGGGACGGTCGGCCCGCCCGGATGTCTGTGGCCCTGGTACTCGCTCGGCAGGGGCTCCGGCGCCCCGTGCCAGGCTCCGCGCCCGAACCAGCCGGTCACCTCCTGGGCGGTGGGCCGGTTGTCGGGTTCCTTGGCCAGGAGGCCGAGCAGATAGCTCTCGAAGGCCGGCGGAAGGTCGACGCTGAGCTGCCGGGGCGGCACCGGGGGCGTGTCGAGGTGCTGGTGGAGGATCGCGAGGGCGGTGTCCGCCTGGAACGGTGGTCGGCCGGTGAGGAGTTGGTAGAGCACGCAGCCCAGCGAGTAGATGTCGGAGGCCGGGCCGGCAGTGCGGCCCAGGGCCCGTTCGGGCGCGAGGTAGAGGCTGGTGCCGATGATCTGTCCGGTGGCGGTGAGCGCCGCGCCGGGGTCGTCGAGGAAGCGGGCGATCCCGAAGTCGCCGATCTTCACAGTGCCGTCGGCGTCCAGCAGAAGGTTGGCGGGCTTGATGTCCCGGTGGACGATGCCCTGCCGGTGGGCGGCGGCGAGCCCGGAGGCAGCCTGCGCGGCGATACGGGCCACCCGCTCGGCCGGCAGCGGACCGGAGGCGGTGAGCACCCGGGCGAGGCTGTCACCGTCGACCAGTTCCATCACCAGGAACAGGCGGTCCTGGTACTCGCCGAAGTCGAGGACGCCGACCACATGCGGGTGGCTGAGACTGCCGGCGGTCTGTGCCTCCAGGCGGAAGCGGGAGACGGCGGTGGCGTCGGAGTTCTGGGGGAGCAGGAGTTTCACGGCTACCGGTCTGCCGAGCGTCTCGTCGAAGGCCCGCCAGACCTCCCCCATCGCGCCCTGCCCGATTGCGTCCCGCAGCCGGTACCGGCCCGCTATCAGCACCTGTGTCTCATCCTCATACCCGAAAACGTCCCGATCGCCGCAGGCCATGACTCACCGCGAGGGCGGGAATCAAGGTGGAGGGTGCCGCAGCGGCTCCAGCGTACCGGCCCTGCAACTTCCGCCCGTCACGAGAGCGTTGGATCTGTGACCGTCTTCCGCCGCCGGTGATGTTTCAGGGACGTGGTGCGCTGGACAGAGTGACCCGATCATGAGGGTCGAGGCGCCCGCTCTCATGGGGAGGTACGCGGGCGCCGACCGCGGGAGCGGGCCGGCTCCCCGTGCCGGCTCGCTCCTGCGCGCGTACGGCAGCCCGGGTGTCCCACGTGGCAGTGGCGCCCGGGCTGCTGTCGTGAGCGGGGCGACTGTGAGGCCGCCCGCTACTCGGCAAGTGGTCGGGACGCTGGAGATGAGGAGTCTGTCCGCGCCTCCGCAAAAACCCGTTGGCGGACCACGGCGACCACTGCTACTTTTCCGGAGGCCGTGCGAGAGAACGAGGAGGTGGTACCCGTGAACGCAGTATCGACATGGGTGCTCCCCTCCGGGGTCACGGTCGGGCGATAGGTCGTCCGGGAGCGCCGCTCTGAGCACTCCCGAAAGGCACGACCATGCAATTCACTTCCGAGCAGCGCCTCGACGACGGCGTCCTCGAACGCGAATTCACCCTCGGCGAGATCCCCGGCACCCTGTGGACGCCTGAATCCGCCGTACCGGTCCCGCTGATCCTGATGGCCCACAACAACGGCCTGCCCAAGGGGGAATCCCGGCTGGTGGCCCGGGCCCGGCACTCCGCGGCGTACGGCTACGCGGTGGCCGCCATCGACGCCCCCGGGTGCGGCGACCGGCCCCGTTCCGCCGCCGACGAACAGGCCCGCGCCGACCTCCGCCGGGCGATGCAGGCCGGCGAGCCGGTCGACGAGATCTTCGAGTCCTTCATCGGCCCACTGGTCGAAAAGGCGGTCCCGGAGTGGCGGACCACCCTGGACGCCCTCCTTGCGCTGCCCGAGATCGGCGGCCCGGTCGGGTACTCGGGGTGGACCGCCGTCGGCATTCGGCTGGCGGTGGCCGAGCCGCGGATCGCGGCCGCCGGTTTCTTCGCCGGGGGTTACGTGCCCCGCGCCCAGCGCGAGGAGGCCCGGCAGGTCACCATTCCGCTGCTGTTCCTGCTGCAGTGGGACGACGAGGGGAACCCCCGGCAGCGCGCCCTGGACCTGTTCGACACCTTCGGCAGCAAGGAGAAGACGCTGCACGCCAATCTGGGCGGGCACGTCGGCACCCCGTGGTTCGAGGTGGAGGACGGGGGTCGGTTCTTCGGCCGGCACCTGAAGTGAGGCCGGGCAGACGCTAGGTGGGGTCGCCAGGATGCCGCTCATCGAGGACAGGTTCCGGCCCTCCTCGATGGCGGTGGCCGGCAGATGCACGACCGCCCCGATCGCGGCGGTACCGGCCATCGGCGGTACCGGCCGGTCGGGGCGGACTGTTGCGTTCGGCCCCCTCTTTGGCCCGGGTGGCTGTTTAGCCTGATCGGGCCCTGTGCCGAGGCCCCGTACGGGGGCACCTCCCCACCCGCTGCGGTACGCCGCGCCTCCTCCCGGGAACCCCTCCTCCGCACCTGACCGACGGAGATAGGAGGTCCCATGTCGCAGGAGGCTGCCGAGGCGGTCGATCCGAAAACCGATGCGGACGAAGAGGCACTGGACCGTGCCATCGCAGCGGGCCGGTCCGGCGCTCCCCCCGGCGGGACGGACAATTCGAGCCCGCAAAACGCTCTGACCCGGCCCGACGGAAGCCCGGCTGCCCGCAGGCAGCCGAGCGGGGAGTAGGAGGCGCGCCGTGGCGCTGAGGTTCAAGAACAACTACGAGCGCGAAATCTGGACGATGGTCGAGCGGTACCAGCCCAACTGCTCGGCCAGCAGCAACTGGCGGAAGGAGGGCTGGTGGCAGATCGGCCCCGGGGAGACCGCCGTCGTCTACGGCGGTGACGCAAAAGCCGTCAACCCGATCTGGTACTGCTACGCCTACGCGGGCGACAACACCGAGTGGCGGGACAAATACCAGGAGACGGTCCCGCACAGTGTCTTCGAGTGGTGCTCGAACGTCTCGGACTCGAGCTCGCGGACGATCCTCATGCTGGAGTTCACCGTGACCGCCCCGGACTTCACGTTCAACTTCAACCCGTAGCCGGCAGACCCGACAGACCGACCGATCCGGGCGGACGGTCTGGGCAGGCTCGCTTCTCCAGGATTTCTCCAGAGAACCTCTGAGAACAGGTCAGGCCCGGTGCTGATTTCTCAGCATCGGGCCTGACCTGGTGTTTCGGCTGTCGGGGTGGCGGGATTTGAACCCACGACCTCTTCGTCCCGAAGCAACTTGGGAGGGGATGCTGCCTTGGTCTGGAGAGCCTCTCACCTGCACTCCTGGTCCGCAGGCGTCCGTGGTCGTCCGCGGTTGTTTGTCGGCGTTGTCACGCAGTTAGGCCCTGTCTCCCCGATCACGAGCGGAGCCAGATGAGGATGGCTGCGGCGGTGACGGTTCCGAGGAAGACGTACGCTCTTTTGTCGTAGCGCGTTGCGACGGCTCTGAACTGCTTGAGCTTGTTCACGGCCCGTTCCACCGTGTTCCGCGCGGCATAGCGTTCGGTGTCGAAGCCCGGTGGCCGCCCGCCGCGTGAGCCTCGCCGCTCACGGGCAGCGATGGTGTCGCGCTTCTCCGGGATGGCATGGCTGATTCCCCTGCGTCGCAGATAGGCGCGGATCTTGCTGTTGCTGTAGGCGCGGTCGGCGCTGACGCTGTCCGGCAACCGCCGTGGTCGGCCCGAACCCACGCGCGGGACCCGGATCTTGTCCATGACGGGGATGAACTGGGTGCAGTCGGCCCGCTGCCCCGGGGTGACGAGCAAGGCCAGCGGACGGCACAGCCCGTCCGAGGCCAGGTGCACCTTCGTGGTCAGCCCACCGCGCGAGCGGCCCAGGGCCTCGCCAGGTGCGCCACCGCCTCCCGGAGGCTGCGGCGCATGTGCGCGCGCACGTGAACTGATCTTCGCGCAGCCCCCTTTGCCCCAGCCGGCAGGGCCGGTGGCGGCTTCCTCGGTGCACCGGCCGCATGCTGATGGGCGCGGATCGAAGTGGAGTCGACGTTGATGTCCCAGTCGATGTCGCTCACCGCATCGGCGACGGCCTGGAGGTGGTGAAGCAGGCGTTCCCAGGTGCCATCGGCCGACCAACGCAAGTGGCGCTTGTGGACGGTCTTCCACGGGCCAAAACGTTCCGGGAGCTCTCGCCACCGGCCGCATCGGTTGTTGCTCACCGGCAGCAGTGACTCCAGCACGGCCCACTCAGCGTCGGTCAGATCACCCCGGCTCATCATGAGCGGAACAACGAGCGACCTGATGCCAGCGGCACGGTCAGACCGACGCGTGACCGGTTGTTTCCGGACGTCCACCGTGCTGGAGCCACTCCGGCGCCAGGATCGACATCACCGTCGCGTCCACCCGCTCGCCCTCCCAGAGCAGCGCGTCACGCAGTACGCCCTCGGCGACGAACCCCACCTTCTCGTAAGCGCGGCGGGCTCGCGGATTGAACGCATAGACCTCCAGCGAGATGCGGTGCAGCCCCAGCTTCTCGAAGCCGTATCCGACGATCAGACGGGTCGCCTCCGTCCCCAGGCCAGATCCGTAGGTGCCGGGCACCAGGCAGATGCGGAAGCTGCAACTTTCGTTGCCTGGGTCCCACTCGTTGAGGACCGCCTCGCCGATGACGTTCCCCGTCGCCAGCTCGACCACGGCAAGGTCCAGCCGGTCATCTTGCTCCCGACGACTGTCGTACCAGGTACGTATTCGCCCCTCATCGGGCACACCGTCGTCATGACTGCCGGTCAGCCGTGATGCCTCTGTGTCCAGGAACATCGGCATCAGCGCAGGCACGTCATCCACCGTGACTGGCCGGAGCAGCACCTGTTCCCCTCGTAGCGACGGCTTGCTGAGGAAATCCGGGCGTGAAACATCTCGAACGTGATCAACCATGGCCGCATTGTGTCCGGCCGAACCGCCCAACGTCCTCCTGATATTCGCCACAGGACCCCGTGATCGGGGAGACAGGACCTAGACACTCACCCGGTGCGGTGCTCGTGCAGAGGAACCACCGGTGAGGGTCTCTTGAGTGCCGTCCTGCGAGCCCGCCGCCCCTCTTCGTCCGGCCTGGCGAGTGCTGTAGCACCCTGAATCGCAGGGAAGGGCTGGGCAAGCACGCTGCGGGGCAGACTACTTGGCGGCACATGCAAGGGAGCGATTGCGCAGTTCGATCTGAGAGTCACCGGTCTATTTGGGGGACATGTGAGCTTGGCTGTTCAACTCCCAGCTCTGATAGGCGTCGTGATCGGCGGGGTTGTCTCCTTCGCCGGCAGTGCGCTATCTGAGCGATTCCGATGGAAGCGGGATGTGCAACGCGAGTGGAGCCAGCGCCGATTCGAGGCGTACCGAGAGCTAATCCATGTAGCACATGTTCAGGTTGGTGCTGCGCGTTCGCTTGCGACCACAAGGAATCTCCTCGAAGGACCCCCTCCCGTTTCTACTGAAGACGGGATGAAAGAGATCGCCGAATCTGATAGACGCCTGGCACTCGCATACGAAACGGTACAAATGATCGGAGATGAGCAAGTTGGTAGGGCTGCACATGCGTTTCGCTCGGCCTTGTGGCAACTGAGCGACTACGCACGCGGATTGATTGAGGTGGACGCAGCGGAGTGGGGAAAGGCGTATAAGAGATACCGGATATCGCGTGACGGATTCCATTCCGCCATTCGCCACGATCTCGGCATAGCTGGGCGAGGGTATCAGCGCAATACGGCAGGACTTTCCTCTCGTCCCCCCACCGTTGAGTCCCCGTGAGACGAGCAGATACTGCTTTCCGAGCTCGCCGTTCTAAAGCCCCACCTTAGGAGAGAGGCTGGGTGATCTCACGCTTGAGTTGCGGCTTCGTCGGCCGAGGAAGCGGCCGCTCCTCGACCGCAGGGAACCGGTGTTGACCGTGACTGACCCCTGCATCTGGCACGGTTGTGGCACGAACCTCATCCGACGACAGCCAGCCACGACGGCGGGTGCGCCGACCGACCACGCACGCGTGTGCCTCGCTGCACCCCCACCAGCCTCCACCACGCTGCCCGCACGCGCTCAGTGCCATCCCTCATGGTGCACGATGTGGCGTCGGTTGATGCCGCTGGGAGGATGGGGAACTATGTCGTCGCTCGACCGTCTCAGGACGCTGCTGGGCGAACCGGTGACCTGGGGCTGGGCCAGGCCGCGTCTGTGGACGGCGTCCGAGCAGTATCTCGGTGTCGGGCTGCCTTCGGATTACAAGGCGTTCCTGGATCTGTACGGGCCGGGGAGCATCGACGGTTACCTGTCGCTGAGCCGGCCTCTGGAAGCCGACGCCACCGAATTGGACCGGTTGTGGTCGCTGGAGGACTGGCGCCGGGCGCGACTCAGTGCCCCGGACCTGTATCCGTATCCCTTCCACCCCGATCCTGGCGGCCTCATCTCCTGGGGTTCTGACGAGCATGGCAGCGAGTACTACTTCCTCGCGATCGAGCCGGACCCTGATGAGTGGCGCATCGTCGTCAGCAGCGAGTGCAACAGTTGGTTCGAAACTGCGGGCACCTTTTGCGACTTCCTCGTGCGCTGCTTCGATCGCATCGACCGGCCGCCTTTTATGGCCCGCGCTTGGCCCACTCCTGATGCCCGCTACCACTCCTATGCCTGATGCAGCGCTCGCATCGCCCAGCTCGGCATGTGGCTGACACCCGCTTTAGGAGTTCGATCCGAGCACGGCCCGGCTGCTGCCGTCGACTGGTGCGACGGCCGGACAGAGTCGCTGGCGTACGCCCCCGTCCGGCGTCGTTGATGTCAGTCGTAGATGTCAAAGGGCCTTCTGATCCATAGGCCTAGCCGATCCTCTGAAGGGTCGCGAAACAAGTCGGAGACGCTGTGGTCGGGGGCGGCGGCTGCGGGGGAGGGTGGGTCTGGCCGGCATCCGGCAGCACCGAGGCGCATATGGTCTAACGCGTTCGGTCGTCGGCAGCGACTGCGATGGTCCGCGGGTGGGCCTCAAATCCGCTGGGGCTGCCAAGCCGGTGAATCAGTAGACAGAAGGTACTGATGGTGATCGCGCTCGTTCTCTGGCTACTGCTGCCCGTCGCCTGGGCGGCGCTGCCCTGGCTGCCTCCGAACCGGGCGTTCGGCTGCTTCGTGGCAGCGGTGCAACTGATGCTGTCTGTAGCGGCCCTCTCCGTCGGAATGCCGACGGAGAATCTGCCGGCGTGGTTCCTCATACCAAGGCTGGTCTCCTTTGCGGCGCGACTGGCGTCTGTGCCCTTGATTCGCCCGAGGAAAGGATGAGCGACGCCGTGCGGCGATGATCTCGACCGGAGGAGACTGCGAACTGCGACGCCCGCTTTAGGAGCGAGGTTGGGCGATCACATGCGTGACCTGCGGATTCCCTAGCTTGGGCAGACCCCGGCGGAACTCACCCCTATGCCCCTCGGTTCCCCGTGAGTCCCTGTCCGTTCTGGCACGAGAGTGGCACGGCCCGGGGCGGCGCCTTGACTCCCTCGATGCGAACTACGGGCGGGTAAGTCACTGCGGTCTCCATACCTGGTCACGGGGTCGGGGGTAGTCACCCGCACTCCCCACAGCCCGCTACCCACCTCTGAGGGGTAGAGAGTCGGGTGTATCGCACTGTTAGATGCGGGCGTGCCGAGGAACGATGATTACGAGCGAACCAGTACTCGATTGACCGTCTGGGGCTGCCTTGCCGGGTTGGCTGTGGCCCTAGCCATTCCGGTGTACATACTGGTGGCTGTCCTCCTCTTTGGGATGCCAACCCCGTAACCCACCACACCGACCTGTAGTCGACGACGGCGAGAGGTTGGCTGCGAGACTTTGGGCTGGAGCTGCCATGGGGCGAGTGATCATGGCCCCGTAAGCTTCTGGCGAGTCGGGCCCCGCGCTGGGCACAGGATTTGAACCTGTGGCCTCATCCTTATCAGGTCGATCACGGAGCCTCGGTCCATCAGACAACGCCTAGATGAACGGCAATGCTGTGGTCGCTGGGGGCCGCCATGGTTCGGTTCCGTTCATCGCTGTTGGTGTCAGCCGTTGGTGTCAGTCGTCAGTGGGTGGCTTGACAGCACTGGTGCTCAACCTGTCGCACGATGCGGGTGACAGTTGACCGGGAGAGGGCATGACACGCAGCTCTTACGCGAGGGAAGTCATAGGACCTGACGACGTCACCTTCTCCGACGTGTGGCTCCTCGGCGGGTTCCTGCTCTTCGGGATCGTCGCGTTTGCCTACAACGCCTGGCTTATCAGGAAGGCCGAGGAACGCAGCTTCAAAAAGGGCTGTGTACTGGCCTTTTGCGCCACCGGCTACCTGAGCCTGGCCCTGTACGGATTCGTCTGGGCCTTGGCCCACGCGATCGACAACAGTTAGAAGATCGCCGAGTCGATTCCCTGTAGGCACAGCACTGCGCCCCCTGACAACGAGAAGGGGGGAGCACCCCGCGCACGCCACTACGGGCCCGCAGTCGGAAGCGGCGCCCTCTCCACCCCGGTGCCGGCCGATCCCCCGCCGGAGGCACTGTCTTGACCGCAGCCCACGTTCTGCAGTGATCGCCTCATGGCCGCTAGCCTCGTGTCAGGGCCTTGACCTCCGGAGGCAGGCTGCCACTGGGTTGGACGGCGAGGAGCATGACCTCGTCCGAGGGGTACCGCACCGCGATGGCGATACGTGGATTCAAGCCGTCGACGGCATAGGCCGTGGTCGGTTCGGGCCCTGCGACATCGCCGTTGTGGCCTGTGTCATCGCAGGGCGGGAACTCGGCGGGGCCGAGTGCTTTGCCTGCGGTGAAGTCGACGTTGGCCACCTGCGTATAGGTGCGGCCCCCGTACGTGGCAGCGATCACACATGATGACCCTCCGGCCTCCCCGCCACCGCCCTGCGCTGAACAGGCGGTCGTCAGCGCGACCCCGACCATGATCATGCCCGAGTGCAACGGCAGCCACCGCGATCGTGTCGACACGTCGGCGTCGCGGCGGCGTGAAATCCTGATTCGCATCAGTGGGCTCCTTCTGGAGCGTGCGCGCTCCGTCTCACCGGGTGCCGCGTAACCCGTGGGGAGTTCGGACCCCCGGCGCGTCTCCCGATCAATTCATGAACATGACGGAGCTCAGGGTGGACGGGTTCATTCCGCACCAAGACGGAGGCGAAGAACAAGCTCAAAGAGGTGCTGCGGGACCATGAGGACGGCCTCGCCATCGCGCCCACCAACTACACCGTCAAGGACGCGGTGAGGGACTGGCTCGCCTACGGCCTGGCCGGCCTCGACCCCAGCACCGTCGATACCGTCACGCTCCTGAGCGAAAAGCACGTCATCCCCTCGCTCGGCGCTCGCAAGCTCCGCGATCTCAGCGCGGAGGACGTGGACCGCTGGCTCGCCACCAAGGCAAAGATGCTCAGCACACGCACCCTCCAGTCCCTCCACTCCTGCCTGAACCGCGCGGTCAAGCGGGCCATGGCGCGGGACAAGGTGAAGCGCAACGTCGTCGAGCTGTGCTCCGTGCCCCAGGGCCAGGCGGGGCGCCCGTCCAAGGCGCTGACGTTCGCCCAGGCCGACGCGGTGCTCAAGGGGGCCGAAGGGACCTCGATGCACGCGTACATCGTCGTCGCGCTGCTGACCGGGGCCCGCACGGAAGAACTGCGCGCCCTCACCTGGGACCACGTCTTCCTGAAGGGCCGACCCGAGATGGACCCGCCGCAGCCCGCGCACATCGCCGTGTGGCGGTCCGTCCGGCGGAGCGCAGACACCAAGACCAGAAAGTCCCGGCGCACGCTAGCCCTGCCGACGCGCTGTGTGGATGCCCTCTGGCAGCAGTTCGAAGATCAGGGCTGGGACCGGCTCGCCGCTGACGACGAGTGGGAGGAACACGGGCTCGTCTTCTCCTCGGCCGTCGGCAGGCCGCTCGACGCAGCCAACGTCCGCCGTGCCTTCCGCCAAGCGCTCAAGGACGTCGACGGGATCGATGCCGGCGAGTGGACACCGCGGGAGCTCCGGCACAGCTTCGTCTCACTGCTGTCGGACCGGGGCGTCCCACTGGAGGAGATCTCCCGGCTCGTCGGGCACTCAGGGACGGCTGTGACGGAGGAGGTCTACCGGAAGCAGATCCGGCCCGTGATCCAGACCGGCGCCGTGGTCATGGACGGGATCTTTGGAGCCCAGGAACGGCGGCCGTAGACACGCGGAAAGCGATAGTCACGCAGATAGACACGCAGCCAAAAACAGGTGAGGCACCTAGGAACATTCCTAGGTGCCTCACCTGGTGTTTCGGCTGTCGGGGTGGCGGGATTTGAACCCACGACCTCTTCGTCCCGAACGAAGCGCGCTGCCAAGCTGCGCTACACCCCGATGTCGCTGCTTGTCGCGGCGACGTCGTTTACTTTAGCCCACTGGTGGCCGGAGACGAAATCCGGTTTTGCCGCGGTGGCGCATCGCGTCGGGGCGGACGTGGTCGAGGGCTATGAGGAGGATGGCCAGGGCGTAGAAGGAGAGGCCCAGGAGGAGGGCGTTGGCGAGGGCGCCCTTGTAGCCGTGGTGGTCCACGTCGAGGAACGGGTAGAGGTAGCGGCCCGGGGTGCCGGGGAGGATCAGTTCGCCGCGGGCCAGGGAGAAGGCCAGGTAGGCCAGGGGGTAGAGGAGCCAGGCGCTGGCCTGACGCAGGCGCAGACGGCCGGGAGCGGTCAGGAGCAGCCAGTCCAGGAGGGCCGCGGCGGGAGTGACCGTGTACAGGATGTGGCCGGCCAGCGCCTGCCAGAGCCTGTGGGCGTCGGGCGTGCTCGTCAGGGAGAACGGGGTCGCCGTGCCGGTCAGGAGCAGGTGGTGGACCAGGGCCGTGATGGTGACGTAGAGGAGGGTGGCGCCGGTCAGGCCGGAGGGGAGGGGGCGCCGGGCGGTCGCGGCCCTGCGGGCCGAGAGGATCAGGACCAGGGCCAGCAGGATGTTGCTCTGGATCGCGAAGTGGCTCAGGACCCGGACCGGGCTGCCGATGAGCAGGTCGATCGTCACGCCCGCGGCCGCCGTCGCGGCGATCAGCAGGCGGTAGGCGGCGGCCAGGGGGCGGCGCACGGGGTTCACCACCGCCGTGGCGGGGACGTAGGAGGTCAGCGGCGGGGCCATGCCCGGGACCGCGGGGAGGTCCGGGATGTCCCTGGGTATCGGGGCGGTCATGCCCTCACGCTAGGTAAGACCGGCATATGGGGCGATGTGGGTGTGGCATGTGGGTTACGGCCCCCGACTGATGGATGCCCCGACCCATGGATGCCCCGACCCATGGATGTCTCTGGCCAGTCAGCCGGCCACCCGCGGATTCCCCAGCCGCCCCCCACCCACGGCTGCTGCCGTGCCTGCCGACGCGCGCGCCTACTCCCGGCCCACCAGCGTCAGCAGCGTCGCCTCCGGCGGGCACGCGAACCGTACCGGCGTGTAGCGGTTGGTGCCGCAGCCCGCCGAGACGTGCAGGTAGGCCGTACGGCCCTCCGCCGTGTGCGTGGACAGGCCCTTCACCCGGTCCGTGTCCAGGTCGCAGTTGGTGACGAGTGCGCCGTAGAAGGGGATGCACAGCTGGCCGCCGTGGGTGTGACCGGCCAGGATCAGGGGGTAGCTGTCCGCCGTGTAGGAGTCGAGCACCCGCAGGTACGGGGCGTGCACCACGCCCATCGAGAAGTCGGCGGAGGCCGACGGGCCGCCGGCCACCTGCGGGTAGCGGTCCCGCTTGATGTGCGGGTCGTCCAGTCCCGTCAGCTCGATCGTGACGCCCTCGACCTTCAGGGTGCCGCGCGTGTTCGTCAGGTTGAGCCAGCCCGCCCCGTCGAATCCGTCGCGCAGGTCCTCCCACGGGTTGTGGATCGCCCCTACGGCGGGCGCGTTGCCGTTCAGGCCGTGGCGGCCGCTGGTCTTCTCCAGCAGGTAGCGGGCGGGGTTGCGCAGCTTGGGGCCGTAGTAGTCGTTGGAGCCGAAGACATACGCGCCCGGGAACTCCATCAGCGGACCCAGTGCGTCCAGGACCTCCGGGACGCCCTCCGGGTCGGAGAGGTTGTCGCCCGTGTTGATCACGAAGTCCGGGCGCAGACCCGCCAGCGAGCGCAGCCAGCGCTGCTTCTTGCGCTGCCCGCCCACCATGTGGATGTCGGAGACCTGGAGCACGCGCAGCGGGCGCATACCGGTGGGGAGGACGGGGACGGTCACCCGTCGGAGGCGGAAGGAGCGGGCCTCGAAGCCCGCAGAGTAGACGAGTCCGGCGGTCGCGACCGCCGTGATGCCCAGGGGTACTCCGTATCGCGCGCGCATACGACTATCGTGTCAGACCGCGTCGCCACGCCGTACCCGGCCGCCGTTCACGGACGCCCCTTTAAATCAGCGGGCGTTCCGGCTTGCACACCTGCGACAATCGGACCCATGACCACGCTCAAGTCGAAGTTGCAGGAAGACCTCAACGCCGCGATCAGGGAGCGCGATGAGCTCCGCTCCTCGACTCTCCGGCTGACGCTCACCGCGATCACCAAGGAGGAGGTCGCGGGCAAGGAGAAGCGCGAGCTCTCCGACGACGAGGTGCTGAAGGTGATCACCAAGGAGGCGAAGAAGCGCCGCGAGGCCGCGGACGCCTTCGAGCAGGGTGGTCGCGCCGAGTCCGCCGAGCGGGAGAAGGCGGAGGGCGAGCTGCTCGCCACGTACCTGCCCAAGCAGCTGTCCGACGAGGAGCTGAACCAGATCGTCGCCCAGGCCGTCCAGGAGGCCAAGGCCGCGGGCGCCGAGGGGCCGCGGGCCATGGGCGCCGTCATGAAGATCGTGAACCCGAAGGTGGCCGGCCTGGCCGAGGGCGGCCGAGTCGCCGCCGTGGTCAAGAAGCTCCTGGCCGGCTGAGCAAACCGACTCCGGCTGAGCGAACCGACTCCGGCCGTCGCAGAGACGAACGGCCCCTTCCTTCCCGTACGACGGAAAGGAAGGGGCCGCTGCTGTTGTTCTGGGGTCTCAGCCCCGCCCCCCGGTCCCGTTCCCGTTGCTCCCGCCGTTGCTCTGTCCCTGGATGAACCCGTCCGGGAGCGAGATCGTGGGTGTGGGGACGGTGCCGCCGTCCGTGCCGCCGTTCGTCAGGCCGGCGATGAGACCGCCGATGGTGTTGCCGTTGTCGTTCCCGTCGCCCTTGTCCTTGTCGGCGTCCGGGATGTCGACGAGGTTGAAGGTCTCGGCGGTCTTGCCCGCGAGGGCGCCGGTCATGGCGTCCTTCCAGATCGGGCCCGGGACCTCGCCGCCGTAGACGAGCGGGCGGTAGACGCCGCCGATCGTGATGTTCTTCATCTTGACCTTCTGGGAGGCGCTGCCGACCCAGACGGCGCCCGACAGGTTCGGCGTGTAGCCGACGAACCAGGCGTTCTTGCGCTCGTCCGTCGTACCCGTCTTACCGGCGCTCTCGCGGTCGGTGAGGCCGGCCTGCTGGCCCGTACCGGAGTCGACCACGCCACGCAGCAGCGTGTTCACCGTGTCGGCCGTCTTCTCGCTCATCGCGCGCGAGCACGTCGACTTCGGCACCTCGAGCGACTTCTGCTCGTTGCCGACCTTCTGGGTGATCGACTCGATGGCGACCGGCGTGCAGTACATGCCCCGGGAGGCGAAGGCGGCGTACGCGCTCGCCATCGTCAGCGGGGACAGGCCCACCGCGCCGAGGGCGATGGAGGGGCTCTCGGGGAGCTTGGTGCCGTTGCCCTGCGTCACGTGCAGCGCGTCGGTCATCTTCACCACGGGGCAGAGGCCGATGTCGGAGATCATCTGGACGAAGTAGGTGTTGACCGACTTCTCCATCGCCTCCTTCAGCTGGTACGGGCCGGACTCCGACTCGCTCTCGTTCTCGACCTTCTCGCCGGTCCGGTTGGTCCACGGATTGCTGCTGCACGTCTGGACCGGGCTCGGGTAGGCCATGTCGTACGGCGACGAGTACTCCTGCGTCACGGGCTTGCCGCCCTCCAGCGCGGCCGCGGCCACGAACGGCTTGAACGTCGAACCGGTCGGGAAGCCGTAGTTCGAGCCGCCCATCGAGGCGTTGACCGAGAAGTTGTACTCGGTCTCGTTCTTGCCGTAGCCGTACGGCTTCGACTGGCCCATCGCGACGATCTTGCCGGTGCCGGGCTCCACCAGGGTGGACGCCGCGGCGACCTTGTCCGACTTGTTGACGTGCTCCTTGAGCGAGGCCTGGACCGAGTCCTGGGCCTGCGGCTGGAGCGTGGTGCGGATGGTCAGACCGCCCTGGTTCCAGAGCTTCGCCCGTGCTTCCTGGGTCTTGCCGAAGACCGGGTCGTTGAGGAAGACGTTCTCGACGTACTTGCAGAAGAAGCTGGCGCCACGCACGGCTGTGATGCAGCCGTTCTTGGGCTGACTGACCTTCAGATCCAGCGGCGCTTCCTTGGCCTTGTCGGCCTCGGCCTGGGAGATGTCACCGACCTCGGCCATGCGCTGGAGCACGACGTTGCGACGCTTGGTGGACTCCGCCTCGTCGTTCACCGGGTCGTAGCGGCTCGGGGACTGCACGATGCCCGCGAGCATCGCCGACTCCGGGAGGGTCAGGTCCTTGGCGTGCTTGGAGAAGTAGCGCTGGGCGGCGGCCTCGATGCCGTAGGCCTGCTCACCGAAGAACGTGATGTTCAGGTAGTTCTCGAGGATCTTCTTCTTGCCGAGCTCCTCCTCCACCTGGATCGCGTACTTCAGCTCCTTGATCTTGCGGCCGAGGGTCTGCTGGGTGGCCTGCGCGACCTTCGTCGGGTCGTCGCCGGCCTCCTCGACGAAGACGTTCTTCACGTACTGCTGCGTGAGCGTGGAGGCGCCCTGGGAGACGCCGCTGCTCTGCACGTTCTTGTTCAGGGCGCGCAGGACGCCCTTCAGGTCGACGGCGCCGTGCTGGTAGAAGCGCGAGTCCTCGATCGCGACGATCGCCTTCTGCATGTACGGCGAGATGCTCTTGAGCTCGACCACCGTGCGGTCGCGGGAGTAGACCGTGGCGATCTGGCCGCCGTCGGCGTCGAGGATCGTGGTGCGCTGGCTCAGCGGCGGCGTCTTCAGATTGGCGGGGAGCTCGTCGAAGCTCTCCACCGATCCCTTGGCGGCCAGGCCCAGCACACCGAAGGCGGGCACTGCGATACCGGCCAGGACGGCTCCCGCGAGCACACTGACACCGAGGAACTTGGCGGCCTGCTGCGTTGCCGACAGGCCACCGCCCGAGCGCTTCTTTGGCATGAGGGCAGCCTACGTTCTCATTCGCCGGACACGCGTATATGCCTTGGCCTAAGCTGCTCTCAACTGTCACAGCAGTAGGGCTACGTATCAATACGTCCGGCGACCCCGAATCGTTCCGGAGGTTCCCCAACTTTTTGGTGGGGGCGTGTCCGAATCCGCCTTCTGTGTCACCTGGCGCCCGTTGTGACTCGACGGAACTGTCCTGGTTTGCCGGGAAAATCACGGATGTCGCCAGCTCACTCCCCCGGGTGATCTGCCGCTTACCCATAGTCCGTTCGGGCCATTCAAGATTGGGCCCGAAGGGGGTGTTGCGCTGTCCCCACCTTCCGTAACGTCCTCAACTGGCGGCGGTGAATATGCCGCTGCCGCCGTGGGGGAGCCTCGATTCGGGAGAGGACGGCGCCGGTATGGGCTGGGTAACCGACTGGAGTGCGCAGGCCGCCTGCCGCACTACCGATCCGGATGAACTGTTCGTTCAGGGAGCAGCACAGAACAGGGCCAAGGCAGTGTGCACCGGATGCCCGGTACGCACCGAGTGCCTGGCCGACGCGCTCGACAACCGCGTCGAGTTCGGCGTGTGGGGAGGCATGACGGAGCGGGAGCGCCGCGCACTGCTGCGCAGGCGACCCACCGTCACCTCTTGGCGCCGGCTTCTTGAGACGGCTCGTACGGAGTACGAGCGCGGTACGGGCATCGTGCCGCTCGACGACGACGCGGTGTACGAGAACTACGCGGCGGTGAGCTGAGGGGACCCCTCAGCTCAGCTGTCGGCAGCCTCGGGCAGCTCCGGCCGGTTGGCCGCGAGCCGGTTCCCGATGTCCCGCAGCCCCGCGAGGTCGTGCACGTCGCCGGGCAACGCGCCCACTTCGGCCACCGCCACCTCGGGGTGGAGCGCGGTGAAGCGGTCACGCGTGCGCTGCTCGCGGGACAGCAGTTGCATACGTTCGGCGTGCAGGCGCAGCAGGCCTGCGGTGAGCTGCTCGATGCTTTGACCGGCGCCGGTGGACTGGTCGGTGCCCGGGGAGCCGGGCTGGGATGCGGAAGGCTCTGAACTGCCGTACGTGTCGGGAGAGTTACGAAGACCAGCTTTCCCGCCGTCCTGATCCACAATGCGGGGCTCTTCAAGATTTTCCGCGGCGGGTTCGTCGGGACCGGCGGGATTGGCGGGTTCGTCGGGATCGGCGGGTTCGGCGGCGAGGTCGAGGTTCTCCGCAGCGGCGAGTGCCCGCTCGGCCGACAGCCGGGCGGCTCCGCTGCCGTGGACCCGGTTGAGCACCAGACCGGCGAGCGGCATGTCCTCGGCGGCCAGCCGTTCCACGAAGTACGCGGCCTCGCGCAGCGCGTCCCGCTCCGGGGCCGCGACCACCAGGAACGCCGTCCCCGGCGCCTGCAGCAGCTTGTACGTCGCGTCCGCGCGCGTGCGGAAACCGCCGAAGGTCGTGTCCATCGCGGCCACGAACGTCTGGACGTCCTTGAGGAGCTGACCGCCCAGCAGCTTGCCGAGCGTGCCGGTCATCATCGACATCCCGACGTTCAGGAACGCCATCCCCGCGCGTCCGCCCAGCTTCGCCGGCGCCGTCAGCAGCCGGATCAGCCGCCCGTCCAGGAAGGACCCGAGCCGCTTGGGCGCGTCGAGGAAGTCGAGCGCCGAGCGGGACGGCGGCGTGTCGACGACGATCAGGTCCCACTCGTCCCGGGCCCGCAGCTGCCCGAGCTTCTCCATCGCCATGTATTCCTGCGTGCCCGCGAAGCCCGCCGAGAGCGACTGGTAGAAGGGGTTGTTCAGGATCGTGGCGGCCCGCTCCCGGTCCGCGTGCGCCTCGACGATCTCGTCGAAGGTGCGTTTCATGTCGAGCATCATGGCGTGCAGCTCGCCGTCCCCGTCGACTCCCTTGACCCGCCGCGGGGTGTTGTCCAGCGAGTCGATGCCCATTGACTGGGCGAGTCGGCGGGCCGGGTCGATGGTGAGGACGACGACCTTGCGGCCCCGCTCGGCCGCACGCAGGCCCAGCGCCGCCGCGGTGGTGGTCTTCCCGACCCCGCCCGAGCCGCAGCAGACGACGATCCGGGTCCCGGGATCGTCGAGCAGCGGATCGACGTCGAGCACGCGCGCGGGGGAGAGACGACGCGCGGTGTCCTGCGCAGGCGCCGGGTCCGGACTCATGACATCCCCTGCTTCCGCAACTCGGTGGCCAGTTCGTACAGTCCCGCCAGGTCCATGCCCTCGACGAGCAGCGGCAGTTCGTGCAGCGGCAGGCCGAGCTCGCCCAGGACGGCGCGCTGCTCGTGCTCCAGCGCGTACCGCTCGGCGTACTCCTCGGCCTGCGCCAGCAGCGGATCCACCAACCGCTCGGCGTTCCCGCCGCGCCGCGCCCCGCCGAGCCCGGCGCCGGACAGCGACCGCGCCAGGGCGGTGCGCGGCACGGTCCGTACGAGTTCCAGGTCGGCCGCGTCCAACGCCTCGGGCCGCACCATGTTGACCATGATCCGCCCCACCGGCAGCCCGGCGGCGCGGAGTTCCGCGATGCCGTCGGCGGTCTCCTGGACGGGCATCTCCTCCAGCAGCGTCACCAGGTGCACGGCCGTCTCCGCCGACTTCAGCACCCGCATCACGGCCTGCGCCTGATTGTGTATCGGCCCGATCTTCGCCAGACCCGCGACCTCGTCGTTGACGTTGAGGAACCGCGTGATGCGTCCCGTCGGGGGCGCGTCCATGACGACGTAGTCGTACATGAACCGCCCGCTCTTGTCCTTCCGGCGGACCGCCTCGCACGCCTTCCCGGTCAGGAGTACGTCCCTGAGGCCGGGCGCGACGGTGGTGGCGAAGTCGATCGCGCCGAGCTTCTTCAAGGCGCGCCCCGCGCTCCCCAGCTTGTAGAACATCTGGAGGTAGTCCAGAAGGGCCAGTTCGGGGTCGATGGCCAGGGCGAACACCTCCCCGCCCCCCGGAGCGACGGCGATCTTCCGCTCCTCATAAGGCAGCGCTTCCGTTTCGAAGAGCTGCGCGATGCCCTGCCGGCCCTCGACCTCGACGAGAAGCGTCCGCTTCCCCTCGGTCGCGAGGGCCAGCGCGAGGGCTGCGGCGACCGTCGTCTTTCCGGTCCCGCCCTTGCCGCTGACGACCTGGAGCCTGCTCACGTCTTCGAGCGTAACCAGTCCGCGCCCGAGCCAACCGGCAGGCTGTGGACAAGAGGGGCGAGACTCGGCCACATGGCTTGTGGAAAACGGAGCGAGAGTCGGGCATTCGGCTTGTGCGCGACGGGCACGACAGCCGGGCATTCGGCCTGCGCGTGACGGGGTGGCCATTCGGGCACTCGACCTGTGCGCGACGGGCGTGACAGTCGGCACTCGACCTGTGTGTGACGACGGTCGTGGTCGCCACCTGTCCCGCGGACCACAGCGGATACAGTCGGCCACATGACCAAGTGGGAATACGCAACCGTGCCGCTGCTCGTCCATGCCACGAAGCAGATTCTGGACACCTGGGGCGAGGACGGCTGGGAGCTCGTCCAGGTCGTGCCCGGGCCGAACAACCCCGAGCAGCTCGTGGCCTACCTGAAGCGGGAGCGGCAGGCGTGAGCGCGGTCGAGGCGAGGCTCGTCGAGCTGGGCCTGACCCTGCCGGAGGTCGTGCCGCCGCTCGCCGCGTACCAGCCGGCCGTACGGTCGGGCGTGTACGTGTACACCGCCGGCCAGCTCCCGATGGTGGAGGGCAAGCTTCCGGTCACCGGCAAGGTGGGCGCGGAGGTCACCCCGGAGGAGGCCAAGGGCTTGGCCCGCACCTGCGCGCTGAACGCGTTGGCCGCCGTGAAGTCCGTCACCGGCGACCTGGACCGCATCGCGCGCGTGGTGAAGGTCGTGGGCTTCGTGGCCTCGGCGTCCGACTTCACCGGCCAGCCGGGTGTCGTCAACGGCGCCAGCGAGCTGCTGGCCGAGGTGCTCGGCGACAAGGGCGTGCACGCGCGCAGCGCGGTCGGCGTGGCGGTGCTGCCGCTGGACGCGCCGGTGGAGGTCGAGATCCAGGTGGAGCTGACACAGGCGTAACCGCGCCCAAGGGCTCCTCAGGGCTCTCCGTGGCGGCCCGTGATCGTGCCTCTCGAACATCCGCGCGCTACGGGATAGCCTCCGCCCATGGCGAATGGGCAGTGGTTTCCCGCGGACTGGCCGGAACGCATCCGTGCGCTCACGGAGGGCACGCTCACACCGGTGACCCCCAGGCGCGCGGCCACCGTCATGCTCCTGAAGGACACCGACGGCGGCTCCGCCGTGCACATGCTGCGCAGACGCGCCTCCATGGCCTTCGCCGGAGGCGCGTACGCGTACCCGGGCGGCGGCGTCGACGCCCGCGACGACGACCACCTCGTCCGCTGGGCGGGCCCCACGCGCGCGTGGTGGGCCGACCGGCTCGGCGTCGACGAGAAGGCCGCCCAGGCGATCGTCTGCGCGGCCGTACGGGAGACGTACGAGGAAGCCGGCGTCCTGCTCGCCGGGCCGACCCCCGACACGGTGGTCGGCGACACCACGGACGCGGACTGGGAGAGCGACCGCGCGGCCCTCGTCGCCCGCGACCTGTCCTTCGCGGAGTTCCTCGACCGCCGCGGCCTGGTCCTGCGCTCCGACCTCCTCGGCGCCTGGACCCGCTGGATCACCCCGGAGTTCGAGTCCCGGCGCTACGACACCTGGTTCTTCGTGGCCGCCCTCCCCGAAGGCCAGCGCACGCGCAACGCCTCCACGGAGGCCGACCGCACGGTGTGGATCCGGCCGCAGGACGCGGCGGCCTCGTACGACAAGGGTGAGCTGCTGATGATGCCGCCCACCGTGGCGACCCTGCGCCAGCTGCTCCCGTACCCCACCGCAGCCGCGGCCCTGGCCGCCGCACCCGGCCGCGACCTGACCCCCGTACTGGCCCGCGCGCGCCTGGAGAACGGCGACATCGTGCTCTCCTGGCCCGGCCACGACGAGTTCACCAAGCACATCCCGACCGGTGGAGCCCCCGAATGACGGACGCAGCAGCCCTTCCCGGACAGCCGCGGGGCGGGGTCCTCTCCGGTCCCGCCACGGCGCGGGCCGTCAACGTCCTGGCGCCCAACGCCTCCGCGATGACCCTGGACGGCACGAACACCTGGATCCTCGGCGAACCCGACTCCGAGCTGGCCGTCGTGGTCGATCCGGGCCCGCTGGACGACGGCCACCTGCGCACCGTCGTCGACATGGCCGAGAAGGCCGGCAAGCGCGTCGCGCTGACCCTGCTGACGCACGGCCACCCCGACCACGCCGAGGGCGCCGCCCGCTTCGCCGAGCTGACGGGGACGAAGGTGCGGGCCCTGGACCCGGCGCTGCGGCTGGGCGACGAGGGGCTGGCGGCCGGAGACGTGGTCGAGGTCGGCGGGCTGGAGCTGAGGATCGTACCGACCCCCGGCCACACCGCGGACTCCCTCTGCTTCCACCTCCCGGCCGACCAGGCCGTCCTGACCGGCGACACGATCCTGGGCCGCGGTACGACGGTCGTGGCGCACCCGGACGGCCGCCTGGGCGACTACCTGGACTCCCTGCGGCGGCTCAGGTCGCTCACGGTCGACGACGGCGTCCACACGGTGCTGCCGGGCCATGGGCCCGTCCTGGAGGACGCCCAGGGCGCCGTCGAGTTCTACCTCGCCCACCGCGCCCACCGGCTCGCCCAGGTCGAGACAGCCGTCGAGAACGGCTACCTGGCCCCGGCCGAGGTCGTAGCCCATGTGTACGCGGACGTCGACCGTTCCCTGTGGCCGGCGGCGGAGCTGTCGGTGCGGGCGCAGCTGGAGTACCTGGAGGAGCACGGGCTCATCTAGCCGATCCGGTCGCCGGTCGCCGGGCGCCAGTCACGTCAGTCGGGCCTGGGGGCCTTGATGCCGTGCACGCGCGCGTACTCCTCGGCGAGCCACGGGCCGAGGTCGTCGACGTACGACCGCAGCACGTCCGCGTCCCCGGTCGGCTCGTACCCGAGCACGGCCGCGGCCCGCAGCTGCTCGGCGCGCTCGGGGTAGTGGCCGCCGAACGCTTCGGCCATCTCGTGCAGGTCGCTCGTCCAGCCGTTCCAGCGGGGCATGACGAGGGTGAAACCGGTGCGGACCAGGTGGCGGGACATGAAGCGGACGAGGGGCCGCCGGGCCGCCTCGGTGTCCTCGGCGTCGGCGATCCGCTCCCGCCAGCGGGGCAGGAGGAGGGCCAGGTCTCCGTTCGTCTCACGGGCGAGCAGTGAGTCGGGACGGTAGCGCGGCAGGTGCTCGGCGAGGTCCTCACCGATGAGTGGCGTGCACAGACACGCGACGAACCAGCCGAGGTCGTACCGCTCCAGCTCGCTCAGCGCCCGCTCCCGGCCGACCAGGAGCGTGCCGCCCCCGTCGATCTGCCAGAACTCCTTGTCGAGCGCCTCGTCGAGCGCCCGCGCGTCCGTCCGGTCCACCTCGGTCGGTTCCTCGCGCAGGATGAGGAGCAGATCCAGATCACTGCGCCCCACGCGCGCGGTGCCGCGTGGAATCGACCCGTAGAGGTACGCGCTGTGCAGCCGCGCCCCGAACACGTCCAGCAGCCGGTCCCGTGCCGCGGCGACGACGGGTCTGTAGTCGGGCGGCACGCGCGCGAGGGAGCCTTCGCGGGCGATGTATCCCTGGGCGTCCAGCCCTGGGCGGCGAACGGTTTCGGTCATGCGCTCACTGTGCCCCGGCGGGACGGGGCGGCGCGGCTCATTTTCAGCGCTGCCCGCGGTCCGCTGCCCGCGGTCCACGGGCAGCCACGGCCGGCCGTCGAGGTCGGTGGCAGACCGCCGTCGAGGTCAGCGCGATCGCTTCGCCAGCCGCTCCACGTCGAGCAGGATCACGGCGCGTGCCTCCAGGCGGAGCCACCCGCGCTGGGCGAAGTCGGCCAGTGCCTTGTTGACCGTCTCGCGCGAGGCGCCGACGAGCTGCGCCAGCTCCTCCTGCGTCAGGTCGTGGACGACGTGGATGCCCTCCTCGGACTGCACGCCGAAGCGGCGGGAGAGGTCCAGCAGGGCTCGGGCCACGCGGCCAGGGACGTCCGAGAAGACCAGGTCGGACATGGCGTCGTTGGTCTTGCGCAGTCGGCGGGCGACGGCGCGCAGGAGCGCGGTGGCCACCTCGGGGCGTGCGTTCAGCCAGGGCTGGAGGTCGCCGTGGCCGAGGCCGAGCATCTTGACCTCGGTCAGCGCGGTGGCCGTCGCCGTGCGCGGGCCCGGGTCGAAGAGCGACAGTTCGCCGATGAGCTCGCTGGGACCCACCACCGCCAGCATGTTCTCGCGGCCGTCGGGGGATGTGCGATGCAGCTTGACCTTGCCCTCGGTGACCACGTAGAGCCGGTCACCCGGGTCGCCCTCGTGGAAGAGGGAGTCGCCGCGTGCCAGGGTCACCTCACTCATGGAGGCGCGAAGCTCGGCGGCCTGCTCGTCGTCGAGTGCCGCGAAGAGCGGGTTGCGCCGCAGAACGTCGTCCACGAGTTCTCTCCTTGTCGACCTGCTCAGGGGATCTTGCTCCCCGGTGTACCAGGGGACCGTGCTCCCCATTTTGCCGGACGGTCCAAACAGTGTGATCTGTCACAAGGATGCCGTACACGTGTCCCGAGGTAAGCGGCAGGGGGCCAATTGGGGGCCGATCTTCAAGGTCCGGGGCGGATGTCGGTGGTGGGCTTTAGGCTGGCCGGGTCTCCAAATCGCCGTGAGAGCACAGGCCAAGGGGGCTGGACGGGTGGCTGTACGTCGGGATTCGGCTGTGGGCGAACAGGAGTCCGGCGGCAGCAAGAAAGCGATAAAGACGGCAAAGGTGGCGAAGGTGGTAAAGCCAGTAAAGGCGTCAAAGGGGACAGTGGCGTCAAGGGTGACAGAGGGGGCTTCGGCGAAGAAAGCCGCCGTCAAGCCTCCGAAGGCAGAGAGCCGCACCGCCCTCGTCCGCCGCGCCCGCCGTATCAACCGCGAGCTCGCCGAGGCCTACCCCTATGCCCACCCCGAGCTGGACTTCGAGAACCCGTTCGAGCTTCTGGTCGCCACGGTCCTGTCCGCCCAGACCACGGACCTCAGGGTCAACCAGACCACGCCCGCTCTCTTCGCCAAGTACCCGACCCCCGAGGATCTGGCCGCCGCCAATCCCGAGGAGGTCGAGGAGATCCTGCGTCCCACGGGCTTCTTCCGGGCCAAGACCAAGTCGGTGATAGGTCTCTCCAAGGCCCTGGCCGAGCAGTTCGGAGGCGAGGTCCCGGGCCGGCTGGAGGACCTCGTCAAGCTGCCCGGCGTCGGCCGCAAGACCGCCTTCGTCGTACTCGGCAACGCCTTCGGGCGGCCCGGCATCACCGTGGACACACACTTCCAGCGGCTGGTGAAGCGCTGGCAGTGGACCGACGAGACCGACCCGGACAAGATCGAGGCGGCCGTCGGAGCGCTCTTCCCCAAGAGCGAGTGGACGATGCTCTCGCACCACGTGATCTTCCACGGCCGCCGCATCTGCCACGCCCGCAAGCCCGCCTGCGGCGCCTGCCCCATCGCCCCGCTCTGCCCGGCGTACGGCGAGGGCGAGACAGACCCGGAGAAGGCGAAGAAGCTGCTCAAGTACGAGAAGGGCGGCTTCCCGGGCCAGCGCCTGAAGCCCCCGCAGGCCTACCTGGACGCGGGAGGCAAGCCGGCACCGCCGCTGGGGGCCGGATGACGGGAAGCCGGCGGATCAACGGAGCCGATCGAACCGACCGGGCCGACCGGGCCGACCGGGCCGATCGAACCGACCAGACGACGAGGAGCCGACCGCTCGCCCGGACCGTCGGGTCCGCGGGGATCGTCGGGTCCTTCCGGAGCGCCGGGATCGTCGGGTCCTTCCGGAGCGCCGCGACCGTCGGGTCCGCCCGGACCGTCGGGTCCTCCCGAAGCGCCGGGTCCTTCCGGAGCGCCGGACCCGTCCGCCCCGTCCGGAACGATCTCGGTCCCGTAAGGCGTTGGAGTAGCAGGCAGGACGACGGGGGTGGCGATGACGTGGGCGCGTGAGACTCAGGGTGGGCCGGTGGTGCTCAGCAAGAGCGGTCTGCCCGCGTGGCTCGACCCGGTGGTGCACGCCGTCGAGACGGTCGAGCCGCTCCAGCTGAGCCGCTTCCTGCCACCGGAGAACGGCGCGGGGCGGCAGTCCGCCGTCCTTGTCCTCTTCGGCGAGGGGGAGCGCGGTCCCGAGCTGCTGCTCATGGAGCGCGCCAGCTCGCTGCGTTCCCACGCCGGCCAGCCCTCCTTCCCGGGTGGTGCCCTGGATCCGGAGGACGGTGACCCGAAGGCCGACGGGCCGCTGCGCGCCGCCCTGCGCGAGGCCGAGGAGGAGACCGGCCTCGATCCGGGCGGCGTCCAGCTCTTCGGTGTGCTGCCCAAGCTGTACATCCCGGTCAGCGGATTCGTCGTCACACCGGTGCTGGGCTGGTGGAGAGAGCCGAGCCCGGTCGGCGTCGTCGACCCGAACGAGACCGCCCGGGTCTTCACCGTCCCCGTGGCGGATCTCACGGACCCCGGCAACCGCGCCACCACCGTTCACCCCAGTGGTCACCGGGGTCCCGCATTCCTGGTCGAATCGGCCCTGGTGTGGGGTTTCACGGCCGGAGTGATCGACCGCCTGCTGCACTACGCGGGCTGGGAGCGCCCCTGGGACCGCGAGAAGACGGTGCCACTCGACTGGCGGTCATGACAGGGTGTCGTCCGTGCTGTGTCCATCGGGGGGACAACCCCCGGACCCCCAGCCGTCTGGAGTGACCGGAAAGTGTTGAGGCGAGGCCTGAAGCGGTGAACGTGCTGGACATCCTGCTGCTGGTCGCAGCCGTGTGGTTCGCGATCGTCGGCTATCGCCAGGGGTTCGTCGTCGGCATCCTGTCGGTGATCGGCTTCCTGGGCGGCGGTCTCGTCGCCGTCTACGTGTTGCCCGTCATCTGGGACTGGCTGACCGACAACTCGGAGGTCAGCACCACGGCCGCCGTCGTCGCGGTGGTCGTCGTCATCGTCTGCGCCTCCGTGGGGCAGGCCCTGACCACCCACCTCGGCAACAAGCTGCGCCGGTACATCACCTGGTCCCCGGCCCGCGCGCTGGACGCGACCGGCGGCGCCCTCGTCAACGTCGTCGCCATGCTGCTGGTCGCCTGGCTGATCGGCTCGGCGCTGGCCGGCACCACCCTGCCCACGCTCGGCAAGGAGGTCCGCAGCTCCAAGGTGCTCCTCGGCGTGTCCCAAGCGCTGCCCACCCAGGCCGACACCTGGTTCGCCGACTTCTCCTCGGTCCTCGCGCAGAACGGCTTCCCGCAGGTCTTCAGCCCGTTCTCGAACGAGCCGATCACCGACGTCCAGCCCCCGGACCCGGCCCTCGCGAACAGTGCGGTCGCCACCCGCGCCCAGCGCTCCATCGTCAAGGTCACCGGCACCGCCGAGGGCTGCGGCAAGGTCCTGGAGGGCACCGGTTTCGTCTTCGGGGACCGTCGCGTGATGACCAACGCGCACGTCGTGGGGGGCGTCGACGAGCCCACCATCCAGATCGGCGGCGAGGGCAGGCGGTACGACGCCACGGTCGTCCTCTACGACTGGCAGCGCGACATCGCCGTACTCGACGTACCGGACCTCGACGCACCCGTCCTGCGGTTCTCGTCCGAGGACGCGGCGAGCGGCGACAGCGCGATCGTCGCGGGCTTCCCGGAGAACGGGTCGTACGACGTGCGCGCCGCGCGCGTGCGCGGGCGCATCTCGGCCAACGGCCCGGACATCTACCACCGCGGCACCGTGCGCCGCGACGTCTACTCGCTCTACGCCACCGTCCGCCAGGGCAACTCCGGCGGCCCGCTGCTCACGCCCGACGGCAAGGTGTACGGCGTGGTGTTCGCGAAGTCGCTCGACGACGCCGACACCGGGTACGCGCTCACCGCCGACGAGATCCAGCAGGACATCGCCGAGGGGCGGAGTGCGAACCAGCAGGTGAGCAGCGACAGCTGCGCGCTCTAGGCCGGGCGAGGCCCGCGCGGACTCAGCCGCGCGGGTGACGCAGACGTACCGAGACCCAGCGGGCCCGGCGGCGCAGGATGCGCGGGATTCCCACCCTGGGGTCCGCCTCCGCGAGCTGCGGGGCGCCCCTCTGGTGGGAGCTCAGACCACCGGCCGAGCGGCGGTTGCGTGCTGCGTCACTGTAGTCGTGCGTCCAGCCCATACCCCGACGTCTGCCCCTGCCCCAAGGTCGATAACCGCCTCCGAGGCCTCCAATTGGCCTATGCGCCGGGCAATTGGCTGTTCGTAGGACAGTTGTTCAAGTTCGGATACCGGGCGCA
The DNA here is from genome assembly GCF_040296605.1 of Streptomyces sp. NPDC002088. Taxonomy (NCBI): domain Bacteria; kingdom Bacillati; phylum Actinomycetota; class Actinomycetes; order Kitasatosporales; family Streptomycetaceae; genus Streptomyces; species Streptomyces sp. NPDC002088. The sequence goes on along the minus strand of NZ_JBEOXO010000002.1, from coordinate 212,967 downwards.
TTGGAGCGGTCACCGATCGGGTTCGGGATCCTTCAGCCAGTTGACCAGTTCGGTCGAGAAAGCGACCGGATCCTCCTCGTGCGGGAAGTGCCCGAGCCCGTCGAACAGCCGCCAGCGGTACGGCGCTTCGACATACTCCCCGGAGCCGGCCGCGCTGCGCGTGCGCATCACCGGGTCGAGCGAGCCGTGCAGGTGGAGGGTCGGTACGCGTACCGGCCGCTTCATGCGGCGGTTGAACTGGATGCCGTCCGGCCGGGCCAGGGAGCGCACCATCCAGCGGTACGGCTCGATGGAGCAGTGCGCCGTAGAGGGGATGCAGATGGCGCGGCGGTACGTCGCCACCGCCTCGTCGTCCGGCAGGCGCGGCCCGGACCAGTCGCGGATCAGCCGGCCGACCAGCGCGCCGTCGTCGGCGGTGAGCTGCCGCTCCGGGATCCAGGGCCGCTGGAACCCCCAGATGTAGGAACTCGCCGCCGTCTGCTTGACGTCGGAGATCATCGCCGAGCGCCAGCGCCGGGGGTGCGGCATCGAGGAGACCGCGAGGCGCCGTACGAGCTTCGGGCGCATCACCGCCGCCGTCCACGCCAGATAGCCGCCCAGGCCGTGGCCGACCAGCGCGGCGTCCGGCTCGCCGAGCGAGCGGATCACGCCGGTGATGTCGAGAGCGAGGTTGGCGGGGTCGTAGCCGCGCGGGGTGCGGTCGCTGCCACCCACGCCGCGCAGGTCCATGGCGACGGCCCGGAAGCCCGCGTCGGCCAGCGCGACCAGCTGGTGCCGCCAGGCCCACCAGAACTGCGGGAAGCCGTGCACCAGCATCACCAGGGGGCCGTCGCCCAGCTCCGCGATGTGGAAGCGGGCGCCGTTGGCGGCGACATCCCGGTGCGTCACCTCGTGCCCGCCGGGGATGTCCGACCGTACGACCGAGGTGGGCTGCGCCGAAGGTGTGGCAGGGTCCGTCATGAGGACGAGCGTGCCACAGCCTCGATGGCCGCGGGCGCCCGGTCCTCCAGGGCGGGGGTCGCCGGGCGCGGATGCGGCTTGGCCTTCTGCAGGACGCCCGCCGTCTCCTTCATCGAGGCCGCGACCTTCTGCGGGCCCTTGCTCTTCTTCGCCTTCTTCGCGAAGACGACGCCGATCAGCGCGAGGACGCCGGCGACCAGCACGTTCGCCGCGAAGGACAGCAGGAAGCAGACCGCGAGGTTCCAGCCGCTCCAGGTGCGGATGCCGTACGCGAGGGCGAAGTTCAGCATCGGCAGGGAGAACAGCAGGACCATGGCGGCCACCGAGAACGCGCCGCCGCTCGTCGCGCCCCTCTTGACGTCCTGCTTGAGCTGCGCCTTCGCCAGCGCGATCTCGTCGTGCACCAGCGCCGACATTTCGGTCGTCGCTGAGGCGAACAGCTGGCCGATGCTGCGTTCGGCGCCGACCGGGCTGCCGTCGGGTGCGCTCATCGCGGTCTCCCTGTTGTTGCGTGCGGTTCCGTCGCCCGTACGACGTCGGTGGCGTCGGTGCGACGTCTGTGCGTCGCCCTGCAACGTCTGTCCGGCGTCTGTCCGGCTGCGTACGGTCCCGCTCTTTTGTACCGTCCCGTCAGATCATGCCGGACCGTCGTCCTCCTCGCCTGCCCCGCCCGGTACTTCGGCAAGCCCGTGCCGCGCCACGGCCTTCTCCTGGGCGATCCGGCGGTGCTCGGCGGCCTTGCGCTCGTGGATCTCGGCCATCCGCAGGTGGTACTCCGGCTCGTCCTCCTCGTAGATGTCCGGGATGCCGTCGAGGTCGTCGTCGCGCTCCTCGTTCTCGCACAGCCTGCGGTACCTGGCGTTGCGCAGCTTCAGCAGCACGGTCGCCAGCGTCGCCGCGATGAGCGAGCCGGTGAGGACGGCGGCCTTGACCTCGTCCGTCAGGACGGCGTCGCCATCGAAGGCGAGCTCACCGATGAGCAGCGAGACGGTGAAGCCGATGCCGGCGAGCGTGGCGACGGCGAACACGTCGGGCCAGGCCAGGTCGTCGCTGAGGGACGCCCGGGTGAAGCGGGCCGTGAGCCAGGTGCCGCCGAAGATGCCGAGCGCCTTGCCGACGACGAGGCCCAGCACGACCCCCAGGGTCTCCGGCTTGGTGAAGACGTCCCCGAGCGCGCTCCCGGAGACCACGACACCAGCGCTGAACAGCGCGAACAGCGGAACAGCCAGCCCCGCCGACAGGGGCCGTACGAGGTGTTCGACGTGCTCGCCGGGGGAGTGCGCCTCGCCCTCCCCGGTGGTGCAGCGCAGCATCAGGCCCATGGCGACGCCGGCGATGGTGGCGTGCACGCCGCTGTTGTACATCAGCGCCCAGATCACGAGGGCGAGCGGGACGTACACGTACCAGCCGCGTACGCCCTTGCGCAGCAGCAGCCAGAAGACGGCGAGGCCGACGACGGCACCGCCGAGTGCGGCGAAATCGATCCGCTCGGTGAAGAAGACCGCGATGATCAGGATCGCGAACAGGTCGTCGACGACGGCGAGGGTGAGCAGGAAGGCGCGCAGGGCGCTGGGCAGCGACGTACCGATGACCGCGAGTACCGCCAGCGCGAACGCGATGTCGGTCGCGGTGGGGACCGCCCAGCCGTCCAGGGAGCCCCCGCCGGTGAGGTTCGTGAGGGTGTAGACGAGGGCGGGTACCGCCATGCCGCACAGCGCGGCGGCCACGGGCAGGGCGGCGGCCTTGGGGTCGCGCAGGTCACCGGCGACAAGCTCGCGCTTGAGCTCGATGCCGGCGACGAAGAAGAAGACCGCGAGGAGTCCGTCGGCGGCCCAGTGCGCCACGGACAGGTGCAGGCCGAGGGCCTCGGGGCCGAAGTGGAAGTGGCTGACGCTCTCGTAACTGTCGTGCAGCGCCGGTATGTTCGCCCAGACCAGCGCGGTGATCGCGGCGACGAGCAGCAGCACGCCGCCGACCGTCTCGGTGCGCAGCGCGTCCGCGACGAAGGTCCGCTCGGGCAACGACAGACGTCCGAGGACCCTGCGGTTGCTGGTGCTGGGCGCGGCCACGGTGAGGACCTCCGGGTCGGTACGGCTTGCTGACGGCCGTCACGCGGGGTCGCCGACGGCGTTGCCGACCAGACTTCCCGGCACACCCTGAGGTCGCCAGTTTACCTGACCATTACACAGGTAAATGCCGCTGTTCGCGCAAAAGGGGCGAAAGAGAATGAAAAGGGGCGCCCGGTGTGCTCCCGGGCGCCCCCGGGGCCGTACTCAGTCCTCGCTCGGCGCCGCCGGAAGCTTCGTCTGGATCAGGTCCATGACCGTGGAGTCCGTGAGCGTGGTGACATCGCCGAGCTGGCGGTTCTCCGCGACGTCCCGCAGCAGCCGTCGCATGATCTTGCCGGAGCGCGTCTTCGGCAGCTCCGCCACCGGCAGGATGCGCTTCGGCTTGGCGATCGGGCCGAGGGTGGCGCCGACGTGGTTGCGCAGATCGGCGACCAGGCTCTCGTCCTCGGCGTTCGCCGTGCCGCGCAGGATGACGAAGGCGACGATCGCCTGCCCGGTCGTCTCGTCCGCCGCGCCGACGACGGCCGCCTCGGCGACCGCCGGGTGCGAGACGAGCGCCGACTCGACCTCGGTCGTCGAGATGTTGTGCCCGGACACCAGCATCACGTCGTCGACGCGCCCGAGGAGCCAGATGTCGCCGTCGTCGTCCTTCTTCGCGCCGTCGCCGGCGAAGTACTTGCCCTCGAAACGCGACCAGTACGTGTCGAGGAACCGCTGGTCGTCACCCCAGATCGTGCGCAGCATCGACGGCCACGGCTCGGTGAGGACGAGGTATCCACCGCCGCCGTTCGGTACTTCCTTGGCCTCGTCGTCGACGACGGTCGCCGAGATGCCCGGCAGCGGGCGCTGCGCGGACCCCGGCTTGGCCTCGGTCACGCCCGGCAGCGGCGAGATCATCATCGCGCCGGTCTCGGTCTGCCACCAGGTGTCGACGATGGGCGTCTTGTCGGCACCGATGTGCTTGCGGTACCAGATCCAGGCCTCGGGGTTGATGGGCTCACCCACCGACCCCAGCACCCGCAGGCTGCTGAGATCGAACTTCGCGGGGATGTCGTCGCCCCACTTCATGAACGTACGGATCGCGGTCGGCGCCGTGTACAGGATCGTCACCCCGTACTTCTGCACGATCTCCCAGAAGCGGCCCTGGTGCGGCGTGTCGGGCGTGCCCTCGTACATGACCTGGGTCGCGCCGTTCGCGAGCGGCCCGTAGACGATGTACGAGTGCCCGGTGACCCAGCCGACGTCGGCCGTGCACCAGTACACGTCGGTCTCCGGCTTGAGGTCGAAGACGGCGTGGTGCGTGTACGCGGTCTGCGTGAGGTAGCCGCCGGAGGTGTGCAGGATGCCCTTCGGCTTACCGGTCGTACCGGACGTGTAGAGGATGAACAGCGGCTGCTCGGCCTCGAACGCCTCCGGGGTGTGCTCGGCGGACTGACGCTCGACGATCTCGTGCCACCACACGTCCCGCTCGTCGTTCCAGGCGACGTCCTGGCCGGTACGGCGGACCACGAGCACGTGCTCGACGTTGTCCACGCGCGCGATGGCGTCGTCCACGGCCGGCTTCAGCGCGGACGGCTTGCCACGCCGCCAGCCGCCGTCGGAGGTGATGACGACCTTGGCGTCGGCGTCCTGGATGCGGGTGGCGAGGGCGTCCGCCGAGAAGCCGCCGAAGACGACCGAGTGCGCGGCGCCGATGCGGGCGCAGGCCAGCATCGCGATCGCCGTCTCGGGGATCATCGGCATGTAGACGGCGACCCGGTCGCCCGTTTGAACGCCGAGCTCCAGCAGCGCGTTGGCGGCTTTCGACACCTCGTCCTTGAGCTCGGCATAGGTGATGGCACGGCTGTCGCCGGGCTCCCCTTCGAAGTGGATGGCGACGCGGTCGCCGTTCCCCGCCTCGACATGCCGGTCCACGCAGTTGTACGCGACGTTGAGCTCGCCGTCCTTGAACCACTTGGCGAACGGCGGGTTCGACCAGTCCAGCGTCTCGGTCGGCTCCTTGGCCCAGGTAAGTCGACGGGCCTGCTCGGCCCAGAAGCCGAGCCTGTCAGCCTTGGCCTGTTCATACGCCTCCGCGGTGACATTGGCGTTCGCCGCCAGGTCGGCGGGTGGCGCGAACCTGCGCTCTTCTTTGAGCAGGTTGGCCAGGCTTTCGTTGCTCACGACATCTCCCTTTCGAAGGGTGTCCGTTGTGTCCCAGGCCACAGCTCATCAGACGGGGGGTCCGATGACAAGGGCCGTCCCCAAAATTGGTTTAGACCTGTGCGAGGCCGAGTGGCAGGGGTCACCCGGCGTGTCGCCGACCTCACAGCCGGAGTCCCCGGAGTCCCAGGCGTGAGAGGGGTGCGGCCCCATGCTGGCCGGGGCCGCGCAGCTGTAGGGGATCCGGGCCTGGAGTTCGGGATTTTTGGTCTTGGTCTTGGGGGCAGGGGTCCGGGGTCCGGACCCCTGCCCCCTGACCCCTGCCCCTGGGGTCCGGGTTTCGGGGTTCGGGATCCGGCTTTGGGATCAGCGGGCCGGGTTCACGCGGACGCGTCCGCCGTCCCCCACGTGGTCGAACACCGCGCCGGCCTCCGTGAGCAGATATGCCTGCGCCTCGCCCACATGGAAGTACATCCCGTGCAGCTCCAGCGGCGCCCCCTCCCGCAGGGCCCGGGCCACCGACTCGTGTGCGCGTAGGTGCTCGAGCTGCTGGACGACGTTGGTCAGGCAGAGCTGCTCGACCGCGTCGGCGGGCCGGCGCCCGGACAGCCGGGCCCAGGGCAGGGTGTCGTCGGCCATGCGCTCCAGGCTCGGCAAACCGTGTCGCAGCCAGCGCTTCAGCGACGTCCGGGCGCCGTCAGGCTCGGAGTTGAGCAGCGCCTGCATGGCCCCGCACCCGGAGTGCCCGCACACCGTGATGGAGCGCACCTTCAGCACGTCCACCGCGTACTCGATCGCGGCCCCCACCGAGTCGTCCCCGCTCTCCTCGCCGGGCAGCGGCACGAGGTTGCCCACGTTGCGCACCACGAAGAGGTCGCCCGGACCACTGGAGGTGATCATCGAGGTGACGAGGCGGGAGTCGGCACAGGTGAGGAAGAGCTGGGCCGGGCGCTGACCTTCGCGGGCCAGTCGAGCCAACTCACCCCGCACCAGGGGCGCGGTGTTGCGTTGGAACGCACTGATGCCACGCACCAGTTGGTGCTCACTGGGCTCGGACACGGCGGGGTCTGCCAGGTCTCCGTCGGGAACTCCGCTGGGACCTCCGTCCGGGCTTCCGTCGGGACCTCCGTCGGGACCTCCGTCGGGAACTCCGCTGGGAACTCCGTCCGGGCGTCCGCCGAGCGCTCCGCTCGGACCTCCACCGGGTGCTCCGTCGGGAACTCTGTCCGGGCGTCCGCCGAGTGCTCCGTCCGGGCCTCCGCCGAGTGCTCCGCCCGGGTGTCCGTCGGGTGGCGGGGCGGGCTGCGGGCGCTCGCACTGGTGGTTGCGCCAGTGCGTCCAGGGCCGGCAGCGGCAGCCGGCGGAGCCCTCAGGCCCGTCGGTCCCAGGTTCGGCGTGGCGGCCTGCCGAACCGGAGGGCTCGGCGATCCGGACCCCGGCGCGGCGGCCGGTCAGCTCGGCGGAGCCGCCCCGCGCGGTGTGCGTCTTCTGCCAGTCCTGCAGGGACTCGTATGCCGCGTGGTCCATGAACGAACCGTCCAACTCCACGACGGCATGGGCGCCTTGGGGTACGAGATGCAGGGCCCGGCTGAGCCGCGGCACCGCGAGGAACGTCAGCTGTCCTCGTACGTGTACGTGATGGACTCCTTCCCTTTCGGCGCGGGTGATGCGGGTGCGGGTGAGGCGGTGCAGGGCGACGGCGACGGCCACGGCGATGCCCAGCGCCACGCCCTCCAGGACGCCGAAGATCACCACGCCGAGTGTGGTGACGGCGTACACCAGCACTTCTCGGTGGCGGGTCACCGTGCGGATGTGGTGCAGGGACACCATCTGGATGCCGACGGCCATCACCAGGGCGGCGAGCGAGGCGAGCGGGATGAACTCCAGGGTCGGAACCATGAACAGCGCGGCGACTACTACGAGAACGCCGTGCAGCATCGTGGAGTTCCGGCTCACCGCACCGGCTTGCACATTCGCCGAACTGCGCACGGCCACGCCCGCGACGGGCAGTCCGCCGAGCGCGCCGGAGACGACGTTGGCGGCGCCCTGGCCGAGCAGTTCGCGGTCCAGGTCGGAGCGGCCGACGCGGGCGCTCAGCCCGGGAGTCCCGGCCACCAGCTTGTCCACGGCGACCGCGCCGAGCAGCGACTGCACGCTGCACACCAGCGTGGTGGTGAGCACGGCGGTGACCAGACCGAGCACCGGTCCCTCGGGCAGACCGGCCAGAGCATGGCTGTGCCAGGACGGCAGGTCGACCCGGGGCAGGGCCAAACCGGCGAGCGCCGCGGTCGCGGTGGCCCCGGCGACGGCGACGAGCGCCGCCGGGATCCTGCGCAGCAGTCGGCCGGCCCGGCCCGGGACCCGCGGCCAGAGCAGCAGCAGGGTGAGGGTCAGCGCGCTCATGGACACGGCGGCGGGATGCAGGCCGGCCAACTGGGCGGGCAGCGCGCGGAGGTTGGCGAGGACGGAGCTCTGCGGACTGCCACCGAGGACGATGTGCAGCTGCGCGACGGCGATGGTGATGCCGATGCCGGCGAGCATCCCGTGCACGACGGCGGGGCTGACGGCGAGCGCGGTGCGTGCCACGCGCAGGCAGCCCAGGCCCAGTTGGGCGAGTCCGGCGAGGACGGTGATGGCGCAGGTCGTACGCCATCCGTAGCGGTGGATGAGGTCGGCGGTGACGACCGTGAGTCCGGCGGCCGGGCCGCTGACCTGGAGCGGGCAGCCGCCTAGCCGGCCGACGACGAGGCCGCCCACGGCGGCGGCGACGAGGCCGGCCTGGAGCGGTGCGCCAGTGGCGAGGGCGATGCCGAGCGACAGGGGCAGAGCGATCAGGAAGACCGCGATCGAGGCGGACAGGTCGGCACCCGAGCCAGGGAAGCGGTGGGGTGGGACCGGTCGGGGGCTGTGGGGTTGGCGGTGGCGCTCCGTCCGGGTCGCGTCGGCGGCGGGGGGCGCCATCGCCAGGGCGAGGCCGATGGCTTGGGGGTGGATGGGGACGCTGGCTGACATGTTTCCCGTCTCCTCCGGGGCAGCGCGGTCGCGGAACGGATGGTCCCCGTCGATGGCGGGGATCTGGTCGCGGCCGTGGGTCACGGCGTGCAGCGGCGGGATGAATCAACGTTCGGTAAATAGACAGTAATGCAGAGTAAAGGGTTTGCGTGGACTTTACGGGCAAACGGGGTAATAAGTCACCCCGATGAGTGATGTGAGCATTTCATCGGCTTGTCGTACTAATTCCTTCTCGGCCCCGTGCGACCTTGGCGGCGCTGTCGGCTCGCCCCGGCACATCCCGGAAGACGCCCTCATCAGCGTTGGCCTGAGAGAAGGAAGTAGGTGGGCGGAACATGGTCGCCACCCAGAGGATCGCCGCGGGCGCTGTGGTCGCCGCGGTCGTAGCCGCATCGCTCGCCGGTTGTACGACGGGAACCGGTGGTTCCAATGGCACGAAGGAAGGGGCGCCCGGCCCGCAGAAGGCCAAGGGAGCCCCGGCGCCGGGGAGCGTGGTCCGCCTGATCGGCGACGGCTCCACCGCGTACACCGGGGCGCAGCCGCATCTGCCGAGGCCGGAGCGGCTCAAGCCCGGTCAGAAGCCACCGCAGTTCGTGGTGTTCTCCTGGGACGGGGCGGGCGAGGACAGTCAGAAGCTGTTCTCCCACTTCCGTAAGCTCGCCAAGGAGAACAACGCGACGATGACGTACTTCCTGAGCGGCGTGTACATGCTGCCGGAGGAGAAGCGCGACCTCTACAAGCCTCCGGAGCACTCACCGGGCCGCTCCGACATCGGCTTCAACGACGAGCAGGGCATCGCCGACACAGTGAAGCAGCTGCGCCTGGCGTGGCTGGAGGGCAACGAGATCGGCACCCACTTCAACGGCCACTTCTGCGGGCCCAACGGTGGTGTCGGCGAGTGGTCCGTCGAGGAGTGGAAGGACGAGATCGCCCAGGCCAAGCAGTTCGTCAAGAGTTGGAAGACCAACTCCGGCATGAAGACGGCGTCCCCGCTGCCCTTCGACTACGACAAAGAGCTCGTCGGCGCCCGCACCCCCTGCCTGGAGGGCCAGCAGAACTTCATGAAGGCCGCCCGCGAGCTGGGCTTCCGCTATGACACCAGCGGCGTCAACAACCAGGTCTGGCCGAAGAAGAAGCAAGGTCTGTGGGACCTGTCCATGCAGCTCGTGCCCTTCCCCGGGCACACCTACGAGCAGCTCACCATGGACTACAACTTCATGGTCAACCAGTCGGGCACCCAGACCCAGGGCGACCCGGACAAGTACGAGTACTGGGGTGAGCAGATGCGGGACGGCCTGCTCAAGGGCTTCGACCGCGCCTACGGCGGCAACCGCGCGCCCCTGATCATCGGCAACCACTTCGAGTCCTGGAACGGCGGCACCTATATGCGGGCCCTCGACGATGTCATCGAGAACGTCTGCAACAAGCCCGAGGTGCGCTGCGTCTCCTTCCGGCAGCTCGCCGACTGGCTGGATGCCCAGGACCCCCAGACCCTGGCCAGGCTGCGCACCCTCGAGGTCGGCGAGGCCCCGAAGCAGGGCTGGGCGTCCTTCCTGTCGGCCCGCCCGGCACCCGCCCCCAAGGGTGTGCCCGGGGCACCGGCGGTCCAGCAGTAGTCCTCGCCGTGCAGTAGTCCTGCAACGTTGCAGCAGTCTTCACCGTGCAGCAGCCCTTTGTGTGCAGTGGTTCTCGCCGTGCAGTAGTTCCCGCTGTACGGGGGCGGTGACCCCTTCGCCGAGCACGAACCCGGGGTCGACCTGCGCCGCCAGGTCGGCCCCAGTGCGCTCATTGCCCCACGACTGGGCGTTCTTCAGGTGGAAGTGCACCATCTGCCGCATGTAGCGCTCCCAGTCGCGCAGCTCGTACGTCGCGTCGACAGCCGTGTGCAGCAGACGCAGGGCGCGGCGGTTGGTGTCCTCCAGGAGCTCGAACCGGGGCGGCCGGCCCTTCTCCATGGCGCGCACCCAGTCCGAGTGCCCCACCGTCACGAGCAGGTCCTCGCCGACTTCGTCGCGGAGGAAGTCGACGTCGTCCTGGCCCTGCACCTTGTTGCCGACGACCTTCAGGACGACACCGAAGTCGCGGGCGTACTCCTTGTACTGGCGATAGACGGAGACCCCCTTCCGGGTCGGCTCTGCGACGAGGAACGTGATGTCGAAGCGGGTGAACATGCCGGAGGCGAAAGAGTCCGAGCCCGCCGTCATGTCGACCACGACGTACTCATCACGGCCGTCCACCAGGTGGTTCAGGCACAGCTCCACCGCTCCCGTCTTGGAGTGGTAGCAGGCGACCCCCAGGTCGGCGTCCGTGAACGGGCCGGTGACCATCAAACGGACGGCGCCCCCGTCGAGTTCCACCGGCCGCGCACAGGCGTCGTAGACCGGATTGGGCTCGCGCACCCGCAGCAGTCGAGAGCCCTCGCCGGGCGGGGTCGTCTTGATCATCGTCTCGGTGGAGGTGATGCGCGGGTTGGAACCGCGCAGGTAGTTCTTGATCAGTGGCAGCCGTTCGCCCATCGCGGGCAGCCTCGCTGCCTCCGCCTCGTCGAGGCCGAGCGCGGCGCCCAGGTGCTGGTTGATGTCGGCGTCGACGGCGACGACCGGCGCGCCGGCGGCCGTGAGGTGGCGGATGAACAGGGAGGACAGGGTGGTCTTGCCACTGCCGCCCTTCCCGACGAAAGCAATTTTCATGTTCACCAAGGGTAGTCGCAGGGTAGCTGTACGTGGCGTGAGGGAGTGAAGAAGACCACTCCTTCGTGGGGTGTGCGCTCGGGGTGCGTAGTGTCGTACTCATGAGTACGACAGGCGCGACCGCCGATCCGCTTGCGGCCCTGGGCTCACTGCCCGGTGTGGCCGAGTCCGTGGAGTCCGTGCGCAAGGCCGTGGACCGGGTCTACGGGCACCGGGTCATGCGGCGGCGCAGCAACGAGATCACCTCCGAAGCGGCGCTGCGCGGCGCCCGCGGCTCCGCGGCGCTGTCCGGCGCGGACTGGGGCCTCGAAGAGGTACGCCGGCGCACCGACTTCAGCGGCGACGACGAGGCGCGCGCGATGGGGGCGGCGCTCCGGCTGACCGCTGAGGCGGGCCAGCTGCTGTCCATCTGGCGGCAGTCGCCTCTCAGGGTGCTGGCCCGGCTGCACCTGGTCGCCGCCGCGAGCCAGGGCGACGAGGTCGGGCGGCCGCGCCAGGCGGGCGAGAGCGTCGGCGAGCCGCTGATCGAGCTGCCGCTGCCGAGCGCGGCGGATGTCTCGGGCCGTCTGGAAGGCCTGTCCGAATTGATCATCGCGGGCGGTTCCGCCCCTGCCCTGGTGACGGCCGCCGTGGTCCACGGCGAGCTCCTCGCGCTGCGTCCCTTCGCCTCCCATAACGGCCTGGTCGCGCGCACGGCCGAGCGCATCGTCCTGGTCGGCAGTGGCCTCGACCCCAAGTCCGTCTGCCCGGCCGAGGTCGGCCACGCCGAGCTGGGCCGGGCGGCCTACCTCGCGGCGCTTGACGGCTATGTCTCGGGCACTGCGGAGGGTATGGCGGCCTGGATCGCCCACTGTGGCAAGGCCGTCGAACTCGGGGCCCGCGAGTCGACGGCGGTGTGTGAGGCGCTGCAGCGCGGGGCGGCGTAACGCACGCGTGCGTGGGGGCACGTGCGCGTGGGGTACGAAAAAAGCCCCTGAAGGGGCTTAACAGGGTTGCGGCGGTACGATTTCTCGTACCGCCGCTGGCATGTTCACCGGGTTACCAAGCGTCCTCGAATATGTGCCCATCAGGCCGGGAACCTCGCCCGTCACCTGGTGCGGCTGGCCCGTAATCGACGGGTCGACGTCGCGTGGGTGCCTGGTGTTCATGCTGGGTCCGTGGGGCCAAATGCGTTTAAAAGGTGATCCTCTCGGATGTCCTTGGTCTCGCGGGCCTGATTCCTTTGTACTGCACACCCGGAGAAAGCGGAAGCCCTGGCCGCACTTCTTTACTTTTAGTACAAAAACATGCGAAACGGTCACCAAAGTGTCAGGGAAGGCCGGGTGGCGGCGAACGTGCAGGTCAGGCGACCGGCCCCCGGCGCCGACTCGTGTACCAGACAAGTCCTGCCGTGGCTGCCGCGGCCCCTATTGCCGCGGCCGCGACGAGAACGGGGCGGGGCGGTACGGAGAGCCCCGGAATTCGCTGCTTGAGCCGCACCGGTCGGTGGAAGTCGAGAATCGGCCATCCGTGCGTGAGCGCCTCACGGCGCAGCGCGCGGTCCGGATTGACGGCGTGCGGATGGCCGACGGCGCGGAGCATCGGCAGGTCGGTCACCGAGTCGCTGTAGGCGTAGCAGCGGGCGAGGTCGTACCCCTCGGAGGTGGCCAGCTCCTTGATCGCCTCGGCCTTCGTCGGGCCGTAGGCGTAGTACTCCACCTCTCCGGTGAAACAACCGTCGTCGCCCACGACCATCCGGGTGGCCACCACGCGGTCCGCGCCGAGCAGCTCGCCGATCGGCTCGACCACTTCGGCACCGGACGTGGACACGATCACCACGTCACGTCCGGCGGTGTGGTGCTCCTCGATGAGGGAGGCGGCCTCGTCGTAGATGATCGGATCGATCAGGTCGTGAAGGGTCTCGGCCACGATTTCCTTCACTTGTTGGACGTTCCAGCCGCGGCACAGTGCGGACAGATACTCGCGCGTGCGCTCCATCTGGTCGTGGTCCATGCCGCCCAGCAGGAAGACGAACTGGGCGTATGCGGTCCGCAAGGCGGCCCTGCGGTTGATCAGCCCGCCTTGGTAGAAGGACTTGCTGAAGGTGAGCGTGCTCGACTTCGCAATGACCGTCTTGTCCAGGTCAAAGAAGGCTGCTGTGCGGGGCAAGGAGTGGTTTTCCACGAGCCCGAGCATAGGTGCAGCCCATTCGGCGTAAGGTTGGCGCGTGGGTTTGCTTGAGAGGGCTCTCGGGTACACCATGGAAGTCACGGATCGTTCGCGACCGTGCTAACCCGGTCCGACTCCTCCCCCCCCGAGTCGGCCGTGGAGACGACCCCCGCTCTCCCCCCCGGCGGGGGTCGTCGCATGTCCGGACGGGTTTTCCCCCTTTCTGAGCGGCCACGGTGCCGTGTTGAGGCGGCTGCGGCCGCCCTCTTCGCATGCCCATGAGCGGTCACTGTGTGTAGTTGAAAGACTGCTCTGCGGAAGTCGCACAGGGAGCAGTACGGAGGTCACCGGTTTGGGTGACGGCGATATTCACAACAGCTGAGTTGTCCACAGTTTTCGACCAAGATCCACACGATTTCCGGGATCGCTGCACCGTGATTCCAACGCGTCCGGCCGGCGGCGAGTTCCTGGCCGGTTCCGATTGTCGGACGCGTAGGGCCGGTTTCTGGCGGCCGCTCATATGGCGGCCGGATGCCGGATCTTCACACGTTTGGGAATCGCGGGGCCGCAGAGGCTGCGCGACATGCAGCGAAGGGGGATGGAAACCGTGGCCGGAACCGTCACGCACGACCCGCCGCCGGCCGCCGGAGGGCGGCAGGGCAAACCGTTGATCGTCACGGAGGACGCAGAACTCCTCGACGACCTGCTGCGCCTGTGTGCGGCGGCCGGCGCCACGCCCGAGGTCCACCACGGGGTGCCGGAGCCGAGAGGCAGTTGGGAGGCTGCGCCGCTCGTCCTGGTCGGCGACGACGCCGCTCGGCGGGTGAGCGGGGCCGCCCGCAGGCGCGGAGTGGTGCTCGTCGGCCGTGACCAGGACGACTCCGGGGTGTGGCGGCGGGCCGTCGAGATCGGCGCCGACCACGTCCTGATGCTGCCCGACGGGGAGCAGTGGCTGGTCGACCGCATCGCCGACGTCGCCGAGGGCGTCGGTCGGCCCGCGCTCACCGTCGGCGTGATCGGCGGCCGCGGGGGCGCCGGAGCGTCCACCCTCGCGTGCGCGCTCGCCGTCACCTCCGCCCGCGAGGGGCTGCGCACCCTGCTCGTGGACGCCGATCCGCTGGGTGGCGGACTCGACGTACTCCTCGGCAGCGAGACGGCCGAGGGGCTGCGCTGGCCCGCCTTCGCCGCCTCCCGCGGGCGGGTCGGCGGCGGCGCTCTGGAGGAGTCCCTGCCGCGCCTGCACTCGCTGCGAGTGCTGAGCTGGGACCGCGGCGACTGCGTCGCCATCCCGCCCCAGGCCGTACGGGCGGTGCTCGCGGCGGCCCGACGCCGGGGCGGCACGGTCGTCGTGGACCTGCCGCGCCGCATCGACGACGGGGTGGCCGAGGCCCTCGCCCAGCTCGACCTCGGGCTTCTTGTGGTCCCCGCCGAACTGCGCGCCGTCGCCGCGGCGGGCCGAGTGGCCTCCGCCGTCAGCATGGTCCTGCGCGACCTGCGGGTGGCGGTACGAGGGCCGTACACGCCCGGACTCGATGACCGCGAGGTGGCACGGCTGCTCGGACTGCCCCTGGCCGGCGAGGTACCCGTGGAATCCGGGCTGCTGCGCCCGAACGGTGGCAAGGCGCCGCCGGGCGCGGCCGCGCGGGGACCGCTCGCCCGGTTCTGCAAGGAGTTCTGGGAGCGGGCCCTGGTCGAGGCAGGTGCCGCATGAGCACGCTTCCCGGACTGGAGCGGGCGACCGGCCCGGGGCTCCTCGACGGCGTACGGCAGTGGCTGGCCGAGAGCGGCGCCGAACCGACACCCGCGCGTGTGGCGCAGGCCCTGCGCGAACAGGGACGGGTACTCGGGGACGCCGAGGTGCTCGGCGCGGCCGAGCAGTTGCGCTCCGAGCTGGTCGGCAGCGGGCCCCTGGAACCGCTGCTCGCCGATCCCACGGTGACCGACGTACTGGTGTCGGCTCCGGACCGGGTGTGGGTGGACCGGGGCGGCGGGCTTGAGCTGACGGCCGTCGCCTTCCCGGACGCGGCGGCCGTACGACGCCTCGCACAGCGGCTCGCGGCGGTGGCCGGACGCCGGCTGGACGACGCGCGGCCCTGGGCCGACGCCCGGCTGCCGGATGGCACCCGGCTGCACGCGGTACTGTCCCCGGTCGCCGTCGGCTGCACCTGTCTGTCGCTGCGGGTGGTACGCCCGCGTGCGTTCACGCTCGACGAGTTGGTGGCGGCGGGCACAGTGCCGCCGGGCGGGGACCGCGTGCTGCGGGCGCTGCTGCGGGCCCGGCTGTCCTTCGTGATCAGCGGCGGGACCGGCAGCGGCAAGACAACCCTCCTGAGCGCGCTGCTCGGGCTCGTCGGGCCCGGCGAGCGGATCGTGCTCGCGGAGGACTCGGCGGAACTGCGGCCGGACCATCCGCACGTCGTACGCCTGGAGACGAGACCCGCAAACCAGGAGGGCGCCGGCCTCGTCACTCTCGAGGACCTGGTGCGGCAGGCGCTGCGCATGCGCCCGGACCGGCTGGTCGTCGGCGAGGTGCGAGGCCCCGAAGTGGTCCATCTGCTGGCCGCGCTGAACACCGGTCACGAAGGCGGCTGTGGGACCGTCCACGCCAACGCGGCCGCCGACGTACCGGCCCGGCTGGAAGCGCTCGGCACGGCGGCAGGGCTCGACCGGGCCGCGCTGCACAGCCAGGTCGCGGCCGCGCTGTCGGTGGTCCTGCACCTGGTGCGCGACCGGGCGGGACGGCGCCGGATCGCCGAGGTGCACGTGCTGGAGCGGGACACATCGGGGCTGGTGAGGACGGTGCCGGCGCTGCGGTGGGGCCCGGAGGCGTTCGCCCGCGAGCGGGGATGGGAGCGGCTGCGTGGGCTGCTGCACGGCCGGGAGGACGAGAACAGCCAGGGCGAGGAGAACGGTCCGGACGGCAAGGCGGTGCTGGGCGGTGAGGGCGGTCCGGCGCGTGAAGAAGCGCCGGATGACGAGAACGGGAGGAAGTGGTGAGCGGAATGGGTGAGGTTTCGTCGGGCGAGCTGGCGATGGGCGCGGCCGTGGTGTGCGTCGGGGCGGCTGCGTGGTCGATGGGCGGATGGCACTCCGGGGTGCGGCGGGCGCAGTCGCTGCTCGCGGGCGGCGGGGTGGTGGGCACCGGGCCACCGGAGTGGCGGCAACTGGCCGGAGAACTGCGGCGGGTCCGCGGGCGGTGGCGGGCCGAGTGGTGGGCGTTGGCCGCCGGGCTGGTGCTGGCGGTACTGGGTGCTTCGGTGCTGCCGGTCGTCGCGGGGGCGGCGGGGGTGCCGGTGCTGCGCCGGGTGCGGCTGGCCGGTCGGGCGCGGCGGGAGCGGGAGCGCCGGGGAGACGCGGTCATCGCCCTGTGTGGGGCGCTCGCCGGCGAGGTGCGCGCGGGGCGGCAGCCGGGGGAGGCACTGCTGCGTGCTGCACGTGACTCCGGAGGGTTCGGGGACGCGCAGGCGGCGGTGCTGGCGGCGGCGAGGTTCGGCGGGGACGTCCCCGGGGTGCTCGCGGCGGCGGCACGGCAACCGGGGGCTGAGGGCCTGCTGGGCCTCGCGGCGTGCTGGCGGGTTGCCGTGGACCGGGGCGCGGGTCTCGCGGCCGGACTCGACCGGCTCGAAGGGGCACTGCGCGCCGACCGGGACCAACGTGCCGATCTCCGCGCGCAGTTGGCGGGCACCCGCTCCACCGCCGTGATGCTCGCCGGGCTGCCCGCCCTGGGTCTGCTCCTCGGCGCCGCTCTGGGCGCCGACCCGCTGCACGTACTGCTGCACACCGGAGCGGGCCTGGGCTGTCTCCTGATCGGCGGCCTGCTGGAGGGCGCGGGGATGTGGTGGGCGCTGCGGATCGTACGGGGAGCGGAGGCGACGTGAGTGCGGAGGTTGTCCACAGGCTGGGGGCGGCCTTGGGGATGGTGATCGCCCTGGGGTGGCTGGTGCGCTGGGCGGCGGCGGTGCGGTGGGAGCGCAGGGTGCGGCGCCGGCTGGCCGAACTGTTGGCCCTGGAAGGGGCGTCGGCGCGTTGCCGCCTGGTGGTGAGTGGGGCGGTGCGGCGGTGGCCGGCCCTGGTGGGAGTGGTGATGGCCGGGTGGATGGTGGTCGGCGGTGTCACGGGTGTCGTGGTCGGGCTGATCACGGCGCTCGCGTTGCGGCGATGGCGCCTTCGGCAGGCGTCCACCGACTCCGCGGCCGAGGTCGACGCACAGGATGCTGCCCGGCAACTCCCACTCGCGGCAGAACTGCTGGGTGCCTGTATCGAGGCGGGAGCCGGTCCGGTGATCGCGGCGCAGGCCGCGGGCGAGGCGCTCGGTGGCCCCGTAGGGGAAGCGTTGGCGCGCGGCGCGGCCGAAGTGCGGCTCGGCGGTGAACCGGGCGAGGCCTGGCGGCGGCTGGCTTCGATCCCGGGCGCGGAGCCCCTGGCGCGGTTGCTGGCACGGGCCGGCGTCTCCGGACTCCCCGCGGCCGGCCCCGTCGCGCGGCTCGCCGCGGATGCCCGCGCCGACCGGGCGCGCAACGCGACAACACGGGCCAGACGGGCGGCGGTGATGGTCACCGCGCCGGTCGGGCTGTGCTTCCTGCCCGCGTTCATCGCGGTCGGCGTCATGCCCGTGGTGATCGGGCTGGCGGGCGAGGTGGTGGGAGGGGGTGGTGGATGACGTGGCGGTGGATGACGTGGCGGTGGCCGTGGACGGCGTACGACCAGCTGTGAGAGATCCGACGCGCGACGGGCAGCGGCGGATCAGAGCGATCCGACGCGCGACAGACAACGGCAGATCAGAGATCAACAGAACCGAACCTTACGGGGGTTGAGATGGACAAGGCGGTACGGGCGCGGCTGCGTGCCCTGGTGTGCAGGGCGCGTGCGGCGCGCAGGGACGCGGGGATGGTCACCTCCGAGTACGCGATGGGGATCGTCGCGGCAGTGGCCTTCGCCGTGCTCCTCTACAAGGTGGTGACGAGCGGTCAGGTCAGCGCGGAGCTGCAGGCCATCGTGAAGCGAGCGCTCAGTGCGCGGATGTGAGCGAGGTGCGGACCGGGGGTTCGTGACGGCCGAGTCGGCGGTGGTGCTGCCCGTGCTGGTGGTGTTCGCGATGGCGCTGGTGTGGGGGCTGCTCATGGTGGCCGCACAGATCCAGTGCGTGGACGCGGCGCGGACGGGGGCCCGGGCTGCGGCCCGCCAGGACCCGCCCGGCGCGGTCCTCGAGGTCACCCGCGCGGCGGCACCGGACGGTGCGAAGGTCACGGTCGGCCGGGAGGGCGACCAGGTGCGTGTGGTGGTCGTGGCCAGGTTCCCGGCGCTGCATGGGCTGCCTTTCGAGGTACGGGAAGAAGCCGTGGCGTCGGTGGAGGAGCTGGTGGGGGTGGGGTCGTGACAAGGGGTTTGCCCGTGACGAGGCGTTTGCCCGTCCGGGCGCGGGGCGGTGGGCTGAGATCGGACCGCGGTTCCGCCACCGTCTGGAGCGTCGGTGCCGTCGCCGTGCTGTGCGTGGTGTTCGGGGTCGTGCTGGCGTTGGGGCAGGCCGTCGTCGTCCGGCACCGCGCGGCCGGCGGCGCTGACCTCGCGGCGCTCGCGGCGGCCGACCACTGGGCGGAGGGCGGCGCGGCGGCCTGCGCCCGCGCGGACCGG
Organism: Streptomyces sp. NPDC002088; assembly: GCF_040296605.1. Taxonomy (NCBI): domain Bacteria; kingdom Bacillati; phylum Actinomycetota; class Actinomycetes; order Kitasatosporales; family Streptomycetaceae; genus Streptomyces; species Streptomyces sp. NPDC002088. Next base: position 194,315 of record NZ_JBEOXO010000002.1, on the reverse strand, counting down.
GTGGCGCGGGCCCAGGGGGCGCGGCTGGTGCGGTGCGCGATCCTCGGCGAGACCTCGGACGTGTCGGCGGCGTCGGGGCGGGGGCCGTTCGCGGCGGAGGTCAGGGCGCGGGCGGGCCCGGCGGGACCGGACCCGCAGGCTCCCCCGCCGACTCCCTCCGGGCCTGCTGCTCCGCCTGCGGGTTCTCCTCCGGAGCCCCCCGCAGCAGGACCGTGAGCAGCCGTACAGCGCCTCTCTTGTGCAGGGGGTCGTTCCCGTTGCCGCACTTGGGGGACTGGATGCAGGACGGGCAGCCGGCGTCGCACTCGCAGGAGGCGATGGCCTGGCGGGTGGCGGTGAGCCAGGCGCGGGCGGTGTGGAAGGCGCGCTCGGCGAAGCCCGCACCGCCGGGGTGGCCGTCGTAGACGAAGACCGTCGGCAGGAGGGTGTCGGGGTGCAGTGGCACGGATACGCCGCCGATGTCCCAGCGGTCGCAGGTCGCGAAGAGGGGCAGCATGCCGATCGACGCGTGCTCGGCGGCGTGCAGGGCGCCGCCGAGGATCTCCGGATTGATCCGGGCCTCGTCCAGTTGGTCCTCGCTGACCGTCCACCACACGGCGCGCGTACGGAGCGTACGAGGAGGGAGGTCGAGTTTCGTCTCGCCCAGCACTTCACCGGTGATGACACGTCTGCGCAGGAAGGAGACCACTTGGTTGGTGACCTCGACGGAGCCGTAGCAGAGGCGGCCGTCGCCCCAGGGGATCTCGACGTCCGTCTCCAGGACGGAGATCGACGTCGTGTCGCGGGCGACCGTCGAATACGGCGGACTCGCCTCCTCGACGAGGGCGACCGAATCCTCCAGGTCGAGGGAGCGGACGAGATACGTACGGCCCTGGTGGAGGTGGACCGCGCCCTCGTGGACGGTCGTGTGGGAGGCGGCCTCGTCGACCGTGCCCAGCAGCCGGCCCGTCCCGGCCTCGACGATCTGCACCGGCCGGCCGCCCTCGCCGCGGATGTCGGCCAGGTCGGCGGCCCGCTCCCGGCGCGTCCAGTGCCAGGCCTTCGTCCGGCGACGCAGCAGCTTCGCGGCCTCCAGCTGCGGCAGCAGCTCAGCGGCGGCCGGGCCGAAGAGGGCCAGGTCCTCCTCGACCAACGGCAGTTCCGCCGCGGCCGCACACAGGTGCGGGGCGAGGACGTACGGGTTGTCGGGGTCGAGGACCGTCGATTCCACCGGTTGGTCGAACAGGGCCTCCGGATGATGGACGAGGAACGTGTCCAGCGGGTCGTCACGGGCCACCAGGACGGCGAGAGCCCCCTGGCCGGAGCGTCCGGCCCGGCCCGCCTGCTGCCACAGGGACGCGCGCGTGCCCGGGTACCCGGCGATCAGTACGGCATCCAGGCCCGACACGTCCACGCCGAGCTCGAGCGCGGTCGTGGCGGCGAGACCGAGGAGTTCACCGGAGTGCAGGGCGCGTTCCAGGGCGCGGCGCTCCTCGGGGAGATAGCCGCCGCGGTACGCCGCGACACGCCGGGCCAGTGACCGGTCGACCTCGGCGAGGCGCTCCTGGGCGATGACGGCGATGAGCTCGGCGCCGCGCCGTGAGCGTACGAAGGCGACCGTGCGCACGCCCTGGACGGCGAGGTCGGTGAGCAGGTCGGCGGTCTCGGCGGTGGCGGTACGGCGGACCGGCGCGCCCTTCTCGCCCTGCATCTCCGTGAGCGGGGGCTCCCAGAGAGCGAACACCAGTTCCCCGCGGGGTGAGGCGTCGTCGGCTACCTCGACCACCGGGAGGCCGGTCAGACGGCGGGCGGCCACGGACGGCTCGGCGGCGGTGGCGGAGGCCAGCAGGAAGACCGGGGAGGCCCCGTAGCGCGCGCACAGCCGGCGCAGACGGCGCAGGACCTGGGCGACGTGGGAGCCGAAGACGCCACGGTAGGTGTGGCACTCGTCGATGACGACGTACTTGAGCGACTTCAGGAAGGAGGACCAGCGGGGGTGCGACGGCAATATGCCGCGGTGGAGCATGTCCGGGTTGGTGAGGACGTAGTTGGCGTGCTGGCGGACCCACTCGCGTTCCTCGAACGGAGTGTCGCCGTCGTACACGGCCGGGCGTACGGCGTTGCCCAGGGGTTGTGAAAGTTCCTTCACCGAGCGGCACTGGTCGGCCGCCAGGGCCTTCGTGGGGGCCAGGTAGAGGGCGGTGGAGCCGCGGCCGTTCGGGGCCTCTGAGCCGTCCAGGAGGGTGGACAGGACCGGGACCAGGTAGGCCAGGGACTTGCCGGACGCCGTGCCGGTGGCGACGACCACGGAGTCGCCGTCCAGGGCGTGCTCGGCGGCCCGTGTCTGGTGGGCCCAGGGGTGCTCGATGCCGCACGCCTGCACTGCCGCGATGACCTCCGAGCGAATCCGGTCAGGCCAGACGGCATGGCGACCCGCGCGCGGGGGCAAATGCTCCGTATGAGTGATGCGCGAAGCCCGGCTCGGCCCCGAGGCGAGCCGGTCCAGGACCGTGCCCGGTGCGGGACGGGATTCGGGGTCCGTCGGGGATCGATCGGATCGGTGATTCTTGGCCATCGGCACCGAGTGTGTCACTGGAGTGACGGACAATGGAGCCAAGGCGTCGTGCACGCCTGCCGGTAAGTGATTGAATGCCATCGCGGCTGGCGAACCGTCCTGGGGGCTCTGCCGAGGTGTCCCATGGGGCGACCGCTCGATAGCAAGGTGCTGGAGGATCCGTGGACCTGTCCCTGTCGACCCGTACCGTCGGCGATCGTACGGTCGTCGAGGTCGGTGGCGAAATCGACGTATATACCGCGCCCAAGCTGCGCGAGCAGCTGGTCGAGCTGGTGAACGACGGGAATTTCCACCTCGTCGTCGACATGGAGGGCGTGGACTTCCTCGACTCCACCGGGCTCGGCGTGCTGGTCGGCGGCCTGAAGCGGGTGCGTGCCCATGAGGGCTCGCTGCGCCTGGTCTGTAACCAGGAGCGCATTCTGAAGATCTTCCGCATCACCGGTCTCACCAAGGTGTTCCCGATCCACACCTCGGTCGACGAAGCGGTGGCGGCCACCGACTGATCGCCGGCCCGGGCGTGTGCCCGGACGGCAGAGTTGAACACAGGGGGACCGGGCTTTCGGCAGCCCGGCCCCCCGACCGCACGCCCGTAGTTCCGAGGGGGATGCATGGCCACCGTTGAACTCCGCTTCAGCGCGTTGCCCGAGCACGTCAGGACCGCCCGACTGGTGGCGGCAGCGGTGGCGCGCAGGGCCGGAGTGGACGAGGCCGTTCTCGACGAGGTCAGACTCGCCGTCGGCGAGGCCTGTTCCCGTGCCGTCGGACTGCACCAGAGCAGCGGCATCACGGCACCGGTGCAGGTGGTGCTGATCGAGGAGGAGAAGCAGTTCTCCATCGAGGTCGGGGACGAGGCGCCGCACGCGCCCCGGGACGGCTCGGCCGGTGCCGCGGCCGAGGATCCGGACATCGAGGCCGAGGAGGACGAGATGGGCCTCGCGGTCATCAGCGGGCTCGTCGACGACGTGGAGGTCACCGCCGGGGAGGACGGCGGACGCATCCGCATGACCTGGCCGACCACCCCGCCGGCCGCCGTGCCGGCCTGACGCCTTCCCGTCGTATCACCGCATCTCCCACTCCAGGGCCCTGCTCAGCAGGGCCCTTCGTGTTTGCGTCACCCGCATCCGGGAATTCGTGAAGAAATTCACGATCAATCGCGCGATAATTTGATCAAGTGTCAATGTGGGCGTCAATGGTTTTGGGGCGTTACCTCTTTCGGGTTCGATGGCATGACCTCGATCATTTGCTGAAGAGCAAGTGAAGGCCAATTCCATTTACCGCGCACTGTTTTGATCAGGTTCCGGTACCTACAATCCGTCCACATCTTGAGCTCAGCCCAAGCGTCAAGGAGGACGAATGGCGGGGCTTTCTACCCCTCAGCAGTTCGATCACCCCACAACCTTCGCAGCCGCAGTACTGACCGACGACAACCGCATCCTCGTGACGGTCATCGGTGCCGTGGCGCTGGCGGCGCTCGTGGTCGCGGGCATCCTGTTGCGCCAGGTGCTCGCCGCGGGCGAGGGCACCGACAGCATGAAAAAGATCGCGACGGCGATCCAGGAAGGTGCCAACGCCTATCTGGCCCGGCAGCTGCGCACGCTCGGCGTATTCGCCGTGGTCGTGTTCTTCCTGCTCATGCTGCTGCCCGCGGACGACTGGAATCAGCGCGCCGGCCGATCGATCTTCTTCCTGATCGGCGCCGGTTTCTCGGCGGCCACCGGCTATATCGGCATGTGGCTCGCGGTACGCAGCAATGTGCGTGTCGCCGCCGCGGCCCGGGAGGCGACCCCGGCGGAGGGCGAGCCGGAAAAGGATCTCACCACCGTCTCGCACAAAGCCATGAAGATCGCTTTCCGTACGGGCGGCGTCGTCGGCATGTTCACGGTGGGGCTCGGTCTGCTGGGCGCCTCCTGCGTGGTGCTGGTGTACGCGGCCGACGCGCCGAAGGTGCTCGAGGGTTTCGGCCTCGGGGCCGCCCTGATCGCCATGTTCATGCGTGTCGGCGGCGGCATCTTCACCAAAGCCGCCGACGTCGGCGCCGACCTGGTCGGCAAGGTCGAGAAGGGCATTCCGGAGGACGACCCGCGCAATGCCGCGACCATCGCCGACAACGTGGGCGACAACGTCGGCGACTGCGCGGGCATGGCGGCCGACCTCTTCGAGTCGTACGCCGTGACCCTGGTCGCCGCGCTGATCCTCGGCAAGGCGGCCTTCGGTGACTCCGGCCTCGCCTTCCCGCTGCTCGTGCCCGCTATCGGCGTCGTCACCGCGATGATCGGCATCTTCGCCGTGGCCCCGCGCCGCACCGACCGCAGTGGCATGTCCGCGATCAACCGGGGCTTCTTCGTCTCCGCGGTGATCTCGCTCGTGCTGGTCGCGCTGGCGGTCTTCGTCTATCTGCCGTCCTCGTACGCCGACCTCGACGGCGTCACCGACGCGGCGATCAAGGGCAAGGGCGGCGACCCGCGGATCCTCGCCCTGGTCGCGGTGGCGATCGGCATCCTGCTCGCCGCCGTCATCCAGCAGCTGACCGGCTACTTCACCGAGACCACCCGGCGCCCGGTCAGGGACATCGGCAAGACCTCGCTGACCGGCCCGGCCACCGTCGTCCTGGCCGGTATCTCCGTCGGCCTGGAGTCGGCCGTCTACACCGCCCTGCTGATCGGCCTCGGCGTGTACGGGGCCTTCCTGCTCGGCGGTACGTCGATCATGCTGGCGCTGTTCGCGGTGGCGCTGGCCGGCACCGGACTGCTCACCACGGTCGGTGTGATCGTCGCGATGGACACCTTCGGGCCCGTCTCCGACAACGCTCAGGGCATCGCCGAGATGTCCGGTGACGTCCAGGGCGCGGGCGCGCAGGTGCTCACCAACCTGGACGCGGTGGGCAACACCACCAAGGCCATCACCAAGGGCATCGCCATCGCCACCGCCGTCCTGGCGGCGTCGGCACTCTTCGGGTCGTACCGCGACGCGATCACCACCGGCGCGCAGGACGTGGGCGAGAAGCTCACCGGGCAGGGCGCGCCGTTGAGTCTGATGATGGACATCTCGCAGCCCAACAACCTCGTCGGCCTCATCGCGGGCGCGGCGGTCGTCTTCCTTTTCTCGGGGCTGGCGATCAACGCGGTGTCGCGATCGGCGGGGGCCGTGGTGTTCGAGGTCCGGCGGCAGTTCCGCGAGAAGCCGGGGATCATGGACTACACCGAGACCCCGGAGTACGGCAAGGTCGTCGACATCTGCACCAAGGACGCCTTGCGCGAGCTCGCCACGCCCGGGCTGCTGGCAGTCATGGCGCCGATTTTCATCGGCTTCACACTCGGCATCGGCCCGCTCGGGGCGTATCTCGCGGGTGCCATCGGGGCGGGCACGCTGATGGCGGTGTTCCTCGCCAACTCCGGTGGTGCCTGGGACAACGCCAAGAAGCTGGTCGAGGACGGCCACCACGGCGGCAAGGGCAGCGAGGCTCACGCGGCCACAGTGATCGGCGACACGGTCGGCGACCCCTTCAAGGACACCGCCGGTCCGGCGATCAACCCGCTGCTGAAGGTCATGAACCTGGTGGCACTGCTGATCGCGCCCGCCGTCATCAAGTTCTCCTACGGCGACGACAAGAACCTCGGCGTGCGGATCCTGATCGCGGTCGTCTCGCTCCTGGTGATCGTGGTCGCGGTGTACGTCTCCAAGCGGCGCGGCATCGCCGTGGGTGACGAAGACAACGCCGAACGGGTATCCAAGTCGGCCGATGCTGCGGTGGTTTCGTAGGCGGTCCCGACGAGGTCCAGCTCACAGGGGCGGGCGGTAGCGCGTATCGACGCGTCGCCGCCCGCCCCTGTGCGCGTTCGCGCCCCTCCTCGTGAGCCTTCTCTCACTTGGTGCAAATGGCTGCAATAGCTCTCTTAAGGAACATTCGTCGCGTGTTTGTCGGCCACGTGGCGTGTATGTTCCGGGGCCGAGAGCCATGGAAGGGACCAATCCGGTGAACAAGAAGCTCGCGGCCGCGCTGTCCGGCGGTGCGGTACTGGCAATGGCGTTGTCGGGATGCAGCAGTGACGACGGCAGCAGCGAGAAGCTGAACGCCTGGGCCAAGGCGGTCTGCGACTCCGTACAGCCGCAGGCCAAGAAGATCGAGGCCGCCAACACCGCCATCCAGAAGCAGACCTCGGACAGCAGTGCGCCGGAGGACGTCCAGAAGACCGACTCCCAGGCCTTCCAGGACATGTCGGACGCCTACAAGGCGATCGGTGCCGCCGTCGACAAGGCGGGCGCGCCGGACACCGGGGACGCCAAGAACGCCGAGAAGAAGCAGCAGGACGCGGTCAAGGAGCTCAACGACATCGCGTCGTCGTACGCCTCGCTGAAGAAGCAGGTCGACGCGCTCGACACGAAGGACCAGGCCAAGTTCGCGGACGGCCTGAAGGACGTCGCCACCGAGCTCGACAAGCTGAGCAAGAGCGGGAACGGCGCGCTCAAGACCCTCGAGGAGGGCGACGTCGGCAAGGCCATGGGTGAGCAGGCGAGCTGCAAGTCCACGGCCTCCTCGGCGTCGGCCACGGCGAGCTGACCCGGCCCGCACGCCCCTGGAAGCCCCCGCACGCGCGCGTAGCGGGGGCTTTCGGCTGTGCGTGCGGGGTTCTTCGCTCGCGACCACGGAGGCTTCGGCCGTGTACGCGCGGTGCGGGTGCGAGTGGGCGCGATCGCGATGTCGGTCCGAGCGGACACAATGGGGGGCGTGAGCAACTCCACCCTCAGCCCCCTGCCGTCCGCCGACCGCCCCGACGTCACCGCCCGGCTGCGCGACGCCCTGCTCGGCGCCTCCTTCACCGCCGACGGGCTGCTCGAACTGCTCGGCGCCCCCGCGTACGCGGCGCTGGCGCGCAGCGAGACCGTCCCCGCGCTCCGAGCGACCCGCGGGGACACGCCGCTGGAGACGCTCGTCCGGCTGTTCCTGCTGCAGCAGCCCGTGCCGCACACGCGCGTGGAGGAGGTTCTGCCCGTCGACGCCTGCCTGGAGAGCGGCTGGCTGGTGCGCACCGGCGGAGACGCCGGGGACGACGTCGCCGCGACCGTGGACGTACGGCCGTACGGCGGACCCGGCGGCGAGGACTGGTTCATCGTGTCCGACCTGGGGTGCGCCGTCGGTGGCGCCGGCGGTATCGGCAGCCGGGACGAGTGTGTCGTCCTCGGCGTCGGCGGTGCCTCCACGACCCTCGCCGGCATCACCGTCCGTACGCCCGTCTCCTCCGCCCTCGACCTCGGCACCGGCTCCGGGATCCAGGCGCTGCACGCCGCCCAGCACGCCACGCGCGTGACGGCGACCGACCTCAACCCGCGCGCACTGCACATCACCACCCTCACCCTCGCGCTGTCCGGCGCGCCGGCCGCCGACCTTCGCGAGGGCTCACTCTTCGAGCCGGTCCGGGACGACGAGACGTACGACCTGATCGTGTCGAACCCGCCGTTCGTGATCTCGCCGGGCGCCCGGCTGACGTACCGCGACGGCGGGATGGGTGGGGACGATCTGTGCCGCACGCTCGTTCAGCAGGCGGGGGAGCGGCTGAACGAGGGCGGGTTCGCGCAGTTCCTCGCCAACTGGCAGCACATGGAAGGGGAGGACTGGCAGGACAGGCTCAGGTCATGGGTGCCGCGCGGGTGCGATGCCTGGATCGTGCAGCGCGAGGTGCAGGACGTCACGCAGTACGCCGAGCTGTGGCTCAGGGACGCGGGCGACCATCGGGGCGACCCGGTCGAGTACCAGGCGCGGTACGACGCGTGGCTGGACGAGTTCGAGGCGCGCAAGGTGAAGGCCGTCGGCTTCGGCTGGATCACGCTGCGCAGGACGGCGGCCACCGAGCCCTCCGTCACCGTGGAGGAGTGGCCGCACCCGGTCGAGCAGCCGCTCGGTGACACGGTCCGGGAGCACTTCGCCCGCCTCGACTACCTGCGGGAGCACGATGACGCGGCTCTGCTCGCGGGCCACTTCAGGCTCGCCGCCGAGATCGTCCAGGAGCAGGTCGGACTGCCCGGCGCCGAGGACCCGGAGCACGTCGTGCTGCGCCAGCACCGCGGCATGCGCCGGGCCACCAAGGTGGACACGGTCGGCGCAGGCTTCGCGGGCGTGTGCGACGGTTCGCTGAGCGCGGGCCGCATCCTCGACGCCATCGCCCAACTGGTCGGCGAGGACCCGGTGTTGTTGCGCGACCGCACGCCCGCGCAGATCCGGCTGCTGGTGGAGCAGGGGTTCCTCGAACCGGCGCAGTGACACGGCGCGCGGCCCGTCCGGGCGTCACGCCTGGGGTGGGCATGCACTCCCGAGGTCACTGTGTCCGGTCTGGCAGGATTGATCCGGAAAAGGTCTCCTGTCAGCGGCAGGTGCGAAGCTACCTTCGAGAGACAGGTCCACGCGTTCTCGGGGGAGGCGCGCTGTCCCGGGGGAGGCGTGATGGCGGGGGAGACGCCGGATCAGGGCGAAGGCAGGATCATCAACGGCCGGTACCGGCTGCTGCGGACGCTGGGCGCGGGTGGCATGGGCCGCGTCTGGCGGGCGTACGACGAGGAGTTGGCCTGCGACGTCGCGATGAAGGAGATCGCGTTTCCGGACGTGCCGATGGACGCGACCGAGCCCGCGCAGCGCATCGCCCGGGCCCGCAGCGAGGCCCGGCACGCGGCGCGGCTGCGCGGCCATCCGCACGTGGCGACGGTGCACGACGTGGTGGTGCACGACGGCCTGCCCTGGATCGTCATGGAGTACGTGCCGGACGCGGTCGACCTCCAGGCGGTGGTCCGGAGGTCGGGACCGCTGCCGCCCGCACAGGTGGCCCGCATCGGGCTCGCCGTCCTCGACGCGCTCACCGCCGGGCACCGCATCGGCATCCTCCACCGGGATGTGAAACCGGCCAACATCCTTCTGGCGCCGGACGCTTCGGGCGACGCCTACGCGCGCGTGCTGCTCACCGACTACGGCATCGCACTCCAGCCGGAGTCCCGTGAGCCCCGGCTGACCTCCACCGCCGGCATCCTCGGCACGCCCGGCTACCTGGCCCCCGAGCGGGCCCGCGGCGAGCCGCCCACCCCGGCCGCCGACCTGTTCTCGCTGGGTGCCACCCTGTACGCCGCCGTGGAGGGCCGCGGCCCCTTCGACCGCCAGGGCGAGTACGCGACCCTGACGGCCCTGCTCGGTGAAGAGCCGACACCACCGGTGCGGGCCGGTGAACTAGCCCCGGTGCTCCACGGGTTGCTGGTCAAGGACCCGGTGCGCCGGTCGGCGCCGGAGGCGGTGGCACGAGGGCTGGAGCGGGTGGTGCAGAGCGCTGGAGCCGGCGCGGGCCCGGGAGCCGGGGCGGCGTCCGGGTGGGGAGCGGGGCCCGCGCAGGCGGGCTTCGGCCCGCCGCCGCCGGGATTCGGCCCGGCGCCGGGTACTCCGCAGACTCCGGGCGCCCCGCAGAGTCCGGGCACCCCTCCGACGCCGGCCACGCCTCCCACACCGCACACCCCGCCGGGCGGCCCCGGGATTCCCGTGGCGGGTGGTCCGGGAAGCGGTGGTCCGGGCGGTGGCGGTCCGGCCACGCCCGGCGGGACGCCCGGTCCGGCGCCGTACGACGCCTGGCTGCCACCGGCCCCGCAGCACGCCGCCGACTCCGGCAACCCGTACGCGCAGGGCAGCGGCTCCGCGGGCGGCTCCCCGTACGGGGGCGGGCCGTACGCGGGAGGCGGCACCCCGACGCCTTACGGAGGCGGTGGCGGTAGCATCCCACCGGCCTACTCGGGCAACAGCACACCCACGTACGCGGGAAGCACCGGTCCTTCGCCCTACGCGGCCGGCGACTACGGAACCCCCGGCGGGCCGCCCGTCGCCGGTGCCGTGAGCGGGGGCGCGCCGTCCCCCGGGGGAAAGAGGCGCGCGGCGATCGTCGCGCTCGTGGTGGCCGTCGTCCTCGTCGTGGCCGGCGGCGCCTGGGCGGCCGTATCCCTGACCGGTGACCACGGAGGCGGCGGCAAGGACAGCGTCGCCACGAAGAAGTCGCCCTCGGCGAGCGCGTCGCAGGGGTCGCCGTCGCCGACCGGACCCGTGTACCCCTACGGGGACGTGGTGGGGCTCACCGAGCCGTTGCAGACCGGGGACTGCGTCAAGGCGGTCTGGTCGGGGGCGCCGTTCGCGTCGGTGCCGAACCTCGGCGTGGTGGACTGCGCCGACGACTGGCCCGACGGGCAGGTCGTGGCGGTGGACACGGCCACCGACTACGCCGACGCCCGCGCGCAGGGCGCCAAGCGCTGCGAGAGCCAGAGCCGGACGGTCGTCGCGGCGCTGCCGGACGCGGGCGGCTACGCCGTAGTACCGACGAAGGAGGGCTTCACCGCGGCCGAGAGCGGTACGGCATGTCTCGTACTCGGCCGCCATGCGGCGATAGGCGGCGAGGTGGGCAGTTTCCGCGACGCGGGTACGGATTTGTGGATCGGTCAGATGAGCGTGGGCGACTGCTGGATCTACGAGGAACTGGACGACGGTTTCAAGGCGTCGCTCACCGACTGTGTCAAGCCGCACACGGATCAGGTGATCGGAAACATTCAGGCTCCCACCGAAATGAGCTACAAGAAGGGTGTCGACAACGCGACCAAGCTCTGCGGCAACAAGTTCGAGTCGACCTGGGCGCCGGGGACGACGCGCAAGGTGTTCGGCTGGGTGGCGGACGAGGACGACTGGAAGGCCGGATTCAACAAGGTCGTGTGCACGGTGGGCCGGACCGACAACGCGAAGACGACCGGAAAAATACCCATGCCCGGCTCGGTCTGAGGCCGGCCGGGAGATCCACAGGTCCGTCGGCCCCACGTTCACCTCGGGTTCGCCTGAGCGCCGCCCACGCGTGCCAGTCTCCTGGCGCCGGCCACTCACGGGGCGGCAGAAAAGGGGCACGGCAAGCCATGGAGAGCGGACCGGCGATCTTCACCGGAGCGGTGTTCGCCCTGTTCGGAGCCGGGTTGCTGGTGTGGACCGCGACCCGCCTCAAGCGTCGCGAACCCGTTGCCCACGGTGTGAACCCGGTCGCATCGGCGACCCTCGCCGGCGCTGCGGGAGTGGTCGCGCTGATCCTCGCCGCGTGGTGCCTCACCCGGGTCTGACACCTGCCCGGCACCCCCGCACCAGTAATTGAGAAGTCACGCTCCGCTTTGACCCGAAAAGGCTGGTGGACACTCCGGGCGGCAGGAAGGGCGGGAGTCGGGTTACCGTTCGAGTGGCCGTTGCGGGCTTTTCCCGTTTGACACGGGGGCGGGATGTACCGTCACACTCCGCAGCGTCACCATGACCCGACCCCGGGACGAAGGCCTGGGGAGGCCCCAGCGTCGACCGGAGAGAAGAGCGAAGTTGTCCCCGACCAGCGAGACCGCACAGGGCGGCCGCCGACTCGTCATCGTCGAGTCGCCTGCCAAGGCGAAGACGATCAAGGGCTATCTCGGCCCCGGCTACGTCGTCGAAGCGAGCGTCGGGCACATCCGCGACCTCCCCAACGGTGCCGCGGAGGTGCCGGAGAAGTACACCGGCGAGGTCCGCCGCCTCGGCGTGGACGTCGAACACGACTTCGAGCCGATCTATGTCGTCAACGCCGACAAGAAGGCCCAGGTCAAGAAGCTCAAGGACCTGCTGAAGGACTCCGACGAGCTCTTCCTCGCCACCGATGAGGACCGCGAGGGCGAGGCCATCGCATGGCACCTCCTTGAGGTTCTGAAGCCCAAGGTCCCGGTCAAGCGGATGGTCTTCCACGAGATCACCAAGGACGCGATCCGTGAGGCCGTCGCCAACCCGCGCGACCTCAACCAGCGCATGGTCGACGCCCAGGAGACCCGCCGTATCCTAGACCGCCTCTACGGCTATGAGGTCTCGCCGGTCCTGTGGAAGAAGGTCATGCCGCGCCTGTCGGCAGGCCGCGTCCAGTCCGTCGCCACCCGACTCGTGGTGGAGCGGGAACGCGAGCGCATCGCGTTTCGTTCCGCTGAGTACTGGGACCTGACGGGCACCTTCGCGACCGGCCGCGCGGGGGATGCGTCGGACCCGTCGTCGCTGGTCGCTCGCCTCCAGACCGTCGACGGCAGGCGGGTCGCGCAGGGGCGCGACTTCGACTCCGTGGGACAACTCAAGAGCGCGAACATCCTCCACCTCGACGAGGCGAACGCCCGCGCCCTGGCCGCCGCCCTGGAGAACACGCGGTTCTCCGTCCGCTCCGTCGAGTCCAAGCCGTACCGCCGCTCGCCGTACGCCCCGTTCCGTACGACGACGTTGCAGCAGGAGGCCAGCCGCAAGCTCGGCTTCGGCGCGAAGGCCACGATGCAGGTCGCGCAGAAGCTGTACGAGAACGGCTACATCACGTACATGCGTACGGACTCCACGACGCTGAGCGACACGGCGGTCACCGCTGCCCGCGCCCAGGTCACGCAGCTGTACGGCGCCGACTACCTGCCGGCCCAGCCGCGCACGTACGCCGGGAAGGTCAAGAACGCGCAGGAGGCCCACGAGGCGATCCGCCCCTCGGGCGATCGTTTCCGCACTCCCGCCGAGACCGGTCTCACCGGCGACCAGTTCAAGCTCTACGAGCTGATCTGGAAGCGGACCGTCGCCTCCCAGATGAAGGACGCGGTCGGTAACTCCGTCACCGTGAAGATCGGTGGCGCGGCCGCCGACGGCCGGGACGTCGAGTTCAGCGCGTCCGGCAAGACGATCACCTTCCACGGCTTCCTGAAGGCGTATGTCGAGGGCGCCGACGACCCGAACGCCGAGCTCGACGACCGCGAGCGCCGCCTGCCGCAGGTCGGCGAGGGCGACGCGCTCACGGCCGAGGAGATCACGGTCGACGGGCACGCCACCAAGCCCCCGGCCCGCTACACCGAGGCCAGCCTGGTCAAGGAGCTCGAAGAGCGCGAGATCGGCCGCCCGTCGACGTACGCGTCGATCATCGGGACCATCCTCGACCGCGGCTACGTCTTCAAGAAGGGCACGGCACTCGTGCCGTCCTTCCTGTCCTTCGCCGTGGTCAACCTCCTGGAGAAGCACTTCGGGCGGCTCGTCGACTACGACTTCACCGCCAAGATGGAGGACGACCTCGACCGCATCGCCCGTGGCGAGGCCAAGGCCGTGCCGTGGCTGAAGCGCTTCTACTTCGGTGAAGACACAGGTGCGGGCGGTGCCGCCGACGCCGGCAACGGCGACGGGGACCACCTCGGCGGGCTCAAGGAGCTGGTGACCGACCTGGGCGCGATCGACGCGCGCGAGGTGTCGTCGTTCCCCGTGGGCAACGACATCGTGCTGCGGGTCGGACGCTACGGTCCGTACGTCGAGCGCGGCGAGAAGGACTCCGAGAACCACCAGCGCGCGGACGTGCCGGAGGACCTCGCCCCGGACGAGCTGTCCGTCGAACTCGCGGAGGAACTGCTCGCCAAGCCGAGCGGCGACTTCGAGCTGGGCACCGACCCGGAGACCGGCCACCAGATCATCGCCAGGGACGGCCGCTACGGCCCGTACGTCACCGAGGTGCTCCCCGAGGGCACCCCGAAGACCGGCAAGAACGCGGTCAAGCCGCGCACGGCCTCCCTCTTCAAGTCGATGTCGCTGGACACGGTGACCCTGCAGGACGCGCTCAAGCTGATGTCGCTCCCGCGCGTCGTCGGCACGGACGCGGACGGCGTGGAGATCACCGCGCAGAACGGCCGCTACGGCCCGTACCTGAAGAAGGGCACGGACTCGCGCTCGCTGCAGACCGAGGACCAGCTCTTCACGATCACGCTGGAGGAGGCGCAGGCGATCTACGCCCAGCCCAAGCAGCGTGGCCGCGCGGCCGCCAAGCCGCCGCTGAAGGAGCTGGGCGTGGACCCGGTCAGCGAGAAGCCGGTCGTCGTCAAGGACGGTCGCTTCGGGCCGTACGTCACCGACGGGGAGACCAACGCGACGTTGCGCTCCGGCGACAGCGTCGAGGAGATCACCCCGGAACGCGGCTTCGAGCTGCTCGCCGAGAAGCGGGCCAAGGCGCCCGCCAAGAAGACAGCGAAGAAGGCCCCCGCGAAGAAGGCGCCCGCGAAGAAGGCTCCGGCCAAGAAGGCGGCTGCGACGAAGACGGCCGCCAAGAAGACCACGGCGGCCAAGAAGACGACGGCTGCGAAGAAGGCGACGGCCTCGAAGGCGGCTGCGGAGGACTGAGGAAGAAGCCGCGGACGGCTGAGATCGGCCGCGGCTCTCCGACGGCGGATCTCAGGCCGCGGGTCTCCGACGGCCCGGTTCCCTTCACCGCAGGATCGTGAAACGCACGCCCCGGCATCACTTTGGTGTCGGGGCGTGCGCACGTCCGGGCGTGCGCCCCGGGCTGTCGGTGGGTCCCGATAGGCTGAATGCATGACGCGAGCCGAGCAGCCAACGGCCAACCACCCGGCCCCGGACGACGCCCTGGTGGCAGACTCCCGCGAGCGCGCCGTCCGCGCCCTGCTGCGCCAGCCGCAGCTCAAGCGGCTGTGGAGCGCCCAACTCGTGGGAGGCGTGGGGGACATCCTCGCGCTCCTGGTGCTGGTCGTCCTGGCCCTTCAGGCGGCGATCGCCGACGGCTCCTTCGGCGGCGGGTACCGGGGCGTGGCCTTCGCGGTGGGGACCGTCTTCGGGGCACGCGTCCTGGCGACCCTGCTCTTCGGCGCCGTACTCCTCGGTCCGCTCACCTCGCTGACCTCGCAGGAGGGCCCGCTCGACCGCCGCTGGACGATGGTCGGCGCCGACGGTCTGCGGGCCGCGCTGCTGATCATCGCGCCGCTGTGGATCGACTGGACGCCCGACGACGCACTGGCGGTCCTCCTGGTCACCGTGTTCGTGACCGGTGTCGCCGAGCGCTTCTGGACGGTGTGCCGCGAGAGCGCGGCGCCCGCCCTGCTGCCCGCCCCGCCCCCGGAGGGCGCGACGGTACGACCGCTGCCGGACCACCTGGACGCCCTGCGCCGCCTGTCGCTGCGTACGAGCTTCGTGGCGATCCCCCTCGCGGCCGCCGCGCTGGCCGCCGCGGCGCTGGTCAACAACCTGCTGGGCGCCGGGATCGACTGGTTCGCCCAGCACCAGGCGGCCCTCGGGTCGTATGTCGCGGCGGGGCTGTTCGCCGCGTCTCTGTCGGTGCTGACCTTCCTGGAGCTGCCCGACGTGCGCACCCCGCGCGCGCGGTCGCCGCTGGAGGGCCTGCGCCGGCCCAAGACGGCCGCGGGCGTCGACACCGGCCGTACGGGTGCGATCCCGCTGCTGGTGCTCGCCTGCGCCGCCGTCGCCGGGGCGGTCGCCGCCGGCGTCGCCGTGTCGGTGCTGCACGCCAAGGACCTGGGCGGCGGCCCCGTGCTGTACGGGCTGCTGGTGCTGGCGCTGACCGGCGGTGTCGTGGTCGGCATCCGTACCGCCCCGGCCGTCCTGCCGACGCTTTCGCGACGCCGGCTGCTGTCGTTGGCGATCGCCTTCACCGGCGTGGCGCTGCTGGCCGCCGGGCTTGTCCCGGACGTCACCAGCGTGCTGCTGATCGTCGCGCTGGCCGGCGTCGGCGCGGGTGTGGCCGCCAACACCGGGCACACGCTGCTCGACCAGGAGGCCGAGGACCACCGGCGAGCGCGCACGACCGAGCACCTGCACGCGGTCGTACGGGTCTTCGTGGCGCTGGGTGCGCTGATCGCCCCGCTGGTGGCGGCGCTCATCGGGCCGCACCGGCTGGAAAACGGCAAGTTCGTGTTCGCGCACGGCGGGGCCGCCTTCACCCTGATGCTGGTCGGCGCACTGCTGCTGCCGGTGGCCGCGCTGGTGCTCGCCAAGGTCGACGACCGTTCCGGCGTACCGCTGCGGCACGACCTGCGGGACGCGCTGCTCGGCGGCGACGACCCGGTGCAGGCGCCCGCGGCCGGCGGCTTCTTCATCGTCCTGGAGGGCGGCGACGGCGCAGGCAAGTCCACGCAGGCCGAGGCGCTCGCCGAGTGGATCAGGGCCAAGGGGCACGAGGTCGTCCTCACACGCGAGCCCGGGGCCACGCCCGTGGGCAAGCGACTGCGGTCGATCCTGCTGGATGTGTCGTCGGCCGGGCTGTCGCACCGCGCGGAGGCGCTGCTGTACGCGGCGGATCGCGCCGAGCACGTCGACACCGTCGTACGGCCCGCGCTGGAGCGCGGCGCGGTGGTGATCTCCGACCGGTACATCGACTCGTCGGTGGCGTACCAAGGGGCAGGCCGGGACTTGTCACCGACCGAGATCGCGCGGATCTCGCGCTGGGCGACGAACGGGCTGGTGCCGCATCTGACGGTGCTGCTGGACGTGTCGCCGGAGGCCGCCCGAGAGCGGTTCACGGAGGCGCCGGACCGGCTGGAGTCGGAGCCCGCCGAGTTCCACGCGCGCGTGCGGTCCGGTTTCCTGACGCTGGCCGCCGCCGACCCCGGGCGGTACCTGGTCGTCGACGCCGCCCAGGAGCCCGAGGCGGTGACGACGGTCGTCCGGCACCGGCTCGACCAGATGCTGCCGCTGTCCGAGGCCGAGGTGAAGGCCGCGGAGGAGGCCCGCAAGGCGGCTGAGGAGGAGGCCCGCCGCAAGGCCGAGGAGGAGGCCGCGCGCAAGGCCGAGGAGGAACGCCTGGAGCGCGAGCGCCAGGAGCAGCTGGAGCGGCTGCGCGCCGAGGAGGAGGAGCGCAAGCGGCGCGAGCTGGAGGAGGCGCAGCGGCGCGAGGCCGAACGGCAGGCGGAGGAGGCCCGGCAGCGGGCCGAGGAAGCGCGCCGGCGTGCCGAGGAGGAGCGGGCACGGCTCCTCGCCGAGGAGAAGGTCCGGGCCGAGGAGGAAGCACGGCGCAGGGCCGAGGAGGAACGGCGGCGCAAGCAGGCCGAGGAGGAGGCCAGGCTGCACGCCGAGGCCGAGGCGCGGCGCCTGGAGAAGCAGCGCAAGGCCGAGGAAGCGCTGCTGCGGGCCGAGGAGGCGCGCCGGGCGGCCGAGCAGGCCGCGGCCGTCGCGCAGGCGGGGCCGCAGCCCACGGCACCGTCGGCCGCGGGCGTGACGCCGGACGCGGTGACGGTGCCGACGCCGGTGGTGACGCCGACGAACGCGTCGGGCGGGCCGGCGGACGAGACGACGGTGCTGCCGCGGGTCGAGCAGGGGCCCGGGACAAGGGCTGCCGATCAGACTTCCGGAGGGTCCGACTCCGAGGTGACGGCCGAGCTGCCGCAGCCGCAGCCGCCGGCGCCGCCCGTGCCGCCGGGCGCGGCCGATGAGACCGCGGTGCTGCCCGCGGTCGCTCCCGGGGCGGCCGACGAGACGGCCGTGCTGCCTCCCGTGCGCGGGGAGGACCCCACGGACCGGGTGCCGTCCGGGTACTTCCGGGACGAGCCGTCCGGCTCGTCCGGGCCGTCGGGGGCATCGCAGGCGGACCGTTCCGACGACCGTACGCGGGAGCTGCCGCAGGTCGACGAGCAAGGAATGCCGAGGCGGCGGGCCCGGCCCGACTGGGCCGAGGAGACGCCGCTGGACGACCTGCCGACGCTGGCGGACGAGCTGCTCGGGCCGCGCGGGGACGAGAACGAGGGGTACGGCGACGAGCCGGGGCGCAGGCGGGGCCGGGGGCGCTGAGCTCGGTCGTCTGAGCCTGAGTCTGGGCCGCTTGGGGCCCCTGGGCCCCCGGGCCCCTGGTCGGCCCGGGGCGCCTCGGTGGCCGTGCTCGCGCGGTCGGTGGCTGCGTTGTCAGTGGCTCCCCGCACAATGGATCCTGCAGCGCGAAACGGATCCCGTAACGCGAAACGGATCCCGTAACGCGAAACGGATCCCGTAATGCGAAGTAATGCGAAACGGATCCCGTGATGCGAAACGGATTCCGCACCGCGAAACATGACGAAAGGGCGGCGTGACCCATGACCGTGTGGGACGACCTCGTCGGGCAGGAGAAGGTCAGCGAGCAACTGGCCGCCGCTGCCCGGGACGCCGACGCCCTCGTCACGGCGGTCGCTGCCGACGCGCCGCTGCCCGAGGCGTCGAAGATGACGCACGCCTGGCTGTTCACCGGGCCGCCCGGGGCGGGGCGGACACAGACGGCGCGTGCCTTCGCCGCCGCGTTGCAGTGCGTGAGCCCCGACCGGGCGCTCGGCGGAGCCCCCGGCTGCGGGTTCTGCGACGGCTGTCACACGGCGCTCGTCGGCACCCACGCCGACGTCAGCACGGTCGCCGCCGTGGGCGCGGAGATCCTCGTGAAGGACATGCGGGACACGGTCCGAAAGTCGTTCACGTCACCGGCCAACGGCCGCTGGCAGGTCATCCTCGTCGAGGACGCCGAGCGGTTGAACGAGAAGTCCGCCAACGCCGTCCTCAAGGCCGTGGAGGAGCCTGCCCCCCGCACGGTCTGGCTGCTGTGCGCACCCTCGCTGGAAGACGTCCTGCCGACCATCCGCTCCCGCTGCCGCCACCTGAACCTGCGGACACCGTCCGTCGACGCCGTCGCCGACCTGCTCGTACGCCGTGAGGGCATCGAGCCCGGCGTCGCCGCTGCCGCCGCCCGCGCCACCCAGGGGCACGTCGACCGGGCCCGGCGCCTCGCCTCCGATCCGGCCGCGCGCGAGCGCCGGGCCGCCGTGCTGAAGCTGCCGCTGCGGGTCGAGGACATCGGCGGCTGTCTCAAGGCCGCCCAGGAGCTCGTCGACGCGGCCGCCGAGGATGCCAAGCAGCTCGCCGAGGAGATGGACGGCAAGGAGACCGACGAGCTGAAGGCGGCCATGGGCGCGTCCCAGGGCGGCCGGATGCCGCGCGGCACAGCGGGCGTCATGAAGGACCTGGAGGAGATGCAGAAGCGCCGCCGGACGCGGACGCAGCGCGACAGCCTCGACCTGGCCCTCACCGACCTCACCGGCTTCTACCGCGACGTACTCGCTCTCCAGCTCGGCTCCCGGATCGCCCTCGCCAACGCGGACGCCGAAGACACCCTGGAGCGCCTCGCCCGCGGCAGCAGCCCGGAGTCCACCCTCCGCCGTATCGAGGCGATCGCCGCCTGCCGCGACGCCCTCGACCGGAACGTGGCCCCGCTGCTGGCGGTGGAGGCGATGACGATGGCGCTGAGATCGGGCTGAAAGCGGCCTGGGGTCGGGCTGGGGCGCAGCGACGAGTGGTTGCCGCCGGGGCCCATCACCGCAGGTTGACGACGTAACTCTTACGAGGCGCGTTCCGCACGGAACGCATCCGAACCGTCGCACAGGGTTAGGATCTCGTGATGTACATCAGGCGCGCCCTCCGTCCGACCAGTCGAAATCCTCAGCACTGCTCCGGAGCTACCGGCACCTTCACGATCCGTACCGTCGGCACCTTGCTCGCCGCCGCGGCCCTGCTCGTCTCCGCCTGCTCCTCCGCGGGCACGACGAGTTCCGGTAGTTCGGCGGCGGAGGCGGCGCTGGCCGCGTTGCCCCGTGCCACGCCCTCCGCGCTCTCGTCGTACTACGGGCAGAAGCTGGCCTGGCGTAGCTGCGGTGTCCCCGGCTTCGAGTGCGCCACGATGAAGGCGCCGCTCGACTACGCCAAGCCCACCGCCGGCGACGTCAGGCTGGCCGTGGCCCGCAAGAAGGCCACAGGGCCGGGCAAGCCTCTGGGCTCGCTGCTGGTGAACCCGGGTGGGCCGGGCGGCTCGGCGGTCGGCTACCTCCAGCAATACGCCGGCATCGGCTACCCGGCCGAGGTCCGCGCCCGCTACGACATGGTCGCGGTCGATCCGCGGGGTGTGGCCCGCAGCGAGCCCGTCGAATGCCTCGACGGGCGGCAGATGGACGCGTTCACGGAGGTGGACGTCACGCCCGACGACCAGAAGGAGGTCAACGGACTCGTCGACGCGTACAAGAAGTTCGCGGAGGGCTGCGGCCGAGATTCCCCGAAGCTGCTCCGCCATGTCTCCACCGTCGAGGCGGCCCGGGACATGGACATCCTGCGTGCGGTGCTGGGCGACCAGAAGCTGAACTACGTGGGAGCGTCGTACGGGACGCTCCTCGGGGCGACGTACGCGGGCCTGTTCCCCGGGCGGGTGGGCCGGCTCGTCCTGGACGGCGCGCTGGATCCGTCGCTGTCCGCCCGCCAGATCAACCTCGACCAGACGGCGGGCTTCGAGACGGCGTTCCAGTCGTTCGCGAAGGACTGCGTGCGGCAGAGCGACTGCCCGCTCGACAGCAAGGACAAGACGCCCGGGCAGGTCGGCGACAGCCTCAGGGCGTTCTTCCTGAAGCTCGACGCCCACCCCATCCCCACCGGCGACGCGGACGGCCGCAAGCTCACCGAGTCCCTCGCCACCACCGGCGTGATCGCCGCGATGTACGACGAGGGGGCCTGGGAGCGGCTGCGCGAGGCGCTGAACTCGGCGATGAAGGAGAACGACGGCGCGGGCCTGCTCGCCCTCTCCGACAGCTACTACGAGCGTGACGCCGACGGCCGGTACACGAACCTGATCTTCGCCAACGCGGCGGTGAACTGCCTGGACCTCCCGGCGGCGTTCTCCTCCCCCGATCAGGTACGGAACGCCCTTCCTGCCTTCGAGAAGGCCTCCCCGGTCTTCGGTGAGGGTCTCGCCTGGTCCGCCCTGAACTGCGCGTACTGGCCGGTGAAGTCCACGGGGGAGCCGCGCCGCATCCAGGCGAAGGGCGCGGCCCCGATCGTCGTGGTCGGCACGACCCGCGACCCGGCGACCCCGTACCGCTGGGCCCAGTCCCTGGCCCGTCAGCTCTCCTCGGGCCGCCTCCTCACCTACGTGGGCGACGGCCACACCGCCTTCGGCCGTGGCAGCACCTGCATCGACTCCGCCATCAACACCTACCTCCTCCACGGCACCCCTCCGGCCAACGGAAAGCGCTGCTCGTAGCCCAGGTCACCGGCCCCGGACGCCGCACTCCGGGGCCGGTACGAAGCACCCCTCGAGACTGTGTAGACTTACCGACGTTGCTGATCGCACCATGGTGCGGACAGCGCGCCGCCTTAGCTCAGATGGCCAGAGCAACGCACTCGTAATGCGTAGGTCTCGGGTTCGAATCCCGAAGGCGGCTCCGAGAAACCCCAGGACTCACTCGCCGTGACCTGGGGTTTTTCCCTGCTCGGGGCATGATGCATCACACGGCCGGAGTGCCGCGAGATGGCTTGCGTGAGCGATGCGTGAGCGGAGCGGTCCGGTGCCCTACTTCTTGGGCTTCTTCCGCTTGCCCTTCCTCTTGGCCCTGGCCTCGGCTTTCGCCGTGTCCTTGGCCTTCTTGGCGGCCTTACGGGCCTCCTCCGCCTCGGTCTTCTGCTGAAGCGGAACCAGCTTGGCGGTGGCCTCGGCCGCGTTCTTGCCGACCTGCGGCAGAACGCTCTGGTAAATGTCCCGCGTGATCCGGGTGTCGCTGTGCCCGAGCGTGTCCGACACGATCTTCACGTCGATGCCGGCGGCGAGCATGAGCGTGGCCGCCCCGTGCCGGAGGTCGTGCAGCCGGATCGGCGGGAGCCCGGAGGCGGCGACGAGGCGCTCGAAGAGGTCGGTCAGCTTCCCGGGATGGAGCCAGGAGCCGTCTTCCTGGGTGAAGACCATGCCGGTCTCGACCCAGGCTGATCCCCACTCCTCGCGGTCCGCGTCCTGTTGTTCGCGGTGCCGCTTCAGGACGTTGACGGTGTCGTCGTCGAGGGCGACCACGCGGAAGCCGCTGTCCGTCTTGGGCTCGGAGGTCTCGACCTCCCACCCGTCCTGGACGAGCTGGGCGGAGACGGTCAGGGAGTGGTCATCGAGGTTGGTCTCCGACCAGGGCTGCGCGCATGCCTCGCCCCGCCGCAGGCCGCGGAAGGCGATCAGGTGCCACATCGCGTACAGCCGGTCCTCCGCGAGGAAGTCGAGGAACGCGCCAGTCTGTTCGGGCGTCCAGACCATGACGGGGGAGGGCTTCTCACCCGTCTGCTCCCACCTGGCGACCCGTGCGTCGGTCCACACCAGGGCCTTCGGCTTGCGCACGGGGTCGAGTTCGACGTGGGCCGCCGGGTTGAAGGTGAGGATCTGGTGGCCGATCGCGTCGTTCAACGCAGCCCGCAGCGTGGCCTTGATACGCATCCGGGTAGCCGGACCGGTCACACGCCGGAACGGCGGCATGGCGTCGATCGCCGTTTTCATCACCTTGCGGTGGGCGCGGTTGTCTGTGCCCTTCCACGGCACGGTGGCCAACTCCTCGACCGCGGCACGGCGCTGGGCGTTCTGCTCCAGGATCTCGGCATTGGCGTCGGAGATGGCCGTGAACATCTCGCTGAGATGGCTCACGCGCAGCCGATCGAGACGGTGGTGGCCGATCCGAGGCTTCAAGTGGAACCGGATATCGGTCTCGTAGCGGCTGAGTCCCGACTTGCGGATGCGTTTGCCGTCGAGCCATCGGTCGAGCCACTCGCCGACGGTCAGGCGGCCGATCAGGTCCTGACCGGACTTCAGACGCCGCCGGGTCTCCTCGACATCCGGCAGTGGCGACTTCTCGTCGCCGACCTCCTCCAGCATGGCGGCAATCAGCTCCATGCCCTCGGGGTCGTCGCTGTCGGCGAGGCCGAGCAGGGCGCGGACGTGGTCGAGGTCCGCCTGGGCGGCCTTGAGGGAGTCGTAGCCGGCGCGGCTGAAGGAGCGGCGGGTGCCGTCGGCGCGGGGCGGGAGCTCCTGGCGTATGGAGTACGAGCCGTGCTTGCGGCTGGAGAGCTTCGGGCACTTCTTGCCGAGCGGCTTACCGGTGTGGGCGTCGCGGCAGTAGCAGCGGCGGTGGGTGGAACCCTTCAAAGATCATTCTCCTCATTGGTGTTGCCGGTGTGCGGGTCGACGTCGGCGAGTTCGGGCGGCAGGTGCGGTGGTGTGCCGCCGTCTTCGCGGATGA
This sequence comes from Streptomyces sp. NPDC002088, assembly GCF_040296605.1. Lineage (NCBI taxonomy): Bacteria > Bacillati > Actinomycetota > Actinomycetes > Kitasatosporales > Streptomycetaceae > Streptomyces > Streptomyces sp. NPDC002088. The sequence continues at coordinate 170,917 of NZ_JBEOXO010000002.1, read as the reverse complement.
AGGCGCGGGCGCTGCTGAGCCGGTACTTGGCTTCCAACACCCTTTCGGCGTAGTCGGCTTGGGCGAGTACGGCTTCCTCGCGTTCGGCCTGGTTGGGTGCCGTCTCGGCTTTCCAGCGCTCGTGCTTCTCGCCCTTCAGGGCGGCCAGGGCGGCGCGCTGGTGGCGGACGTGGGCGCGGAAGGAGCGGAGCATGTCGTCTTCCATGCCGAAGTCCTCCCTGTCGCCGGTGAACCAGCGCATGGCGTCCCAGGCCGGTTCGGAGTCCTGCAGGGGAAGGCGCTGGACTCGGTCGACGTAGCCGACGGGGTAGAGCAGGCAGATGGGGTAGGTCCGCAGGGCTTCGGCGAGGACGAGGACGTCGACCAGGGGCAGGTTGGCGCGGCGGCCGGACTCCATGTTGGCGATCACGTTGCGGGGGATCGGGTGGCCGATCTCCGCGCAGCGGTCAGCTAGGTCCTGGGCGCTCATGCGCAGCTCCTTCCTTCGTCTGCGGACCTCGGCGGCCACCGTGGCCATCACCTGATCCACCCACTCCGGGACGTCGTCCTCGTCATCTCTAGGATCGAAACCGCGTTGTGTCATGGAGACACATTAGCTTCCCGATGATGGTTAGTGATCGCCTGGAGCCGGACGTGATGCCGCATTCGCCGAGGGCTCACTTATGGACGGAGCACCGCATGGGCAATAACGAGACCGCGGAGCAGCCCAAGGGCATGACGCGAGAAGAGCTGCTTGCCTTGCCCGCCGCCGTTGACCTGGACACCGGCAACCGCGCACTGGGGCTGGGGCGGAGCAAGGGCTACGAGCTGGCCAAGCGCGGCCAGTACCCGTGCAAGGTCCTGCGCCTGGGCAAGGCGTACCGCGTTGTGACCGCCGACCTGCTGAACCTGCTCGGCCTGGCCGCATGACCACCCGAGCCCATAGCAGACGCTTCTGCGTTGAGCTGACACAGAAACGCTGGACTGTGGCCGGGCGTGGACGTACTGTCCGTGTTCCCTCGCCCCGGCCAAGGAAGCGAGAAAGCCCCCGGCGCGCCAACGCCGGAGGCTCCGCACACTCCACTGCCCGCATTCCAACGAACGACCTGCGTGAGTCGGGCCTGCATGCCCGACGTCACCGGATAAGGAGCTGCCCTGTGCAACCTACGACACCCGAGCCCTATTCCGCACCCGGCAAGGCGGTATGGCCGGCGGTCGCGGTACCCGGCCGGCCCGGCCACGCGCCCGAAGCCGCCCCGGAGGTCGATGAGCGGGTGCCGGATACGGTTCCGGTGGATCAGCCCGCTGAGGAGGCGGTGCCGGATCCAGAGCCGACGTACGGCTCCGAGCTGCTGGACGAACTGCATGCGCAGATAGCCCAGTTCGTGATCCTGCCCTCGCCGGAGGCGCTGGACGCGGTCACGCTGTGGGTGGTGGCGACGCACCTGCAGCCCGCGTGGCAGCACGCTCCGCGCCTGGCGGTGGTGGGGCCGGCGAAGCGGTGCGGCAAATCGCGGCTCCTGGACGTGCTGACCGAAACGGTCCACGAGCCGATGCTCACCATCAACACCACGCCGGCGGCAATCTTCCGCTCCATCACCGACGAACCGCCCACCCTGCTGGTGGACGAGGCTGACACCATCTTCGGCACGCCGAAGCAGGCGGAGAAGAACGAGGAGATGCGCGGCCTGCTCAACGCCGGCCACCAGCGCAACCGGTATGTCACCCGCGTCGTCGGCAACGACCACACCCCGCACCGGTTCGCCACCTTCGCCATGGCCGCGCTCGCGGGGATCGGTGACCTGCCCGACACGATCATGGACCGGTCGGTGGTGATTCGTATGCGCCGCCGGGCCGAGGGTGAGAGCGTTAGGCCCTTCCGCTCCCGCCGCGACACCCCAGCCCTTCACGACCTGCGCGACCGCATCGCCGCATGGGCACGGCCGCTGTTGGACGAGGCAGCCGACCTGGAACCGGACATGCCGGTCGAGGACCGCGCCGCCGACACCTGGGAGCCCCTGGTGATCGTCGCCGACCTCGCCGCCGGGCCCTGGCCCCGCCTCGCCCGCGCGGCATGCGCGCAGATGGTCACGGCCGAAGCGGCGGCCGAGGAAGACCACCCCAGCTCAGCGCGGATCCTGGCCGACATCCGGCGGGTCTTCGTCGCCCAGCGCGAGGTCGACAGCCTCTCCACGGACGAACTCCTCCACCACCTGCGCCAGGACCTGGAAGGCCCTTGGGCTGAGTGGGGGCGCAACGGGCTGAGCCCGCGTGAGCTCGGCTCGCTGCTGCGCGACTTCGACATCAGGCCCGGCAATGTCCGCCTCGCCGATGGCACCCAGCGCAAGGGCTACACGCGCAACAAGTTCCTCGACGCGTGGCGCCGCTACTGCCCGACCGTCCACCCGGTCGACACCGGCCCCGCCCGCAGCGAGGGCTGAGCCCCGTCCCGCCCTCGGTTGCCGTCCTTGCCGTCCTTGCCGTCCTTGCCGTCCCTGCCGTAATCCCGCAGGTCAAACGGCATACGGGCAAGACGGCAACCGGGGCCAGGACGGCAACACGATCATGAACGCCGTTGCTGCCCGCCGGGGCGCCGCCCGCTTCCGTCTTGTGCCGTCCCTCACGTCCACGCCGTATCACCGCAGGTCACGCCACACGCGGACGGGACGGAAAACGGATTCGAACCGTCCACGGCTCCCGAGCCGCCGCCACCGCCTTAACGCGCCACGAGGACGTGACGGCACCGCCAAGACGAAATGCCGACGCCCCTGCCGTACCGGCCCTGACCTGCGCTTGCAACGGCCAAGACGGCAAAGACGGACCACGCCACCACCGCAGGAGTATCCCGCTTGACCACCCTCGCCATACCCATCCATCGCACGACCTCCCACCGGGCGTCCGGCCGGGATCGCGCCATGACCCTCACCCTCGGCGCCAACAGCTGCGTCCTGTCCTACGACGCGCTCAGGGGCGGCAAGTGATGACCAAGCAAGCTGCCGAACGGTATGCACTCGGCGCGGCAGGAGTCGTCATCATCGCCCTCACCGCCGGCGGGTTCTGGCTCTCGTACGCGCACCTCGCCGAGGTCGCCGGCCAGCACGGGCTCAAGAACTCCCCGGTCCGCCAGTGGGCCTGGCCCGCAACCTTGGATGCCTTCATCGTCGCGGGCGAGCTGCTGATGCTCCGCGCGGGCTTGCGCCGGATACCGGACTGGTGGGCCATCGGCCTCACGGCCGCCGGATCAGTCGGCTCCATCGCGCTCAACGTCGCTGGGGTCAGCCGTGCAGGGAACGCCGCCCATGTCCCTCTCCTCGACTACGTGGTCGCCGCGGTTCCCCCGACTGCCGCGCTGCTGGCCTTCGGCGTCCTGATGCGGCAGATCCACCAGCTCGTCGCCGACCCAACTGACGCCACCGAACGCCACGACGGTCTCCCGGAGCCAGTGGGTCTCGACGTGGCGGACGGTCAGGCCGATGTGGCTCGGGGTTCTGCCGAGGTGGCGCAGGGCGCCGCCACTGTGACGGAATCCCCACAGTCTCCTGCCGAGCCGGAAGACCAGAAGCCCAGCGTTGTGTCCGATGAGTACCTCGCGATCGCCCGTACCGCGCCACTGGGACGCGGAGACCGTGCCTCGCGCCGCCACATCGAAGCGACGATCCGCGGCAAGGGCCTCCCCATCGGCAGGGCCGACGCGGAAAGGCTCAAAGACGTCCTGCAGGCCGAACTCGATGAGGCCGCATCTCAGCGGCAGGACCTCGACAAGACCGCCGCTGGCGCTCCCATCGCTCCGGCGTAACTCACATCGCTCGTCCCCGCGCAGGTCAGCGCGGGGACGAGCGACCGCCCCGCAACGAGTCAACCCGACATCGCCGCTCCATCCGTCCTTGCCCTGGCAGGTATGGGACGAGTTCGTCCAGTCGCTGACTGGCCATCAACACCCCACGGAGAACCGCACCATGCGCAACCAACACCACGAACCCCCTACGCACCAGCAGGAGATGACCACCACCCCAGCCCCAGACGCGTCAGCAAGGTATCCCGCTGGACCGTCCAGGGACGGCCGCAACGGGGAAGCCTCCGCCCCGGGGGTGGCGGAGGACCTCGGGCACCAGGGGGCACCCGAGGGGGAACAGTCCGCCGACACCGCCGCCGCCCAGCTGCCGCGTGCCGCCGAAGCCGCCGCGCTGCACCGTGTCGCCCGCCGCCGTAAGCCCGACCCGAACGGCCAGCGCAAGGAGCGTGTCGATGCCCGCTACAGCGTCGACGAGAAGGTCGACATCCTGCGCATGGCCCGGTCGCTGAACATCGCTGGCGCCCACTACGTCGGCGCCGTCGTCATGGCCCACGTCCACGGCGACCTCGCCCTGCCCGGCCAGCGCACCCCGCTCGACGACTACATTGACGAGCTGACCGCCCTGCGTGGCGAGGTCGCCAAGATCGGCCACAACATCAACCAGATCGCCAAGAAGCTGAACTCCGGTGGTGATCCACAGCCTGGGGATACCGCCCTCCTGGCCCAGGCCGAGCAGACCCTGACCGCCGTCGGCGCCACCGTTCGCCACATCGCGGCAGCCGCGAACCAGGCCGTCACCACAAAGGCGGCCCGATGATCGCGAAGATCAGCAACGGCAAAGACACCGCCGGATTGATCCGGTACCTGTTCGACACGAAGAAGGCCAAGGACCACACCGACCCCCACCTGGTCGCCTCCTGGGACGGCTTCGCCCCCGACCCCGGCCGCACCGACGACTTCGACGCCACCAGGAAGCTCCTCGTGGCCGACCTCAACCTGCACGTCAAGCAGGCCCGGCGACTGGGCCGCGCCCCCGAGAAGTACGTGTGGCACTGCTCGATCCGCGCTGCCGAGAGTGACCGCCTTCTCAACGACGAGGAGTGGGCCGACATCGCCCGCCGGGTGGTGGCGGCCACCGGCATCGCGCCGGACGGTGACCCAGACGGCTGCCGGTGGGTCGCCGTCCGCCACGCCCCCGACCACATCCACATCGCCGCCACCAAGGTCCGCAGCGACCTGAGCACCGCCCGGCACTGGAACGACTACCTCACCGCCGACCGCGAACTCGCCGCCATCGAGAAGCAATACGGCCTCTTTCGAGTCGTACGCGGTGACCGCACCGCCGCCAAGCGGCCCACTCGCGCCGAGCAGGAGAAGGCCCGCCGCTCCGGTTACGAGAAGCCCGCCCGTGAACGCCTGCGCACCACCGTGCGCACCGTCGTGGCCGCTGCTTCCAACGTGGAGGAGTTCGTCCACTTGCTGAGCCACATCGACGGCGTGCTCGTCGAGGTCGTGTACTTCCCCTCGGGTGATGTGCGCGGTTACAAGGTCGCTGCCGAAGACACCACCACCGCCGACCACGAGCCCGTCTGGTTCTCCGGCTACGAACTCTCCCCAGACCTCTCCTTCCCCAAGATCCAAAAGTGCCTGGAAAACATCGACCCGCAGCCCGCTGGGCAGCCGGGCCAGCGCAGGCCCAACCCCTGGCACCAGGCCACCGCCGCCACCGAACGCATCCCCCACCACCTCAACCAGACCGACGACGAAGCCTCCCAGGCCCACCTCGCCGCCTTCGGCGAAGCCCTCGACGCCCTCCCGCTCCTCGCTCCACAGGCCCTGCGGCCCCAACTGCGTGAGGCGGCGACCGCGTTCGAGCGCGCCACTCGCTCCCGCATCCGCGCCGAACACCACCACGCTCGTGCTCTGCGCGGCGCCGTACGGGCGATGGTCCGCGAGCCCGCCCCCAAGGACGGCGCCATCCTGGCGATGTTCCTCGACGCGGCGATCCTCGTGGTCATTGCCGCTGCCCGCTGGCACCAGCTCCGCCACCACGACCAGCAAGTCGCAGCGGCCCACCAGAGCCTGCTCCACCTCCAGGCCGCCTACGACCAAGCAGCCGCCGCACCACTGGCCGCTCTCGCACAGCGTCAGCCGCCCCAGCAGGCCGTGGAGCGGCAGATCCGCCGCCTGCGCCAGGTCGTGCCCGAGCACGCGGAGCAGGTCATCGAAGACCCTGCTTTCGCGGCTCTCACCGTCGCCCTCGCCCAGGCGGAAGCAGCCGGACACGACCCGGAGCGGCTCCTCCAACAGGTCGCCGACCAGCGCGCCCTGGACGACGCCGACTCCCCCGCACGAGTCCTGACCTGGCGCATCCAACGCCTCAGCGCAAGGGCGGCACCCAGCGCACGAGCCCGCGACGCAGCACAGGCCCGAAGTACAGCACGAGTCGGCATCGCAGCACAGCGCCACGACGCTCCAGGGCCCACGGCAGCAGCCGCCCCGGCCCCGCAGCCGTCACAGGCCCGGCGGCGCTGATCACGACCGCACGGACAGCCTGGGGGTGAGCGGCTCCAGATTCTCCTGGCGATCCACGGCGCCAAGGCTCAGCATGCGCCTGCATCACGCGGTCCACGAGGTGCTGGAAGGTCAGGTCGAACCCCTCGCCGATGTGGACGAGGTGCTGGGTCAGGTTGGTGGCCGGTTGCGGGTCGGTTATGTCACGTTGGCACTCCTTGAGGTCGTTGCGAGCGCGTACGGCGGGCGAGGAGGAGATCCGCCAGTTTCACCGAGATCGCGATTATTGCCCCCTCAGGGGATGAAACCGCTTAGCATCACCACCGCACGGCTTCGATCACGACAGGAGCAGCATGGACGCCAGCGCGAACGCCGCGAAATTAGCGGTGCTCATCGACGCAGACAACGCCCAACCCGGGATTGTCGAGAGCCTGCTGGCCGAGGTCGCCAAGTACGGCACCGCTCACGTCAAGCGAGCCTACGGCGACTGGACAGGGACTTCACTTAAGGGCTGGAAGGATCAGCTGCTCAAACAGTCGATCCAGCCCATCCAGCAGTTCGCCTACACCAAGGGCAAGAACGCCACCGACGCGGCCATGGTGATCGACGCCATGGACCTGCTCTACACAGAACGCTTCGACGGATTCTGCATCGTCTCCAGCGACAGCGACTTCACTCGCCTGGCCGCCCGGATCCGCGAGTCTGGCCTGACGGTATATGGGTTCGGTGAACGCAAAACGCCCAAGCCGTTCGTCGCGGCGTGCGACAAGTTCATCTACACGGAAAACCTCACGTACAGCCCGAGCATCCCGCAGGCTGCGGGCGTGATGCCGCGACAGACCGCGCAGGCTGCAGCGGGCAGGTTGAGGGACGCTGGGCTGGAGGACTTGCTGCGCAGTGTCGTGGAGGCGGCTTCGAACGACGACGGCTGGGCTCACCTCGGCGGCGTCGGTGACATCATCAGGAAGCGCCGACCCGACTTCGACCCCCGAAGTTATGGCTATCCCAAGCTCATGGGGCTCATGGAGGCGATCGGGCTGTTCGACGTGGACAAACGCGACCCGGGTGACGGGAAACCACCCGTGATCTATGTCCGCGATCAACGCTACAAGGACGAAACACCGGCCCTCGTGCCCGCGGATACCCAGGTTGGTGTCCAATCGGCCCAGTAGGCCAACTCCGTGCCGTAGTCGCGCCTTTGCCGCTCCGGAGAGCTACGCCTGCACCAGGCTCTGTGCCGCAGAGGCCAACCAGAACGGCGCCGACTCGCGAAGGTGAGTCGGCGCCGCGCCTGATCTCAGACGTCGATGCGGGCGACCTTGCGGCCCACCTTGAGGTACAGCTCGGCACCTTCGAGCGCGCCGATCTCGCCGACGACTTCGCCGAGCGTCTGCTGAACAGAAGCCTCCGTGAGTGGCGTCGGCTGCTGGTCTCCGTTCGACTCGCGGATCAGACGGAGGCCCTTCTGCTGAGCCACACGGCGCACGGCGGAAATGCTTGGAGCGAAGTCCAGCGTGCGGCTGATCAGCGCCCCGAGCGTGTCCTCGCCGTGGTCCTTCAGGGAGATGACGGGGAGGTTCTGGGTGTCCCCGAAAGAGCGCTTGGAGAAGCGCGCCGTGAACTCCGCGCGAGCGGCGGCGGCAGCGTCCAAGCCGTGGAGGGCGGCGACCACCTCGCCGGCGAGGATGCGCTTGATCGCCATCGGGTGCGCGGTCCCCTCCTCTAGGCGCTTGGTGACCACGCGGATCTCGGCGTCCGTCCACTCGGTGAGCAGCTGGAGGTACGGCTCGGTCAGGTGGTCGGGGATGGACATCAGCCGGCCGTAGACGTCATCAGGCGACGCCGTCAGGCCCACGTAGTTGCCCTTGCTCTTGCTCATCTTGGTGCCCGTGCCGTCGGTGCCCTCGATGAGCGGGGTGGTGATGACGACCTCGGGGTCCTGCTCCGAGATCTCCATGACCTTGCGGCACATCTGGAGGTTCAACAGCTGGTCCACACCGCCGAGTTCGACATCGGCGTCGATGGCCACGGAGTCCCAGGCCATGACGACGGAGTAGACGAACTCGGCGACGGACAGCCCATGGCCATCGGCTAGCCGGGTGCGGAAGTCCTCGCGCTGGAGCGACATGGAGACCGGCACCCGGGCAAGAACCCCGACGAGCTCCGGCAGGGTGACCTTGTTCAGCCACTCGCCGTTGAAGCGCAGGTCGGCACGCTCGAAGTCGATGAACGGCGTGACCTGCTGCTGGTAGCCGCTCAGGTTGCGGGCGATGTCCTCGTCGGTGAGGGGCGGTCGATCCGAGGACCGTCCCGACGGGTCACCGATCTTGGCCGTCACGTCACCGATGATGAAGACGACGTGGTGGCCCATCCGCTGGAACCGGCTGGCGATGATGATCGGTACCGCGTGGCCCAGGTGGACGTCGGGCGAGGTCGGGTCGATGCCGTACTTGACGACGAACGGGCGTCCGGCGGCCTGCGCGGCTTCGATCTTCTCGGCGAGTACCGTGGCCGAGGGGATCAGGTGGTTCGCACGCCCCTCGACCAGTGCGGCCTGCTCCTCGGGGGAGAGGTCGGAGAGGTCCAGGGAGCGCCGTGCTGTTGTCTCGCTGAGCAGCTGCGCGGCCGTATAGTCCGCGCCCAGGTCTGCCCCATCGAGGATGTGCATGACACGGGTGACAGACTCGCTCAAACGGCTCATGGCGCTTATACGCTCCTGGGTCGGACAACTGGCCTGACCAGTAGGGATTGGAAGCGGCGATTTTATCATCGCCGCCCTCGTCGCATCACTGGAATGATCACGGTTGAGCCCGCTCTCCTTGGGCCGTCGAGAGCTGTACTAGCGGCCGGCCCACGATCGCACTGGAGAGGGAGCGGAGCCACGGGGCTATTGGGTCTCGGGCTCGGAGCGTGGCGATGAGCATCCCAGGAAGCAAGATCATGGCGGGTAGGTGCTTTTTTCGCTGCAGGGCGGATTCCACTCTGTGCCCGGAAGCGAGTGCGCGGAAATGCTGGGAGATCCCCCTGAGCTGGCGAGTGGTCGCCCAGGTGGGAGGGTTCCCATACATCATGCGGAGCCGATCCGAGAGTCCCAGACACACCTCGGCCCGATAATCCTGCGACAGGCCGGGCGTACTTCGGTCGGTCATGCTGTGGGAGTGGACCCGATAGAAGGTCAACGGGTCCTGGAGGACGGCACCGCGGCCGGCCTCGCGCAGCGCGTGGAAGAAGATCTCGTTGCTCACCGGCAGGAGACTGAGGGCAGCCCCGCGATGGACCACCAGCGTGCTCGTGTTTCCGCCCGGGTGCGGGTCTTTCAGCTTGGGTTTTCCGTTGGAGTCGACGACGTTTTCCCAGTGCTCGATGAACAGCGTTTCACCCGTCATCGCCTCGGCGCATGTACGTAGCTTCGATGGGTGGAACCAGTCATCGGCGTCGAGCGGAGCGACCCAGTCGCCTGTGCTGAGGAGAAAGGCGTCGGTCAAGGTTTGGCCGAAACCTTGCTGGCTCCTCCGGATGACCTTGACGTTCTTTTCGTGGCGACGGCATACCTCCTCAGTTTCGTCGTTGGATCCGTCGTCGATGACGATGATTTCGTGGAGGACGAAGTTTCCGGGCTCCTGTTCCAGACAGCTTGTTATGGCCTGGTCGAGATATCGGCCGTAGTTGTGGCACAGGATCACGCACGAAATACGCGGAGTGGCGCTCACCTGTCACCCCCGTACACGCGGGCGTAGTCGTCCAGGATCGTCTTGTGTTCCTGGGTCCTGTAGTCGAGGAACTCGGGGTCGAGGCGGCGGGGCTTGGAGCCGAGCCGTGCTGCCGCTTTCTCCAGCGCGGTCAGGAACTTCTCTCCGAAGAGGTTGGGATGCCCCTGCGACCAGTCGAACCATTCGGGTTCCTCGACGAATCCCTTGTGCCGCTCGTACTGCTCGGGCAAGTGCCCTGTGAGGGAGCAGACCGGAAGCAGGTTCAGGTCGAAGGCCAGTTCCAGCTGCCCGGAGTGACTCCCCCAGAGGTACGGCAGCAGCAGGGAGTCCGAAGCCAGCCCGGCTCTGACCACTTCGTCGTCCCTGGGATACGGGCGCATGGTGAGGCGGATACGGGGATCGTGCCGGGCCGTCTCCAGGAGCAGCGGGGCACGGCCGGCGTCAGCGAAGTCCGCAGGGCTGAACGCGCGCAGGAGGACGTGGAGCGTGCTGTGGGGATCCGTGATCCCCAGGCTCCAGTTGGCCATGGTGGACAACTGATCCCTGCTGGCCCGGGAGGCACCGAACATGAGGTACCTGGCCCCCGGGCCCCTCACCTCGCGCTCCAGGTCAGCCAGCGACTCCGGGGCAGCGACGTATCCGTGGGGGATGACCGTTGCAGTGACACGCTCGCCGAGGACCTCCGTCAGCTTCGTGACGGATCCCTCAGTGAGACAGACCCAGCTGACCTCGGCAGATCGGAGCAGCCGCAGCCGCTCGACGAAGCCTTCGGCGTTGCCGACCATGGACCGGGTGTCGTGGGCGGTGAAGACCACGTTGACCCCGTAGCCCAGGCACGCGTCGAGCAGGCGCTCCAGGGTGGCGATGTCCTCGAAGTCGATGTGGTGCAGGTGCAGGACGTCGAGCCACGTGAGAGGGCCGTGTTCGAGGAGCCATGCGGCGCTGACCGCCTCTGGCACAGTCTCGCCCGTGGGAATCTCTGTCCCGTTCAGGATGTGGAAGTCAGGGCTCTGGAGCTTCCACGCGTACGGGGTACGAGCCGGCAGGTGAACGACACGCAGGCCCCTGGACCGGGGAACCGCCGTCACTGTTCTCCCACCTCCGTCCCTCCCACACCGACGAGGAGCAGCTGGGTGGATAGACCGTTGGAGGCGTCGTCGCTTCGGGTGAGGCCCGCGTAGTGGATCTCGAATCCGGAGGCCCGCAGCAGCGCCTGGAACTCGTCGCTTGCCCACTCCCGCACATGGCTGGGGTTGCGCGGCGGTCCAGGGGTGTCGTAGCCGCTGCGGCACTCACGGGCCGGTGTGGACAGGACGGCAGCGGCGCTGCCCTCCCGCAGCAGGCCCAGGATGAGGGACAGGGCCGGGGCCGGGTCCACCAGGTGCTCGATCACGTCGGAGCAGATCACCACGGACCGGCGGACGAGGTCCGGGTCGAGCGGCAGCCGCTCTGCCGATTCGAGGTCCGCCTCCACCCACTGTCCGAAGGGGTGGTTGTTGTGGCACCAGCGCAGGTTGTCCCCGAAGTCCACGCCGACGAAGGTCCAGTCAGGGTGCTCGGCGGCCAGGGAGGCCAGCTTGCCCGCCTGCCCACAGCCGATGTCGATCACGACGTCCCGGCCGAGCTCCTCGGCCCGCTCAGCGGCGTAGGGGTAGACGTCGGGCTGCCAGGTGACGGTGTCGTCCGTCTCGTCGAGGAAGTACTCGACCTCGCTCCGGCTGCGGTAGCCACGGCGAATGAAGAAGGTCTCGGGGTCGCCTATCGGCTGCGAGGTATCGGAGACGCCCGGGGGCTGCGGGGCATTGGGGCCGGTCAGGGGTCGTGTGGGGGTCGTAGTGTCCGCGTGCACAGTCAGTCTCCTTGGTTGCTCGGGTGTGTGGTGCGGCAGGGCGCACGGCATGCTTCGGCCGCGGGTTCGGCGCTCCCCGGAGGGGGGCCGGCTACTTCGGCCAGCGGGAGAACAGCGTGATCAGCTGCTCGACGAGCTCCTCGCGGATCACACGCCACTCCCGGTCTCCGGCGCGCCGCGCGGCGGAGGCAAGGTCGTACTCCGCCTGGCCGACCTCGGGCAGACACGCGTACATCTGGAGCAGGGCCGACCCGTCGTCGGAGGGTGCCGAGTCGGTGTCCGCCGCCAGCAGGGCCCTGATGTCCTCCGCGGGCATGGAGCCGTCGATTCCGGAGCCGGGGATGCTCTTGCTCATCTTCGGCAGACCTCCGAGGCCCGGGATCATCTTGGTGTAGATGCCGGCCAGCCGGTCGGCGGGCAGACCCCAGCGTTCCGCCCCGCGCCGGGCGAGGGCGACGTACTTGTGCTCGTCGACGCCCAGGGACACCAGCACGTGCCGTCCTTCGCGGAGCAAGTGCACGAAGTCAGCGGCCATCAGCAACGTGGCCTGCTTCATGCCGTAGTTGAGGTGGTCGAAGACGCCGTGGTTGCGGTAGAGCCCGGCAAGGTCCTCCTCGGCCCAGTGGAAGTCGTCGTCGTCCAGATGGCGCGAGAGCAGGAACGCGGTGGCCATGACGTCGGTCTCGCCCTCCTGGCGGCGCAGTACACCGCGCCCCGGGTCGAAGCCGAGCCCGAGTGCGAACTCCTCGTACTGGTCGGCCAGGCGGCGCACCGCGTCCAGCGGCGTGCGACGCGCGTTGTAGGAGTCGAGGTCGCCGAGCACGATCTGCACGTCGAGTCCGCACTGCTGGAGCTTGACCGCGCGCAGCAGTTGGAAGAGCGTGCCGGCGTGCGGCGGGCCGCCGAGCCCGACGCCGGTGGTGACGATCGCCGGCCGACCTCCCGATACGGCGTCCGCGAACTCCCGCGCACCGGTGTGGCACACCCACTTCGTGTGCAGGTCGCCGGGGCTCATCCCCGCGAGGGCGAAGTCGATGGTGCCGAGGCCAAGGTGCTCGTACTGGTGCTGGTCGATGACGCTCTCGTAGTACGCGGTGTCGAACTTCATGCGATCCCCTCCAACTGAGGCTGCTCTCGTAGGGCGAAGGCCCGGCGGACCAGCGGCTCGAAGCCGTCGGCCAGCAGGTCCCCGATCACGGCGTTGCGGGGCGCGGCCACGCTGCCGAGGTCCGCAGTGACCGTTCCGTCGGCGAGGACCCAGACGCGGAACGGGTACGGGTCCTCGGGCGCCCGTGTGGGTTGGGCGAAGATCTCCACCGGGGCGACGGCACCGCGCACCCCGTCCACGGCCCGGACGAAGTCATCCCGCTCGAAGCCGTAGAGCTCCGCCTTGCCCGCGCTGGCACGGCCGATGGGCCTGTACTGGGAGATCAGCCAGTACTCGACCTCCGTGCGGTCAGCGATGCCGGCGACGAACTCCGCGAGCCGCGGCAGCTCCCGCACGGACGCGGCCGTGGTGAACGTGTTGAAGGCGAGTCGGCGCCGGTCGGCGACGAGGAACTCGACATTGGACCGGAACCGTTCGAAGTAACCCTGCCCGCGGAACCAGTCGGCCGAGTCCGCCTCCGGACCGTCGACAGCCAGGGAGTAGAGGGTCACGTGGTCGCGCAAACCTGCGTAACGGTTGCTCAGGAGAAGCCCGTTGGTGTGGAGGTTGGTTTCGAAGCCGACTTCCGTGGCGTGCTGGAGGGCGACCTCCAGGTGGTTGTCGTACGGCATCACGGGGTCGCCGCCGGTGAACACGACTCGGTGCGTCTCGGACTCGGCGCGGACTCGGTCGATGACCCTTCGCACGGTGTCGGGGTCCGTCTTGACTCGGTTGCGTTCCCGGTAGCAGAACCGGCACACGCCCGGTGAGGCGCTGGTCGGTGCCAGGTCCCAGGCGTTGCAGTCGGTGTTGAGGACGAGGTGGACGATCGCGAGTTCGTCGTGCGTCAGCATGGGGCCTTCTCCTTGCTGCCAGGGCTGACCAGGAGGGCTGTCGGGGAGACGGGCCGCAGGAGCGAGCGGAGCTTGTCCGGGGCACCGCCGGTGAGGCGTACGAACTGCTGCAACGTGTCCAGACCCGCGCCGGCGTCGATGATCGTGAGTGCCGTGTCGATGCCGGATTGGACGGTGGGAACCGCCTCGGACATCACCATGAGCAAAGCCGCGTTGAGGGCGACCGCGTTCCGCGCCTCACTGGTGTCCTGGCCTGCAAGTACGCGTACTGCGGCGGCGACGTTCTCCCGTGGGTCCTCGTGCTGGGTGACGGACATCAGGTCTTGCGGCATTGAGGACGCGCCCTTGCGTACCTGGTCGTTGAAGGTCAGGTCCTCGTCGCCGACGTTGATGCGGCAGGCTCGCACGGTGCTTCCGGGGATCAGTTCGTCGACCTGGACCGCCTTGCCAAGGCTGGAGTTGATGACCGTCACGTCGGGCAGGCCGAGTCTGGAGAGCAGCCGGGCGGAAGCGCCGACCGCGGGGTGCGAGAGGCCGTACACGTAGGCGGGGCAGGTGACCGGGCTGAGGAGGGCGGGGAACGCCAGACTGAGGGCGTGCACGGCCTGGAACCTGCCGCCGTAGCGACGGTCGAACTCGGGCACGCGGTTCTCGATGGAGAAGAACCCGAAGCCGGTCTCCGCCGTGATGTCGACCATCTCCTGGTGCGGCACCGTGTCGCTCGTCGCCCCCACGAGGTCGATGAAGTCGCGGGACCCGGTCTTCGACGACGCACTGCGCGATCCGAGCTTCGCGACGTGTGCTCCCCCGGTGGCCGCCACCAGCGCGGCGGCGGTACTGAGGTTGATCGTCTTGAAGGTCTTCTTCCCACTGCCTGTGTAGCCGACGAACCGCACCCCTTCCGGCGGCTGATGGAAGTCCCAGCCGCTTTGGTCCAGGGCTGTCGCGGCATGGACAGCGGCCTCGACCTCCTCCAGCCGTGGCCCCCGCAGGAGCAGTCCCGTCAGGACGCTTCCCAGCATCACGTCGCGCGTGTGGCCCTCCGGTAAGGCGAGGATGCGCGTGATCCCGTCGTGGACGTCCTGGGGTGGAATGTCGGCCGGTGAGTTGATCTTGTGGGCCAGCAATGGCGTTGTGACCGCCATGGCGTGGGCTCCTTCCGTCACGTGTCGGATGTGAGCAGGACCTTGAAGGGGCGATGGCGGGCTTCGTTGCTCAGGGCCGCCAGCCCCTGTGGCAGTTCACCGAGGGGGAATCGGTCTCGGGTCATCAGGGCGGCCCAGTCGCCGCCCTTGGCGATGAAGTCGATGGCATCCCGGAAGTCGTCGTGGCCGTCCGCGCGGCAGTACGAGAAGGAGCCGCGCAGGGTGATCGAGCGACGGAAGACGTCCCGCAGGGGGACCGAGAGAACGACGCGGGGCGCGTAGGCGTTCTGGACGAGAACCGTTCCCCCATCACGAACAGCCTTCAGCGCCTGGCGTATGGGGGCGTCACTGTGACCAGACGCGGCGTCCACGACGGCGTCGCACGCCGGCAGCTCGGCAGAGTGGAGAGTGATGTGCTGGTCGAGGACGTAGCGAAGTTGATGCGACCGCGAGGGTTCCCTGACCAGCATGTGCACGTCCCACCCCGCCTCTGTCGCGCAGATGGCCGTGCACACCGCAAGGACGCCGCCCCCGATGATGCCGAGCCGCCCCATAGGCACACGTAGCCCGCAGCGGACTCCGTGCAGGGCCACCGCCATCGGATCAGCGAGGACTCCGTGCGCGGGGTCGTGCAGGTGGCGAAGCGGGATGATGCTGTCGAGGGGCGCCCTTACGCAGCTGGCGAGACCTCCGGGAAGATCCCACCCGATGCGCTGGAGTCGTGGGCAGAGGTGGACATGGCCGCGGTCGCAGTAGTGACACGAGCGGCAGGAGACCAGCGGGTCGATTGCGACCCAGCCACCCGTCTCCGTGTCGACGCCGACGATCTCGTGCCCGGGGTACCACGGTTCCGGCAATCGTCCTTGCCACGGGTGATTGAGCTTCGCGACGTCGCTTCCGCACAATCCCGTGTAGCGCGTCTCGATGATCGTCGTGTCGCGCGCCGGGGTCATGTCCGCGGACATGCTGGCCGGAGCGGGTCGCTGGCAGAGGACGCCGTTCTCAACTGCCCACGCGTACGGGCCGCTCATCGCCTCCCCCAGCCGTCCAGCAGGGAGGGCAGAGCCTCGACACTGGGTATCGCCGTGCCGGACCAAGCGGTCTCGCCGAACACGAGGCTGCTTGGCCCGCCCCGGCGCTCCACGCGCACCGCACGCATTCCGGCCCGCTCCGCGCCGGCCAGCTCGTCACCGCCGCCATCGCCGCAGTAGAGGGCCTGGTGCGGGGCGACACCGAGTTTCCGGAGGACCGTGTGGAAGAGCATGCGGTCGGGCTTCACCGCGCCGGCCCGGCAGCTGAACACGACGGCATCGAAATGCGCCGCGAGATCGCTGCGGCTCCACGCCTCGGCGATATCCGGGGCCGCGTCGCTGAGGACGGCCAGCCTGGCGCCACCGCGCTGAAGCTGTACCAGCGCCCGCAGGAGAGCCGTATCGGCCTGGAGACGGACGTGGGCGATCCGGGCCAGGAGCACTTCCAGCTCATCCGCACAGACCGCAGAGGCGTTGCAGCGGGCGACGAGGTGAGCCGCAACCTCGGTAGTGGACGCCAGCTGCCCGTCATGCCTCGCCTGCCAACTGTCGGACAGTGCTGAGTCGGTAACCGCCGGAGAGACTCGCAGGATCTCGGCGAACTGGGTGACGGCAGCCCTCCGCTCGACTGTACTCGGGGCCGCGACGAGCGTGCCGAAGAGATCGAGTACCACCGCGATCGGGTGTGCAGCCGGAGCCGCAGGAGTCCGCTGGGGTGAAGGGCCAAGCAGTACGTCGCCCACTGGATGTGTTGCGGGCGCGGACGGGCTCGTCGACATGGAGGTGCTCGGCGGCGGATAGCGCATGGTGAGGCTCCATCGGTAGATCGGTGATCTCGTGCAGAACCGAACTCTCCGGCTGGCTGGACTGCAGCCAGATGACGCCTTCTCGGGCGTCCGACAGACGAGGAAGGAGGAATTGACTGCCATCAGGTCGAGGCCGCGCTGGGCCGCCAGGGCCCGGTGAAGCCGTCGCCGCGCTCACAGCCGCAGCCCCGACAGCAAGCCGGCGACCGACGCCGTGACGTCCTTCACGAACGGGCCGACGTTGTGGGTCCCGGCGAGATACAGGCCGAAAACCGCGCACACAACCGCGTGACCCGCCTTGAGCCCACCTCCGCGGCACAAGAAGACGATCACGATGCCGAGGAGCAGCAGGACAGCAACATCGACAGCCACTGCGGAGCCCCCTCCGATCTCGGACGATTACTGGAGACCGAGGCGGGTACTGGGACGACCGCGTCGGTGTGACCATGACAGCGGCTCGGAGCTGTGCGGAGTATCACAAGCCGTTCCTGAAGCTGCTCATCAGCAGCTCATGGCCGGGCGACCTGACTTTTCAACATCCGCTTACACATGGGTTCATGACAGGCAGACTTAGGCTCCGGATCATGACCAGGGATGGGCAGGCGGTAGGCGCGGTGGGTAAGAGTCGCCCGGGGTGGCGCCCAGACAAGCTGAGACAACAACGCGAAGCTCACGGCCTGACGCTCGAAGGCGCGGGTGAGCAGCTGCGCGAGGTGGCCCGGGCCGCGGGGCTCACGGTGCCGGCCGCCAACTTTCAGACGCTGTGGCAGCACGAGCAGGGAGAGGTCTATCCCGGACCGCACTATCGTCGCGCGTACTGCCTTCTGTACCGCGCGACCGAGCCCGAGCTCGGCTTCCGTAACGCTCTGCCTGACGAGGCCACGAAGCTCAAGTTCACCGCGTCGAGCGAACCGCAGAACGGCGCCCACGTCCTGGCCGTGGAACGGGCGTTGCACCAGCTGGCGCCGAGCGCGGAGGACGCCGACGGTCTGGGCGTCCAGCAGCGAATCCTCGACGCCTGGAAGCGGCGTCACACCGGCGGTGATCCGAACCGGCCGACGCTGATGATGGTCGGCGGCTACGCGGGCAGCGGGAAGTCGGAATTCGCCCGCTTCGTATCGCAACTCACTGGATGGCCCGTCCTCGACAAGGACCCGATCACGCGCCCGCTCGTCGAGCGCCTCCTTGTTGAAATGGGCAGCGAGCCCAACGACCGGCACACCGACCTCTACCGGGAGAAGGTCCGCCCGCTGGAGTACCAGTGCCTGCTGGAGACCGCGTATGCGAACGTCGACTGCGCGATCAGCACCGTCCTCTCCGCGCCTTTCATCGCCGAGACCACTGACCCTCGGTGGATGCGGCGCCTGATCAACCGCTGCGAAGCACGTGGCGTCACCGTCGCTGTCGTCTGGATTCAGTGCGACCTCGACACGATGCACGAGTACATCAGCTTCCGGTCCGCCGCCCGTGACAGCTGGAAACTCCAGAACTGGGACACGTACGCTGCCGGGATCGATCTCGAGCTGCGGCCCGTCGTGCCGCACTTGGTTGTCGACAACCGGCTCGGCTCCGCGATATCGCTCACGGACCAGGTGCGCCAGGTCTTCGGGACGGTGTTCCAATGAGGCAGGGCATCCTGCTGTACGGGCCGCCGGCGGCGGGCAAGGACACGATCACGGCGGTGCTCACCGAACTCGACGCGCGGTACGTGCCGTTCACCCGGCTGAAGATCGGGACCGGGAGGACCCAGGGCTACCGCATGGGCACACCGGAGCAGCTGGCCGCCCTGGAGACACGCGGCGACGTCATCTACCGCAACGACCGGTACGGCAACATCTACGTCGTCGACCGTCCCGGCCTCGATCAGGCCATGGAGGGCGGCAAGACCCCCGTCGTCCACCTCGGCCAGATGGCGGGGATGGAGCAGGTGACCGCCCTCTACCCGGCGCACTGGGTGCGCGTTCTGCTGTGGTGCTCCAAGGAGACGACCGCTCGACGCTCACCACAACGGGGCGATACCGACACGGCGGCCCGGCTGGCTGCGTGGGACGCCACTCAGGCCGATCTTGCGGCTCATCCGCGGGCTCAGTGGGAACTGCGCGTGGAGACGGACGGGACGGCGCCCCATGAAACCGCACAGAATATCGACGACATCGTCCGCACCACGCCACCTCGCTCCTGACGGCCAGGACGTCAGGGCCCCAGCGGATGCGACCTGCTCAACTCGGGTTGTCCGGGCCCCGCTCAAGGCGCAGAGCTTCCAGGGCCTCAGCGATATCCAGCCGCTCGTCTCTGTTCCCGTCCCACCGGGCAAGCGTCGCGGCAGCCGCGTGCATAAGGGAGTCCGGCAGCCCGGCGTCGGCGAGAAGGGCCGCCGCGTCCTCAAGCTCTGGGCCCCAACGCCAGGCGCGGGCAGCGGTCTTCGGGATGTAGTCGGTCTCCACGAGGTAGCTGCGGGTGCGCTTGGCCGCGATCAGCAGCAGCTCGTCCGCGACCCCGTACGTGTCCGCCGCCCCGTAGGCCACGGCAGCCAGCACCCGGGAGACCTTCTGGTAGCTGGAGTACGCGAGCTTGAGTGCGGAGGCTTTGCCGATGGTGTCGCCCAGGACGTGGGTCCGCACATCGGTGCCGGCGAAAAGTTCGGCGATCCGGTCGGCCTGCTCGACGGCGCCGGAAAGGTAGAGCGTCGGGGACTTGCCGCCCACCGGAGGCGATCCGACCACCGCGGCGTCGATGACCGGCATCGGAGCCAGGCGGTCGGCGATATTCACCACGCGCGACGGCGAGACGGCGTTCGCGTCGACATAGATCGTGCCCGCTTCGGACATGCCGAGCTCGGCTACTTGGCCGGCGGTCTCCTCCGCTGCGGCGGGAGGGCACAGGGAGAGCAGCACATCGGAGCGGGAGACAAGCTCGGGCAGCGCCGCGGCTTCGAGGCCCGCGCGCTCGGCCCGGCGGCGGGTTGTGTCGCTGCGTCCGTCGGGGCACCACAGCACGATGTGGCCGCTTGCGCGCAGCTGGGCGCCGAAGGCGGATCCCATACTGCCGGGGTGCAACAGCCCAATGGTGTTCGTCATGCCGCGGTCCTTGCGTGGTCGGCGGAGTGCAAAAGCAGCAGGTCGATGGCGGCGCGTGCATGCGGCACCACGTGGTTCGGCCCGGGATCGTCCGACGGCCAGGAACGGCCGTTGCCGATCCAGATGGTGCGCAGTCCTGCGGAGCGTCCGCCGCCGATGTCGTTGACCGGGTTGTCCCCGACCATCCAGCCACCGTCGCCCAGCACGGTGCCGCAGCGGGCCGCCGCCAGGGCGAAGTGCCGGGTCTGCGGTTTGCGCGCGTCGGCCTCCTCGGAGACGAAGACGCCGTCCACGCGCTCGGCGATACCGGTCGCCCGCAGCTTGGCGCGCTGGATATCCGTCGCACCGTTGGTCGCCACCCCCACCCGCCAGCCGGACGCACGCAGCTCGTCCAAGCCGTCGAGGACCTCGGCCGGGCACAACACCAAGGCCGCGATGTCGGTGCAGTACGCGTGCCACAACTCCTCAGTCGACATGGGCAGCCGGTACCGAGTGCGGATCACATCAAAGGTGGACGGATAGGCTCGCTCGGCCACCATGTCTAGGACGTTCGCCTGATCTTCGTCCTCCAGGCCGTGCTGGGCGGTGAACTCTGCGGCCCAGCCGGCGAGTGTTCCCCGCCGGTCCACGAGGGTGTTGTCGAGGTCGAAGAGAACCAGAGACGGCTGCACATCCCGCACCCTAATGCGCGGCGGTCAGCTGTGTGCTCGGCGCTGCGGGGCGGGTCGAGTGACCCTTCCCGCTGCGCTCTGCGCCGCGCATCGTTCCTTCATGCTGCCAAAGTGATCAATCTAAACCGATGGCGCCTACGGCTGCGCCGAGCCCAGGGCGGCATCCTTGTCCCGGCCGGCCCAGCCGTTGTGGGTGCGCCAGAGGAGGTGGACACCGTAGACGGCGAGCAGAGTTTCGGCGGACCAGTCCTCGGCCGGCGGCTCGGTGAGGACCAGGTAGAGACGGTCGGCGGGGGCGGCCAGGGTGTGGTTGATCTCCAGGAGGCGGGCGGCACCCGAGCGGAGGTCGGTGTAGGCGGAGTGACCGGCGCCGAGGATCTCGTATAGGAAGTCGCCATCTTCGGCCGTGCGGCTGACATCTACGACTTGGGATGACGTCGCCTGTTCGTCGGCCTCGAACAAGGCCGACATCAGGGCGTGGCGCACCGCTTCGTGCTTCTTGCACGTGCGGTCGGCGGCCGCGGTGGTCTCCAGCGTGTGCAGAAGATTCGTCGCAGACGGTGTCGTTACGGCGGTGTCCTCGGCGGATGCCATGGGCTCGGCTGCTCCCTGCTCGGGCTGCGGTGCGGAGGGTGTGGGTGCGGTCTCGGCTGTCGGCTCGGTCAAGGTGGTCATGCGGTGCTGAAGCATCTCCCGGGCCTGGGCCAGAGAGGGGGACCAGTCCGTTCGCGCCAGGTTCTCGCGGAGACGACTCACGTCCAGGCTGTCGTCCTTGAGGGCGCGATTGGTTTCGGCGGCGAGGTCACGCAAGAGGTTCAGACGCTGTCTGTCGGGTGAGCCGAGCACTCGTCTTACGTCCACCCAGTCCGCCTGGTCGCGGCGGAGTACGCGGTTGGCCATGCCCTTGAGCTCGGAGAGCCGTTCACGGGCGTTCTCCGGTAGGGCGACGCCGTCGGCGGTCAGTTCGTCGAACACGCCGAGCGCCGCCAGGTAGCGCTCGGCCATCTTCGCCGAGATGGGCTGGCGTCCACGCTGGTCCGTCGTGAGCAGGCAGTGGTTCCTCTCCTGCGCGAAGACCCAGCAGTCCAGCTTCTCGCCGGGGCGGGGCGGAGTCGATCCGTGGCGGACGGTCAGGATCAGCGGGACCTTGACCGGCGGGGAGAGCGCTTTGACCTTGTAGCGGCCGCCTGTACCCCGGTCGAGGACGCGGACACGAATGTCGGTGCCGATCTCGGGGACATCAGCGGCCGCCATCGACGGCTCGGTGGGGGTGGTTCCAGGCCCGGGAGTATCGGTGGTGTCCATGAGGGCATCCGGGAGCGGGGAGGTGTGCAGGACGGTCAGGCTCTGGGTGCTTCGGGTGAGGGCGACGTAGAGCTGGCGCAGCCCAGCCGGTCCGCGGTCGGCGATGGTGGCGGGTTCGACGACGAGGACGTGGTCGTACTCCATGCCCTTCGCGTGGGCGGCGGCGAGAACGGACACGGTGGCACGGTGCTCTTCGGTGAGGCCGGCGGTCTGGTCGAGATGACGATTGATCTCGTCGAGCCAGCCGGAGTCGTCGGGGACGATGACGGCCACGCGACGCAGGGTGTGTCCGTCGCTGGTGCCGACGAGCCGGGTCGTCTGAGTGACGGTCTCGTCGAGCAGCGTCCACGGTTCGGCTGCCAGGGTCCGGACGCTGTCGGCGCCCGCTTCGCGCACCGCCCGAGGGTAGGGGAGCGAGGGGGCGATCGTGCGAGCCAGAGGTGCGACGAACTCCATGATTTCCGCGGGTACGCGGTAACTGGTGTTCAGTTCGGCGACGTGCCAGTCGCCGTGGTCGGACAGCAGAGTGCCGAGGCGGTCCCAGTCGGCGTAGGTATGCGGACCCGTGGCCTGGGCGAGATCGCCGAGTACGGTCATGGAGCCGTTGACCGCGATGCGTCGGCGCAGTGAGCGTGCCTGCATGGGGGTCAGGTCCTGGGCCTCGTCGATGACGATGTGCCCGTAGCGTTGTGGAGTCTCTCCGGTGATGAGGTAGCGCAGCTCTTCCAGGCAGACGCGGTCGTCGAGGGTCCAGAGGTCGGCGTCCGCCGTGGCTGCCCTCGGACGGTGAAGGGCTGCCTGCTCCTCCGGGTCGAGGACGCCGTCGGCGCAGGTACGCAGGAGTTCGGGGGAATCGTAGAGGCTTCGGAGGGCTTCCCTGTCACCGGGCGACTGCCAGACGCGTTCGATCAGCCGCTCGACCTGGCGGTTGCGTTCCAGGTCCCGACGGATCGTGTCTCCTTGGCTGCGGCGTGGGGCCAGAGCAACGAGTTCCTGCAGCAGGCGGTCCACGAGCAGACTGCGGAAGCGGTTGCGGCGCTCCCGGTAGGAGCCGTCGCCCTCGCGTGCCTCTTGGAGAAGGACGAGAACCTCGGAACGCGGGATACGCAGAGTGGTACTGCCAGCCGTGACCGCGAGTTCGGGCTTGGCGTCCTTGTACGTGGGCGTAGCGGTGAATTCGTCGATCGCGTCGGGGCGACACTCGTGTTCCACGCGTCGGCGCAGGACGGCGGCCATGCGGTCGTCGGACTTGACCAGTCGCGCGCGTGGGGTGTCGGTGCCGAGGACATCGCCGTCCCAGAGGCGGTTCATCTGAACCGCGTTGATGTTCCGGGTGCCGAGGGTCGGGAGGACCTGTCCGACGTAGTCGAGGAAGCGCTCATGCGGGCCGATGACCAGGACGTCCTGCGCCTTGAAGTGGTCGTTGTTGACGAGCCACGTCACGCGGTGCAGGCCGACCGCGGACTTTCCGGTGCCCGGGCCGCCCTGCACGACAAGGATGTCGGCGGGAGAACCGGTGACGAGATCCATCTGATCGCGACGGATGGTCTCGACGATGTCCCGCATGCTGCCACTGCGGGAGCGCTGGAGCTCTCGCAGAAGGAAGTCATCGGGGGGCTGTTGTCTCTGCCGAAGGAGCTGGGCGACATCGGACGGGGTAGGAGCCGGTGGGACCGCCGGCGTCTCGGACGCCGCGACCTTGGAATCGTCCTGGACCCCCGCTTCGGGCTCGGTGCCATCGATGACAGACGGCGTGGCGGGAGAAACGACGGAGATTTCATCGACGTACGCTTCGACGACGTTCTTCGTGCAGCGCAACTGTCTCCGCAGGAGCACTTCACCTGGCGCCTCGGGCAGGGCCTTCGCCCACTTCTCCGCCACCGGGGCGGTCCACAGCACTACGACGGTCTCGCGGGTCTCGACGTCGGAAACGGCACGGCGGCCGATGTAGAAGGTGTCCGACTCTTCGCCCGGCTGGACATTGACGCGGCTGACGACCAGCGACGCGTCCCCGAGGCCGGCGTAATCTGCGGCCTTCTCCTCGGCGTCCTTCCGGTTGGCGACGCTGTCCTTGCCGCTGGCGGATGCCGCGGCGATCGAGCCGCCGCTCAGTTCGGCCAGTCGCTTCTCGTAGCAGTCGTAGGCGCGGTCCACCGCCTTCTGCTCTTCGGCGATGATCTCGTCGCGCATGGTGGTGCTCATGTACGTCCCCTCCCCCTGCAGCGCCCCGAGAGGCACCGCGCGCCGGGCATATGCCCGGCCCCCGGCAAAAGACTTATCAGACACATGGGTCAGCTGTGAATATTGGTCAATGAGGCAATTCCCGTACGAGTTCGCCGACTTCCGCACGCCATGAGTGGACCTGGTCCCGGGTGGGGCCGATCTCGTACTGGTGGTAGTGACACCCGAGGCAGAGGTGCGACCAGACGGCGTTGGCCCTGCGGGCGGTCGTCGCGGCGGTGTAGCAGCGCAGGCAGAGCATCTTCGCCCGCGTGGTGATGCCGGCCAGTCCCGGCATCGCGGCGTCGAGCGTGCGGTCGACCGCGATCTCCAGGGCGGTCCGCAGGGCGAGGGAGGCTCCACGGTGCCGACCGGCCGCCGAGGCTTCGACGCTGGGGTCGGAGAGCAGCTGGTCGGCTGTCAGCAGCAGCTCGTCGATCGAAGTACTTGCGGCGCCGGTCACTTTGCCACCTCCGTCTTGCGCACCTTCTGCGCGAGCTCGCTGATCTCGGTCACGAAGCGGTGCGCGTCGGCGATGCGGGTTCCCGTGGCGTGGGCACCGCTCTGGCACTGATTGAGGAGGTCCACCGCACGCGGGCCGCAACGGGCGCGGAGCTCCCGGTAGACATCGCCGGTGCGGTCGATATCGCCGAAGAAGGCCAGCGCGGCCATCTTCATGAGCTTGTCCGCGCCGGCCACGGCGGACTGCAGATCGAGCTCGGAGCCTCCCGAGCGGTGGTGCTGGATCCAGGCCGCTTCGACGAAGGCGTTCTCCAGCGCGATTCGGCACAGACTGGGGAGCACGTGGGTGCGGGCCGCCTCCGGCAGATTCTCGGTGCTGGCAAGAGCCCTGGCGTCCGCAATCGCCTGGCTGACCGGGTCGGTCACGGCCTTGACGTTCACCTTGGACGCCTTGCCCCGCTCGACCTCGAAGCCCGTGACCGGCAGTTCCTGGGTCGTGAAGGCGCGCTGGAGCCGGGTGTCGTGGGTGAACACGACCACCTGCCGGTGCTCGCCGAGCTCGTGCAGGACCTGGGCGAGCCCGTTGACCTTGGCCGGGTCCATGGACTGCACGGGGTCGTCGATGACGATGAAACCGAACGGGCTGTCGGCGGTGGCGGCCCGGGGCAGGAACAAGGACAGCGCGAGAGAGTGCTGCTCTCCCTGGCTCATGACGCTCAGCGCCGAAGCCTCTTCCCCGTCGACGGTGACGTCCATGACGAGCTTGCGGACGTTGGCCTTCTCGCTGCCCTGAAGGCTCACCGACTGCAGCTCGATGTCGCTCTCCTGGCGAAGCTTCTCCCAGATCCGCTGGGAGTGGCCGGTGAAGCCCTCCATACGCCTCTCCCGCAGCTCCGCGGTGAGAGTCTTGACCCAGGTGCGGGCCTTCCTGACATGGCCGAGCCGGGGCTCGGCGTCCGCCGCGGCGCGGGCCTTCTCCGTCCAGCTCGCCAGGCGCGTGACGAGCTGACGCCACCGTTCGTCCCGCTTCTCCAGCTCCCGGACGGCGTTGTCCTTCACGGCGGCGCAGGCGTCGGCCAGGGTCAAGGCGGTGTCGTGGACGCGCTGGACGAGCTCGCTCGGGTCGCTGACCGCCCGGCAGGCGAGCCACGCGTTCCACGGATCCGCGAGGGAAGCAGGGATCCGATGGGGCCTCTCCACGAGATTCTGGGCCGCCCGTGCCGCGGACCGCAGTTCGCCGCGCGCGTCCTCGGCGGTCTTCGCCTCCTGGCGGAGCAGGGAGATCTGAGCGGTGGCGCCGGCGGCCCACGCCGAGTCGAGGACCTGTTCCGTGCCGCAGACCGGGCAGGACTCCTCGTCGGGGTGACGGTTGTTGTGGGCCAGCGCCTTCTCCAGAAGACCGGCGCGCTGCAGGGCGTCCTCGGCACCGGTCAGGCGCACGTCCTCGACTCCGGCGAGTGCCTCGCGCAGCCGGTCCACCGCGGCCCCGACCTGTTCCAGATCCGGGCCCTGCACCTCGACCTCGGCGCGCAGCTCGGCGAGGATGCCGTCATCGTCGGCGGGCAGCCCCGCCACCAGCCCTTCGAGGGTCGCGAAGTCCGGCCGGCCCTTCGTCTCGATGGCCACGAGCGCCTGGACCGCACGCTCGTCGTCCTGCAGCGTGTACAGCGCGGCCTTGATCTCCGGCAGCTCGTTCTTCGCCGCCTTGACCGCGTCGCCCAGCGCCTTCTCCTGCTGCCCAAGGTGGTTGTACGCGGCGCTAAGGTGCCCGAGTCCCAGGATCGTGGCGATGGAGTCGTACATCTGCGAGGGCTTGCCGCTGATCATGCGGCCGAGGTCGACGTACGACAGGAAGGGACGGTAGTCCGTCAGGGCCTGGTTCCAGGCCGCCTGGTCCAGGGGGACCGTGCCATGTCCGGGGCGCCGGAACGTGCCCGCGCAGTCGGTGATGCCGTGACCGGTCCAGGTGCGGCTGAGCGTGCTCCGGCCGCTGTCGCCCTCGACGGCGAGCTTGAGCTCGATCTTCGTCTTGGCCCCGTCGTGAAGGTTGCGCCAGTTGCTGGTGCGTGTCGCGTCCTGTCCGAGCCAGCGCATGTTCGTGCCGGTGAACGCCGTCTCGATGGCCTCGGCGATGCTGGACTTGCCCGAGCCGTTGCGGCCCACGACGAGCGTGACACCCGGCCGGGGGCTGAGGGTGAGCCGGGTCTGGGGGCCGATGCCACGGAACCCGGCCACGGAGACGGAGTCGAGGTAGATCCGGCCCATGGGCGAGTTTCCCGGGGTTGCGGCGCTGCCGAGTGCCTCGGCCAGGAGCGCCTTCACGGGTTCGCCGAGGGGCGCCGCGGCCAGACGTGCCTCCACCAGCTCGGCGAGCGACACGGGCTCGGTGGCCGGCGCCTGCACGGCGGGGTCCGTGGAAGAGCGTGCGTTCTGCTGGTTCTGCTCTGAACTGGTCATGAGGGCCTTCCTGAAATTGGTGCCGGTTCGGAGGGATAGGGCAGCGGCGGACGCCGTAGACGTGGGTGTTCGATCGCGTCGGTGGCCGACAGGGCGGGGTTTCGGACTCGACGTGATCGGTCGCAAGGGTGCCGATGAGCCGTGGGTGAGGTGTACGCGGTGCACGCGCCGACGGGGCGTCGCTCGCGCTTCGAGCGGTCAGCCGCCGAGCGTGAACTCGAGTCCGCCTGCCTGCAGGGCGGCCTCCGTCTGCGTGAGACCGCCGCGGTGGGACACCTCCACGGTGTAGAACTTCGAGCCCGGGGTGATGTCGTCGACCGTGAAGGGAAAGACGCACCCGTCCTCGGTCTTCTCACCCAGGCCGAGAGAACCGGTGGCGACCAGGGTTCCGTCCGCATCGGTGACGTTGACCTGGGTCCCGAGGTCGATGTCGGAGTAGCCGCCGGTTCCGGAGCACACCTCTCCGGTCTCGAGTCCCGCGCCGACTTCGGCGAGCGTGAGCGTGCCGTCGGTTTCGAACGGGGCCGGCGCCCGGCTTGCTCCGTCCGTGGCAGCGGCCGACGGGCCGCCGCTGCTCTTCGCCGGAGCCGCGTCGGGACCGAGCAGGGACAGCGAAGCCCAGCAGATGCCCACGGCCGCAGCTCCGGTGCCGATACCGAGAAACAGCACGGCGGTCCGCGAGAGGCGGGCCCAGAGGGAACCGCGCGCCGGCCCGGGTATTTCCGCCGGATCGCTCGACGGCGCGGACTCGGACATGGGCGGGACCTGGCCGCTGGGCGGGGGCGGGTCCTGAGCGGAAATCTCGGCGGACTGCTCGGGCTCGGACATGGCGATGCTTCCCCTCGTGAGTGATCGGGAGCGGAACGGAGGTGGGGTACGCGGAGGGACGGGCGGACGGGCCGCAGGCGCGGAGAGATCGTCCGGCGAGCAGCGGCCGGGTAACGGTCTGCCCAGGTGGATGGGGAGCCCTGACGCGTTGGTCAGGCGGCCGAGGAGGGAGACTCCTCGACGTCAGCCGACCTTCTGCCAGTCCTGGCAGCCGCTGGTCTTGAAGTACTCGCCCTTGTTGACGGTTACGCGGCCCTGCCCCTGGATGTTGTCGTTGGCGATGATCGCGTCGAACTCGCCGGAGGCGTTCTTCAGGCGCGCCCAGTAGCAGTTGGGGATGACGCTGTCCTTCTCAGGGCCAGAGGTCCGGTAGGTGCCGGCCTGGATGTCCTCGCCCACGAGGTACTGACCTTCACCCGAGAAGCTGCTCGAAGGGCCGGACTTCTTCACCGGCTTCGGCTTGGCGGTGACCGTCGCCTTGACCGTCTCGGTGACGGTCACGGCCGGCTTCGGTTCGCCCGCGGCGGCCTTGGTGACCGTGACGGCCGGGGCGGGACCCGAGGAGCCCGCCGTACTGCCGGACGCTCCACCGCCGCCGATCGAGGCACCGAAGACCAGCGCGACGAGCGCCGTCGCGCCGTGGGTGAGCCAGACCTTGCGCCGTGAGGGCGTGCGCCCGGCGGGCGGCAGGCCCGGTACGGGCGGCTGGGTGAACGTGTGCGGCGTCGGCTGCGGAGGCACCGTTCTCCAGCCGGGGCCTCCGCCCATGCCTTCCGACGGCTGGTGGGCGGGCGGCATCGAGGACATGTCAGTCATGGGGAGACCTCCGGATCGCGATTGCGGTGAGCACCGGGTGTCGGTGCGCCGAACGAGCACCAGAGTGGGACCGGAAGGCTCAGAAATCCGTTGGAGATGCTGATAACCGGGGTTATCAGCTTTCCTCTCCTCCCTTTTTCCCCTTCGCTGTAGGGTTCTGCCTGCCTCGGGGCCCCGCTGACCGGCCGGCGAGGATGCCAACAGGACCGGTACGGAGGGGGGAGTGGAGCGAGTGACCAGCACACGCGAAGAGGCCGTGTCGCCCATCGTGCCCGAGCGGCCGGCCTGGCGGATCACGTATGCGGAAATCGCCACCCTTGCCCAGGTACGCCGGCCCGTCCCCACCACCTGGAGCCGTAGGCACCCCGACTTCCCCGCCCCCGTCGCCCACGAGGAAGGGCGGCCCCTGTTCGACGCTCGTGCGGTCGTCGACTGGCTGACGACGACGGGCCGCGGCAACGCCGATCCCCGCCACCTGCGGGCCGAACTGGCCCTGTACACCTTGGCCGCCTGGCGGACGCCGGCCCTTTCGGCCTCCGTCCTGGTGGGGGCGCTGACCGCGCTGATCTGCCTGCGCCGGCAACTCGACGTCCCTCTCTCGGGCCAGAGCTGGGACGCGGTCCTCACCCAGGCCGACGAGCTCGATCCTGAGGACACGTACGTGTCAGCCGAGTTGAAGGCCGTCCCGGAGCCGGACCGCATCGGTCCCGAGCTGGCCGCGTTGGCCGACGAGCTGACCGAGGCCGCCTACACCCCCGCCGAGGCTTTCGACTGGGTCTTGGAGGCCCGGCGCCGCCTCGGCTCCCACGACCTGGCCGCCGACGAGCCCACCCCGGCCGTGGTACGCGCCCTCGCTGCCCTGTCCGGCGTTGACACCCTCGACGAAGGCTCCGTCGTCGCCACCCCGCACGCACGCTCCGGCGACCTGCTCGCCGCCCTGCACGCCCGGGCCGCCGAGGACTCCGGCCACACCTACCTCGCCGCCGACCCCGACCCGGTGCGGGCCCGCCTGGTCCGCCGCCGGATGCTCGTCCGAGGCGTGAACGAGTTCGACCTCGGCGTCACCGAGGGGGAGGACCTGCCCGTCGACGACTGGGGATATCCCCATCTGCTGGTCTCAGTCCTCCCCTACGAGTCGGGGGAGAACCGCAGCCCACAGGTCGTCCTGGAACAGGTGCAGGCACTCACCGACTACCTCGACGAAGGCTCGACAGCCGTCGTTCTCGGCCCCGCCGACGTGCTCGTCCGCCCGTTCCCCCGGCACAGCGAGGCCGACCGCCTGCGCCGGTCCTTCCTCCGGGACGGTTTACTCAAGGCCGCGGTGAGCCTGCCCGACGGCGCGTTCCTCTACCGTCCCGGCTACCGCACCGCCCTCTGGGTGCTGGCCCGCACCTCGGCGGAACACCGCACGGGCCTGGTCCTCCTCGCCGACTACTCCGCGCAGCCGCTCAGCGACACGGTCCTTGACGCGCTCGCCGAGGACATCGCCATCTGGCGCGCCGCACCCTGGCGCGGCGACCGCCGCCACGAACCCCGCCACGCGGTGATCGTCCCCGCGAAGGACCTCGACGACCGGCCGGGCGCCGCCTTCACCACCCAGCACCGCCCGCCCATGGCCCGCTACACCCGGGGCGTCATCGAACGTCCGGTCCGCATCAGCGCCCTGGAGCAACGCCTGACGGAGCTGCACGACCAGGCCCGGCAGCACGCCGACCTGCGCACGGCACTGAGCACCCAGGCCGTGCTGCGCCCCGACGACCAGCCCGTGCGGCGCACCACCGTCCGCCGGCTCCTCGACGATCGGCGCCTGCGCCGCCGCCCCGGGCACCGTTTTGCCGACGAACACCTCACGGCAGACGGCCACTACGCCGTGCTCACCCCCGACGAGGTCCTCGGCATCGCACGCCCAGGCGGGCGCCGCATCGACCGCGGAGTGCTCCTCACCGGCTACGAACACGCCCTGTTCACCGAGCCCGGCGACATCGTCGTCACCACGAGCCCCCGCTTCGGCACCTACGTCGACGAAGCGGGCCTGTCCCTGGTGGCAGCCCCGGCCCGCATCCTCCGCGTCCACCCCGACGCCGACCCGCCGGTGCTGCCACGGGTGCTCGCGGCACTGCTGCGGGCGGCCGCCGCCGAGTACGCGCGCACCAGCGGCGCGGTGCGGGCCTCGCGCGGCATCGAAGACCTCCTCATCCCCGACCTGAGCCGGCGCGAGGCCGAGCGCTTCGACACCGTGCTCGCGGAGATCGAGACCCGCGCGCACCTCCTGCGGGAGCAGTCCGCCGCTCTCGACGACCTGGTCCGCCTCACTGCCGCCGGTATCGCCGACGGCACGCTCACCCTCCAGAACCTCCCCGGAACCGACGACTGAAGGAGATGGTCTGTCCCATGGCTACCGCTGCGAAGAAACCCACCGATCAGGCGGAGTTGTTCAGCGCCTCCACCGCCAAGGAGATCCAGGCGATCCTGTGGAAGGCCGCTGACAAGCTGCGCGGCTCCATCGACGCCGCGCAGTACAAGGAGTTCGTCCTTGGTTTGATCTTCCTGAAGTACGTCTCCGACGCCTTCGACGAGCGCCGTTCCGAGCTCGCCGCGGAACTCGCCGATGACGGCATCACCGAGGACCGGATGGACGACTTCCTGGAGGACCGGGACGAGTACACCGGTGCCCA
The DNA here is from genome assembly GCF_040296605.1 of Streptomyces sp. NPDC002088. Lineage (NCBI taxonomy): Bacteria > Bacillati > Actinomycetota > Actinomycetes > Kitasatosporales > Streptomycetaceae > Streptomyces > Streptomyces sp. NPDC002088. The sequence goes on along the minus strand of NZ_JBEOXO010000002.1, from coordinate 139,578 downwards.
CGTCTTCTGGGTACCGGAGACCGCCCGTTGGACGTGGATCGCCACCCACGCCAAGAGCCAGGGCGTCGGCAAGCTCCTCGACGACGCGATGGACGCCGTCATGCGCGAGAACGCCTCGCTCACGGGCGTCCTGCCGAAGATCTTCAACCGCGACAACGTGGACCAGAAGCGTCTCGGTGAACTCGTCGACCTCATCAGCGACGCCCGCTTCGGCGGCAGCGGCGACAAGCCGGCTCAGGACGTGCTGGGCGAGGTGTACGAGTACTTCCTCGGCAACTTCGCTCGGGCCGAGGGCAAGCGGGGCGGCGAGTTCTACACGCCGCAGTCCGTCGTCCGGCTGATCGTGGAGATCCTGGAGCCGTACGAGGGCCGGGTCTACGACCCGGCGTGCGGCTCGGGTGGCATGTTCGTCCAGGCGGCCAAGTTCATCGAGGCGCACGCCGGGCGCGCCCACAAGGCCAACATCTCCGTCTTTGGCCAGGAACTCAACGAACGCACCTGGCGCCTGGGTAAGATGAACCTCGCCATCCACGGCATCGACGGCAACCTCGCCCCCCGCTGGGGCGACACCTTCGCCGACGACAAGCACCCCGACCTCAAGGCCGACTTCGTCATGGCCAACCCCCCGTTCAACATCAAGGACTGGGCGAGGGACGAGGGCGACCCGAGGTGGAGGTACGGGGTACCGCCGAAGGGCAACGCCAACTACGCGTGGCTCCAGCACATGATCTCCAAGCTGGGCGAGCGGGGCACGGCTGGCATCGTCCTGGCCAACGGCTCCATGAGCTCCCAGCAGAGCGGAGAGGGCGAGATCCGCCAGGCGCTGGTGGAGGCCGACCTGGTGGCCTGCATGGTCGCCATGCCGTCCCAGCTGTTCCGCACGACGCAGATTCCGGCCTGCCTGTGGTTCCTGGCCAAGGACAAGACCCCGCAGGGCGCGAAGCGCCTGGACGACCGGCGCGGCGAGATCCTGCTCATCGACGCCCGGAACATGGGCGAGATGGCCGACCGTACGGAGCGTGTGCTGACGGAGCCCGACCTCGCGAAGATCGCCGGCGTTTATCACGCGTGGAGGGGAACGGCGTCGGCGCGTGAGGCGGGGCTGACGTATGAGGACGAGGCGGGGTTCTGCTTCTCGGCCGACCTCGCGACGGTGCGGGGGCACGGGTACGTGCTGACGCCGGGGCGGTACGTGGGGGCTGTTGAGGCGGAGGAAGAGGGGGCGGAGGCGGTGACGGAGAGGATCGCTGCGCTGACGGGGGAGTTGTACGGGCTCTTCGAGAGGTCGGCGGAGTTGGAGAAGACGGTTCGGGAGCAGTTGGGGAGAGTCGATGCCTGAGAGCCGTTCCTTCACCTTTCAAGAATTGATCAGTCGAGAAGCCTTGGAGATTGGCGACGGCTATCGAGCTAAGAATTCCGAGCTTGGTGGGAACGGGTCCGTCTTCATGAGGGCGGGAAGACTTACCACTCGCGGGTGGGATTGGGAGGGGGCTGAGCGATTTCATGAATCTTTGGAGATTAAAGTCGCAAGAAAGAAATCCCGACCGGGCGACACGGTAATTACTACTAAGGGGAACAGTACGGGGAGGACTGGGTACGTCGCATCAGACTCCCCGGATTTCGTGTACTCGCCACATTTGAGCTATTGGCGTTCTCGAGATTCGAACGTAATCGATGGCAGATACCTTCGCTATTGGTCTCTCGGCCCCGAGTTGACGGACCAGCTTAAGGCGCTTGCGCATGGTACTGACATGGCCCCATATCTTAGTCTCGGTGACCAGAAGCGATTGTCTATCAGCCTGCCGGGGATTTTGCAGCAACGTGCGGTTGCGGGCGTCCTTGGGGCGCTGGATGACAAGATCGCCGTCAACGAGCGCATCGCGACCACGGCTCTAAATTTGGCCGAAGCTTTGTACGTTCAGGCAGCCGATTCATCCGTTTGGCAATCGGTGAATCTCGGAGATGCTGCGCGCTGGATGTCTGGCGGTACGCCTAAGACTAGCGAACCGTCGTATTGGGGAGGCGCGATCCCCTGGATTTCCGCCTTGAGTCTTAAATCTCCCTGGATCGATAGGTCGGACAGGAATGTTACGGAACTCGGCGCCGTATCTGGGACGCGTCTTGTTCCTGCGGATACGGTGCTTTTCGTGGTGCGCGGATCAAGCCTCAAAGAGGAATTCCGGATTGGTATCACGCAATGTGAGGTCGCATTCGGTCAGGACTGTAAGGCTCTGATCGCGCGCAGCGGTATCGATTCGCATGCCCTATTTCACGGTATCCGCAGTCAGACGACGTCCATTCTCGAAATGGTTGATGAGACCAGCATTGGAGCTGGCCGCCTTTCGACCGACTTGATCTCTGCTCTTAAGATCCGGGTTCCGAACGATCCCAGTGATCCAACAGTCGCTCAGGTTCGCAACCTCGATTGCCTGGCTGCGACCAAGCGGCAGGAATCCCAGACACTCACCACCCTCCGCGACACCCTCCTCCCCCAGCTCATGTCCGGCCGCCTTCGCGTCAAAGACGCTGAGAAGATTGTCGAGGATCACACATGACGCACGACGACGAGAGCGGAAGTAGAAGAAGCCAGAACCACCGCCCCCTGGAAGCCGACTGGGAGCTGCTCGCCCTCGACGAGCTCGCCGAGCTGGCCTGGCTGCCGGCCTCCGGCAACGAGTTCGCGCCCGGCTCAGGGCACCGCAAGTCGTGGGACGACCTGATCCTCTACCCTGACCTCCGCGAGGCGATCGAGCGGCTCAACCCCGAGCTGCCTCCGGACGCCGTCCGTGACGCCGTCGGTGTCGCGGCGACTCCGGAGTCGCAGGACACGTACGAGGAGAACCGCACCGCCCACGGTTACCTGACGACCGGCATCCGCTCCGTTGTCTACACCGACGCCTTCGGTGCCGAGCACAACCCGACCGTCCGCCTCGTCGACCTGACGGACCCGGACGGGAACACGTACCGCGCGCTGAACCAGGTCACCGTCGTCGACGGTGAGAAGCGGCGTCGCTTCGACATCGTCCTGTATGTCAACGGACTCCCGCTCGCCGTTCTTGAGTTGAAGCGCGCCGGCGACGAGAACGCCACGCTTCAGGACGCGCACTCCCAGGTCTCCCGGTACGTGAAGGAGTTCCCGACCGCCTTCCGTTACAACGCGGTGGTGCTGCTCTCCGACGGCGTTACGGCGAAGTACGGCACGCCCTTCACCCCGTACGAGCACTTCGCGCCGTGGAACACGGACGAGTCCGGGGCTCGTGTCGACCCGTTCACCGCGGACGGGGACGGGGCGGCCGACTCGGGTCAGAACCTGGCGCTGCACGGGCTGTTCACCCAGCCCCGGTTCCTCTCCCTGTGCCGGTCCTTCATCAACTTCGTGCCGTCCAAGCGGATGAAGCGCATCGCGAAGCCGCACCAGTACTTCGCGGTGACCCGGGCCGCGGAGAAGGTGCGGGAGGCGGCAGCCGGGGACGGGAAGGCCGGTGTCGTCTGGCACACGCAGGGCTCGGGCAAGTCCGAGGAGATGGTGCTCACCACGGCGATGGTGATGAGCGACCCTGCCCTGCTGAACCCGACCGTCGTCGTCATCACCGACCGCAACGACCTCGACGACCAGCTGTACTCCACCTTCCTGGAGAGCGAGATCCTCCCGGGTACACCTCTCCAGGTCGCGACCCGGGCTAAGTTGCGGGAGGAGCTCGCGGCCAAGCGGACCGGTGGCATCCTCTTCACCACCCTGCAGAAGTTCGGTAAGACCAAAGAGGAGAAGGAGTCGGGGGCCGATCACCCGCTGCTCTCCGACCGGCGCAACATTGTGGTCGTCGTCGACGAGGCCCACCGCAGCCACTACGACAACCTCGACGGCTACGCCCGCCACCTCCGCGACGCCCTCCCGCACGCCACGCTCCTCGCCTTCACCGGAACGCCGATTTCCGAGGCCGACCGCAACACCCGCCAGGTCTTCGGCGGTTACATCGACATCTACGACCTCAAGAGGGCCGCCGACGACGGCGCGACGGTCAAGGTCTTCCACGAGGGCCGGGTCATCAAGCTCGTCCTCGGCAAGGACGTCGACCCGACGAAGATCGACGAGGAGGCCGACCGCATCACCGACGGCCTCGACGACACCGAACGCCGCCGGGTCGAGACGGCCGTCGCCACGATGAATGCCATGTACGGCTTGCCGGCCCGTGTCAGGGATCTCGCCGAGGACCTGGTGGCGCACTGGGAGGAGCGGCGCGAGCGGATGCGGCCGTTCGTCGGCGTCTCCGAGAAGGGCGGGGCGGCCGGCAAGGCGATGGTCGTCTGCGCGACCCGCGAGATCTGTGTCCGGGTCTACGACGCCCTGCGCGAGCTGCGGCCGGAGTGGCACAGCGACGAGCCGTCCAAGGGCGCGATGAAGATCGTCTTCTCCTCGAACTCCCGCAAGGACGAGGACCACCTGCTCGACCACGCACTGCCCGACGGCCAGCGCAAGGCGGTCATCAACCGGGCCAAGGACCCCGACGACGAGCTGGAGCTGCTCATCGTCAACAACATGCTGCTGACCGGCTTCGACGCCCCGCCGGTCCACACCATGTACCTGGACCGTCCGCTCAAGGGCGCCAACCTGATGCAGGCCCTCGCCCGGGTCAACCGCCGCTTCCGCGGCAAGGAGGACGGTCTGCTCGTCGGCTACGCGCCGCTGACGGAGAACCTGCAGAAGGCGATCGCCGAGTACACGGACGCCGACCAGGAGGACCGCACTCTCGGCCAGGACCTGGACCGCGCGCTGGACGAGCTGCGCAACGAGTACGACATCCTCAGCGACATCCTGCGCGGCTTCAACTGGCGTGCGCGTCTTGAACAGCCGACAGCGAAGGCGTTCGTCAACGCCGCCGGCGGGGCCGCCGAGTACCTCCGGAACGCGCGTACCCCCGGCAACGATCCGGAGAAGCTCGACGACCCCCGCCAGACCGTCGGCCGGCGCTTCCGCGACCACTCCCACCGCCTGGAGCGCTTCTACGCGCTGTCCTCCAGCGCCACGAACATCGGCGAGCGGTTCCCGGACCATCCGACCTGGCGCCGGGACATCCAGTTCTTCGTCGAGGTCCGTGCCTACATGGCCAAACTCGACGCGTTGGAACGCGAGGCCCGCGGCCTGCCCGTCGCCCGCGATGTCGAGCTGTACCTCGCCCAGCTGACCTCGTCCGTGGTCGAGACCGGCGGGATATCGGACCTGTTCGCCGAGGCCGGCCTGGAGATGGCCGACCTGACGCACCTCAACGACGCGCTCGTCGCCAAGCTCCAGGGCAGCGAGACCCCGCACCTCGCGGCGGAGGCGCTGCGGCGGCTCATCGAGCAGAAGATGCGCGAGGTCACACGTCACAACATCGTCCGCCGCACGGCCTTCTCCGACCGTCTGCAGGACCTGATGATCCGGTACACGCGGCAGCAGTACACGAGTGCCGAACTCATCGCCAAGCTGGTCGAGATGGCCAAAGAGGTGGTCGAAGACGCCAGGCGCGGCGAGAAGTTCGACCCGCCGCTGAACTGGCGCGAGCTCGCCTTCTACGACGCTGTGGCCGAGCACGACTCGGCGCAGGAACTCATGGGCGATGAGATTCTGGCGAGCATCGCACGCGACCTTGTCGCGGAGGTCCAGAAGAAACTCAAGCCCGACTGGATCGCCCGCGAGCCGGTCCGCGCTGGTCTCCGTAGCGCCATCAAGCGCCTGCTGGCTCGCCACGGCTACCCGCCGGACCGTCGTGCGGAGGCGGTGAACCTGGTCCTGAAGCAGATGGAGCACTTCGCCGACGAGTGGGCCACCACCGGTATGCCGGACAGCTGAGCCCGCGCGGCCACGTCGGCGCAAGAGCAGTGCACCCACGTCCCGACCGGGTCGGGGCCGAGGTCTCCCGCCTTCGGAAGACCTCGGCCGCGGCCCGGCGATCACTCTGCGAACCCCGACCACCTTCGATGCGAGAAGCCACTTCAGGAGCGGACCATGGGCAACGAGATTCAGCTGATCAGCGACGGGGATGGGCTGACAGTCATCGGGAGCGCCAAGGATGTCGAAAACTTCCTCGCTTCGGAGGGACTGCCGTCCAAAAGCCTCGGACCGCGATGGTACAAGTCCGTCTTCGCTACGGGTGCTGCAGTCGCAGAGGCAGGATCGGAGATCGCCGCCAACTCCGCTCACTGGGTGAAGCTGACCCCGAAGTCGGCGCTGCTCCTCAAGAAGTATGGCCTGAGGGAGAGCGCGAAGACGGGGCTCAGCACGGGTGTGCTGAAGGGGCAGAAGGGTCAGATCAAGGGATTCCTCGAGTTCGCGCACGCGCCCCGATCGCTCCTGTCCAACCCGGCGACTCTTGCCAACGCCGGGAAGTTCATGGCGCAGGTTGCGATGCAACAGACCATGGACGAGATCACTGACTATCTCGCCGCGATCGACAAGAAGGTCGACGACGTACTGCGTGCCCAGAAGGACGCTGTGTTGGCCCGCATGATCGGAGTGGGCTTCGTGATCGAGGAGGCCATGACCATCCGAGAGAAGCGGGGCAGGGTCGACGAGGTCACCTGGTCGAAGGTGCACGCCGCGCCGGCGACGATTGCGGAGACGCAGGCGTACGCACTGCGTCAACTCGACGCGCTCGCGGAGAACATGGAGCGTCAGACCAAGATCGGCGATCTCGCCACGATGGTCAAGGAGGCTGAGGGCATCGTTCGAGAATGGCTCGCTGTTCTGGCTCGCTGTTTCCAGTTGCAGGACGCGATCGCCGTACTCGAACTCGACAGGGTGCTGGACGCGTCCCCCGATGAGCTCAACGGGCATCGCCTCGGCCTGAAGGCCGCCCGGCAGGACCGGCTGGAGCACATCTCGCGGAGCACCGAAACTCTGCTGGCCAGGATGAACGCCGCTGCTGGCGTGGCCAACGCCAAGGTGTTGCTGCACCCGACCACGTCCCCGGCTGTGGTCCAGTTGAGTAACCAGGTCGCGACCGGCGTCCATGACTTTCACGTGCGGCTCGGAATCGAGTCCGGTGGCGACTCATCTGAGGCGAGGCGATGGACGGAAGCTGCCCTGGAGGTGAGGGACAAGGCGTTGGAAACAGGAGTAAAAGGTGTTGATGCTGCCCGAAGCCTTGGCAACGAGACCCTCGACCGGGCCAACTCGGTGAAGAACAAGCTCTCCAGCGGTATCGTCGAGCGAGCGCGTCGTCTGCGCGGGAACGACGAGCAAGGCGACAAGAAGACTGAGTGAGCGCCGACCATCCCGGCATGCCGGACGATTGACGCACCCTCCTGCCGGCTCTGCACCAGAAGGATCACCATCCGACCCTGAGTCAGGTGGTCGTCATGGCTTCCCGCCACGTCGGGTATGCGGCAGGAAGCGTCGCTCGTCTACCGTGGCCAGTAGGACGGCGGTGAGACGGACGGGTCCACACGCTCGAAGCGGTGCTTGCTCACCGGGTTCAAGCCCTTGATGTGAATCAGCTGCTGTGTGTCTGCTTCGTTGAGCTCGCCGACGATCAGGGGCATGGCAGCTACCACCGCGCCCATAGCCAGGCCCAGACCGGCCATGCCCTTGTGCGCCTGGCTGAAGCGGATATGGTGCATGCCCGACTTCTTGATGGCCTCCGTCTCCGACGGATCCTCCAGCTGTCGGGCGTCCCTGGTCAGGAAGATGTCGAAACCTTTTCTCGCAGCATCGGGGAGAAGCGCGAGATCCTTCTTGCCTGCCCACTTGATCTCACTGACGTGCTTGACCTCGTGTCCGGGTAGTAGCCGTCTGAGCATCTCCAGCACCTGCACAGGGACGTTCTCGTCGATGAGGATCCGCATCAGGCAGCGCGCGCTCCCGCGCTATAGCTGTCCACATAGAGGGCGAAGGAAGCCGCGTCGCGTGCGGCATCCGCGGTAACGCCGGGGTAGTAATCAGCGATCTTCTCCGGCGGGATGCCGTCCTCCATCAGCTCTGCGACGGAGTCGAAGGGGATCCGCGTGCCCGTGATCACAGGCTGTCCGCCCTGGGTCTCGGGGTCGACCGTGACGTGGTGCTTCGGCTGCAGCAGGTGGGGGACCACGACGCCGGCTCTGGGAGCGAACTCCTGGAGGATGTCCGCCATAGTGGCGATCACTCGTTGGCCAGGACGTTTGACCAGATCGGTGGCGTGGTCACCGTGACCCACGAGGACGATCGAGTCACCCTCGGCCACCAGGGAGTAGCTGGACAGATGCTCGACCTCCCCGATCTTCTTCAGCGTGGCCAGGGCTATGCGGATCTTCTGAAGCGACACGTTCTGACGAAGGTGCGCGAACGCGCGCAGCGCGAGCACGTCGCGGAAGGAGTACAGGGCCGGCCTGGCTGCCAGCTCGGGTCGCAGGATCGGCCCGTTGCCCCGGTCTTGTCGCCACGTGCGCAGTTGTCCGACTGTCGCTCCGGAGAGGGCGGCAGCCATGCGGGTCGAGTACGCCATCCGCTCCCTCCAATCCCAGTCACGTCCTACCGAGCGCCATCATCCCAGTTCCCCGAGCGAGAACGCTACAGAACACCGACAGCGCGGGTGCTCCGGATTCTCTGCATGAGGGAGCGTTGAGGCGCCCAGCATGCGTGAGCCGTGCGTGAGCGGACGGGATGGCACAGTCCGGACCAGGAAGCACGAGCCTCCCGATCGCGCGTCGCTGACCAGCGGAAACGGGACTCGGCGGCACCGTCCGGCCCCCACCGTCACGATCATGCAGGCCCTCGTAATGCGTAGGTCTCGGGTTCGAATCCCGAAGGCGGCTCTGTGGAAGCCTCAGGACTCACTCGCCGTGACCTGGGGCTTTTGCTTTTTTCGGGGCGGGTCGTGGCGGTGGCCTCTGCGGCGCTCTTGCCGACGTGGGGGAGGGGTTCCCGCGCGCGCGATTCGTGCACCTGTTCAGGGAAGGCTCGGACTGTGCGCTGTCCATGAGCCGCCATCTCGGACTTCGGATGATCTACCTGCTGCGGGAGATCAAGGCCCGGTCCGGCATCGAGGACATTGCCGACCTGACCGAGACGCAGGTGCGGTCGCTTCCGCCGGAGCTGTCGGCACTGCTGCAAGAACGCTTCGACCCGGCCCTGGTGCGAGACCGGGCCCTGCCGCTGCGGGAGTTCGGCGCACTGTGGTCGGAGCTCATCGTCCAAGGCGTTGAGTTCCTTGGGTGCGTGCCCGCGGCGGAGCGCACCACACTCGCCGACGAGGACCTGGTCGACACGCCCCGAAAGGAGCTGACCGGCTCGCCGCCTTCATCGGCGTCGCCCCCCTCCCGCGATGGCTGGACGGCGCGTGCGCACTGGTCGACGACAGACGGTGCGGCACCGCAGGGCAGCTGCCGGCGGCCGAACTCGCCGGACTGAGGGAGAGCTGCGCTCCCGGCACACGCGCCCTGGAGGCAGGGCCCACTCATCCGACTTGTCGGTTCAGACCGCGACTTGGCGGAGCGTCTGCTCCGTGCCCGCGCTCTCGCTCGGGCATGGTGGCCGCGCCGTCTTCGTCGGGCTGACCTCCGAGCCGATCCTCGACTCCGTGGCGCTACCGGACATCCACGACGGAATCCGGCGTCTCGAGCAACGCGAGGACGACCCGGACCGCATTGTCGTCACTCCCCTTCCAGGGCAATAGCAGGAAACTCTATTCGCGCGATAAGGGCAGCCTGTCAAATTCATAAGTGAATTCCATGAATTTGCGCCGCGCTGCGGCCTGACTCGAGAATATTTTGTTCACCTGACGATGCATTGAGATTTCAGTAAGAGTGTCAGTAATGTTGTCAACAATCGCGCGAGCGGGCCACCAGGTGCTCGTCGTGCGTTTCAGTCATGCCTGTGGCCGCCGGCAAGCGGTCGATGGGCGTGGGGAAATGTTCGGTATCTACACGGACGTAGTGATCTCGAAGCCGGCCGATGGGTGCTGCCCATATGGCCGGGACGTCATTCCAGGCTTACAGGAGTGGTTTCGTGAGTAGAGAAAGAACCCGTCGAGTACGCACACGACGGACTTGGCGGGGCATAATCGGCGCCGTCGCGGCAATTGTGCTGGCCGGCGGCGGTTATGCGATTGCAAATGCCTCGACGGATACGCAGGCCGTAGCTGTCCAGCGTCCGGTAGACAAGCACGCCACCGGTGTCGGTGCCGTGGTCAGCGCGGCCAACGCGTTCCTGAACACGCTGGACGCCGACCAGCAGGCCGAGGTGCTGCTGGACTTCTCCCAGACGAACGCCACGGCGTGGTCGAACCTGCCGTGCGGCTCGTCCTGCCGTCCCGGCATCCAGCTCGGCTCCCTGACGGACACTCAACTGGCTGCCGCCATGAAGGTGGTGAAGGCGGCCACGGGCACCGGCAAGGGCACCGGGTACGACCAGATCACGCAGATCATCAAGGCCGACGACGTGCTCAACTCGGCGCAGGCCACCAGCACCGAGTCCGCGGGGCCGGCGCCCTCGGGCGGTGCGTCGAGCACGGCCTCGGCGGACCCGTCCGCCTCGGCCACCGATGCCCCGACCGACGTCCCGACCGGCACCCCGCCGTCCGGCGGCACCGGAGGCGGCGGAATGGGCGGCTACGGCAGCGGCGTCTACTTCCTGGCGTTCCTGGGCACCCCCTCGACGACCGGCACCTGGCAGCTGCACTTCGGCGGCCACCACCTCGCCGTGAACGAGACCTACAAGAAGGGCAAGGTGGCAGGCGCCAGCCCGTTCTTCGTCGGGGTCGAGCCGACCACCTGGACCGACGACGACGGCACCACGTACTCGCCGCTGGCGACCATGCGCAACGGCCTGCTCGCCCTGACCAGCAGCCTGAGCACGGAGCAGCTGGCCACAGCCAAGCTCTCCGAGTCGTTCAGCGACGTGCTCCTCGGCCCGGGTGAGGACGGCCAGTTCCCGGAGACCAAGGAAGGCATCAAGGCCAGCTCGCTCTCGCCCAAGCAGAAGCAGCTGGTCCTGAAGGCCATCCACCCCTGGATCGCCAACGTGGACGACGCCACCGCGAAGAAGCTCATGAAGACGTACGCGCGTGAGCTGAACCAGACCTACGTCGGCTACTCCGGCGGCACCGGCCTGGACACCCAGGGCGACTACGTGCGCATCGACGGCCCCGGCGTGTGGATCGAGTTCGTCTGCCAGAACGGCGTGGTGTACCGGAACCAGATCCACTACCACACCGTGTACCGCGACCACACCCGCGACTACGGCAGCGAGTTCACCTTCTCATGACCGGACCGCGAACTTGGCTGACCACAGCACTTCGCCTGGTGGCCGGGATCGCGATCGCGGTACCGGCGGCGCTCCTGCTCGGAGCGTCGCCGGCCGCCGCGCACCCGATGCCGCACTCAGTGGTCCAGCTCGACGTGTACAAGGCCTCCGTCACCGCGCGGCTGGCACTGCCGGTCGGCGACTTCTCCACGGCCAGCGGCATCGATCTGAACAGCATCGAACCGTCCGCCCTGCCCGCCAAGGCCACGGCCATCCGCACCTACCTCGGCAAACACATCCACCCGACCACCCTCAAGGGCCAGGCGTGGCAGGTCAGCATCGGCGCGCTGAGCCTCAGCCGCACCCAGCAGACCTCCACCGGCCCGTACCGCGAACTGGTCGCCAAGGCCGTGCTCACCCCGCCGGCCGGCGGTGACGTACGGCACTTCACCCTGAACTACGACGTGATCGTCCATCAGGTCGTCACCCACGTGACGCTGGTGTCGGTACGACAGGACTGGGCCGCCGGCCGGGTCACCGGCGACGGCGCCACCCAGGTCGGCACCATCCGTCTCGACGTCCGGCACATGAAGGTCCCGCCGCTGACCGTCGACCTCGGCAAGGGCAGTGCCTGGCGCGGCTTCGTCGCCATGGTCGAACTCGGCGGCGACCACATCCTCACCGGCACCGACCATCTGCTGTTCCTGCTCATCCTGCTGCTGCCCGCACCGCTGCTGGCCACCGGACGACGCTGGGACGGCCTGGTCGGCCCCCGCGCCGCGCTCGGGCGCATCGGCCGCATCACGCTCGCCTTCACCGCCGGCCACTCCGCCGCGCTGGCCGCCACCGCCCTCGGCCGCCTGGAGATCCCGAGCCGGCCGGTCGAGGCGTTCATCGCCGCCAGCATCCTCGTCGGCGCCGTCCACGCGATCCGCCCCCTGTTCCCGGGCCGGGAAGCGATCGTGGCCGGCGTCTTCGGCCTGGGCCACGGCATGGCGTTCTCCTTCGTGCTCGCCGAGATGCATCTGTCCACCGGCCAGCTCGTGTTCAGTCTCCTCGGCTTCAACCTGGGCATCGAGCTGGTCCAGCTCCTGCTGGTCTGCCTCGCCCTGCCCACGCTGCTGGTGATCGCGCGGCTGCGGCTGCAGCCCGCGCTGCGGGTGGGCGGCGCGCTGCTCACCGGCACGGCGGCCGTCGGCTGGCTGGTCGACCGGCTCGGCCTGCCCAACGCGGTCGCCAGGGCGGCCGACAGCGCCGGATCCCACACCACGCCGATGCTGGTCACTCTCGCGGTGGCCGCGGTCGCCGCCGTCGGCTGGACACTGGCCACCCGGTGGCGCCCGCTGTTCGAACCGGGCGGTGGTGTCGGCCTCCGGCCACGGTCGCGGCCGGGGGCGGAGGCCGCACCCGGATCGGCGCTCGCGCACAGCCCGCGCGAGCGCGCCGGTCAGACGCTGGACGACTCGAGATCGGGCGGGGGGTAGCCCTTCGTCAGCGCAGCGGCGACGAGTCGGTTCCACGGACCCGGTTCCCGGCGGCAGTCTGAACGCCTACGACTATTGGAGCAACGGCGGGGCGAGCGAGGGGCGGCCACGGCGGCGCGGAAGGCGTCGTTGCTGATGGCCGACGGTCCGAGCAGGTCAGCGGCAGTCACCGGGCGGCCGCCGGCCGGTCCTGGCCGCTGGTGACCGGAGCGGCGACCAGCCAGCGACCCGACGGGGTGCCGGTGAATCCGCTGCGCGTGTCCCACACCGGGCGACCGTCCTTGACGGTCGTCGTGATCCTGCCGGTGAACACCCAGCCCTCGTAGGCAGACCAGCCGCACTTCGACTGGATGGTGTCGGAGGAGAGCTGCCAGCGCTCGTCGGGGTCCAACAGCGCCAGATCCGCGTCGGCGCCCACGACGAGCCGCCCCTTGCCCGGCAGCCGGAACAGGTCGGCGGGGCCCGAGCCCATCAGCGCGGCCAGATGCCGGACCGCCTCGTCGGGGGTGGGCCCGGGGCTGCGGGCCATCAGCCCCGTCCAGAGGGCAGCGACGAGTTCCTGCACCCCGGGCAGTCCCGGTGGAGCGTCGGCCGGCGGCCGGTTCTTCTCCTCGATCGTGTGGGGGGCGTGGTCGCTGCCGGCGGTGGCGGCCTGGCCCCGGAGGACGGCCTGCCACAGCCGCTCCTGGTCACGCTGGGCCCGGATGGCGGGTGACAGCCGGGTGCGGGGGCCGCGGCGACAGGTGTCGGCATCGGTGAACGACAAGTGGTGGCTGGTGACTTCGAAGGTGATGGGCAGCCCCTCGGCGGCCGCCGCGGCCAGCAGATCGGCCTCCTCGGCGGTGGAGGCGTGCAGCACATGAGCCCGGGTGCCGTGTACGCGTACCAGCTCGATGACTTTGGAGACGGCGACGATCGCGCCGGTACGGGGCCGGTGCGGCTCGTAGGCGGCATAGGAGTCCGGCTCGCCGTGCAAGCCGTCCAGCAGATCGAACACATGCTGGGCCTCGGCGTGCAGGACGAGTTGGACGCCGCCGCGGGTGGCCGCCTCGAAGGCGGCCTCCAGCTGCCGGGGATCGCGGAAGACGACGGGAGCCGTGTGGTGACCGGCCATGAACACCTTGGCGGACGTGGCCACGTCGGGGTCGAGGGAGGCGAGCGCCGCGGGGTTCTCCGGATCGGCGCCGATATGGAACCGGTAGTCCACCCAGGAACGGCCCTCGATCATCCGGGCCTTGTCGCGGACCGCGTCCTCGTCGAGCGCCGGCGGCCTGGTGTTGGGCATGTCGACGACCGTGGTGACGCCGCCCGCGATGGCGGCCCGGCTGCCGTGCTCCCAGTCCTCCTTGTACTCCAGGCCCGGAGTCCGGAAGTGGACATGCGAGTCGATCAGGCCCGGTAGGACGTACCGGCCGCGCGCATCGAGCCGGTTGCCGTCCGGGGCTTGGGCCCCGGCTTCCAGGAGGGCGTCGATCAGGCCGTTCCGGATGACTACGGTGCCTTCGCGGACGCCCTCGGGGGTGACCAGCCGGCCGCCCTCGATGACCAGGTCGGCAGTGGCGCCGGGGGAGCGGGGAGTGCTCAGCGGTTCCATGACGTGCTCACCAGTTCCCTGCAGAGATCGTTGGTCGGGCCCATGAGGGCGACGGCGCGAGCGTCCCGTCCGTACCGGATGACCGGGTGTCCCTCGACATATCCGGCGGAGCTGAGGATCAACTCGACCGCCGTGATGACCCGGTCGGCAGCGGCGGACGCGAAGAGCTTGGAATGGAGGGTGGTCGTCCCGGGATCGGCGGACTCGCGACGGCCGGCCCGTTCGACCACGGCGCGTGCCGCCTCGACCTCGGTGGCGAGATCCACCAGCCGGTGCTGCAGGGCCTGATGGCTCAGCCCGAGGCGCGCGGCGTGCTCGTGCGCGCGGTCCAGAGCGGCCTGGGCGAGGCCCACGGCCACCGCGCCGAGCGTCGCGCCGCTCTCTCTGACGCGGGCGATGATTCCGGCCGCCGCCCCGATGGGGCCGAGCCGTTCCGCGTCGGTGACGTAGCAGTCGTGGAGCGAGACGAATCCTGTGGCGGAGCCGCGCATCCCGGCGAGGCGCAGCGAGGTGTCCGGCCGGAGACCGGGGTTGTCGCCACGTACCAGGAAGAAGGTCTGGTCGGCGGCTCCGTAGCCCGAGTCCCCGGCTGCCTCGGCGGTGGGGGCGGCACCGGACCGGACGAGCACGAGATAGATGTCGGCAAGGCCCGCGCTGGTGGTGAAGGACTTGGCGCCGTCGAGAATCCAGCCGCCGTTCTCAGTGCGCCGTCCGGTCGTGGAGAGGTTCTTCTTGTTGGCGCCGGCGCCCGTCTCGCTCCAGGCCGAGGCCGCGAGCCACTCGCCGGAAGCGAGCCGGGGGAGCAGTTGCTCGTGCTGTGCGCGGGTGCCCTGCTCGACGATGCGGCTGCTCACCGCGTAGTGCTGGAAGAGCATGATCGCGGCGGAGCCGTTGACCGCTGCCACCTGCTCGACGCAGCGGTTGAGCCTGACCGGGTCGGCTCCGGCGCCGCCGTACCGGCGCGGCACGGCGAGGCCCAGCAGCCCGGATTCACGCAGGACGCTCACGGCCTCCTGGTCGGGCGTCCCGCTGCGGTCGCAGGCCTCGGCGGAGGCCGCGAGACAGGCACCGGTCCCGGGGTCGAGGAGCCCCAGCGCCGGGTTCGGCGCGGGGGTGTTCAGCTGTGCGGTGGAAGTCATGTGTTGTCCTCGGTCGCAAGAAAGTCCGGCGGGCCGCTCATGAAAGGGCTCGGGACCTGTCACACCGTCAAGGGCAGATGGGCGGATCTCGCCGCGGCGGTGTGGGTGTACGCGGAGTCGAAGCCGATGGGGCCCGACAGCAGCCGGGCCTGTTTCCTGCTGACGCTCACCCACTGGAGCACGGGCTCACTCGACCGCCCGTCGACCTTGGCCACGGCCACCGTGGAACCGCCGGCGGTGTCGATCTCGATGCGTGCGGACCCGTCCGCCCACCTGCTGAGGAAGCGCGCCGGCACGGTGTCCCGGGTGATCGCCGCGGCGGCCAGACAGGTGGTGCCGGTCAGGGCCAGCGTCGGGTGCCAGGTGGGCACCGAGATCGCCCGGGCGGACAGCCGGTCCGGCGCGTACGAGGCGATCGCGGCGACCTTCGGGAACACACTGTCGGCGGGCATCCCCAGCAACGCCGCGGCGGCCAGCCGAATGCGCTGGATCTCGTCGAATACGTCCGCTTCCGCCGCGAACAACTCGGCCTGCGTACCGATCCCCAGATCTCGTGCGTCGACGAAGACGTAGGGGTTGCCCAGCGAGGCGAGAGACACCTCGTAGGTCCCCGAGTCCGTGCTCACCCGGTCCACCGGGCGGCCCGTCATGAGCAGCCGGCTCAGCCGCGTGCCCGGCTGCTGCACGAAGTGCAGCGTGAAGTCGCCGCTGTTCCGGCGGGATTCGTCGACCTCGCAGACGACGTGGTCCCCGTTGTTGAGTACCCGCAGCCGCACCCGGTCTCCGGGGGCCAGCCGCGTCACCAGCCGCAGCTGACCGGCGACCAGCACCGAGGTCAGGATCGAATGACCGCAGCTGCCGCCGAAGTCGAAGGAGTCGAGTGCGTCGGGAAGGCACTGGACGAACCGGTAGTCGAGGTCGAACAGCGGGTGCGGCGAAGCCGAGATCAGCGCGATCTTGAGTACGTCCGCGTGGCCGCCGCGTACGAGCCGGCGGCGGATCTCCGTCAGGAGCGGCCGCAGCAGCTGCTCCGTGTCCGCGATCCCGTCGGTCTCCAGGACCAGGGTCGGACACGGTGCCCCGCTCGCCTTGGCAAGATGGCCGATCACGCTGCCGACTCCTCGGTCGTGGCACGGGCCGGGGCGTCGGCCGAACCCATGCCCGGTACGAACTGCTCCAGCCACAGCTCGTGGACGAGCAGCGACCAGATGGCCAGCGCCGACCGGTCCGAAGGCCGGGTCGCCTGGTCGGCGAACAGCCGGTCCACCGCGACCGGATCGAGCAGGCCGGCCCGCCGCAACCGCGCCGGAGCGAGCATGTCCCGGGCGAAGGCGTGCAGTGCGGAGCCCGGAACCAGCATGGCGGCGATGGGAAGAGTGAAAGGCTGCTTGGGCCGCCCGAGCACGGACGCGGGCAGCAGCCCCTCGGCAGCCGCGTACAGCGCCAGCTTCCCGCGGCCGCCCCGCACCTTCAGTTCGCGTGGCAGCGCTGTCGCGTACCGCACCACGGACGGCTGGCAGAACGGCAGCCGCACCTCGACCGAGGCCGCCATGCTCAGATGGTCGACGCGCCGCAAGTGGTAGGCGGGCAGCCGGGATCCGGTCTCGAAGGCCGTGAGCGACTCCATCCGTGAGGTCCCGGACGAGACGAGTGCATGGGCGATGCGGTCCGCCACGCTGCCGCGGGAGCGGACGAAGTCCCGGTACGCGGGCGCGTACAGGCTCTCGCGCAGCCCGCGCGGGACAGCCGCGAGAGAGTCGAGGTAGCCGGACACCCAGTCACCGTCGGGCGGTACGTCCAGGGCGGCCCGGATCCGGTCGTAGCCACCGAAAAGCTCGTCGGCGGCATCGCCGGTGAGCGCGACCCGGAAGCCGGCGTCCCGGACCGCGCCGAACAGCGCGTAGGTGGACAGCGTGATCGGATCCGCGTTGGGCTGACCGAGATGCCAGACGACCTCGGGGAGCAGCGAGGGGAAGTCGGCCGGGTCGATTTCGACCTGGTGGTGCCGGGTACCGCTGCGCCGGGCTGCTTCACGGGCGAAGTGGCGCTCGTCGTGCGGCCAGTCACCCGCGTAGGCGATGTTGAAGCTGTGCAGGTCCGGTGCCGCTTCGGCGGCCAGCGCGGACACCAGGCTGGAGTCCAGCCCGCCGCTGGTGATCACCGACACCGGTACGTCGGCACGTATCAGCCGGTGCGTCTCGGTGCGCAGCAGTTCGCGTACGCGTTCCCCCGCCTCGCCGGTGTCGGCGGCGACGACGGCGCGGGGACGCGTACGCCGCCGGCTGGTGCGCAGCCCCCCGGAGCGCGTCACGGTCAGGGTGGTCGCGGGCGGCAGCACCCGGATTCCCTCGAACATCGTCTGCTCGCCGAAGGGGGTCTTGGTGGAGAGGTACTCGTCCAGCCCCGGCTCCCACACACCGGCCCGCATGCCGGGGAAGGCGAGGAGCGCGGGCAGCTCGGAGGCGAACCGCAGCCGGCGTGTCCGGTCGTCCCAGTGGTAGTAGAGCGGCTTCATACCCAGTTCGTCGGTGACCAGCAGCAGTTTGGCCTCGCCGCGCAGATCCACCACGGCCACCGAGTACATGCCGTCCAAGTGCTCGGTGAAGTCCGCCCCGTACTCGGCGTACAGCGCGGGCAGTACGGATCCGTCGCAGGTGTCCTCGAAGCGGTGGCCGAGCGCGGTAAGGCGCGCGCGCAGCTCCGCGTGGTTGTAGATCTCGCCGTTGAAGACGACGGTGATGTGCTCGCCGAGACGGTACGGCTGGGATCCGCCGGAAGGGTCCATGACGGCGAGCCTGTTGTTTCCGAGGGCCCAGCCCGCGCCGTCGGCGAAGGTCTGCGCGTCAGGGCCGCCGTGCCGTTGTACGGCGGCCACCGTCCTCAGTTCGTGCCGCGTGACCTGGGCGTCGAAGTGCCCGAAGATTCTGCACATGCCGTGCCTTCCTCACTTCACTTCGGGCGACACGCCCGCTCGCCGGTAGAGCATCGGATCGAAGGGGGTCGGACCGCCGCAGGTCGCGAAGCGGGGGCCCGCGGGGTCCTCACCGTTGTGCCGGGTGCCGTGCGGAACCCCCGGCGCGGCATAGAGCACGTCCCCGGGCGCGGCGTCGTACCAGCGGTCGTTCAGAAACAGCTGTCCGTTGCCCTCGATGACGATGAACGCCTCCTCGCTCTCCGGGTGGACATGCACGTTGAAGTACTCGCCCGGACTCATCACCCCGCAGTGCAGGCAGAGCTGGGGCGTGCCGGTGCCGGGCCAGAAGAGGAAGTTCATCGTGGCGGTGCGGTCCGACGCGGCGACTTCCCCGGTGCCGCCGAAGCCCCGAAGCTGGGTCTCCTCGTTCCACAGGGTGCTGAACCGGCGGGGGTGCGGCCCGCGTCGGCGCCCGTCCAGCAGCCGGCTGCGCCAGACGTAGGCGGTGAGTCCGCCGCTGTCCTGTGCGGACAGCGTGTACGGGTCGCCGGTGGGCGCGTACACGGCGCTCGCCCGTCCCACCTCCGCATGTTCGGTACCGGAGGTCGCGCTCCCCTGGCCGTCGAAGATGACGACCACGTTCTCCTCGTCCCGCGAGTCCTCGGGGCGCCACTGCGCACCGGCCGGGACGCGGAGCACGTCGAGGCGGACGATCCGGGCCCCGAGGCCGGGGCCCACCGCCGTGGCCACCTCGCATCCGCCCAGCGAACGGAACGGCAGATCGGCCGCCCGGATGATGGCTCCGGGCACTGTTGCGACAGTCATGGGTCACACCCCTTTTTCGGTGTCGTCGTGGGGGCAGTCGTGAGGCGGCGGTCAGTCGTCGCAGACCGGGCGCCCGCCCTTGCCCCAGTGAGTCCGCTCCACGTCACGGACGATCACGGTGACCGCCTCGGCCGGGCAGCCGGCGATGCGGGACACCGAGGCAGTGACCTCCCCGATGAGCGCGCTGCGTCGCTCGTGGTCGTTTCCGCTCCACCAGTCGACGGTGACAACAGGCATGACAGGGCCTTCCATGGGACGCGGTGCAAGAGAAGTGAGAGAGGGAGAGAGGGAGAGCGCGGCGGCCTAGACGACCTCGGGCGAGAGCCCGGCGGCAACGTAGAGGCTCGCGTCGTACGGCACGGGCCCGCCCACGGAGATGAACAGCGGGGCCGCGTCCGGGCCGTCGGGGTTGCGGGTGCCGTGCAGCACACCGGAGCGGGCGTAGACGCCGTCTCCGGGCTCCATGTCGAGCCACTCGTCACCCAGGAAGAACTGGCCCCTGCCGTCCAGGGCGAACAGGGCGTCCTCGGCCCCCGGGTGGCCGTGGATGTTGAAGGTGTGCCCCGGGGCCGCCATGCCGGTGTTGATGCACAGGTGGGCGCAGCCGTTACCGGGCCAGTGCGGGAAGTTCATGAAGGCGCGGCGTTCCTGGTCGACGGGGACGATCTCTCCGGTGCCGGCGAACTTGTGGATGGCGGCGGAGGCGTCGTGCACCGTGTTGAAGAGGGTGGGCGCGGAGCCGCGGGGAGCCCCCTCCGGCAGCGGAGCCCGCCAGAAGTACACCGTCATCTCCTCGTCGGCGGCGGTGAAGGAGAGGGTGTGGTTCGTGGGCGAGTACGCCGTGGACCCCTTGCTCACCTCGGCGCTCTCGCTGCCGATCTGTGCGCTGCCACGGCCTTCGAAGACGATGGCCGTGGTCTCCTCGACCGTGTACAGGTCGGGCTTCCAGCTCGCGCCCGGCGGGATGCGCACTATGTCGACGGAGACGAACTCCGCGCCGACGTGCGGTCCCACGGGGCGGCTGACCTGGCAGCCGTCCTCCTCGGCGAAGTCGAGCTCCTTGCGCCGGATGATCACTCCGAAGTCTGCGTGCTGTGCCATCGTGGTTCCTCTCCATCGTGGGGCTGGGGCTGGGGCTGGGGCTGGGGCTTGCGGGCGGGGAGACTGCTCAGAGGTGCGCGGTCGCGGTGGCCTGGCGTGCGGCCACGGGGGCGGGCACATGCCGGGTGATGATCGAGGCGAGCTCTCCCATGGGGTGGGTGAGCGCGGTGTCGAGCGCGGGAACGAGCCGGTCGGCGTAGACCGCCGTGTAGAGCGGCAGGGACGGCTTGCCGCCCTCGACGGCGAGTTCGGCCGTCAGCGTCTCCGGGAGCGGCACCAGCCGGTCCAGGTCCATCCCTGCGACGCCCAGGAACTGCGGGGGTTTGTGGGTCTCGCCGAGGTCGGCGAAGAAGCGGGACAGGACCCCGGTCATCTCCTCCTCGTACGAGGCCATCCGATCGGCGCCGATGGCCGCGGCCGGACCCATGCGATGGGCGTGGCCCACGTTGATGTAGTTGGGGCAGAGCAGGGTGGCTTCGGGCCTCAGCGGGTCGGCCGGTCCCCGTGCGGCGGCCGCCTCGGCGGACAGCGGCTGGAGCCGGTCGTCCTCGCCGATACGGCGGAGCGCGAAGCCCTGCCGGTACAGCGTCTGATGCCAACGGGGGAAGTCACCCGCACGCAGGGAGAAGGCGTTCATGAGGTCGACGGGGATCTCGACGGTGCCGTCCTGGATGTGCAGGCCCACCCCCCGCTCCAGGCTCATCCGGTACATCATCGCGAAGTAGGCGAAGTTGGTGGCATGCCGGGCCAGGCGGACCGCCTGTGCGTCGGACGGAGCCAGATCGTCGTCCGGTACGTCCGGAACCGGCTGGACCAGCAGCACCTTGTGTTTGAAGCGGGGCTGCTTGCTGAACAGCTGAGTGCGCGCGAGCCGTCCGCGCCGGTCGAGGCGCCACCAGACATGCGGCTTCCAGCGGTTGTCGCTGAGGTTGTTGTGGGTCAGCTGGGTCCGCAGATGCGAACCCTGGCCACCGTCCGGGCTGCCGGCCGTCCCGGTCAGCAGGCGCAGGCAGAACCAGGGGAAGGACACCATGGGAGCAAAGGCGTTCATGCTCACATGTGTCGAACTGTGGACCAGCATGGTCGAGTTGATGAACCGGTGCAGTGACGCGTCGTCCCAGCCGAGCAGGGCGCGTACCGCCTCGCGCTCGGCTGCGGGCGCACGGTGGACGCGGGGCTCGACCTCCCGTACGAACTCGGCGAGGCGCTGACGTCTTTCCCGGGTCTCCGAGTCCGGGGGCCCGGCGGGCCGGAACGCGCGGATCGCCTCACCCAGGGTCGGCCCCGCCGGCTCGGGTATGGCGCGCTCAGGTGTGCCGGTCATCGGTTCCTGTCCACGGCGGTCTTGTCCACGGCGGGTTTGTCCGCGACAACCGCCCAGGTGCGGTGCGGGATGCGCAGGACGTCGCCGGGGAACCTGTCGCGCAGGATCGCGGACAACTCGGTGGAGAACTTGTCCACTTCCTCCTGCGGAAGGCTGGCGCCCACCCCGGCGCTGGCCCGGATCCGCCCGGTCCACGCCTCGGGCGTGTACGGCACGTCCAGGTCGAAGGAGAACGTCTCGATGGAACCGAAGCCCGCGGTGGCCAGATCGGTCAGCCACCGCGGGTACAGGCCGGTGCCGCCGCCCATCGACCAGGCGGGGTTGTACGTGGTGATCAACTGTTCCGTCTCCGCCACCACGTTGCCGGGCAGCGGAAGCCAGTCGAAGTGGGTGATGACGGCATGTCCGCCCGGGCGCAGCAGCCGCCAGACCTCGGCGGCGGCCTTCGGGGCGTCGAACCAGTGCCAGCACTGTCCCGCCGCCACCACGTCGAAGGAGGCGTCCGGGAGTCCGGTCGCCTCGGCCGTGGCCACCGCATAGGTGATCTCGACCCCGGCCGCCCGGTCGAGCTCCCTGGCCTGTTCGAGCAGCGGAGCGGCCGGGTCGATGCCGGTGACCCGTGCGCCCGCCTGTGCGAAGAGCCGGGCGAGGCTGCCGGTGCCGGTACCGAGGTCCAGCACATCGCGCCCTTCGGTCTCGACACCGAGCTGGGTGAGTCGTTGGACGACCTGCGGAGGGAATCCGGCGCGGTGCTGGGTGTAGTCCTTGGCAGTCAGTCCGAAGTCCGGGTTGAATTCAGTGGACACGCGGTTCTCCCATGCCATGTCTAATAACTCATGTGCGGGAACGAAATAGATTTATATCCGGGACGCTACCCGGAAGTTATCGACGACGATAATGAAGTGTCGGTGATTCACATCACATGGACGCTGTGGGGTGCGCTGGATATGTTCACGGTTGATCGGTTCGCACTTTCTCAATCTCGCGCGGGAAGATTCCGTCGCTTTCTTTATGGGAGACATATATGCAGAACGCCCCCGCCGTGCTCCACGTCGGATGGATGCCCCGGGCGGTCGCCGCGCTGGACCGGGCCGGGGCCCGGGTCACCTGTGTGACGGCCCCGGCCGACGCGGCCGCCGCCCGCGCGGCCGGAGCGGCGACGGTCGTGGTGCCGCAGCCCGCGAACGTCGAGGGCGTGCTCGCCGGGCTCGCCCGCGACGGCCTTGCCCTCACCGACTACGACGTGATCTGCAGTGTTCTGGAGTTCTGCCTGGTCCCCGCCGCGGTACTGGCCGATCTCGCCGGCCGGTCGAGCACGGCCGGACGCACCCTCGGTATGCGGGACAAGTACCTGCAGAAGCGGCTGGTACGGGACGCCGGAGTGCCGACCGCGGCCTGTGACGTGCTCGAGTCGCTCGACGCGCTGGAACCGCACACCACGGACTTCCCGAAGGTGCTGAAGCCGCTTGACGGCGGCGGCGCCCGGCACACCTATGTGCTCACCGACGAGAAGAGCGCACAGGAATGTCTGGCCCGGGCCGCCATCGGAGGAAAGGGGCCGTGGCTGCTGGAGGAATTCATCGAGGGAACCGAGTTCCAGGTGGATGGCCTGGTGCGGGACGGGGAAATAAAGGTCCTCTCTGTCTCGCGCTATCTTCAGAATCTCATCGAGGTGCACGAGGGCGGCCTGGTCGCCCATGTCGCATTGCCGCCCGCCGAATATTCGGAGCTTTACGCGGAAATCCGGTCAGTCGCCGATGCGTCTTTCAAGGCGCTCGGATATGTTGACGGTCCCTTCCATCTTGAGGTGTTTCAGGAGGCGGCCGGCGGGCGGATCGTCTTCGGCGAGTGCGCGGCCCGGGTGGGCGGGGGTCGTACCGACGACGTGGTGGAGCTGGCTTTCGGGGTCAACCTCCGTGACGAGTGGGCGCGGGCCGTGCTCGGCCGCCCCACGGCCGTTCTCACACCCCCCTCCCATGCCGCGGACGCGGTCTTCGGCGGAATGAACCTGCCGGGCCCGGCAGGCCGGGTCCGCTCCATGCCCTCGCTGGACGAGGTGCTGGCCCGCCCGGGTGTCGTGCGGGCCACGTTCGACATCAACCCCGGGAAGGTGATGCCGGACGTGACGGACGCCTCGCACCTCCGGGCCGGACTCGCGGTCGTCCACGGTGCGGACGACCGCGAGGTGGCGGTGCGGATGCGCCGTCTCGCCGACTGGTTCGCCGGCCGTGTCGAGGTGGAGCCGCCGGGCACGGTGTGACCGGCGGGCGATCAGCCGTGGACGGCCGGGAACTCAACAGGCTCGGCCGCCACCTCGTTTCCTGTGGGAATGCATAGCGACCGTCCCTCTCTCCGTGAATTCGAAGAGAAGGATTTCGCCGTTCCGGGATTCGAGTCAATGAGGTGCGGCGTCGCCATAAAAGGTGACAGGTGGTCCCGGCCGCGGCCGGTCGGACGCTCACTATCGTTGCCGTCGTGCGCGGTGCGGCGGCGAGCCCCCGGTCAGGGCGTCGTGGGCAGCCAGCCGTGCTGGACGGCGCGCACGCCGGCCTCGAAGCGGCTGCGGGCGCCGAGGCGCTCCATGAGCTCGCCGGCGATGCGCCGGGCGGTGCGGGGTGAGACGCCCAGGCGCTTGGCGATGCTCTCGTCGGTGTGGCCGTTGGAGAGCAGGAGGACGACGTTGGCCTCCTGTGGGGTGAGGCCCTGGCTGTCGCGGCGCGAGGTCTCGCCGAAGGGGCCGGCGGTCTGCCAGATGCTCTCGAAGAGGGCGCACAGGGCGGTGAGGGTGCCGTTGCCGGTGAGGACGACGGCGCCGGCGGAGGTGTCGTCGCTGCTGACGGGGAGGATGGCCCGTGATCGGTCCAGGATGATCATGCGGGTGGGCAGGGAGGGCGCGGTGCGGACCTCTCCGCCGTGTGCGGCCAGCCAGGTGGCGTGGTTCACGGTGGCGGGGCTGTTGCGCACACTGTCGAGGTAGATGGTGCGCATACGGACCCCGCGATCAAGCAGGTCCTGGTTGAGGGGGCGGGAGGCGCGCATGTTGTCCTCGGTCTGCGCGCCGTCCGGCGCCAGGGTGAGTACCTCGGAGCGTACTTCGCTGGTGAGGGTGGCGAGCCGGTCGCGGACGCGGTCGAGGCCGACGAGTTGCTCGACCTCGGGGTGCGCGGAGTCGGGGCGCAGATCCGAGTACTGGGCGATGAGTTGGGCGGCCGCGGCGCGGGAGGCCTCGATGCGCTGCTGCTGTGCGGCGAGTTCGGCCTGCTGGCGGGCGAGCAGGATCTCCATCCCGATGTCCGGTGAGACCGCGCGCAGTTCGCCCTGCCGGTCGTAGGAGGGACGGACCAGGGAGAGTTCGCTGAGTGTGTCGAGGGCCGAGTGGATCGTCGCCTCCGGCAGGCCGAGCCGTTCGGACAGTTCGGCCACTCCGGCCTGAGTTCCCGTCAACATTCCCCGGTACACCTGCTCGGTCGTGCTGTCGAGTCCCAGCAACGCAAGCACGCTGCCCCCTTGTTCGTGAAGCCTACGGACCTGATGCGTACGAACTTCGATGCGGGCTGCGATTATCCCGGACGCGGCCGAAAGTTGATCATGGCTGTGACTGGCTTCACAGGGGGATAGATGATACAGGCCGGTCAGGACGGATGTGTCCGTGGCCGGAAGCGTCCTGGTGGATCAATGGTGCGCAGCATCACGGGTTGCCACAGTTGTGGCGTGTATCTCATCCACGTCCATCTGAAGGGGCCGCCGGGGGCCGCGCTGCCGGCAGGCATCGAGTGCCTGGTCCGGTCTTCCGCGCACGCGGCCGACAGGCTTGAGCACGTCGTGGCGCACAGGCGCGCTCGGCCGTATTCCGTGCTCGGCCTGTTCGTGATCGCGGAGCGGGCGGAGGAAGCCCGGTCCGTGGCGTACGAGGTGTGCCGCCGCGTGCTGGCCGACTCCGGTGGGCTGCTTCGGGAGTGGGAACTGGTGGGTGCGGAGCTGCCCGTGACCCCGCCGCCCGACCGGTGGCCGCAGAGCGGACGCCCGCCCGCGCCGGGCTGATCGCCCCATGCCGGGGAACGCCGCTGGACGGAACGGTCCAGTGCACTTTCCGTCCAGCGAAGATCCCTTCCGTACCCTCCCGCGACCGGGCCAGAGTGACGATCGCCGGCGGAGCGCATCCGTATCAGGACTCTTCATCCCGTGACTCCCGTAAGGGATTCTTGAGAGGGGACACCACCATGATTCCGATCCGCGACCACATCGCCCGGGCGGCCACCGCCGCCACCCTCGTACTGGGCACGGTGCTCGTGGGGTTGTCCACCCCGGCCGCGACCGTCGAGCCCCAGGACACCACCGTCACGGCAGCTGCCGCCGTCAGCCCCGCCGACCTGGGCTGGCAGTGATCCGTGTACCAGATCGGCTTGCTGTACGACCGTCAGTTCACCGCCTGGGCGGTGCGGACGGCGCTGTCGGCGGTGCCCGGACTCCAGGTGCACAGCGTCCCCGAGGACGGCGGCGAGAGCGCCCCGCGCCACCTGGACGTGCTGGTCACCGACCACCGGCCGCGCGACCCGGCGATCGGCACCCGTGCGGCGCAAATTCTCCTGATGTCACCGACCGATCCGCCCCCGGACCTGGACATGGCCGCATCCGGTTTCGCGGGGCACCTCTCCGAACGCTCCACCGCCGCCGAGCTGGCCGCCGCGATCCGTGACGCGGCGGCCCGGGACGCTCCGGAGCGCCCCGACGAGGGCGGCTTCACGCTGTCCGCCCGGGAACGGCAGGTGCTGCGGCTCATCGCGGACGGCTACACCCACGACCAGACCGCCCGCCGCCTGGGCCTCAGCCGGCACACGGTCAACACGTACGTGAAGCGCGCCAAGGGCAAGTTGGGCCTGGGCAACAAGGCCGACCTCGCCCGGGCCGTCCTGACGGCCGGCTGGTGAGCACGTCAGCCGTCGCCCTCGGCGGTGGCCACAACTACGCGTCGGCCGGCGCCGGCACCACCGTGTGCGGTCGGGTGCGCTCCGCCCAGCCTGCGACGGCCGGAGCGGCGAGGCCCGCGGCGGCCAGCAGGGCGGCCAGTACGGCCCAGCCGACGGTGCCGTGACCGATGATCAGAAGGGTCGTGATCGCGGGGGTGATCGCCGTGCCCAGTTGCGTGGTCAGCCCGAACATCCCCTGGTACTGCCCGTGGGCGTGCTCGGGCGCCAGCTCGTACGACAGAGCCCACGACCCCGCGCTGTACAACAGTTCCCCGATCGTGTGGACGACGACGCCCACGGCGAGCACGCCTACGGCGAGCCAGGACGGGCGTCCCGCGGCGAAGGCGAAGAGCACACAGCAGGCGGCGAGCCACAGCCCGGACCGCCGCATGGCCCTGGCTCCGCCGCTGACGTCCTCGGCTCCCCGGCTCACCGGGACCTGGCCCAGCACCACCAGCACGGTGTTGACCAGCAGGAGGATCGCGAAGACGGATGTGGGGGCGTCGGTGCGCTCGGCGATCCAGATGGGCAGGGCGACGTTGAGGATGCCGGAGTTGGTGATCAGGACCGCGTTGAGCAGCCCCACCGCGACGTACGGCCGGTCGCGCAGCACCGCCCACCGGGGTCCGCCCTGGTCCGCGGAAGCGGGCGGTGGCTTGGGAAGGGCCAGCAGGACGAGACCGGCGAGGACGAACACCGCCCCGCCCACGAGGAGTTCGGCGGTGTACACGGCATGGGTGCCGGCGTCGAGGGCGATGCCACCGGCCACCGTGCCGAGAGAGAAACCGACGTTGGTCACCGAGCGAAGATAGGCCCGGGTGCGCAGCCGGTCCGCCCCCGGCACCACCCTGGCCACCAACGCGCCCCGGGCGGCTGTGGATCCGGACTCCGCGATCGCGACCAGGCTCGCCGTCAGCAGGAAGCCGCCGAAGCCGCCGACAAGTGCGTAGCCGCACAGCGCCACCGCCTGGAGGAGCACGTAACCGACCGAGGCGTCCCGGGCGCCGACGACGTCGGCGAGGCGGCCCGCCGGAATGCTCGCCACCATGCCGGCGACAGCTGCGAGGGTCAGTCCGAGACCGACCTGGCCCGCCGCGATGCCCACGGAGCGGGTGAAGTACAGAACGGAGATGGTCACCACGATGCCGTGGCCGACGCTCCGGGCGAGGGTGCTGAGGCTGAGCACCCATACCGTCCGGGACCACGGCAGTATCTTCCGGATCATCTGGACCTTTCTTCTCGGCTTGTTTTTGTTGTTGGCTTTTTCTTCTCGGAGAGTTGATATGCAGCAGTCACCCGGGATTCTTCACGTGGGCTGGATGCCCCGCGCCGTCGGGGCGCTGGTCCGTACCGGTGCGTACGTGACCTGTGCGGTGCAGCCCGCCGACGCCCAGGCCGCCCGCGACGCGGGTGCACGGCCGGTCGTGGTGCCCGACCCCACCCGTACGACCGATGTGCTGGCCGGACTCGCCCGATCGGGCCTCTCCGTCGGCGACTTCGCGGCCGTGTGCAGCGGTTTGGAGTTCTGCCTCCTCGACGCGGCGGCCGTCGCCGATCTCGGTCGAGTGGCGAGCGACGGCCAGGCGTTCACCCGGGCACTCGCGATGCGCGACAAGTTCGTACAGAAGCGCATCGTCCGTGACGCCGGTGTGCGGACCGCGAACTGTGCCGTGCTGGAGGAGAGCGGGTCGGCCGCGACCGCGCTGCCGTCGTTCCCGCAGGTGCTCAAGCCGCTGGACGGCGGCGGGGCCCGGAACACGTTCCTGGTCGCCGACGAGCGGGAGCTGACCGCCGCCGTCGCGGAGGTGGCCGGGAGCGGCGGCGGTCCATGGCTGCTGGAGGAGTACGTGCCCGGCGTCGAGTTCCAGGTCGACGGGTTCGTCGAGGGCGGGGAGATTCGGCTGCTGTCGATATCCCGGTACGTGCAGAACCTGATCGAAGTGCACGACGGAGGCCTGGTCGCCCACATCGTGCTGCCGCCGCACTCCCACCCCGACCTGTACGCGAAGGTCGAGGCCTTGGCCGAGACGGCCTTCAAGGCGCTGGGGCACCGCGACGGCGTCTTCCACCTGGAGGTCTTCCAGCACGCGGAGGACGGGGAGATCGTGTTCGGCGAGTGCGGGGCACGGGTGGGCGGCGGCCGGACGGACGAGGTCGTCGAGCGCGCCTTCGGCGTCCGGCTCCACGATGTGTGGGCCCGTTCGGCGATCGGCCGCCCCTCCGGCGTCACCGGTTCCCCCCGCCACGCGGACGGCACGGTGTTCGGCGGCATGAACCTGTCCGCACGGCCGGGCCTGGTGCGCGCCGTGCCCTCCGCCGACGACGTCCTGGCACAACCCGGCGTCGTGTACGCCGACGTCGCCGCCGCCCCCGGTACGGTCCTGCCCGACACCACCGAGGCCACGAACCTGCGGGCGGGGGCCGCGGTCGTCTCCGGGGTGGACGAGCACGAGGTGGAGGCCCGGATGCGACGGCTCGCCGACTGGTTCGCCGCGCAGGTCGCCTACGAGACCGCCGAGGGGGCGACCGAGGGGGCCGGCTGAGCGGACGGGGCGTGTCACCGCGTCGTCTCCGCGGCGAACCGGGACGTCACGTACGGGAGGATCCCACCGACCCGCAGGTACTCGACCTCGCGGGCGGTCTCCACGGCGGCGGTGGCCTCGAACTCCGTGACGGTGCCGTCGGCCCGGCGCACCCGGATGCGGACCGGGCCCCGGGGACGGACGCCGGACAGCCCCACGAGATCGATCTCCTCGGAGCCGTCCAGACGGTGCGTGGCGCTGTTCTCCCCGGCCGGGAAGCACAGCGGCAGCACGCCCATGCCGACCAGGTTGCCCCGGTGGATCCGCTCGAAGCTCTCCGCCAGGACGGCCCGGACGCCCAGCAGGGCGGTCCCCTTGGCGGCCCAGTCGCGGGCGCTTCCGGCGCCGTACTCAGCTCCGGCGACAACGATGACGGGCACGCCCTCCGACCGGTACCGCCCGGCCGTCGCATGGATGGTGCCCGTCTCGCCGGAGGGCTGATGCCGGGTCCACGGACCCGGTCCGGCGTCCGACATGGCGTTGCGCAGCCGGGGGTTGGCGAAGGTGCCCCGGACCATGACGTGGTGGTTGCCCCGGCGGGTGCCGAAGCTGCCCAGCTGCGCCACGGGCACCCCGGCCCCGGTCAGGTACTCGCCCGCCTCGCTGTCCGGCGCGATCGGACCGACCGGCGAGATGTGGTCGGTGGTGACCCGGTCGCCGAGCAGCGCGAGGATCCGCGCCCCGGTCAGCTCGTCGGAGGAGACCAGGCTGCCGGCGGTGGGCGTGTCGACGTACGGCGGCCGGAGGATGTAGTGGGAGTCCGGCGACCAGGCGTACAGCTCGTCGCCGCGCACCTCCAGTGACCGCCAGCGCTCGTCGCCCTCGAACAGGTCGTCGTACACGTCGTCGAACAGCCCGGGACCGGTGGCCGTCCGCACCGCCTCGGCGACCTCGGCCGGGTCGGGCCACAGGTCGCGCAGATGGACGGGCCGGCCGTCCGGGGCGACGGCGACGGGCTCGCGGGTCAGATCGCGGTCGACCGTGCCGGCCAGCGCGTAGGCGACCACGAGCCCCGGGGAGGCCAGGTAGGCGGCGCGGACCTGTGGGTGGATACGGCCCTCGAAGTTCCGGTTGCCGCTGAGCACGGCGGTACCGAGGACGCCGTCCTCCGTCACGGCCCGGGCGCCGTCCGGGGTGAGCGGGCCGCTGTTGCCGTGGCAGGTGGTACAGCCGAAGGCCACCACGCCGAAGCCCAGCTTCTCCAGCGGGGCCAGCAGCCCGGCGGCTTCGAGATAGGCCGGGACGGTGCGGCTGCCCGGCGCGAGGCTGGTCTTGGTCCACGCGGGGACCGTGAGCCCCAGCTCGACCGCCCGCCGGGCCACCAGACCGGCCGTGATCATCGAGGCGGGGTGCGAGGTGTTGGTGCAGCTCGTCAGCGCCGCGATGACCACGGCGCCGTCCGCCGGCGCGACCGCGGCGGTCGGGCGCGACTCGTTCCGGTTTCCGGCGCCGCCGCCGCTCCCGCTGCTCCCGGCGTCGGCCAGGCTGCGGGGCACGGCGGAGAGCGGGAGCCGCTGGTCGGGCCGGTGCGGACCGGCCACACAGGGCTCCACGGCGCCGAGATCGACCGTCAGTTCCTCCGGGTAGCGCACCGAGGACTCCGTGGCCGCCTCGTGGAACAGGCCCTGGGCGCGGCAGTACGACTCGACGAGCGCCACCTGCTGCGCGTCGCGGCCGGTAGCCCGCAGGAAACGGAGCGTCTCGTCGTCCACCGGGAAGAACGAGGTGGTGGCGCCGTGGTCCGGCGCCATGTTGGCGATGGTGGCGCGGTCCGGGACCGTGAGCCGCCGTGCGCCCTCGCCGTGGAACTCCAGGATCGCGCCGACCACACCGTACTCACGCAGGAGTTGATTGAGCGTCAGGACGAGGTCCGTGGCCGTGGTCCCCGGGCGAAGGGCGCCGGTCAGCCGTACACCGATCACCCGGGGCGGGGCGATCAGCACCGGTTCGCCGAGCAGCGCCGAGGTGGCCTCGATGCCGCCCACTCCCCAGCCGAGGACACCGAGGGCTCCCACCATGGGGGTGTGGGAATCGGTGCCGAGGACCGTGTCCGGCCGGGCCAGTGGACGTCCGTCGGGGCCGGGTCCGACCGCGACGACCTGGGCGAGCCGTTCGAGGTTGATCTGGTGGACGATTCCCTTGCCGGGCGGCACCACCCGCAGCCCCGGGAACGCCTGCTCCGCCCAGCGCAGCAGCGCGTAGCGTTCCTCGTTGCGGGCGAACTCCAAGTCGGTGTTGATGCGCAGGGCGTCCGGGCGACCCGTGACGTCGGCGCGGACCGTGTGGTCGACCACGAGGTGGGCCGGGATCACCGGATTGACCCTCCCGGCCGGCATGCCGCGGTGCACCGCCGCCGCGCGCAGCGCCGCGAGGTCCAGGATCACGGGGATGCCCGAGTAGTCCTGGAGGACCACTCTGGAGGGCTGGAACGACAGTTCGCCCGGCGTGCCGTCCCCGGCGGCCCAGTGGGCCACGGCGTGGACGAACTCGGGCTCTGCCTGGCCGGTGGCGGCCAGGTGCGCGGCGTTCTCCAGCAGGATCCGCGCCACGTACGGCATCGCCGCGAGGTCGGCGCCGGCCGACTCGGCGATCCGGTGCAGGTCGTGGCGGGCGGGAAGCGCGGTCACCGGGTGCCTCCCGGCAGCGAGTCGAGCAGGGCCGCCCGGTCCAGCTTGCCGTTGGCGGTCCTCGGGAACGCCTCGCCGCGGCGGTGCACGGATGCGGGTGTCAGATAGTGCGGAAGCAGTTCACCGAGGGCGCGCTGGAGGGCCTGCGGGCCCGGGTCGCCGTCGCCGCCCCGGTAGAACAGGGCGAGGCCCTCCCAGGTGTCCGCGCCGCTGGGCACCGGGACCACCACGCACTCCCTGACGCCCGGCACGCCGAGCGCGGCCCGCTCGGTCTCGGCGGGCTCGACGCGGTAGCCGGAGATCTTGACCTGGCGGTCGGCGCGGCCGAGGAAGTGCAGCACCCCGTCGGGGCCCCGGCGGCCGAGGTCGCCGGTGCGGTACAGCCGGGTGGGGGTGCCGTCGACGTCCACGACGACGAACTTCTCGGCGGTCTCGGTGGGCCGGCCCAGATAGCCGAGGGCGAGTCCGTCGCCCGCGACGCAGATCTCGCCGGGTACGCCGTCGTCCACGACCGCGTCGCCGTCGAGGAGGTGAACGGCGGTGCCGGGGACGGGGCGCCCGACGGGGATGCCGTCGGGCAGCTCGCAGTCGGCCGGGCGGATCGCCCGGGTGGTGGCGAACACACAGCTCTCGACAGGGCCGTAGCCGTTGAGGAGGGCGATGTGCGGATGGCGGGCGAGGAAGGCGCGGACGTGCGGCGCCGAGAGGCGTTCGCCGCCGGTCATCACCTGCCTCAGGCCGGCGAAGGAGTCGACGTCCTCGTCGACGAACAGGTTGAACAGCGAGGCGGTGAGCCACAGCGAGTCCACGCCTGCCGACTTGACCAGGTCACGCAGGTCGCCGGGGAAGAGGTAATCCCCGTCCGCGATCACGGCGGTGCCGCCGGTGGTGAGCATCCCCCACAGTTCCAGGCTGAACGCGTCCCAGGGCACGGGGGCCGCCTGGACCATCACTCTGCCCCGGCCGAAGTCGGCGAAGGTCCTGCCGTCGAAGAGGCGGGTGGTGGCCCGGTGCGGCGAGAGCACCCCCTTGGGCGTGCCGGTGGTGCCCGAGGTGAAGAACACCGCGGCCGGGGCGGCGGAGTCCACGTGGGCCGCGTCGGCCGTGTCGGCCGGATCGCCGTACGGCAACGGTCGTGTCGGCACGTCGAGGTCCGGCAGGCCGGTGCCGGTGTCCGTGATCACGAACGGCGCCTCCAACGCCCGTACGACGGCGGCGATCCGCGCGGCCGGCCACCGGTGGTCGAGCGCGGAGTACGCGGCACCGCACTTGAGGATCGCCAGCAGCGCCACGACCAGTTCCGGCGAGCGGGGCAGCAGCACCGGCACCAGGGTGCCCGGGCCGACACCGAGGGCCCGCAGGCCGGCCGCGGCGCTGTCCGCGGCGGCGTCCAGCTCCGCGTAGGTCGTCCGCGTCCCCTTGGAGACCAGGGCCGTGACGTCCGGCCGTATCAGCGCTTGACGGGCGACCGCGTCGTGGATGGTGGGGAGATCTCGATCTGGCATCGTGTCAGTTCCTCAGAAGCGCGGGCTGGTCGGCCTGCCATTCCAGCCAGGCCGCCAACGTCAGGAGCGGGAAAGCGAGCTCGGCCGCCGTGGAGTCACCGGCCCGCAGGCGGCCCAGGACGTGCTCGATGCCTTCCGGCCGCAGTCCAACGCCGGTCAGGTGATCCCGGTGGGCCTGGAGGTCGGCCACGACCCGGCGCGCGGCCGGGCCGGTGAGCCAGTCGGCGACCGGCGCCCGGAAGGGCTTCTTGACCTCTTCGAGGTAGGCCGGCAGCTCCGTCGCGTACGCCCGCCGCAGCGGCAGCTTGGTCTGTCCGCCGGCGACCAGGTCGGCGAACGGCAGTGACGCGGCCAGGCCCGGCACACCGCCGTGCAGGAACGGCGTACGCCCCTCCACACCCCGTGCCATCAGCAGATGGTCGGCCCGGCGCAGGAGAGGTTCGAGGCTGTGGGTGTACTCGAACTCCCGCACCACCGCGGGCACGGGGCGGCCCGCGGCCGAGGGGAGAGCGTCGGACAAGGCATCGTGCGCAGCCTCGTACGAGTCCGGTGCGAGCAGCGAACGCAGCAAACCGGCGCGCCCGTCGGGGAGATAGAAGGAGGCGGGGTCAGTGGCGTCCGGCAGGCGGAGGTAGCTGCGGTAGCCGCCGAAGAGCTCGTCGGCACCCTCGCCGACCAGCAGGACGACGATGCCGCTCTCCTGGGCCAGCCGGGCCAGCGCCGCGTACATGGGCACGCTGGTCATCGCCGTCGGTTCGCCGAGCGCGCGGACGGCGGCGGGGATGCCGTCCAGCAGGTCGTCGGGGCCGAACCCGGCCCAGCGGTGCCGCCAGCCGCGCCAGGCCGTGCCGGGCAGGCCCAGGGCGGCGAGATCGGTGACCCCGTCGCCGTTCCCCTCGGGTACGACGCTGACCGTCGACAGCTCGGACACGCCGAGGCGGGCGAGCTCCAGCGCCAGCACGGTCGAGTCCAGGCCGCCACTGACCGCCAGGCCGAGCGGCCGGTCGGACACCAGCACCCGCCGCACCGATTCGGCGACGGCCGTACGCAGCGTCTCGGGCCCCGCCGGTTCTGGCGCGGGGACGACCGGGTCCGTGCCGAGGTGCTGCACCTGCCCCTCCTTGAGCAGCAGGCGGGCCCCGGGTGGCACCGCGGTGACGCCCTCGTAGAACGTCCCGCCGTCGACCACCCTGCCGTACAGCAGGAACTGGGCGACGGCTGCCGGGCGGACCTCGGCAGGCCCGAACAGCTCCAGCAGTGCCGGGATCTCGGAGGCCACGGCGACGCCCGCCGGGTGGCGGCGCAGGTAGAGCGGTTTGATGCCGAGCGGATCCCGGGCCACCGTCAGGGAGCCGTCCGGCGTCCGGCGGACCAGGGCGTACATGCCGTCCAGCGTCGCCCCTCCGGCTCCGTGCACCGCCTCGGCCTCGTCGAGGCCGCCCACCGGAACGGTCGCGCCGGCCGCGTACACCTCGCCGTTGAAGGCGAACGCGGCCGCCGTGCTCGTGAAGGGCACGGTGTCGCCCGGTCGGCTCCGTACCCGCAGTCGGCACATGGCCACCGCGGACAGGGCGTCGCCGACCACTCCGTCGCCGTCCGGGCCCCGGTGCGGCAGCTTCCCGATGGCCTGCCGGGCCAGCCGGTCGGCCTGCCACCCCCGGGAGACCCCAGGGGCCAGACTCACGCCCACCACGCCGCACACCGGTCAGGCGTCCTGTCGCGCGGGGCAGGCCTCGGCGGTGTACATCCGGGTGGCCGGCGCCTGCCCGAACGCCGTGGTGGACACCTGGACGAGGCCCCGCCCGGCCACGTCCGCCGCCTCCAGCAGGGCCACGATGTCCTCGTGGTCGAACCGCTGCTCCCGGCCCCGGCCCACGTACCACTGGAGCAGGGTCGCGGAGTCGATCGACCCGTGCGGCAGCAGCGCGTCGGTCAGGACGTCACCGGCGGCCGCGAAGTCGACGACCTTGGCGTCGGCGTCGTAGAACCGGTCCAGGCTGCCGCGCTCGCGCCCGAGGGCGATCATGCGCTCGTCCATCGGGTACAGCCCGAGCTTGATCGAGGCGCGCAGCTGGCCCCCGTCGGCGAGCAGGTCCAGCATGCCCTCGACGCCCCGGCGGGCCTCGCTCTCGCTGAAGCGGTTGACCAGCCGGTCGTTGAGGACGAACTGCTGGGTGCCGCGCAGGTCTTCGGGCGCGGGCCGGGTGATGTCGTGCCGCAGCACCCGGCAGGATCCGGCGGGCAGCGCCGAGCGCAGGTCGTCGCACATGCGGGCGGAGAAGTCGAGGACCGTCACCTCGGCGCCGCGCGCGATCAGCGCCTCGACCAGGTCCTTGGTGGAGGCACCGACGACCGTGCACTTCGCACCGGCCGGGATGCCGTCCGTGAACAGGCCGATCTCCTCGTCGCTGGGCTTGGCGGTGGTCCGCCCCGACTCCCAGAACAGGGCGCCGATCAGGTCCCAGGCGGCGGACTTCTCGTTCTCGGTCACGGTGGTGGTCACTGGTGGCTCCCTACGGGATCGAGCAGGCTGGAGTTGTAGTCGCCCGCGAGTACGTGGTTGATATAGGTCCCTGCACCGCCGACGACGCGGTAGCCGTGCGGGACGCCGGCCGGGATGAAGACGCCGGCGGGGCTCTGCACGGGGAACGTCCGGTCGCCGAGCGTCACCTCCACCGACAGCCCCCGGTACGCCTCCTCCTCGCCGAGGAAGACGAACAGGCTGTCGCAGTGGTGGACATGGGTGTCCACGTGCCCCGCGCCGTAGTCGTCCATCAGCGGAATGCGGCGTGCGATGCAGTACTGATCGGCGCCGGGCACGAATCGGTTGTCGACCACCACGAAGCGGTCACCCGGGCCCTTGCGGTGGTGACGCAGCTCGGCGGCGGAGATGATCTGCGGATCGTTGATCCACTGCTCCGGCCGCTCGGGCAGGCCCGCCCGCCGAGTGGTGCCCGTGCGGCCCACTCGCGCCGGGTCCATCCACTCGTACGACGCGGGATCGCGCTCCACGGCCGCCACATGGAGCTTGGCGACGTGGTGGAAGACATCCCGCCCGACGACCGGCCGCCGGTGGTCCGGCATGGAGCGGGAGTAGGCGCCGACGAGGCGGCTGAGCTCGGGCAGCAGTTCACCGGCGGCCAGTGGCCGGGTGCCCCGGAAGTCGAGGTTCGCGGCGAGCGCGGCGTAGTCCGTGATGCCGGCCCGCTCACCGAGCCCGTTGACCGAGGTGGACGCCCAGTCGGCGCCCGCGTCGAGTGCCGCGAGCGTGCCGGCCAGGGCGAGTCCGCGGTCGTCGTGGAGGTGCACCTCGATGTCGGTGCCGGGACATGCGGTGCGCAGCTGCTCGATCCGGTCGCGGACCTCGTGCGGCTCCAGCACCCCGACCGTGTCCGCGAAGCAGATCCGCTCGGCCCCGGCCGCCACCGCGACCTGGTACGCCGCGATCAGGTCTTCGACCGGCGTACGGCTGCTGTCCTCCACCGTGAACCGCACCCGGAGCCCGAGGCGCCGGGCGTGCGTGACGGACTCCTCGATCCGCAGGTGAAGGTCCTCGACGCTGCGGCCGGGCAGCCGCGAGCGGCGCGAGATCTCGTTGACGCCGAGGAAGACGCCCACCCAGGCCGCCCCGCTCTTGGCGACCGCGTCGATGTCGTCGACGTGCGCGCGGGCGTGGGCCAGCACCGGTACGTCTCCGGCCGCCTCCACCACGGCCGCGACGCGCAGCATCTCCTGCGGGTCGATGGAGGG
This sequence comes from Streptomyces sp. NPDC002088, assembly GCF_040296605.1. NCBI lineage: Bacteria > Bacillati > Actinomycetota > Actinomycetes > Kitasatosporales > Streptomycetaceae > Streptomyces > Streptomyces sp. NPDC002088. Next base: position 102,569 of record NZ_JBEOXO010000002.1, on the reverse strand, counting down.
GTGTCCGCACTCGATGGCGTCCACCCCCGAGCGGACGAGCAGGGTGGCGATGTCGACGCTCTGCTCGAGGGTGAAACGACCGTGCGCCGACTGCGTTCCCTCGCGCAGCGTGCTGTCGATGATGTAGGTCACGGGGTCTCCCGGAGGTCCTGGAGGTCGGCGAGCGGGAAGCTGTCCTTGGCGCGGAACTCCGGGTCGGAGGCGTCGGCGAAGACGACGACCATGCCGCGCCGGTCGTGCGGTGAGGTGTTGGCGGCGCTGCCGTGCGCGAAGTAGCGGTCCCACATCACGGCGTCACCGGGGTCGAGCTCGAACTGGACGGGCTCGCGCAGCCCGTCCTCGGCGGCGTCCAGGCCCGGGTGCCAGCGGTAGTGCGGGCGTTCGCGGTGCGGGATGTGGCCGCCGGCGTGCGAGCCGGGACAGCCGAAGAGGCCGCCGTTGGCGGGGGACACCGGGGTGAGGGCGAACCAGACACTGAACGCCTTGGGGTACTGGTAGGTCCACAGGGCCTGGTCTTGATGGAGGGTCACCTCCGTGCCGACCCGGGCGGGCTTGAGGAAGGCGGCGTGGAAGACCACGGCCGCGCCGTCGCCGATCAGCCGCCGGGCGATGTCGGTGACGCCGGAGCGGACCAGGAGCGGGCCCCACAGCTCGGGGTCGTTCCACAGCAGCCGCCGGAGCTTGCGCAGCCTGCGGGGGCCGCCCTCCGTACCGTCCGCACCCGCCTTGTCGTATTCGGCCTCGTAACTGTCGGGCACCTCGTCGGCCGCGTCGAAGGCGTCGAAGAACTCGACGGCACGTCGCTGGTCCTTGTCGGCGAGGAGGCCGGGCAGCAGGTGGTGGCCGTCGCGGGCGTAGGAGTCGTAGTCGATGTCGGGCATGCCGGTCCTATCGCTGGGAGAGGTGGCCGGGTGCGAGTACCTCCCGCACCGGCAGATCGGGGTGGGCCGCGAGCGCCTCGACGGCGGCCAGGAAGTCCCGGGCGAACTCCCGTACCACGACGTCGGGATACTCGGAGCGGTAGTACAGCGCGGTGAAGCGCACGTCCGGGCCCTGCCGCAGCAGCCACAGATGCAGGCCGGGTGAGTCCGCCGTCTCCGGCAGGAAGACCGGCTCGGCCCGCGTCTCGCCGAGCCGCAGCGACCCGCCCCACACGTCGTTGAACATGAAGTAGACGCCGGGGGACTTGCGGAAACCGCCGGACCCGGCGGCCGTGCCGGGCCACATCCGGGCGCGGACGTACGCCGCCGGCAGGTCGCCGTGCGCGGTCGCCGCGAGCGCGGTCTCCCGTACGTCGGCGACGAGTTGCGCGAAGTCGTGCGAGAGGTCGACCTCGGTCGTCGGGAAGACCCCGTTCGCGAACCAGCCGACGGTGTCCTGGAAGTCCGGCTCCAGCCGGTTGGCCGCGCTGGTGAGCAGGGTGACCCGGGAGCGCCCGGTGCGCAGCGCGACCAGCGCCTTGAGCGCGGCGAGCGTCACGACGTACGGCGTCGTGCGCAGCCGTGCGCACAGGACGTCGAGTGCCTCGACCACCTGCGCGGGGACGTCGTACTCCAGGCTCGCCGGGTCGTGCAGTCCGCCGTCCGGCAGGTAGCCGGGCAGCCGTAGTTCCAACGCCGTGGGGTCGGGGCCGAGTTGGTCGAGCCAGTACTGCGCGACCTCGTCGCCGCGGCCGCTCCGGTAGCCGTCCCACTGGAGTGCCGCCCAGTCCGCGTACGTTCCCGAGCCGGTGAGCTGGGGGCGCTCACCGGCAGCCAGGGAGCGGTAGGCGGTGGCCAGGTCCGCGGTCAGGACGTCCAGTGACCAGCCGTCGGCGGCCAGGTGGTCGAACACGAGGGCCAGGTAGTGGTCGTCCGCGGCGCAGCGCACCAGGTGAGCCCGGAACAGGGGCGGCGCGGTGCGGTCGAAGGTACGGCGGACCTCCTTGTCGAGGAGTCGCACCGCCTCCTCGGACCGCTCGTCCTCGGGTAGCCAGGACAGCTCGTCGACCAGCAGCTCCACACGGGCCCCGTCGACGGCGTGCTGGCGCACTGTGCCCTCGCGCGCCTCGAACCCGGTGCGCAGCGCCGCGTGTTGCTCGGCCACCGCCTGCAACGCGCCTTCCAGCAGCGCCGGTTCGAGAGGCCCGCGCAGCCGGTAGGCCGCGTGGAACTGGAGCGCCGGCGCGTCCGGGTCGCCGAGCGAGGACAGCACGGCCCACTCCTGGGCCATCGACGCACGGCCGTCGGACGCGACGGCGGGTGCCATGACCGGCACCGCCTCGGCCGCGTCCGTCCGTTCGGCGAGCTCCCGGACGGACGCGGCGGTGAAGACCGTACGGGCGGACAGCCGGACCCCGAGCTCCTCCTGCGCCCGGCGGATCAGCCGGAAGGCCAGAATGCTGTTGCCGCCGCGGTCGAAGAAATTGTCGTCGGGACCGAGGTCTGTTGCCTGAAGCAGATCGCGGTGAATACGCAGCAGAGTGTCCAGGGTACTCAGGATATTTTCATCGGTGCCGCTTTCCGTCACGTGCAGGTCTCCATGAATCGGGCGTAGAATTTTTCGATGATCCCGGTGGCAGAATTCCGGAGGAAGGACTGGTGGGTGCCTTCCGTGACGACGCAGGAAAAATGTCCTCCGCGTTGGGAGCGGGCAAGCATGCGCGTCCGCTCCGCTTCCGGAACCACCGGGCTCTGGCGGGCGACGACGGAAAGAACGGGTATCCCCAGATTTTCCAGTGCGTCCAGCAGATGGTGATAGTCGTAATGCCACTTGAGGAAACTGGCCTCGGCCCACTCGTCGGCCTCGTACCGTTCCGGAAGTCGTTCGAACGACTGGTCGAGGAGGGCGACGCTGGATATCCGGCGCGGCCCCAGGGCGACCCCCAGTACGGCGGCGACCAGGGCCCCGTACGAGTACCCGATCACGTGCAGTGGCTCGGCCGCCGGGTCGAGGATCCGCTGCACGTCGGCCGCGAAGTCCAGCGGCGAGTACCCCCAGGCCGGGGCCGGGCTGGTGCCGTGGGCGCGCAGCGAGGGGTAGACGGCGACGGAGCCGGCCGGGCAGAGGGCGTCACCGATCGCCCGGAGCCCGGTCTTGTCGTCGCCGAACCCGTGCAGGAGCAGCATGGACCCCGGCGCACCGGGGCCGGTCGCGGTCCCCGGCAGACGATCGTGGTCGAGGAGCTCCACCGTGCCGACACGGGAGAGTTCCGGCACCGTGTGTCCCATCCCGGTCCTCGGCACCTCAGCCGAGCTCGGCCAGCGGCCGGCCCAGCCCTGGCGGTGTGACGCCGGTCGGCCATACCCCTCCCCGATAGCTGCCGGCGGCGGTGGCGCCGTACAGCGAGGCGAAGTCCTGGGGAAGTTCCGGGCTGCCGGAGAAGGCCAGCCACAGCCTGAGCAGCAGTCGCCCGCGCTCCGCGCCGTCGGTGAAGGCCGTCCGGGCGTGCAGGATGTGGAAGTTGTTGATGAGCTGCAGGTCGCCGGCGCGCAGCTCCATGTCGAGGGCGACGCCCGGCTGCCGCAGTGTCCGGTCGAGCGCGTCCATCGCGGCGATCTGGCGCTCCGTGAGCCGGGGCGCCGTGGCGTGCCGCTGCGATCCCTCGATGAAACGCCGTACATACCGGGCCGCGAAGTCCCCGCCGGTTCGGCTGAACACAGGGATGCCGGACCAGGGGGCCTCGCCCGGCTGCTCCTCGCCCCGTCGGTCGTTGGGGAACGGGCGGCACAGCTCCTGAAGCAGTTCCGGATGCTCACTCGCCAGCACGTCGTGGACGAACCGGGACGACGCCAGCCTGCTCAGGCCGCCACTGCGGGCTGGACGCACGCACAGCAGCCCGATCACGTCCGTCCGGTCCACGTGGAACGGCAGCTCGGCGGAACTCTCGTACCCGCGCTGGACCGGGCTGGACACGTCGGCGCCCTGGTCCTCGACCCGCCCCAGCAGGTCGCCCTTACGACTCTGCGAAACCGGTCGGCCGAGGAGCTGTCCGAGGATCCAGTAGGCCATCTCGACCTCACGCTGATCGGCACGGTCCACCGGGAACCCGGTCACCACGACGAACCCCGGATCACCCGTCAGTCGCCTGTGCAGCTCGGCCGCGAATTCCTCGACGTAAGGCAGCCTGCCGGGGCGTGCTCCGCCGATGTCGATCCGGGCCCCACTTGATATCGCCAATCGGGCGGCAGCAATGAGCTCGGCCGTCACCTCGGTTCCCATGGGAATGCGCCACAGTTCCTCTCGCCCTGCGAGAGAATCCCCCGACCAGACAGCTTCCGTCGGCCCTCCGGCGAGCCGACTCAATGAACCTGTTTCCGTCTCCGCTATGGTCACCGTAACGACCGCCCGTCTCTCCGTGAATTCGAAGAGAAGGATTTCGCCGTTCAGGCATTCGAGTCAATGGGGTACGGCGTCGCCATAAAAGGCGACAGGTGGTCCCGGCCGCGGCCGGTCGGACATCCGCTATCGTCACAGCACCGAGCACCTGGCTCGAACTCCTTCTGCACGAACTTCTCCGCCGGCGCGCCGAGCACGTCACGGTCGTCGAAGCCCCGCAGCAGCGGCAGTTCGCCCAGCTCGGCCGGAACGACCTGAACCTTCGCGCTTCGCCCTCGTGCGGAAGTGTGCCGATCTGTGGGGCCGGCAGCCGCTGTCGAGGTTCGGGCGGCGGGGCAAGCTCGTGTGGTGCGAACTGGGGGTGGCGTGATCAGGTGCTCACCCCAGCACCCGCACCGGCGCCCCCTCCAGGTACGCCTGGATGTCCTCCACCGCCTGCCCGTAGTACCGCTCGTAGTTGGCGCGGGAGACGTACCCGAGGTGCGGGGTGGCCAGCAGGCGTGGGGCCGTGCGCATCGGGTGGTCGGCGGGGAGGGGCTCCACGTCGAAGACGTCCACACCCGCGCCCGCGATGCGGCCCTCACGCAGCGCCGCCAGCAGCGCCTCCTGGTCGACGATGGCGGCCCGCGAGGTGTTCACCAGATACGCCGTCGGCTTGAGGAGGGCGAGTTCGGCGGGGCCGAGCAGGCCTCGGGTGCGGTCGCTCAGGGCGAGGTGGACGGAGATGAAGTCACTGCCGGCGAGCAGCTCCTCCTTGGAGGCCGCCCGCCGCACGCCGACCTCGTCCGCGCGCTCCTGGGTGAGGTTCTGGCTCCAGGCGCTCACCTCCATGCCGAAGGCGAGGCCGACCCGGGCCACCAGGCTCCCGATCTTCCCCAGGCCCAGCAGGCCGAGCCGTCGGCCGTGCAGGTCGGCGCCGACGGTGGACTGCCAGGGTCCGCCCTCGCGCAGGGCGGTGCTCTCCTGGACGAGGCCGCGGGCGAGGCCGAGCAGGAGCGCCCAGGTGAGTTCGACCGGAGGCGTGGAGAGGCTCTCGGTGCCGCAGACGGTCACGCCGTTGGCCTTCGCGGCCGTGTAGTCGATCACCGAGTTGCGCATGCCGGAGGCGACCAGGAGCCGCAGTCGCGGCAGCCGGTCGAGGAGCGAGGCAGGGAAGGGCACGCGCTCGCGCAGGGTGACCGCGCAGTCGAAGTCGGCGAGGGCCGCCGCGAGTTCGTCCTCGCTGCCGAAGTGCTCGGTGAAGGTGACGACCTCCACCCGGCCGGCCGGCGGCGCCCAGTCGGCGAGGGTGGTCGCGACGCCCTGGAAGTCGTCGAGTACGGCACAGCGGAAGGTCATGTCGGTTCCTCCACGGTTCCTCCGGATGGGATACGTCCAGTGTGATCATCTCCGGTCCGCGGCGGCAGCGGTCGGCAGCGGTCGGCGGTGATCGCGTACAACGCATACACAGCGGACTACGATGCGAGGAAAATCGCCGCAAAAAGGACGCAAAGTGAATCAGAATCAGGGAAACCGCAGCATCTGAGGCAACATCTTGGTGAACGACGGACGTCGTCGTCGGTTGGATGGGGTGAGGGATGTCGGTGGAGCCGAGAATCGCCGTCGCGGTGGTGACCATGGGGAACAGGCCCGCCGAAGTCGACGCCCTGCTGGAGTCGGTGGCCAAGCAGGACCTCGCGCCCGCCCGCATCGTGATCGTCGGCAACGGCTGCCGGCTGCCCGAGTTCGCCCGCCGTCTCTCGCTGCCCGGTGAGGTCACCCTCATCGAGGAGGCCGAGAACCTCGGCTGCCCCGGCGGGCGCAACGTCGCCCTCGCCCGGCTCCGCGAGTTCGGTGACGTCGACGTCGTGGTGGAACTCGACGACGACGGACTGCTCGTCGACGCCGACGTGCTGCGCCGCGTACGGGACCTGTACGCCGCCGACCCGCGCCTGGGCATCGTCGGCTTCCGTATCGCCGACGAGCACGGGGAGACGCAGCGGCGGCATGTGCCGCGGGCCGGAGCCTCCGACCCGATGCGGGGCGGGTACGTGACCGGGTTTCTCGGCGGCGGGCACGCCCTGAGCATGGCGATGCTGGCGGAGACCGGTGACTGGCCCGCCGCGTTCTTCTTCGCGCACGAGGAGACCGACCTGGCCTGGCGCGCCGCCGACAGGGGCTGGCGCATCCTCTACGCACCCGAACTACTGCTCCAGCACCCGAAGACCTCGCCCGCCCGGCACGCCATCTACCACCGGGTGACCGCCCGCAACCGGGTCTGGCTGGTCCGGCGCAATCTGCCGCTGCCGCTCATCCCGGTCCACCTGGGGGTGTGGGTACTCGTCACGCTGCTGCGGACCCGGTCGCTCGGCGGACTGCGCGCCTGGTTCGGCGGCTTCACGGAGGGGCTGCGCGAGCCGGCCGGGGAACGCCGGCCCATGCGCTGGCGGACGGTGTGGCGGCTGACGCGGCTGGGGCGGCCGCCGGTCATCTGAGAACAGGACCGGTCATGGGACGAGGGCCCCGGTCGTTCACCTCCGACGACCGAGGCCCCTCACGTCCCCGGATCCGGCCGCGGCGGCGACACTCCCCCGAGTTTCGCGTCCATGACGCGCGCACCGTCGGAGCCGGATCCGATGTAATGATCAGATCAGGCCTGGCCAACGGATCGCTAACATGTGGCCAACGGTCTTCTTCGTTGCCGCCGCTCCACTGGCCTGAACTCGCCGGGTGGCACCGGAAAACCGCCGGAACCGTAGCGGATTCCTGCGGAGACCGGCAGAGGCAAGGTGGCGGGATACCGCTGTGAAGAGGCGAAAACCCGCCAGTCACGGCAGGGTTCCGCCGGAGGGCGCGGTCGGGCACGGCGCGCGGGAAGGCAGTGGGCGGCGTGATGCGGTGCGCGCTGCGGTTCGGACTGCTGGGTCCGCCGGTTCTGTACGACACGGGGGAGTGCTACGAGGGTGAGGGCGGCGCGGATCGCGCTCCCGAGGTCGTCGCCCGTGCCGGTGTCCGTGCCGGTGTCCGTACCGTCGGCAGTCCCAAGGTGCGGACGCTGCTGGCCGCGCTGCTGCTCGAAGCCGGCCGGGTCGTCCCGGTCGAGTCGCTCAAGGACACCTTGTGGGCCGGCGCGCCGCCCGCCTCCGCGCAGGCCTCGCTGCACAACCATGTGGCCCGACTGCGCCGGCTGCTCGACGACCCGGACCGGCTGCGCGCCGTGCCACCCGGCTATCTGCTGCGCGTCGAGCAGGGCGAGTTGGACGTTCATGTGTTCGATCGGCACATGGTCGCGGCGCGCGGTGCGCATGCCGCCGGCCACTGGGAGCGGGTCGTGCACGAGTGCGTGGCCGCGCTCGCGCTGTGGCGGGGCACGCCGCTGAGCGGGCTGCCGTCCGAGGTGGGCGGGTACGCGTTCGTCCAGCGGCTCCGGGAGGCGCGGCTGCTCCTGCTGGAGTGGCGCTACGACGCCGAGCTGGCTGTGGGCGGTACCCGACTCGTCCCCTTGGTCCCGGAGTTGGCCGCGCTGGCCGCCGAGTATCCGCTGCGGGAGGCGTACCAGCGCCAGCTGATGCTCGCCCTGCACCGTACCGGCCGCCAGGCCGAGGCCCTCGCCGTCCACCGCGACCTGCGCACCCGCCTCGTCGACGAACTCGGCGTCGAACCGGGCCCGGGCGTGCGCGAGGCACACGTGGAGGTGCTGAGGGGGGTGCCGGGCGTGGCCGGTGTGGCGGGGGAGATGCGCGTGCCGGGGGAGACCGGTGACGTCCTGGGCGATCGTGCCGTGTCGGGTGCCCGCGACGCCGACGGTGATGAGCCCGCCCCGTCGCGGGCGGCTTCCGCCCCCTCTGCCACCCCTGTCGCGGCCGCCCCTCACCCGCCTCGCCCCGCCCAACTCCCGCCCGCACCGGCGTACTTCACCGGCCGCTCCGACGTCCTGGACGCCCTGCGCCGGACCCTGGCCGCCGACTCTCCCGCTGTCGCCGCCGCCGACAGCGGCGAAGGCGGCCCCGTCCCCCTCGTCGTCGTCAGCGGTATGGCCGGCGTCGGCAAGAGCGCCCTCGCGCTGTACGTCGCGCACGGTCTGCGGGAGCGTTTCCCCGACGGTCAGCTGTACCTCAACCTGCACGGCGCCACCCCGGGCATGACCCCTCTCACCCCCGCCCAGGCCCTCGCAGCCCTGCTGCGCGACCTCGGTACCGAACCCCGCCGCATCCCGGAACACCCGGACGCCGCCGCCGCGTTGCTGCGCTCCCTGCTCGCACCGACGCGCACGCTGATGGTGCTGGACGACGCCGCGCACGCGGCGCAGGTACGGCCGCTGCTGCCGGCCGGTACCGGCTGTGCGGTGATCGTCACCAGCCGTTCCCCGCTGACCGCGCTCGACGGCGCCCGCCGCTTCCCGCTCGCGCCGCTGTCGGACGAGGACAGCGCGGCGCTGCTGCGCGCCGTCTCCGGCCGTGACGCCCTCGATGCCGCCCACCCCCTCGTCGAACTCACCGGCCGCCTCCCGCTCGCCCTGCGCGTCGTCGCCGCCCGCCTCGCCGCGCGCCGCGCCCTCACTCCGGACGTGCTGGCCGGTCAACTGGCCGCCACGGAAGGGAGGTTGCGCCATCTGGAGTACGACGACCTGAGCGTTCGCCGCTCCCTCGCCGTCGCCCACGACGCGCTCGCCGCATCCGAGCGCGAGGCTGACCGGGACGCGGCCCTCGCCCTGCGCCGCATCGGCGCCCTCGACCTGCCCGCGTATGGCGCACCCCTGCTCGCCCGGCTCACCGGCACCGACGAGCGCCGCGCCGAGGCCGCCCTCGACCGCCTCGTCGACGTGGCCCTCCTGGAGGAGACGGCGTACGGCCGCTACACCCCCCATGACCTGGTCCGCGACTTCGCCCGCGAACTCGCCGACACGGAGGCCGCCCACGGCATCGACGACGACACCGACCCCGCTGACACCGCCCTCAGCTGGTACGCCGCCGTCGCCGAACGTGTCCTCACCGCGATCGTCGAACCCGGCCCCGACCAGGACGACCGCCGCCGCCCGACCGCCTGCCGGCTGCCCGAGCGCACGGCGCAGACCGTGCCGCCCTTCGGCAGCCCGGAGGAGGCCTTCGCCTGGGGCGAGCTGGAACTGGAGAACATCGTCACGCTGGCGGAGCGCCACGAACGCCACGCCAGGAAGGCGGGGGACCGGGGCGCCGCCCAAGGTGCCTTCGCTGCTTCCGCTGCCCCAGGTGCCCCGGAGTGCCTGCGGAGCGCCGCCCAGGCCGCCCACATCTCCAGCCTCCTCCGCCTCTTCTTCCCCTACGTCCAGCGCAGCGGCCGTGTCGCCGAGATGGAGGTGCTCGGGCGGGCCGCGCTCGCCGTGGCGCGGCGGCTCGGGGACGAGGCGGCCGAGGCCTACGCCCTGGGCGACCTCGCTGCCCTGCACTTCCTGACCGGCCGCCAGAAGGACGCCCTCGCCCTCAACGACCGTGCCCTGACGATCTGGCGCCGACTGGAGCGGCTCTCCCGGATCCGGCGCTGTCTCAACAACCGTGGGCTGCTGCTCGAAGGGCTCGGGCGCTACGAGGAGTCCGGCGAGGCGCTGCTGCAGAGCCTGGAGTACTCGCGGCAGCTGAACGACCCGCACGGCGAGGCCGTCACCCACAGCCACCTCGGCAACCTGTACGAGCACACCGACCCCAGGGCCGCGATCGAGCAGCACCGGCGCTCCCTCGCCCTCGGGGACGAGATCGGCGCCTTCATCGTGCAGCACTCCGCGCACTGCAACATCGGCTACGCCCATCTGACCCTCGGCGAACCGGTCGCCGCCCTGCCCCACTTCGAGGAGAGCCTGCGCATCCTCGGCGGCCACGGCGACTGGCACGGCGAGTCGCAGACCCGGCTCGGCCTGGTACGTACCCTGCGGCTGCTCGGCCGCGCCGAACACGCCACCCGCGAGTGCGCCGAGCTGCTGCGCCGCGCGGACGCCCGCGCCGACGGCTACACGGGCGGGCTCGCCCGGCACCAGCACGGACTCCTGCTGCGCGAGCAGGGGCGCGTCGAGGAGGCGTGCGAGGAGTGGCGTGCGGCCCTCGCGGCGCTGGACGGGACGGACGAGAAGGCGATCGTGCAGGAGCTCGGGGACCTGCTCGCCGCGACCCGCTGACTCAGCCGCTCACGCTCAGCCCCTCTCAGCCCCTCTCAGCCCCTCATTTCGCGTCCGCATAGCACTCCACCACCGCCGTAGTGAACGGAAACCGCACCGGCGTCTGGCCGAACGTCAGCCGCCCCGCCAGGTCCGCCGCCTCCCGGATCGCCGCGACGACCGTGTGGGCCTCCTCCTGCGGGCAGTGCACGATCACCTCGTCGTGCTGGAAGAAGACCAGCTCGGCCGCCAGACCGGCACAGGTCCGCCGCAGCGCGGCGAGCAGCAGCAGGGCCCAGTCGGCCGCGCTGCCCTGGACGACGAAATTACGGGCGAAGCGGCCGCGGGCGCGGGCGTTGCTGGAGGCGTAACCGGGCATCCACCCCTGCTCCGCGGGCTGTTCGGCCGGATCGTCCTGGGGGATGCCCGCCTCCTCCATCCCGTCGTCGCCCGCCCCGGCCGCCGGCGGACAGGTGCGCCCCAGCCACGTCCGCACCAGCCGCCCCTCCTCCCCGGCCCGCGCAGCCTCGTCGACGTACGCCACCGCCTTGGGGAAGCGGCGTCTGAGGGCGGCGAGGTTCTTCAGGCCGTCGCCGGAGGTCTGGCCGTAGACCGCGCCGAGCACGGCGAGCTTGGCCTGGGCGCGGTCGCCGGAGAAGGCACGGTCGGAGACGGACTGGTACAGGTCGCTCTCCCGGCCGGCCACCTCCATCAGACCGGGGTCACGGGAGATCGCGGCGAGCACCCGCGGCTCCATCTGGTCGGCGTCCGCGACGACGAGCCGCCAGCCGGGCTCGGCGACGACGGCACGCCGGATGACCTTGGGGATCTGCAACGCGCCCCCGCCGTTGGTCACCCAGCGCCCGGTGACCGTCCCGCCCGCGATGAACTCCGGCCGGAACCGCCCGTCCCGCACCCAGTCCTGGAGCCAGGACCAGCCGTGCGCGACCCAGATCCGGTACAGCTTCTTGTACTCGACCAGTGGCTTCACCGCTGGGTGGTCGAGGGACTCGATCTCCCAGCGACGGGTCGATCCGACCTTGATCCCGGCCTGGGCGAAGGCCTTGACCACGTCGGCGGGCAGGTCGGGCCGCACCCGGCGGCCGAACGCGGCCGACACCTCGTCCGCCAGCTCGGCCAGGCGCCGGGGCTCACCTCCGCCGGTGTACCGCTCGCCGAGCAGTTCGTGCAGCACCTCGCGGTGCACGTCCGCGCTCCACGGTAGTCCCGCGCGGTTCATCTCGGCGGCCACCAGCATCCCCGCCGACTCGGAGGCCGTCAGCAGCCGCAGCCGGTCGGGGTGGGCGGACCGGTCGTGCCGCCGCTGCTGCTCGGCGTAGACCTCGACGAGGTCGGTCAGCGGCAGGCCGCGGCTGCCCTGTGGCTCGAACAGCGGGGACTGCGCGCCGGGTTCGGCGGACCGCTGGGGCGGATCGGGCGGTACCGGGCCGCCACGCAGCCGGGCGAGGGCGGCGGTCGCCGACCGGGGTTCGCCATAGCGACCCTCGTGGCCGAGGAGGAGCGTCTCCGCGTCCTCGATGTCGTAACACCGCTCTACTCGCACCCCCGTGGCGAGCAGACGCGGATAGACCTCGGCGGTGGAGCGCCACACCCAGCGCGTCACGTCCGGTCGGCGGCGTACGGCCTCGGCGAGATCCGGCTCCCGCAGCACCGGCCCGGCGGGCAGCCCGTCCGGACCGAGGGGGGCGATCTCCACGCCACCGTCCTCGGCCGGAGCGAGCGCCCACCGGTCGGCCATGCTGCGAGTGTGGCAGGAGGGTCTGACAACGGGCCTTCGGCAAGGAGCCCCAGTTGCCTTGGCTGCCTCGGCTGCCTCAGCTGTCCTCGCCGAACTTCACCGTGACCTTGGCGAGCGCCGCGGCGATCCACGCCTCCGCCGCCGGCTTGGTGATGCCCAGGCCCGACAGCACCCCCTCGCCGTTCTCGAACTCCAGCAGGGCGAGCAGGATGTGCTCGGTGCCGACGTAGTTGTGGCCGAGGCGCAGGGCCTCGCGGAAGGTGAGCTCCAGGACCTTCCTGGCGTCGGAGCCGTAGGGCACGAGCTCCGGGACCTCCTCGGCGGCGGGCGGCAGCGCGGCGGTGGCGGCCTGGCGTACGGCGTCGAGGAGGACGCCCTGCGCGGTGATCGCCTTGGCGGCCAGGCCCTCCGGTTCGGCCAGCAGGCCGAGGACCAGGTGCTCGGGGCGGCCCTCGGAGTTGCGGGCGGCGATGGCCTCGTTGTGGGCGGCCATCACCGTGTTGCGGGCGCGGGGTGTGTAGCGGCCGAAGTCCTGGTTCGCGCCCAGGTCCGTGCCCTCCTTCGGCACGAACCGCTTCTGCGCCGCCTGCCGGGTGACCCCCATGCTCTTGCCGATGTCCGTCCAGGAGGCGCCGGAGCGGCGGGCCTGGTCCACGAAGTGACCGATCAGGTGATCGGCCACGTCGCCGAGGTGATCGGCGGCGATCACCGCGTCCTGGAGCTGGTCGAGGGGTTGGGCGTGGACCTTCTTGATGGCGGCGATGAGGTCGTCGAGACGTACGGATGACGTGATGGTCGGGTTCGTCGTCATGTGACAACCGTAGGTTGACGCCTTCCGAGCGTCAACCCTTGGTTGACAGTCCGCGCCGCCTACTTCGGCGAGGCCGCCAACCGCAGCGCCAACCCGGTGAAGACCGTCCCGCTGAAGATGTTGAGCCCGCGCGCCACCCGTCGGCTGCGGCGCAGCAGCGCGGAGAGCTTCCCGGAGAGCAGGCCGATCGAGCCGTCGACCGCGAAGCCCATCACCACGATGGTGAGCCCCAGAACCATGAGCTGCGCGGGCACGTGCATCATGTCGGGGCCGGGGGTGACGCAGAGCGCGAAGGCGGCGACGAGGAACGTCGCGTACAAGGATGTGTCCACCATGACAGCCATGCTCGGGCCCGCCCGGGACCTCGGCGACCGAATTCCGGGGGCTGAGGCGAGGGGGCCGAGGTGGGAGGGCTGAGGCGCGGGGGCTGAGGCGCGGGGGCTGAGGCGAGGGTGCTGAAACGCGGGCGGGGCCGGGAGTCCCGCGACCACGTGGCACGATCGACGGGTGAGCAGTACGACCAGCACCGTCGAGCGCGCCTTCCGGGCCGCCCTCTACGACGCCACCGACACCACCCTCGACACTGGCGCCTCGCTTCTCGCGTCCGACCCGGCGTCCGACGCCGAACTCGAGCGCCGAGGACGGGAGTTCGTGGCGACGGCCTGGCGGCGCGGCTGGCAGCCCGCCGACCTCGTACGCCTCGTGCGGCGCGACCTGGACGACGTACACGTACGCCTCATATCGGTGTCGATCCGCGCGCAGGCGCCCGACGACGGTTCGCGCGGCCCCCGCTGGGCGGCGCAGCTGGACGAGCTGACCGCCGAGGCGCCACCCCGCACCGACCGCTTCTCGCACGCCACGGCTGTCCTGGAGCTGTACCGCCTGCTGCTGCGCCTGCCCACGCTGGAACCCCTGGCGGAGCCCGCGCGGCGGCAGCCCGGGTCCGGCTCCGGCTCGGACTCCCGCATGCTCGGCCGGATCCGTGCGCTGCTCGCCAAGGCGGAGGCGACCGGGTTCCCGGAGGAGGCGGAGGCGCTGAGCGCCAAGGCGCAGGAGCTCATGGCCCGGCACAGCGTCGACGAGGCGCTGCTCGCCGCCCGGGCCCCGGCCCCCGACGCCCCCGGCGCCTGCCGGATCGGGGTCGAGCCGCCGTACGAGCAGGCCAAGGCGGTGCTGCTGGACGCGGTCTCCGACGCGAACCACTGCCGGGCCGTGTGGAACGAACCTCTCTGCTTCTCCACGGTCGTCGGGTTCGAGGCCGACCTGGAGGCGGTGGAGCTCCTCTACACCTCGCTGCTCGTGCAGGCCACGACGGCGATGACCAAGGCGGAGGCGGCCCAGCGCGCGGGCGGCCGCAAGCGCACCAAGGCCTTCCGGCAGTCGTTCCTCGCCGCGTACGCCCACCGCATCGGCAGCCGCCTCGCGGCAGCCGCCGAGACCCAGGTGACCGACGACCTGCTCCCCGTCCTCGCCTCCCGCGAGGTCGCGGTCACGGCCGCTACGGACCGCATGTTCCCGGAGACGGTCACGACCCGCCTGCGCGGGGTGAGCGACGCGGCGGGCTGGACCGAGGGTGCCGAGGCGGCGGACCGGGCCCAGGTGCGGTCCCGGCCCCGGCTGCCCTGACCTCTCGTCAGTCGCCGGCCTGCTGGAAGGCGCTCACGGAGGCGTCCGGCTCGTCCGTGCCGTCCTTCAGCGCGACATCGCCGTACGACCACTCGAAGCTGTGGGTCGCGGAGGCGCCGGGCAGGCTGAACTTCACGGTCTTCACCGCGAGGCTCTTGGCGCCGCCCGCCTCGCCGCGCACGTAGGTGATCGTGAAGGAGGCGGTCGCATCCTTGGCGAGGGTCAGCTTCTGCGCCTGCGCGGCCTCGTCCTGCGGGACGGTGGCGGAGGTGCTGCCGGCGGAGAGGCCGACGGCCGGGAAGCCGTCCAGAGTGCATTCGGAGCCGGTGTTGGTGATCGTGACGGAGACGTTGCCGGTGTCCCCGGCGGCCGGGGCGGCGTTGACCGGCCCGACCTCCACGCCGACCCCGTCGATCTTGCAGGCGGTGCTGCTGGACTTGCTGGTGGTGGTCTTCTCGTCGGTGGTGTCCCCGCCGCCGCTGTCGCAGGCGGTGAGGAGGAGGGCCGCGGCGAGGGCGGCGACGGTGATCGGCATGGCGCGCATGAGTGGTCCCCTGAGGTCGTGATGGTGCCATGGATCATCACGCATGAACCGGCCGTCCCGTTGCACGCCCCCCGGGATGATCCTCGGCCGGTCAGGACCCGAGGCTCGCCGTGGGCAGCCCGGAGGGCAGCTGGCCGCCCTCCGACCTGGTGTACGTCTCCTTGCCGAGATCGCCCTCCCAGGTGACCTTCAGCGTTGTCTTGTCGACCGAGTCGACCATGCCCGTCGCCCGGTCCTTGCTGCCGTCCGTGCACTTGAGGTGGATCATCTGCATCCCGGCCTCCTCGCCCGCGGTCCCGCTGCACACGGTCCCGCCGGTGGCGAAGAGTCCGGCCTGCTTGTCGGTGATCACCAGTGCCACCGCCTGACCGTCGGTCGTGGCGAGCCAACTGCCTTTCAGTTCGGCGGACGCCGCCGTCGCCCCGCTGGTGGCGCCCCCGGTGTCCGCGGTCGCGGTCGCGGTCGCCGTCGAGTCGGGGCTCGCCGAGGACTCGTCCTCGGAGCCGCCACCGCTGCTGCACGCGCTCAGCGCGAGCACACCCGCCAGCCCCGTACCCACGGCCGCGAGCCGGACCCACCGGCGCGACACCTTGCGCGCCGCGCCGAGCGAAGGACGCGAGAAGGTCGCCGAAGTCACTGGAAGCTCCCAAGCAGTAGCCGGCCGGCCCGCAGACCGGAAGGACCGCAGCAAGCTACCAGGACGGGCCGGGGAGACCGTGGGGGCGGCCTGTGGGAGCTGCAAAGCCCCAACTGGAACGGCCCGGCCCTCCGGCCCTCCGGCCCCCCGGACCTCCCGGACTACTTGGACCACCGGATCTCCTGGGTCTCCCGGACCCCCGGACCTCCCCGACTACTTGGACCACCGGACCCGCCCGGCCCCCCCGGACCCGCCCGCCGCGGCGAGGCAAGGGCCCTTCGTCTCCGCTTCGCCCGGGACCGGGGATTTTCGGCCTCGGTCCCGGGCGGAGCCGTAGCGTCCGTGGCGGAAAGCGCGGCCGGAACGGCGTGACAGTCGCTGGCGGCCCCCTGCGACCCGGCCCGCCGACGGAGCGGGCGGGGCCCATCCGTACGAGGGGTTGCGGTGCGACCGCCCGAACGGTGTCCGCGAACTGCTCGACCGCGGGTCCGACGAAGAGCGGATTCGAACACCACGCCGAAACCGATGCCAGGTCCCGCACCTGGTGAGGTCCCCGGTCATCCGCGTGGACCAGCACTTCCCGCCCCCGCCCGCTCAGGCCTGCGTCGAGGCCCTCCAGTCCCGGTGTCGTAGAAGCGGAACGTCGTGCCTACGCCAGAGAACGGATGCTGTCCGTCCGCCGGACCGAGACCGATCCGTCATCCTGACTATCGGACGATCATGTGGACGGTGGAACACGAGGGGCTCGCCACGCGTCTGTTCCTAGTGCACGCGCGAATGCCCTGCGGACTTCGGGGCAGACGCTGGGACGACCTCGGTAAAGCGGTCGTCAAAGCTGTAATCGCGGGACCACCCCGCGTGCACGTGCATCTGCCCATGCATCTGCACATGAACAGAGCTATGATCCGGGTCAGTTGACCACTGCACCTATGGCCACATCAGCCAATGCACCACCGGGGAGCGACCTGTGGACCACGACGTTGACGGGGGGTACGACGTGTACAACGGCATGGCGGCCACAGAGTTGAGCGGGGTGGCCTGGCAGAAGAGCCGGCACAGCAACTCGCAGGGTTCCTGTGTGGAGTTCGCCCGGCTGCCGGGCGGTGACGTGGCCGTACGGAACTCGCGCTTCCCCGACGGTCCCGCGCTCGTCTACACGCGGGCCGAGATAGAGGCGATGCTCCTGGGCATCAAGGACGGCGAGTTCGACCATCTGATAGCCGGCTGACGCCCCTTCGGGCCGACGTCGGCGGCGGTCGCTGTTCGAAATCTCGTAACGCGCGTAGAACCGCGGCGCCAGAAAGCGCCGCGGTTCGTCATTCGGCGGGGGTTGGCAGATGGAACAGCGCCCAGACCACCTTGCCGTTGAGCGTGCCCGCCAGCGGGTGCCAGCCCCAGCTGTCGCTGAAGGAGTCGACCAGGAACAGGCCGCGGCCCGACTCCGCCGAGAAGTCGCCCGTCTCGCGCGCCACGGGACTGTCATGGCTGGGGTCGCGCACCGCGCACACCAGTCGCTCGGTCCAGCGCATCAGATGCAGCCGCACGGGCGGGTGCTGCTCCGGGACGCGCGCGGTGCCGTTCGGCAGCGCGTGGCGCAGGGCGTTGGTCACCAGTTCGGAGACGACGAGACAGACGTCGTCGAAGCGTTCGTCCATGTCCCACTGGTCGAGGGTTCCCCGAGTGAACCGCCTGGCCTCGCGCACCGCTTCGTAGCGGGCGGGCAGGGCGCAGGAGGCGGCACTGGACACGGCCGCGGGATCCAGCGGCGGAAGGCCCTGCCGTAACGGCTCGAGCATGGTCGATCCATTCGTCCCCATGCGAGGCACTCCCGGGAATTCGCGGTCGTTGCGATGCAGCGGTGGCGCGGGACCATGGTTTCGGATGCGTACAGCAGATGCAAGGGCAGATGCACGTGCACGTGACCGAATTGGACGCTCCCGTACCGCTTCTTGGCCATTTTTTCCGCCATCTTCTCGCCCTCTCTTGCTACCCGCTTGCGCTCGCCTTGCTCCTTCCTGTGCGCATCCTTTGGCTTCTTTCCATCTCTGTAATCGGGCGAGTACTGCTCGGAGTGTTTTAGTGGCAGACTTCGGCCCCTGAAGACGTTGGGGAGGCTGGCGAACGTGAGCGCGGGAGAGCCAGGATCGGTGGTGCGGCGCATGCTGCTCGGCTCGCAACTCAGGCGACTGCGCGAGGCGCGCGGGATCACCCGCGAGGCGGCGGGGTACTCCATCCGTGCTTCCGAGTCGAAGATCAGCCGGATGGAGTTGGGCCGGGTGAGCTTCAAGACGCGGGACGTCGAGGACCTGCTGACGCTGTACGGCATCACCGACGAGGTGGAGCGCAACTCGCTCGTCGCGCTCGCCCGGGAGGCCAACGTCGCCGGCTGGTGGCACAGCTACTCGGACGTGCTGCCCAGCTGGTTCCCCACCTATGTGGGCCTGGAGGGCGCCGCCTCCGCGATCCGCGCCTACGAGGTGCAGTTCGTGCACGGCCTGCTCCAGACCGAGGCGTACGCCCGCGCGGTCGTGCAGCGCGGTATGAAGGGTGCGAGCGAGGCCGACATCGAGCGGCGCGTGACGCTGCGCCTGGAGCGGCAGAAGCACCTCTTCTCCGAGGCCGCCCCCGACTTCCACATCGTCCTGGACGAGGCCGCCCTGCGCCGCCCCTACGGCGACCGTGAGGTGATGCGCGACCAGCTCCAGCACCTCATCGAGATCTCCGAACGCCCCAACCTGCGGCTGCAGATCATGCCGTTCGGCTTCGGCGGCCACTCCGGTGAGTCCGGCGCCTTCACGATCCTCAGCTTCCCCGAGTCCGACCTGTCCGACGTCGTCTACCTGGAGCAGCTCACCAGCGCGCTGTACCTGGACAAACGCGAGGACGTCGCCCAGTACGAGCAGGCGCTGAAGGAACTCCAGCAGGACAGCCCCGGCCCGGACGAGAGCCGGGACCTGCTTCGGGGGCTTTTGCAGCTGTCGTAGGGATAACCCTCGATATTGCTGTGAGGTCCTTGCGCATCCCGATTCCGTCCCCCCAACTCGCTTGATTCGCACGTACGATGACGTGTGATCAGACCAACAGTCGATCGGGGGTTGACCGGGTGTCTGCCTCGACTGCTTCGGCGGCAAGGGGATTGAGGGATCACATGTCGTCCTGCTTCACCGAACTGGCCCTGCAGTACATCGACGGCGAGTGGCGCCCGGGTACCGGCTCTTGGGACATCATCGACTTCAATCCGTACGACGGCGAGAAGCTGGCCTCGATCACGATAGCCACCATCGACGAGGTCGATCAGGCCTATCGGGCGGCCGCCCGGGCCCAGAGAGCGTGGGCCGACGTCAATCCCTACGCCCGTCGTGACATCTTCGACCGCGCGCTGCGGCTGGTCGAGGAGCGTGAGCAGGAGATCACCGAGGCGATCATCGCCGAGCTCGGCGGCACGCATGTGAAGGCCCGCTTCGAGCTCCACCTCGCCAAGGAGTTCCTGCGTGAGGCGGCCCAGCTGACGCTGCGCTCCGAGGGCCGGCTGCTGCCCTCGCCGGTCGACGGCAAGGAGAACCGCCTCTACCGCGTCCCGGTCGGCGTCGTGGGCGTCATCAGCCCCTTCAACTTCCCCTTCCTGCTGTCCATCAAGCCCATCGCCGCCGCCCTCGCCCTCGGCAACGCCGTCGTCCTCAAGCCGCACCAGGACACCCCCATCGTCGGCGGCACCCTGATCGCGAAGATCTTCGCGGACGCGGGCCTGCCGGCCGGTCTGCTGAACGTCGTTCTCACGGACATCGCCGAGATAGGCGACGCCTTCATCGAGCACCCGGTCCCGAAGGTCATCTCCTTCACCGGCTCCGACAAGGTCGGCCGCCACATCGCCACCGTCTGTGCCGCCCAGCTCAAGCGCACGGTCCTCGAACTGGGCGGGAACAGCGCCCTGGTGGTCCTCGACGACGCGGACATCGACTACGCGGTCGACGCGGCCGTCTTCAGCCGGTACGTCGACCAGGGCCAGGTCTGCATGGCCGCGAACCGTGTGCTGGTGGACCGGTCGGTCGCGGCGGAGTTCACCGAGAAGTTCGTCGCCAAGGTGCGCACCCTGAGGACCGGCGACCCGAGCGACCCGCAGACGGTCATCGGTCCGGTCATCAACTCACTCCAGGCGAACGCCATTTCCGCCGCCGTCGACCAGGCCGTCGCCGAGGGCGCCACGGTTCTCGTGCGCGGCGCGACGACCGACAACCTGGTGGAGCCCTCCGTCCTCACGGACGTCCCCGCCGACTCCTCGCTCCTGCACAAGGAGCTCTTCGGACCCGTCGCCCTCCTCGTCCCCTTCGACGGCGAGCAGGAGGCCATCCGCATCGTCAACGACACGCCCTACGGCCTGAGCGGCGCCGTCCACACGGCGGACGTGGAGCGCGGTGTCGCCTTCGCCAAGCAGGTCGACACCGGCATGTTCCACGTGAACGATGGCACCATCCACGACGAGCCGCTCGTCCCCTTCGGCGGCGAGAAGCACTCCGGAATCGGCCGCCTGAACGGCGAGACCACGCTGGACGCCTTCACCACGCTGAAGTGGATCTCGGTGCAGCACGGGCGGAGCTCGTTTCCGTTCTAGTGGTTTCCCTCCAGCCGGACCATTGAGGACAGAAGCTGACCGCAAGGGCCCGTAGCTTCGTCGGTGTCAGGCAGGGACGGTCCCCGCCGCACCGACGAAAGGCAGCCGGTCATGGTCACTCACGTGCGAGCCGAAACGCAGGGCGACGAGCGCGGAGCACTGCTCTCCTTCCTGGCGGAGCAGCGCGGCGGCATCCGCCGGGCGGTGCTCGGACTGACGGAGGAGCAGGCGAGCTCCCGCCCCAGCGCGAGCGAGCTGTCCCTGTCCGGCCTGCTCAAGCACGTCGCCGAGGTCGAGCAGAGCTGGATCGCCCGGGCCAAGGGCGAGCCGCCGGCGGTGAAGCGGGACGAATCCAACTGGCACGAGTGTTTCGTCCTCGTCGAGGGCGAGACCGTGGCCGCGCAACTCGCGTACTGGGACGAGGTCGCCGCTGAGACGGAGGAGTTCCTGCGATCCGTCCCGAGCCTCGACGACACCTTCGCCCTCCCCAGCGACCCCTGGTTCCCGCCGGAGGGGCGGGTCTCCATGCGCTGGGTGGCCCTGCACCTGATCCGCGAGACGGCCCGGCACGCCGGCCACGCCGACATCATCCGGGAGTCGCTGGACGGGAAGACGGCGTTCGAGCTGGTGGCCCAGGAACAGGCGGGCTGAGACCGCTGGGACCAGGGCAATAACCTGGTCCCCATGTCAGCGATCCGTCTCCTCGTGCTGGGCGCCGTCCGCCAGCACGGGCGGGCCCACGGCTACCAGGTGCGCAACGACCTGGAGTACTGGGGCGCGCACGAGTGGTCCAACGCCAAGCCCGGCTCGATCTACCACGCCCTGAAGCAGATGGCGAAACAGGGACTGCTGCACGCGCACGAGGTCGCGCCGTCCACGGCGGGTGGCCCGCCCCGCACCGAGTACGAGATCACCGACAAGGGCACCGAGGAGTACTTCAGGCTGCTCCGGGAGTCCCTGACCGCCTACGACCAGAAGATGGACATCCAGTCGGCGGCCATCGGCTTCCTCGTCGACCTGCCGAGGGACGAGGCGGTGGCCCTGCTGAAGGAGCGGATCCGGCGGATCGAGGCCTGGCGGGCCGAGGTGACCGAGCACTACATCCCCGAGGACGGCCCCGGGCAGCTCGGCCACATCGGCGAGATCATGAACCTCTGGGTCCACACCGCCGACTCGGACTCCGCCTGGACCCAGGGCCTCGTCGAACGGCTCGAGTCCGGCGCGTACACCTTCGCCGGTGAGGGCGAACCGTTCGTCGGCGTCCTGACCGAGGGCGAGGAGAACCCGTACGCGACGGGGGAGCGGCATCCGGAGGACGCGCGCTGAGCGCAGCGCGCCGGACAGGTCCTAGTGGTGAAACCCGGTCGCCGCCGCCTTGTCCCGCGTCAGCGGATGCGACTGCCGGCGCAGCTCCGGCAGCAGCCTGCTCAGGTCCTCCAGGAAGAGTTCGGCCAGGTCGACCGAGAAGCCGTTGCGGCAGACGACGCGGAGGACCGCGAGGTCCTCACGGTTCGGCGGGAAGGTGTACGCGGGCACCAGCCAGCCGTGCTCGCGCAGCCGCCGGGAGACGTCGAACACGTCGTACGACGTCACGTCGTCGGCCGTCGTGAAGGCGAAGACCGGCAACTGGTCGCCCTGGGTGAGGAGCCGGAAGTCGCCGAGTTCCGCCACGCGTGCGGACAGGCCCATGGCCACGTCCCGGGTGGTCTGCTGCACGGCACGGTAGCCGTCGCGGCCCAGCCGCAGGAACGTGTAGTACTGCGCGACGACCTGGGCGCCGGGCCGGGAGAAGTTGAGGGCGAAGGTCGGCATGTCGCCGCCCAGGTAGTTGACGCGGAAGACGAGTTCCTCGGGGAGGGCCTCCTGGTCGCGCCACAGTGCCCAGCCGACCCCCGGGTAGACCAGCCCGTACTTGTGCCCCGAGGTGTTGATCGAGGCCACGCGCGGCAGGCGGAAGTCCCACACCAGGTCCTCGTCGAGGAAGGGCGCGATCATCGCGCCGGACGCGCCGTCGACGTGCACCGGGATGTCGAGCCCGGTCCGCTCCTGGAGGGCGTCGAGGGCCGCGCAGAGGTCCGCGATCGGCTCGTAGGAGCCGTCGAAGGTGGAGCCGAGGATGCCGACGACCCCGATGGTGTTCTCGTCGCACAGCTCGGCCGCGGCCTGCGGATCCAGGTGGTAGCGGTCGCCCTCCATGGGGACCAGCCGGGCCTCCACCTCCCAGAAGTTGCAGAACTTGTCCCAGCAGACCTGGACGTTGACGCCCATGACGAGGTTCGGGCGGGCCCCCGGATACCGGTCCGCGTTCCGCTGCGCCCAGCGCCGCTTGAGCGCCATCCCGGCGAGCATGCACGCCTCGCTCGACCCCGTCGTCGAACAGCCGACGGCCGTCGACGGGTCGGGCGCGTGCCACAGGTCGGCGAGCATCGCCACACAGCGCCGCTCCAGCTCGGCGGTGCGCGGGTACTCGTCCTTGTCGATCATGTTCTTGTCCCGGCACTCCGCCATCAGTACGCCGGCCTGCGGCTCCATCCACGTGGTGACGAACGTGGCGAGGTTCAGCCGGGAGTTCCCGTCCAGCATCAGCTCGTCGTGCACGACCTGGTATGCCGTCGTGGGAAGCAGGGGCGCGTCCGGGAGCCGGTGCCGGGGTGGTGCCTCGGTCATGTCGGCGACCGGGTTCGCCTCCCCGAAGAAGGGGTTCACGGAGAGGGAACGTTCCTCGTGTTTGTCGGGACCTTTGTGGAGGGCCATCTGGATGCTCCTCGGATGGGATCAGCGGACAGGGGTCCCGTCGTCGTGCAGCTGCATCTGCGGCCGCCCCGTCACCAGCAGCCAGGCCGGGAGCGAGGCGATGCACAGCAGGGCGAGAACGGTCGGCGAGGCGACGAGTACCGTGGCGGTGAACAGGCTCACCCAGCCCTGCCGGGTGACGGCCAGGAGCATGCCCAGTACGCCGGACGCCACCCCCAGCGCCGGATGCATCGCGGGCACGAGGGCGTGGGCGCACAGGCCGAGGGCGGTGCCGACGAAGACGGCCGGGAAGATACGCCCGCCCCGGAAGCCGCAGGACGCGGCGACGAGCAGCGCGGCCAGCTTCACCACCGTCATCGTGGCGAACTGCCCCGCCGACCAGCCCTCGGGATCGCTCGCCAGCTCCCCGATCTCGTCGAGCCCCTTGAAGAGCGTCAGAGGGCCGCCCAGCGCGCCCAGGGCCCCCAGGACGACTCCGCCGGCCGGGAGCATCAGCATCGGGTGCCGAAGCCGACGGAAGGCGCCGTGGACGTAAGGGAAGGCGTAGACGGCGCACATGCCGAGCAGCGCGGCCACGGAGGCGACCACGAGCGCCGCCAGCACGTCGCCCCAGCCCGGCCGGCCGAGCGGGGGCAGGTGGAGGTCGAGGGTCGGGTGGGCGACCAGGACGGTCGTGATGGCGCCGGCCGCGCCCGCGAGGAGGGGCGCGAAGAGGTTGTCCCACAGCAGCCCCTTCGCAGGGCGCCCGGCGAAGGCCTCGGAGATGACCAGCGCCGCCGCCACCGGCGTACCGAACAGCGCACCGATCGTCGCCGCCTCCGCCAGCAGCCCCCACAGCTCTCCGGGCTGCCGGGGGAGGACCTTGCGGCCCAGCCAGACCGCCAGGCCGACGTTCGCGGCGATGATCGGGTTCTCCGGGCCGAGGCTCGGTCCGCCGGCCAGCATCAGCACGTTCGCCAGCAGCAGGCCCGGCAGCACCACGGGCGGCAGCGCGGGGGCGCTCAGCCCCATGGTGGCGGGGTCGGGCCCGGCGTGCCCGGGCACCTTCCACACCACCAGCCCGACCGCGATCCCGGTCGCGGTGAGCATGACGAACATCCACAGCACGGAGTAGTGACCGATGCCCAGTGCGTCGGGCAGGTTGTTCCACAGCACGTGCTGGAACTTCTCCGCCACCGCGCTCACCCCGACGAAGACCAGGCTCGCCGCCACACCCACGACGAGAGCGGGCAGGATCAACGGCAGCAGCGCGCGTGCGGGAGTCGCCGGGGTGGTGGGTGACTGCCGCGCGGTGTCCTGGGCCACGGGCTCACCATAAGCGGACGAAACGGACCCAACATCCCGGGTGGGGGGATCGGGGTTGCACCTCACGCGACGTGAGGGTTCATGCACCCCGGCCTCGCCGAGCACCTCAGGGCTGCGATCACCGCGAACGCGGCCCGGCAGGCGTCCTGACGGGGTCCTGGCCCGGTCTCACTCCCGGGCCAGGACCGCCGCCGTCATCACCGATGCCCAAGCTCACAGCTTTGCCCCAGCGGGAGCACAGTGCATCCTGGGAGGAGCCCTGGGAACCTGGTCCTGTGGCGTCGCGTTGATAGCTTTGGGCGGTCCCACCGCCGCACCGACCGCCCTCCCCCGTCCTCAGGAGCCCGGAACCCGTGACTACCCTCGCCCTCGGCCCCGAGTGGTTTACCCCGGACTATCTGATCTCGACCTTCGGGCTGATCGGCATCCTGGTCATCGTCTTCGCCGAGTCGGGTCTGTTCGCCTTCCTGCCCGGCGACTCGCTGCTGTTCACGGCGGGTCTGCTGGTCGCCGACGGCAAGTGGATCCACCAGCCCCTGTGGCTGGTGTGCACGCTGATCGTGGCCGCCGCGGTCCTCGGCGACCAAGTCGGCTTCCTGATCGGCAAGTTCTTCGGGCCGAAGCTCTTCAGCCGCCCCAACTCCAGACTCTTCAAGCAGGAGAATCTGGAGAAGGCCCACGAGTTCGTGGAGAACTACGGCCCCAAGGCCATCGTGCTCGCCCGCTTCGTGCCGATCGTGCGCACCTTCGCCCCGATCATCGCGGGCGCCGGCCGCATGAAGTACCGCACCTTCATCACGTACAACCTGATCGGCGGTGTCCTGTGGGGCACCGGCGTGACGGTCGCGGGCTACTTCCTCGGCCAGATCGACGTCATCAAGAACAACGTCGAGGCCATCCTCGTCCTGATCGTCCTCATCTCCGTCATCCCGGTGATCATCGAGGTCCTGAAGGCCCGCAAGGAACAGCGCAACGCCCCGGCAGTCCCCCCGGCCCAGCAGCAGCCCTTCCAGCAGCAGCCTCCGGCCATGGACGACGCGACGACCCAGCTGCGCCGCATCCCGCCGGTCGAGCAGCCCCAGAACCAGAACTACAACCAGGGCCGGCAGCAGCCGTACGGCACGGACCAGGGTTACGAGCAGGGTTACGACCAGTACTACGGACAGGGCCACGGCCAGCCCCAGCAGCCGTACGCCCAGCCGCAGCAGCCTTACACAGAGCCCCAGCAGCAGCCGTACGCCCAGCCCCAGCCCCAGCAGCCGTACGCCCAGCAGTACCCCCAGGGGTACGGCCAGCAGCCGTACGGCTCACAGCAGGACTACCAGCAGGGCGGGCAGTACCCGTACAACCAGGGCTGAGCAGCGCCCCGACCGGGGTGCGAGCCGGTACGCGCCCCGACCGGGGCGCGAGCCGGCACCCGGCGCTCAGAACCCTCGCGTCCGCTTCGCGGCCCGCCGCTTCCCGGCGGAGCCGATCCGCAGGAACATCCGCGAGATCTCCGACCCCAGATTGACCCCGATGGCGATGGCCATCGCCAACGCCGCGGCCTTCGACAACGACACCAGCCCCTCGTCGACCTGGTTCTGCGCGATCGACAACAGCCCGAAGTACGTCGAGGAACCCGGCAGCAGCGGCCCGATCGCCGCTGTGGTGTACGGCAGCGCCGACGCGAAGCGGTAGCGGGACAGCAGCTGCCCGAACAACCCCACCAGTCCCGCCGCCACCGCCGTGGAGGCAACCGGCGAGAGCCCGCCCGTGTAGTGCATCGCGCCGTACACCGACCACGCGACACCGCCGTTCAGGGTCACGGCCAGCACGGTGGACCGTTCCTGCTGGAGCAGCACCGCGAAGGTCAGCGACAGCAGCATCGACGCGCCGATCTGCAACAGCGGCCGCTCGGTGATGCCCAGAGCCGCGTCGGGGTTGAGGTGGGCGCCCAGCTGCACGCCGACGTAGAGCATCACCAGCACCCCGATGACGATGCCCACGAAGAAGTACATGACCTCCAGCAGGCGCGCGGCCGCCGTGATGTAGAAGCCGGTCAGGCCGTCCTGGACCCCGGCGACCAGCGCCCGCCCGGGCAGCAGCGCGAACAGTCCACCGGTGATCACCGCGGACGCCTTCACGTCGACGTGTGCCAGCGTCAGCGCGATCCCCATCGCGGCCGGAGGCATCGCGGCCACCGTGAACTGGTAGAACTCCGGCAGCCCGCGACCCGCGCACAGCCACGCCAGCCGGTCGCCGAGCATCGCGCCGATCGCGGCGGCCACGAAGACGAGCAGGTCACCGCCGACGAGCACGGAGGCCGCGCCCGCGAGCAGCCCGCTGGCCGAGGTCAGCACCCAGGTGGGATACGGGTGCCGGTTGCGGCGGATCTCCGCGAGCCGCCCGTAGGCCTCCTCCAGGGAGATGTGCGCCTCGGGGTCGCTGAGGTCGTCGACGAGCTGGAACACGGCCGCCAGGCGCGTGTAGTCGGTGCCCCGGCGGCGCACGGTCCGTGACGCCGTCACCGGGTCCTCGACCAGGGACGGCTGGTACGAGATCGACAGCAGGGTGAAGGTGACGTTCGGTTCGCAGCGGTCGAGGCCGTAGGAGCGGCAGACCGCGAACATCGCCGCCTCCACGTCCTCGGCGCCCTCGCCGCCCGCCAGCAGCAGCTCCCCGATACGCAGGGTCAGGTCGAGCACGCGCGGGACGGCAGGAGCGCCCTCCTCGGCCTTCTGCGCCACCTCCAGCGCGGGCCGCTCGGCCACCGGCATGCGCAGCATCGTGCGCATCCGGTCCTGCCAGGGGACGTCCTTGGTCAGACTGACCCGCGGGATGCCCGCGGGCGGCGTGAAGGCGGGCGGGGCACTACGGGCGCTGTACGTCCGCGGCGTACTGAACGCCGAACCCTCGGACTCCCCGGCGGCCGGGTGCGCCACGTCGAGGCCGTCGGGGACGGCGAACTCGGACGTGGTCTCCGGCTCGGTGCCACCCTTCGGGACGGCCAGCCCTTTCGGGATCGCGAACTCGGACGTGATCTCGGAGTCGTACGTGCCCCTCGCCTCGTCCGACTGCGGTTTGCGGTCCTCCGCCTCCGTCACTGACGCAACGCTCCCTGAACGACGCCTTTCTCAGACCTCAGTATGCGCACAGACATGCCGACGGGCCGCACGCGTGCGCGTGCGGCCCGTCGAGCGGCAGGGGGCTCAGTGACCGCCCTGCTCCTTGAAGCGCTTGTACGACTTCTCGATCTCGGCCTCGGCGTCCGCGCGGCCCACCCAGTTGGCGCCCTCGACGGACTTGCCGGGCTCCAGGTCCTTGTAGACCTCGAAGAAGTGCTGGATCTCCAGACGGTCGAACTCCGACACGTGGTGGATGTCGCGCAGGTGCTCCACGCGCGGGTCGTGCGCCGGGACGCACAGCAGCTTGTCGTCGCCGCCGGCCTCGTCCGTCATACGGAACATGCCGATCGTGCGGCACTGGATGAGGCAGCCCGGGAAGGTCGGCTCGTCCAGGATGACCAGCGCGTCCAGCGGGTCGCCGTCCTCGCCGAGGGTGTTCTCGACGAAGCCGTAGTCGGCCGGGTAGCTGGTCGAGGTGAAGAGCCGACGGTCCAGCCGGATCCGACCGGTCTCGTGGTCCACCTCGTACTTGTTCCGCGAACCCTTCGGAATCTCGATCGTGACGTCGAACTCCACCGGTGGCTCCTCCATGATCAGCACATAGTTCTGGTGATTAAGTGTCCCTCACGCAGGTGTGTGATCGCGAAAGGGGCTGGTGGTCGTGCCCGAGCTGAGGCCTTGGCAAGCCGCGAGACCGCATGTGGTGCGGATCGCGGGCGCCGTACGACCGCGTCTCATGCGAGCCGCGACGGCCGTGAAGCCGCGGGTCGCGCGGCTGGCACAAGCCGCGAAACCGCAGGTCGCAAGGGTACGCAAGCCGAAGACCTGGCAGTACACCGCGGGCGCCGCCACCGCCGGGCTGGCCCTGGCCGCCGGTGTGGTGACCGCCGCCGGTCCCTGGGACTCCTCCGGTCAGCGTACGGCCGAGCGGGACTGGGCCGCCGCCCAGGAGGGCACGGGTGGCGCAGATCACGGTCGTAAATCCGGTACGTCCGACACGGAGGCCGGGGCGCCGCGGCCCGCGCCCAGCGCCGCGACCGTGCTGACCGGCCTCGGCGGCGCCGCGAACACCGTGAAGTCGGCGCCGGACGGGACGTCCCTCGCCGACGTCCTGGATCCCCTCCTGGAGAACGAGGCGCTCGGTGCCCGTCACACGGCCGTCGTGGTCGACGTGAGCAACGGCAAGCGCCTGTACGGCACCGGGGCCGACGACGCGCTGACCCCCGCCTCCACGACGAAGCTCGCCACCGCCGTCGCCGCGCTCTCCGCGATGGGCGCCGACCACCGCTTCACCACCCGCACCGCCCTCGAACCCGACACCAAAGAACTCGTCCTGGTCGGCGGCGGCGACCCGACCCTGACGGCCCGTAAGGACGCGGCCGGCTGGGCGAGCCTGCGCACCCTCGCCGCCGACACGGCCGCCACCCTGAAGAAGCGCGGTGTGAGCGAGGTGAAGCTCTCGTACGACAGCACCCTCTACGCCGGCTCCGCGGTGCACCCGATCGGCGTCAACGACAACCTCGCTCCCGTCAGCGCCCTCGTGGCCGACGAGGGCCGCACCGACGACTCGACGAGCGGCCCGGCGACCCGCGTGAGCGACCCGGCGGCCGACGCGGCCCGCCGGTTCGGCGAGTTCCTGAAGTCCGACGGCATCAGGACGACCTCCGCCGGCCCCGCCAAGGCGACCAGCCGCGCCGAGCCCCTGGCCGCCGTCTCCTCGCCTCCGTTGTCCGACCTGGTCGAGCGGATGCTGACCAACAGCGACAACGACATCGCCGAGGCTCTCGCCCGCCAGACCGCCGTCGCGACCGGCGAGCGCGCCGACTTCGCCGGCGGCGGCAAGGCGATCCGCGCCCAGCTGAAGAAGCTCGCACTGCCCCTGACCGGCGCCGACTTCAAGGACGGCAGCGGCCTGAACCGCGCCGACAAACTGACGGCGGACCTGCTGACCGCCCTCCTGCTCGAGGCCGCCGACCCCGCCCACCCCGAACTCCGCCCGGTCCTGACCGGCCTGCCCGTCGCCGGTTTCACGGGCACCCTGGCCGACCGCTACACGGACGGCGCGGCCGGCGTCGTACGAGCCAAGACCGGCACTCTCACCGGCGTCAACACCCTCGCCGGCACGGTCGTCGACCGGGACGGCCGCCTGCTTGCCTTCGCCTTTCTGACGTCGGACACGACGGATGCGTGGGCGGCCCAGTCGGCGCTGGACAGGACCGCGACGGCGCTGGCGGGGTGCGGCTGCGGCTGAGCCCGGCGGGTGGGCGGCCGCTCCGCGGCCTGCCCCAAGTGGGAACGCTCACGTACCGTTGACGCATGACGAGCATCGGTGGTGCCGAGATGGTCGACTGGAATCTCGCGGTGGCGACCGCGACCCGGCTCGTACGGCCGGGCCCCGAGGTGAGCCGCGACGAGGCGAGGGCCGTCGTCGCGGAACTGCGCCGGCATGCCAAGGCCTCGGAGGAACACGTCCGGGGCTTCACTCGTATGGGCACGGAAGACATCCATGACACGCCCGTACTCGTCGTCGACCGCCCCGGCTGGGTCCGGGCGAACGTCGCCGGGTTCCGGGAGGTGCTCAAGCCGCTGCTCGACAAGATGCAGGAGCGGCGCGGGAACACCCCCGGCGGCGCGGTCCTCGGCGCCGTCGGCGGCAAGGTGACGGGCGTCGAACTCGGGATGCTGCTGTCGTTCCTGTCCTCGCGCGTCCTCGGCCAGTACGAGACCTTCGCCCCGGCCACCCGTGAACTCCCGGCAGGCCAGAACGGCGGTGGCCGCCTGTTGCTCGTCGCGCCGAACATCGTGCACGTGGAGCGCGAACTCGACGTGCAGCCCCACGACTTCCGTCTCTGGGTGTGCCTGCACGAGGAGACGCACCGCACCCAGTTCACCGCGGTGCCCTGGTTGCGCGACCATCTCGAGAGTGAAATCCAGTCGTTCTTGGGGGAGACGGATGTCGACCCGATGACCTTCCTGGAACGCATCCGGGAGGCTGCCCAGTCGCTGGCCGGCGGCCGCCCCGAGGGCGAGGAGGACGACGGCGGACGCTCCCTCGTGGAGCTGGTGCAGACCCCGGTCCAGCGGGAGATCCTCGCCCGCCTCACCGCCGTGATGTCCCTGCTGGAAGGGCACGCCGACTTCGTGATGGACGGGGTCGGCCCCGCCGTCGTCCCGAGCGTCGCGGAGATCCGCGAGAAGTTCCAGCAGCGCCGCGCCAAGGGCGCTTCGCGACTGGACACCGCCCTGCGCAAACTGCTGGGCCTGGACGCCAAGCTCAGGCAGTACCGGGACGGCGAACGCTTCGTACGGGCCGTGGTGGACCAGGTCGGCATGGACGGGTTCAACCGTGTGTGGACTTCCCCGAACACCCTCCCGACCAAGGCGGAGATCGCCAAACCGGCGGACTGGGTCGCGCGGGTGCACCGCAGGACCGAGTCGTGAACCGCGCAGGAGAGTCGTGAAACGAATCCGGCCGACGGCAGGCGAACGCCCCTCCAATCACCCGTCCGAGGGACCGTGGGGCATGGGTAGGCGTGCAATGCTCGGGTAACGGCCTGGTTCTGTCACCATCGACACACTCTGAGTGACCGAACCTCGGGCTCACCCCCCGAAAACTTCATGAAGGGAACCGGACATGGGTCCCCATCCTGCGGTCGCGGCGATACGCCTGGCGGTCCGCCGCGTCCTCCACGACATCCTCCTCGAACTCAACAGCACCACCACGGGCACCATCGGCGCCACCAGCACGATCGGCATCACCAGCTCTGTCGGCCAGGCCTCCGCCCGGTTCTCCGACCAGGTCCCGGCCCAGAGCACCGACCACCCCCCGCACGAGCGCCCGGCGCCGCCGCTCGTGCTCGTGGCGTGCTCCGGCGGCGCCGACTCCATGGCGCTCGCCTCCGCCCTCGCCTTCGAAGCCCCCAAGCTCGGCATCCGCGCCGGCGGCGTCACCGTCGACCACGGCCTGCAGCCCGGTTCCGACCTGCGCGCCGCTGAAGTCGGCCTGCGCCTGCGCGAACTCGGCCTGGACCCGGTCGAGTCCATCGCCGTGTCCGTCGGCCGCGAAGGCGGGCCCGAAGCCGCCGCCCGTGACGCCCGCTACGCCGCCCTCGACGGTGCCGCCGCCCGCCACGGCGCCGCCGCGATCCTGCTCGGCCACACCCGCGACGACCAGGCCGAGACCGTCCTGCTGGGCCTCGCCCGCGGCTCCGGCATCCGCTCGCTGTCCGGGATGGCCGCGGTCTCGGGGGCCGACGGCCGCTACCGCCGCCCCTTCCTCCAGCTCGACCGGCAGACCGCCCGCAAGGCCTGCATGGCCCAGTCGCTGCCCGTGTGGGACGACCCGCACAACGCCGACCCGGCCTACACCCGCTCCCGGCTCCGCCACGAGGGCCTGCCCGCGCTGGAGAAGGCCCTCGGCAAGGGCGTCGTCGAGGCCCTCGCCCGTACGGCCCAGCTCTCCCGCGACGACGCAGACGCCCTCGACGCCTGGGCCAGCCAGGCCGAGGCCTCCGTACGCGACGCGACGGGCCTCCTGGAGTGCGCCAAGCTCTACGCGCTGCCGCCCGCCGTGCGCCGCCGGATCCTGCGCCGCGCCGCCATCGAGGCCGGTGCCCCGGCCGGATCGCTGTTCGCCCGCCACATCGAGGAAGTCGACCGGCTGATCACCGGTTGGCGCGGTCAGGGAGCCATCAACCTCCCGGGCAAAGTCGTCGCCCAGCGGCAGGGTGGCAGACTGGTGATTCGGCAAGGCTGAATCTCCCCCCTCGGGGAGACGGCCGGTCTCCCCTTCGGGGAGGGGCCGGGCAGCTGGTGGGACGACCGACCGAAAGTGATGCGGGTGGACGCGAAAGACATGGGTGCCGACCTCAAAGAGGTACTCATCACCAAGGAAGAGATCGACGCGAAGCTGGCCGAGCTGGCCGCGAAGGTCGACGCGGAGTACGCGGGCAAGGACCTGCTGATCGTCGGTGTCCTCAAGGGCGCGGTGATGGTCATGGCCGACCTCGCCCGGGCGCTGTCCACCCCTGTCACCATGGACTGGATGGCCGTGTCCTCGTACGGCGCGGGCACGCAGTCCTCCGGCGTCGTGCGGATCCTCAAGGACCTCGACACCGACATCAAGGGCAAGCATGTCCTCATCGTCGAGGACATCATCGACTCCGGCCTGACCCTGTCCTGGCTGATCTCCAACCTCGGCTCCCGCGAGCCCGCCACCCTCAAGGTGTGCACGCTGCTGCGCAAGCCCGAGGCCGCCAAGGTCGCCATCGACGTCGAGTGGGTCGGCTTCGACATCCCCAACGAGTTCGTCGTGGGCTACGGCCTCGACTACGCCGAGAAGTACCGCAACCTCCCGTTCGTCGGTACTCTCGCGCCTCACGTCTACGGCGGCTGAGCCCGACGGGCCAAGCCCAGTAGGACGATCGGGAACCCCAGCGGGCCTCGCGCCGTTGGAGCATGCAGACGGATCGCCAGTTGTCCCGTGCGGCTTCGGTCCACAATGCTGGGGTACCGTCAGAAGAACTGTCTTATCAAACTCACTATGGCAGGAGGGACGGGGCGGCACCGCTCCGTATGGATGGACGTGAAGCGATACTTCCGTGGGCCGGTCATGTGGATCGTGCTGGCCGTCCTTGCCGTGGTCGTGTTGATGCAGGTCGTCGGCTCGTCCGGCGGCTACAAGACGGTGGACACCGGCCAGGTCGTCCAGGCGATCAACGACAACAAGGTCGAGTCGGCCAAGCTCACCACCGGTGACGAGCAGACCATCAAGGTCACGCTCAAAGACGGCGTGAAGGTCGACGACAGCTCGAAGATCCAGGCGAGCTACATCGGCGACCAGGGCGTGACCATCGCCAACACGCTGCAGACCAAGTTCCAGGACAAGCAGATCCCCGACGGTTACACCGTCTCGCCGACCAAGCAGAACGCGTTCGTCGGCATCCTGCTCTCCCTGCTCCCCTTCGTCCTCATCGTCGTCGTGTTCCTGTTCCTGATGAATCAGATGCAGGGTGGCGGCTCCCGGGTCATGAACTTCGGCAAGTCCAAGGCGAAGCTCATCACCAAGGACACCCCGAAGACGACGTTCTCGGACGTCGCGGGCTCGGACGAGGCCGTCGAGGAGCTCCAGGAGATCAAGGAGTTCCTCCAGGAGCCGGCGAAGTTCCAGGCGGTCGGCGCCAAGATCCCGAAGGGCGTACTCCTGTACGGCCCTCCCGGCACCGGCAAGACCCTGCTCGCGCGCGCTGTCGCGGGCGAGGCGGGCGTGCCCTTCTACTCGATCTCCGGTTCCGACTTCGTCGAGATGTTCGTCGGTGTCGGTGCCTCCCGAGTGCGTGACCTGTTCGAGCAGGCCAAGGCGAACGCCCCCGCGATCGTCTTCGTCGACGAGATCGACGCGGTCGGCCGCCACCGCGGCGCCGGCCTCGGCGGTGGTCACGACGAGCGCGAGCAGACCCTGAACCAGCTGCTCGTCGAGATGGACGGCTTCGACGTCAAGGGCGGCGTCATCCTGATCGCCGCCACGAACCGCCCGGACATCCTCGACCCGGCCCTCCTGCGCCCCGGCCGCTTCGACCGCCAGATCGCGGTCGACCGTCCGGACATGCAGGGCCGTCTGGAGATCCTCAAGGTCCACCAGAAGGGCAAGCCGGTCGCTCCGGACGTCGACCTGTCGGCCGTCGCGCGGCGCACGCCGGGCTTCACCGGTGCGGACCTGAGCAACGTCCTCAACGAGGCCGCGCTGCTCACCGCCCGCAGCGACCGCAAGCTGATCGACAACTCGATGCTGGACGAGGCGATCGACCGCGTGGTCGCGGGCCCGCAGAAGCGGACCCGGATCATGTCGGACAAGGAGAAGAAGATCACCGCGTACCACGAGGGCGGCCACGCCCTGGTCGCGGCGGCCTCGCCGAACTCCGACCCGGTCCACAAGATCACGATCCTGTCCCGGGGCCGTGCCCTCGGCTACACGATGGTGCTCCCGGACGAGGACAAGTACTCGACCACGCGCAACGAGATGCTCGACCAGCTGGCATACATGCTGGGCGGCCGCGCTGCCGAGGAACTGGTCTTCCACGACCCGACCACGGGCGCCGCGAACGACATCGAGAAGGCCACGGCCACCGCCCGCGCGATGGTCACGCAGTACG
Source organism: Streptomyces sp. NPDC002088 (assembly GCF_040296605.1). Lineage (NCBI taxonomy): Bacteria > Bacillati > Actinomycetota > Actinomycetes > Kitasatosporales > Streptomycetaceae > Streptomyces > Streptomyces sp. NPDC002088. The sequence continues at coordinate 67,846 of NZ_JBEOXO010000002.1, read as the reverse complement.
GCATGACCGAGCGGCTCGGCGCGATCAAGTTCGGCGGTGACAACACCGAGCCCTTCCTCGGACGTGAGATGGCTCACCAGCGCGACTACTCGGAAGAGGTCGCCGCGCTCGTGGACGAGGAAGTCAAGAAGCTCATCGAGAACGCGCACAACGAGGCCTGGGAGATCCTGGTCGAGAACCGCGACGTCCTCGACAACCTGGTGCTCCAGCTGCTGGAGCGGGAGACCCTCGGCAAGGAGGAGATCGCCGAGATCTTCGCCCCGATCGTCAAGCGGCCGCCGCGGCCCGCCTGGACGGGTTCCTCCCGCCGTACGCCGTCCACCCGTCCGCCGGTCCTCTCCCCCAAGGAGCTGGCACTGACGAACGGCGCGAACGGCGCGACGCCGGCCATCAGCACCGCGAAGTCGACGGCGGCGGACTCCGCCCCGGCGACGGAACCGGTCACGGAGGACCGCCCGGAGAGCTGACGCTCTCGGCCCCGGTGATCCCACCGGGCCCGGAATGGATGCCACGCCCCCCAGGTTTAGCCTGGGGGGCGTGGCATTTTGGTATGCCCGCAGACCAGACGCGTGGCCCGCACGCACGACAGGCACAGGAACGAGGCTTCAGATGACCGACCCCGTGACGCTGGACGGCGAGGGCTCCATAGGCGAGTTCGACGAGAAGCGCGCCGAGAACGCCGTACGCGAACTCCTGATCGCGGTCGGCGAGGACCCGGACCGCGAGGGACTCAGGGAGACGCCGGCTCGGGTGGCGCGGGCGTACAAGGAGATATTCGCGGGGTTGTGGCAGAAGCCCGAGGACGTGCTGACGACGACGTTCGACCTGGGGCACGACGAGATGGTGCTCGTGAAGGACATCGAAGTCCTCAGTTCCTGTGAACACCATCTGGTGCCGTTCGTCGGAGTTGCCCATGTGGGCTACATTCCGTCCACCGACGGCAAGATCACCGGCCTCTCGAAGCTGGCTCGGCTCGTGGACGTGTATGCCCGTCGGCCGCAGGTGCAAGAACGACTCACGACGCAGATCGCCGACTCGCTGATGGAGATCCTGGAGCCTCGCGGCGTGATCGTCGTCGTCGAGTGTGAGCACATGTGCATGTCGATGCGGGGCGTCCGCAAGCCCGGGGCGAAGACCATCACGTCGGCCGTGCGCGGTCAGCTGCGTGACCTCGCCACCCGCAACGAGGCAATGAGCCTGATCATGGCGCGATAACGGCACGCCGCCCCTGGCCGGCGTCACGCCGCCGGAGCTGCCCCCGTGTGGTTGTTCTCGTCGTCCTCCGGGAGCTTGCACACGCGCTCGAGGAAGATGGCCGCCGCTATCACGGCGATGCCGGCCAGGACCGAGAAGCCGGCGTAGATGGCCTGGTCGCGGCGGGCGGGGATGTCGAGGGACTCCAGGAGGAAGGCGCCGGTGCCGCCGTACATGCCGGCGACGAGGGCCGCGACCAGGGCGCTGGCCTGGCCGAAGACGACCGCGCGGGCCGCCATGAGGGGGTCGACACCCTTGGCGTCGGGGCGGCGCTCGCGCTGGGCCTTGAGGCGGGCGCGGATCGAGAGGGCCGTGGCGAGGAGGATCACGGCGATCACGGCGAGGACGATGGGGGCGGCCAGGGGGACGCTGGGGAGTGTCCCCACCGCGCTCCACAGGCGGGCGCCGGCCCACGAGAGCACTCCGGCGACGACGAACACGCTTGCCAGCACCCTGATGCGAAGCTCTCTCACGGTGTCCCTTCAGCTCCCCCGGACTGCGGTCCCGGACTGCGGTCGTGGACGGCCCGCCGGGGCGGGCCGTTCCTGTGGTCGTCTCGACCTTAACGACTACTCGGGCAGCCGGAGTTCCAGGTCCCCGCGCGGCGTGACCCCGTCGCTGGTGACGGTGTCGAGGAGGTCGGCGACCGCGCCCCGGCCGGGCAGCTGGGCCTCGGGCTCGACGTCGTGCCAGGGGGCGAGCACGAAGGCGCGTTCGTGGGCGCGGGGGTGGGGGAGGGTGAGCTGCGGGTCGTCGGAGACCACGCCGGCGTACGCGACGATGTCGACGTCGAGGGTGCGCGGGCCCCAGCGCTCGTCCCGTACGCGGTTGAAGGCCTCCTCGATCGCGTGTGCCCGCTCCAGGAGCGAGGACGGCGGAAGGGTGGTCTTCAGGACCACGACCGCGTTGAAGTACGACGGCTGGCTGCCGGGCTCGACGCCCCACGGCTCCGTCTCGTACACGGGGGAGACGGCCTTGACGCGCAGGCCGGGGGTGTCCTCGAGGGCGTCGACGGCGCCCTGGAGGGTCTCCAGGCGGTTGCCGAGGTTCGAGCCGAGGGAGATCACGGCCCGTTTCGGGTTGTGGAGGGTGGTGTCGGCCGCGTCGACCTGCTCGACGACGGAGGCGGGTACCGGCTGTACGGTCGGGTCGCTGTGACCCTTGGTGAAGAACGCGGTCATGCTCGGCTCCGGGTGATGGTGACGGTCACGTCGTCGAACGGGACGGTGATCGGTGCGTCGGGCTTGTGGACGCAGACCTCGACCTCCTCGACCCCTTCGTGCTTCAGGCAGGTCAGGGCGATGCGCTCGGCGAGCGTCTCGATGAGGTTGACGGGCTCGCCCTGGACGACGGCCACGACCTCCTCCGCCACGATGCCGTAGTGCGCGGTCTTCGCCAGGTCGTCGTCGGCCGCGGCAGGCCGGGTGTCCAAGCCCAGGACGAGGTCCACGATGAAGGTCTGGCCCTCCTCGCGCTCCTTGGGAAACACCCCGTGGTGCCCGCGGGCCTTGAGGCCGCGCAGCGCGACACGATCCACGCGAATCACTCCTGCAATCGTCGGACAGCGTTTTCCGGGGACAACCCCGAGCCGGTTCGCACCGTGTGCGGGCGGCACACCGGCCTCGAACGAATCTACCTGCGAGCACTGACAGTGCCGGGCCACACGGGCGCCGGCTCCGGCCGGGTCCAGAAGGTTTCATAGGGCGTTTCCCCTGGGAAACCCGGCGGCTCACGGCCTGATAGCCGCGCCTACCCAGGCGGCCGTGATTCCAACCACTTCTTGGTCCTCGCGGACCCGTCCACCCACTCAGGAGGGGGTGCCGTGGGTGTCCTCGTCCTCCTCCTCGCCGGTCTCGGCCAGCACCGGCGAGGCGTGGTGCGACCAGAGTTTCCAGCCGTCGGGTGTGCGGCGGAACACGTTCGTGGCGACCACCAGCTGGCCGACGAGCGGGCCGAGCTCCTCGCTGCCCTCGGGAGCCGGGCCGCCGCTGAGGATGTTCTCGGTGCAGTTCACCAAGGCGGTGTCGCCGGTGACGGACACGTGTACATCGGTGAGGATGAACTGGATGTACTCGGTGTTCGCCATGATCAGCGCGTACGACCTGAGGACCTCGCCGCGGCCGGTGAGCACGGGCCAGCCCGGGTGCACGCAGGAGATCACGCCGGCGTCGGCCGGGTCGTGGTACTCCTCGTCGACGCCCAGGTCGGCGGGGGTGAGCCAGAGCGAGGTCAGCTCTTCGAAGTCGCCGCGTTCCATCGCCTCGTAGAAGGCGGTGTTGGCGGCCTCGACCTGCTCGACGTCGGTGTGGGGGGCGCTCACCGGGCTCCCTCGGGGGAGCCGGCGCCCGGCGCGTACTTCGCCGCCGTACGCGCCCCCTCCACGGCGCGCGCGACCCGCACCGCGTCCGCCGTGGCGCGCACCTCGTGCACGCGCACCGCCCACGCGCCGGCCTGCGCCGCGAGCGCTGAGACGGCGGCCGTGGCCGCGTCGCGCTCCCGCGCGGGCGGCGGCGCGCCCTCCGGCCCCGCCAGCACGCGTCCGAGGAAGCGCTTGCGGGAGGCGGCGACGAGCAGGGGGTGACCGAGAGCGTGCAGTCGGTCGAGGTGGGAGAGCAGGGCCAGGTCGTGCTCGGCCTCCTTGGAGAAGCCGAGGCCGGGATCGATGACGATGCGGTCGGGGGCGATGCCGCCCTCCAGGACGGCCTCCACGCGCGCGCGGAGCTCGTCGACGACTTCGGTAACGACGTCGGCGTACGCGCCCTGGACGGTGCCGCCCTGGAGGAAGCCGCGCCAGTGCATGACGACGAAGGGGGCGCCCGCTTCGGCCACGACCTGGATCATCGCGGGGTCGGCGAGGCCGCCGCTGACGTCGTTGACCAGGGCGGCGCCGGCCGCGAGGGACTGTTCGGCGACGGAGGCGCGCATGGTGTCGACGGAGATGACGACGCCTTCGGAGGCGAGGCCGCGGACGACGGGGATGACGCGCTTGAGTTCCTCCGCCTCGTCGACGCGGGTGGCGCCGGGGCGGGTGGACTCGCCGCCGACGTCGACCAGGTCCGCGCCCTCGGCGACCAGGTCGAGGCCGTGCTTGACAGCGGCTGTGGTGTCGAACCAGCGGCCGCCGTCGGAGAAGGAATCGGGGGTCACGTTCACGACTCCCATGACCGCGCAGCGATCCCATTCCGGTAGGCCTGTCACGCGCCCGCGTCCGCTCTGCTTGCTCATACGTTCAGCGTAGGCCTACGGGGAGGCCGCAAGAGCAGCAAGGCCCGCGGCCCGAGCGGAAGCCCCCGGGCTGGAGGGGGTGGGGCTACCGCTCGGGCCTGTCTCGGTGACCGGTCTCGGTGACCGGTCGGGGTGACCGGTCGACGCGGTCATGCCGCGCGGATGTCTCTTTCCGCCAGTGTGTGCGCGCACGGCCGCGGAGCGGCCGCGCGGCGGCGCAGGAAGCGCGGCAGGGGCAGGGCCAGGTTCACGAAGCCCTCGGCCTGCATGGCCGCGAAGCCGATGCGGGGCAGGTCGGCCGAGGCGCGGTACACGACGAAGCGCGGTTCCCAGCGGGGCTGGAACTTGGCGTTGAACTTGTACAGGGACTCGATCTGGAACCAGCGGGAGAGGAAGACCAGCAGCCCGCGCCAGGCGCGCAGCACCGGGCCCGCGCCGATCTTCTCGCCGCGTGCCAGCGCCGAACGGAACATCGCGAAATTGAGTGACACGCGCGCGACGCCGAACTTCGGAGCCGCCTGGAGCGCGGCGACGATGAGGAGTTCGTTCATGCCCGGGTCGGCCGAGCGGTCACGGCGCATGAGGTCCAGCGAAGCGCCGTCCGTGCCCCAGGGCACGAAGTGCAGGATGGCCTTCAGGTCGCCGTACGGGCCCAGATCGCCATCGGCCTTGTGGGCGGTGGCGATGAGGCAGTCGCCGTCGGAGGCGTCGCCGATGCGGCCGAGCGCCATGGAGAAGCCGCGCTCGGTGTCGGTGCCGCGCCAGTCCTCCGCGGCGAGCCGGATGCGCTCCAGCTCGGCCTCGCCGAGGTCACGGACGCGCCGTACCCGGGTTTCGTAACCGGCGCGCTCGATGCGCTTGACCATCTGGCGCACGTTGCGCATCGCGCGGCCGGCGAGCGAGAAATCCGCGACGTCCGCCACCGCCTCGTCGCCCAGTTCGAGGGCGTCGAGGCCGGTCTCGCGGGTCCACACCTCGCCGCCCGTCTCCGAGCAGCCCATGACGGCCGGGGTCCAGGAGTGGGCCCTGGCCTCGTCCATGAAGCGCTCGATGGCGCCCGGCCAGGCCTCGACGTCACCGATGGGGTCGCCGCTGGCGAGCATCACACCGCTGACGACGCGGTACGTCACCGCGGCCTTGCCGCTGGGCGAGAAGACGACGGCCTTGTCGCGGCGGAGCGCGAAGTGGCCGAGGGAGTCGCGGCCGCCGTGCTTCTCCAGCAGGGCGCGCAGCCGGGCCTCGTCCTCCTCGGTGAGGCGTGCGGCCGGGTGCTCGGGGCGGAAGGCGAGGTAGATGGTGGTGACGGCGGTGAGCAGGCCGAGGGCACCGAGGGAGAAGGCGACCGTCCAGGAGGTGTTGCCCTGGTAGTCGACCGGGCCCTCGAAGCCGAAGAGGCCGTACAGGACGTGCGTGAGGCGATCGGCCAGGCTGGGGTCGCCGATCATGCGCTTCGGGTGGACGCTGACGATGACCAGGCCGAGGGCGAGGGAACCGGCGCTCATGAGGACGAAGTTGGCGAGCGCGCGCCACCGGCTGCGCGGATCGGGCAGCGCCGCGAACTGGTCGCGGTGGCGCAGCAGGGGCGCGAGCAGCGCGAGCGAGATCAGGACCCCGACAAGGGAGTGCCGGTACGTGAACTGCGCGACCGCACCAGCCGGCAGCAGCGCCACCGCGGCCCGCCAGGCGCGGCGCTTGCCGCGCTTGAGGCCGTGGGCGAGCAGCAGCAACAGCATGCCGCTGCTCAGCGCGAGCGCGGCCGCGAAGGGGCCGACCGAGCCGGGCAGTACCTCGGCCAGGGTGTGCATACGGCTGTGCCGGAAGCGCGGGAAGACGCCTGCGGCGATGTCCAGGACGCCCACCAGGGCACACGCTCTGCCGACGAGGGTGGGTACGGATTCGGGGCGCGGCCCCCGGAGGACGTGCCGCACCCGGCTTGATCGGTTCGGAACCCCGCCCGACATTTCCTCATCTTGCCTGACAGACATCGCATCCCGTAGTTCTGCGAGAGACCTTGAATCCGGTGCCGTTTCGGGCATCCGGCGACATTGCGCCCTCTAGGACGGTGTCTCGGGGGAAGAGGTTCACTCCCCTCGACAAAGCCGCTTCAAAGGCCAAGGAAAGTCCGGGACAAGACCTCGCCAATCAACGGGGAGTACGGGAGTCCGGACGGAAAGCGCAGGCAGGAAACCCCTATGGGTCTCACGAGCAACAAGATGCTGGTGCTGGCGATCGTGTTCGCCCTGCTGCTGTTCGTCGGCACGGTGTGGCTGTGGCCACGGCTGGCCCGGCGCAGCTGGCGGGCCGTCAGCGGGCGTGTGGGCCTGCTGCTCACCACCCAGGTGACGCTGTTCGCCTGTGTGGCGCTCGCGGCCAACCAGGCCTTCGGGTTCTACGCCAGCTGGGCGGACCTCTTCGGGCGCGAGACCGGCCAGGGCGTGGTCGTCGACCACACGACCGGCGGCGGTTCGGGGGGCCCGCTGGAGGTGGTCGACACGCGCCGGGTGACGGAGCGGGGCAGCTCACGGCCGCAGGACGGCGGACAGATCCAGAAGGTCGCCGTCGTCGGCCGTACTACGCACATCGCCACGCCCGCGTACGTGTACCTGCCGCCGGAGTACTTCCAGTCCGGGTACCGCACACGCACGTTCCCCGCGGCGGTCGTCCTGACCGGCTATCCGGGTACGGCCGAGGCGCTGGTGGACAAGCTGAACTACCCACGCACGGCCAGGAAGCTCGCCAAGGACGGCCGTATGCAGCCGATGATCCTGGTGATGCTGCGGCCGACGGTGGCGCCGCCGCGGGACACGGAGTGCGTGGACGTCCCGGGCGGGCCGCAGACCGAGTCGTTCTTCGCCAAGGACCTGCCCGACGCCGTAATGGCCCACTACAGGGTGGGCAGGAAGCCGGGCAGCTGGGGCGTCATCGGTGACTCCACGGGCGGTTACTGCGCGCTGAAACTCGCGATGCACCATCCCGGTGTGTACGCGGCGGGCGCGGGTCTGTCGCCGTACTACAAGGCGCCGATCGACCCGACCACCGGCGACCTCTTCCACGGCGACGAGGAGCTGCGGCACCAGGCCGACCTGTGGTGGTACCTCAAGCACATGCCCGCGCCCGACACCTCACTGCTCGTCACCAGCAGCAAGGTCGGAGAATCCAACTACAAGTCCACGCTGAAGTTCGTGGAGCGGGTGAAGGCCACACAACGGACACGGATCTCGTCGATCATCCTCGAAAGCGGCGGGCACAACTTCAACACCTGGCGGCGGGAGATCCCGCCGACGCTGCAGTGGATCAGCGGACGGCTGAGCGACCGCTGAAAAGGCTTCAAAAGAGCTTCACTATGGCTGCGTTTTTATGAGGGCGGCCACCACTGTTCGCCTACGCGCGGTAAGTTTCTGGCCATGCCACGTGGACGTCACCGCCATTCCCCGCCCTTGCACAGGCTGTTGCCGCCTTCGGCGATCGCCGGCGTCTCCGTCGTCTGCGCTCTCGCCCCCTGGGTGTTCACGCAGGCGACGGTGCTCCGCGTTCTGGCCGCGGCCGCGGCCGCGACGGCTGTCCTGGGCGCGGTCGTCATGCGCCGTTGGGACACGCAGGCGGGCAAGCAGGTCGCCGACCTCACGCGCGCGCGTGCGAGCGACGACTGGCGGCACGAGGAACGGGTCGCCGAACTGGAGAGCGACCTCGAGGAGTCCCGCGAACTGCGCGTCAAGCTGGAGCAGCGGCTGCGGGCGAAGCGCGCGGAGCTGGCGGGGCTGCGCAACGAGCACGCGGCGCTGCTGCGGCGGTACGCCACGGCGGAGACCGAACGCGCGACCGCCCTGGAGGGCCGACGGCTGCTCGAGATAGAGACCACGGCTCCCGCGCGGGCGCTGCCGCCCGCTCCGGTGCCGCCCGCGGTGGAGGAGACCGAGGCTGTGGCTGCCCCGGCGGAGGCCGAGGCTGAGGCCGTGGACACGGAGGCGACCGAGGAGGAGAAGCCGGCGGTTCCTGCGGCTGTCTTCTCCCCGGAGGGGTCCAAGCTGTTCCTGCGGGCGAAGGCGGCGCTGATCCGGTTCGACGGCGAGGCCGCTGCGGAGGCGTCAGCGAAGTCCGCCCAGGCCGCACTGTCCGCCCAGTCCGCCGATGGCGAGCCGACCGAGGACGGCGCCACCGGTGACACCCGAGACGACGGCGCCACCAAGGTGGAGGCCGCGCAGGAGGACGAGGCGCAGGGGAAGCCCGAGGCGGTCGACGGGCACCAGCGCGCGGCCGCCGAACCCATGGCCGGCGCGGAGGACGAGATCCCCGCGCGGAGCGCTGCCACTGGTGCTGCCGTCCTGGCGCAGACCGTCACCCCGACACAGACCGTCACCCCGGCGCAGACCGTCACCCGGGAAACCACCGTCACCCCGACGGAGACCGCCACCCCGACACAGACCGTCACCCGGGAAGCCACCGTCGTCCCGACGGAGAGCGTTGCCCCGACGCAGACCGCTACCCCGGTGCAGACCGCCACCCGGGAAGCCACCGTCACCCCGGCAGAGACCGTCGCCCCGGCAGAGACCGTCGCCCCGTCGGAGACGGTGGCGGCGGCGAGGCCCGCCGGCCCCGTGCAGCGGCCCTCCGGTCACTTCACGGTGCCGACCGCCGTGGCCGTCGTACCGGCCGCCGCGCCGGTGCGGCGGCCGACGGCGGAGGGCGGGTTCGACTTCTTCGGCATGCAGAAGTCCTTGGCGTCCGCCGCCCTGGAAGCCGTGCAGAACGAGGATCTCGCCGACGTCGTCGGTCAGGAGGCCCTCGCCCTGCACAAGGCCGAGGCGGAGGGGGAGTTCAAGCCGGCGGATGCGCAGTCGCGTGGCATCGGCCAGGTCATCGACCTGACGGCGCACGACGAGACGGAGCAGATCGACCTGCAGGGACTGCGCAGCGCGGCGTCCTGACCGGCGTGACCGGTCGGCGCCCGCTCAGGCCATCCACCTGTCCGGCCGCGCGTCCCTGCGTCCCGTGCGCGACCGCTCCGCCTGCCCGCGCAGCAGCTCCGTGGCCTCCCCTGCGTCCCTGAGCCGGGCTGTCACCGACTTGTCGGCCCCCGTGTCCACGTGTACGTCGGCGACCCGCCACAGCCGCTCCCACGGCCCCTGCGTCAGCCGTACGCTCTGCACCTTGGCGTGCGGCACCAGCGCCAGGCTGCGCCGCAGCAGCCCGTGCCGGGCGGCGAACACCACGTCGGTGACGACGAGCCCGTGTCCCCGCCACCACACCGGCAGGCACCGTCCCGCCCGTCGCGGCGGCCGGGACAGCGCGGCGGCCGCCGGCACGGTCACACCGGGCAGTACGCGTGCGACGACCGCCTCGGCGAGCTCCCGCGGAGCGACCGGTATCAGCACGGAGTTGGACGACCCGGCCACGTCCAGCTCCACCCGCACCCAGTCGCGCCGCCGCCACAGCAGCGGCTGCACGATCCGTACGGTCTGCACGCGTCCTGGCGGCACCGTCTCGTGCGTGCGGTCCAGCAGCCCGTGGTCGATCCGCAGCCCGTCCGGGGACTCGCCCACCGTCCAGTCGTACTCCCCGACGAACCGCCCCACGCTGCTCGCGCCCGCCGCGCCGAGCAGCGGCAGGCCGGTCGCGAGGACCGTCCACACGCTGTGGGTGGCCAGCCACAGCACCGGCGGTACGACGAGCGCGGCGGCCAGCGAGCCCCAGGTCGCGCCGGTCAGCAGCAGCGAGACGGCGAGGTCGCGCGCGGGCAGCCGCAGCAACTGCCGGGACGGTGCCTCACCGACCTCGTGCGCCGTCTCGGGCGCGAAACCGGCCGCCCGCGCGAGCAGCTCGGCGCGCAGCGCCCGCGCCTCGGCCTCGCCCAGGAAGGCGAGTTCGTCCTTCTTGTCCGCGCCGACGACGTCGAGCCTGAGCTTGGCGACGCCCGCCACGCGCGCGAGGAGCGGCTGGGTGACGTCGACGGCCTGGATGCGTTCCAGCCGGATGTGCGCGGTGCGTCGGAACAACAGGCCGGTACGTATGCGCAGTTCGGTGTCGGTCACCGCGAAGTGGGTGAACCACCAGGTCAGGAAGCCGTAGAGGGAGGCGGCCGGGACGAGTACGGCGAGGGCGATCAGCAGCGTCGTCGTGGTCAGCCGGGTCAGCTGCTCCTGTGCCTGGTTGGGGTCGTGCACCGCCCAGCCGACGATCACCGCTACGGGCGCCCACGCCCGCCTGAACGGCGTGACGGGGTGCAGCCGCCGCTCGGTCACGGGCCGCTCCTCGCGTATGCCGTCGTCGACGTCCGGCGCCGTCACAGCCCCGCCGATCGGGCCTCGCCCAGCTCGGTGAGCCGGTCGCGCAGCCGTTCCGCCTCGGCCGGGTCGAGGCCGGGGATGGTCGCGTCGGTCGCGGCGGCCGCCGTGTGCAGCTGCACGCTGGCCAGCCCGAAGTGCCGCTCGACGGGCCCGGAGGTGACCTCGACCAGCTGCATCCGCCCGTACGGCACGACGGTCTCCTCGCGCCACAGCACGCCCCTGCTGATCAGCAGGTCGTCGGCGCGCTCGGCATAGCGCCAGGAGCGCCAGTTGCGGCCGAGCATCACCCAGCCCCATGCGGTCAGCGCCAGGGGCAGTAGCGCGAAGGCGGCCCAGACGGGTCCGGCGAGCAGTCCGGGCAGCAGCCCGGCGGCGAGGGCGGCCAGCCCCAGCCACACCACCAGCAGCAGCCGTCGCATCCGCAGCAGTCCGGGCGGCAGCCCCGTCCACGCCGTTCCGGCCGCTGTCGCCTCGGCATTTTCCGGGCTCCCCGTTTCCATGAGGCCAGCGTACGTAGGAGAGACTGTGTTCATGACTCCTACGACGGAGACCACGGTCGGGATCGGCGGTGCCGCGGAGAGCACCGACATGGTGCTCAACATCGGGCCCCAGCACCCCTCCACACACGGCGTGCTGCGGCTGCGGCTCGTGCTGGACGGCGAGCGCATCGTCAGCGCGGAGCCGGTGATCGGCTACATGCACCGCGGCGCCGAGAAGCTCTTCGAGGCGCGCGACTACCGGCAGATCATCATGCTCGCCAACCGCCACGACTGGCTGTCGGCCTTCTCGAACGAGCTGGGCGTGGTCCTCGCGGTGGAGCGCATGCTCGGCATGGAGGTCCCGGAGCGCGCGGTGTGGACGCGCACGCTCCTCGCGGAGCTGAACCGGGTGCTGAACCACCTGATGTTCCTGGGGTCGTATCCGCTGGAGCTGGGCGGCATCACCCCGGTCTTCTACGCGTTCCGGGAGCGCGAGGTCCTCCAGAACGTCATGGAGGAGGTCTCCGGCGGGCGCATGCACTACATGTTCAACCGCGTCGGCGGCCTGAAGGAGGACCTGCCCGCCGGGTGGGCCACACGCGCGCGTGGCGCGGTCTCCGCCGTGCGCTCGCGCATGGGCGTCGTCGACGACCTGGTGCTCGGCAACGAGATCTTCCGGGGGCGCACGCGGGGCGTGGGCGCCCTCACGCCGCAGACCGTGCACGCGTACGGCGTGAGCGGGCCGATAGCGCGCGCCTCCGGCGTCGACTTCGACCTGCGCCGCGACGAGCCCTACCTCGCCTACGGGGACCTTCAGGACACCCTGAAGGTCGTCACCCGGCAGGAGGGCGACTGCCTGGCCCGCTTCGAGTGCCTCCTGGAGCAGACGCACAACGCGCTGGAGCTGGCCGACGCCTGCCTCGACCGGCTCGCCGAGCTGCCGCCCGGGCCGATCAACCAGCGGCTGCCGAAGGTCCTGAAGGCGCCCGAGGGGCACACGTACGCGTGGACCGAGAACCCGCTCGGCATCAACGGCTACTACCTCGTCAGCAAGGGCGAGAAGACCCCGTACCGGCTGAAGCTGCGTTCCGCCTCGTACAACAACATCCAGGCACTGACCGAGCTGCTGCCGGGCACGCTGGTGGCGGACATGGTGGCGATCCTGGGGTCACTGTTCTTCGTGGTCGGGGACATCGACAAGTAGGGCGAGCGGGTCCGGGATCCCGGCCGGCTGAAGCAGCCAGCCGAAGTCGCCCAGCCCGCCGGGCGCGGTGAGCTCGGCGGCCTCTCCGGCGCCCGCGAGGGCGCGTACGTAGGCCGAGGGGTTGGTGGAGGCGAGCGCGAGCGGGGGGCGTGCGCCGGTGAGGCCCAGGGTGCGCAGCGCGTCGCGTTGCGGAAGCAGGTGTGCGCCGGGGAGCGCACACGCGTCCAGCGCGACGTGCGCCGTGATGTCGCACGAGCCGTCCGGCACGGGCGCCGTCCCGCGCCCCTCCCGGAAGCCGGTGAGCGTCCCGAACGGGGGGCGCGTGTCCGCGGTGTGCGCGTAGTCGACGGCCACCGCGAGCCCTCGCTCGACGCAGGAGACGGCGGACGCCCACGCGGTGTCCCTGGGGAGCCCGATCTCCGCGCGCAGCCCCTCCTCGGCCGGCAGCGGCCACCATCGCGCGAGCCACTCCGCCGCCGCGCCCCGGACCGGCTCCCCGAGCCGCTCGGCACCGTCCTCGCGGACGAGGACCAGCCGCGGTACGCCCGCGGAGTCCACCTCGGCGACGTCCACGGGCACGTTGTCCAGCCATTCGTTGGCGAACAGCAGCCCGGTGACGTCCCGCGGCGGCTCGGGCAGCCACTCGATCCGGTGGTCGAGGTCCGGCGGGCGAGCGGCGACCTCGACGGCGTACCCACGCGCGCGTGCGGCCACGTCGGCGGGCAGCGCGGCGAGCACCCCGCGGACCAGCTCACCCCGTCCGGCGGCCATGTCGACGAAGTCGAGCGAGGCGGGCCGGCCCAGGGCCTCGTCGACCCGGCACAGCAGCCGGGCCACGGCCTCGGCGAACAGCGGCGACGCGTGCACCGACGTGCGGAAGTGTGCGGCGGGGCCCTCCGGCCGCCGGTAGAAACCGTCCGGGCCGTACAGGGCGGACTCGGTCGCCGCCCGCCAGCCGCGCCACTCGTCGGCCGTACCGGGTGCGCCCGTCATGCCCGTCGTGCCCGTCGATTCCGCCTCCACCCGGACAGACTAGGCGTACACGTGACCACGACCTCCACCTTGCGGAGTACACGCGTCGGGCACGGATCGGCCCTCCGGTTGACCCCTGCACGCATCACGCTTCCCTACGCTGGGTCACGTGCAGCGCGTCTATGACTTCCTCCGCAGACACCCGACCTGGGTCGACGGCTTCTGGGCCGTCGTCCTGTTCGGGATCTCGGTCGCGGGCGGAGTCACCCGCCAGGAGTCCGCGGGCACCGACTCCCAGGCTCTGATCATCCCGGTGATGTTCCTGCTGAGCGTGGTGGTCGCGCTGCGCCGGCGCACGCCGGAGAAGATGCTGCTGCTGACCGCCGTGCTCGGAGTGGCGCAGCTGGTGCTGGACGTCGAGACGACGGTCGCCGACTTCGCCATGCTGGTGATCGTCTACACGGTCGCCGCGACCGGCGCGCGCTGGGCGTCCTGGCTCGCGCTGGCCATGGGCCTGGGTGCGGCCTCCGCGGCGCAGCTGCGCTGGCCGAACGAGCAGACGAGCGCCGCGGGCAACGTCGCGGTAGTGGTCTTCCAGACCGTGCCGTTCGCCCTCGCCTGGGTGCTCGGCGACTCGATGCGCACCCGCCGCGCCTACTTCGCGCAGCTCGAGGAGCGCGCGGCACGCCTGGAGAAGGAACGCGAGGCACAGGCGAAGGTCGCGGTCGCCGCCGAACGCGCCCGGATCGCGCGCGAGCTGCACGACGTGGTCGCGCACAACGTCTCGGTGATGGTGGTGCAGGCCGACGGCGCCGCCTACGTCCTCGACGCGGCACCCGACCAGGCGAAGAAGGCCCTGGAGACGATCTCCTCCACGGGCCGCCAGGCCCTCGCCGAGATGCGCCGTCTGCTGGGCGTGCTGCGCACCGGCGAGCACCAGGAGGTCGGGGAGTACGTGCCCCAGCCCGACGTCCAGCAGATCGAGGACCTCGTCGAGCAGTGCCGGGGCTCCGGCCTGCCCATCGACTTCAAGATCGAGGGCACTCCGCGCCCGCTGCCCAGCGGCGTCGAGCTCACGGCGTACCGCATCGTGCAGGAGGCGCTCACCAACACCCGCAAGCACGGCGGGCCGAACGCGGGCGCGAGCGTGCGCCTGGTCTACTTCGACGACGGCCTCGGCCTGCTCGTCGAGGACGACGGCAAGGGCGCCCCGCACGAGCTGTACGAGGAGGGCGGTGCCGACGGCCAGGGGCACGGCCTGATCGGCATGCGCGAGCGGGTGGGCATGGTCGGCGGCACCCTCGACGCGGGCCCGCGCCCGGGCGGAGGATTCCGCATCAGCGCCCTGCTCCCGCTCAAACCAGCGCACTGACGCCGACGCACGCCCCCTGTTGACACCTGTCACGCCCCCAGAGCAAACGGAACAACGGAAACGGAAGAGGCCTCATGACCATCCGCGTGATGCTCGTCGACGATCAGGTGCTGCTCCGCACCGGGTTCCGGATGGTGCTCGCCGCCCAGCCGGACATGGAGGTCGTCGCGGAGGCGGGCGACGGTGTCGAGGCCCTCCAGGTGCTGCGCTCCACCGCCGTCGACGTCGTCCTGATGGACGTCCGCATGCCGAAGCTCGACGGCGTCGAGGCCACCCGCCGGATCTGCTCGGAACCCGAGCCGCCGAAGGTGCTGATCCTCACCACGTTCGACCTCGACGAGTACGCGTTCTCGGGGCTGAAGGCGGGCGCGTCCGGCTTCATGCTGAAGGACGTGCCGCCCGCCGAGTTGCTGACCGCGATCCGCTCGGTGCACAGCGGCGACGCCGTGGTCGCTCCATCCACCACGCGCCGCCTTCTCGACCGCTTCGCGCCGATGCTGCCCGCCACCGGCAAGGAACCCCGGCACAAGGGGCTCGAGCGGCTCACCGACCGCGAGCGCGAGGTGATGGTGCTGATCGCACAGGGGCTGTCCAACGGGGAGATCGCCTCCCGGCTGGTGCTGTCGGAGGCGACCGTCAAGACGCACGTGGGCCGCATCCTGACGAAGCTGGGGCTGCGGGACCGGGTGCAGGTGGTCGTCCTGGCGTACGAGACGGGGCTGGTGCGGGCCGGCGGCGGGCACGGCTGACCATTGGCATGATCACAGGGACCGGGGCGCAGGGCTCGGGTCGCAAAGACCGGATCGCAGGGCTCGGGTCGCAGGGCTCGGGTCGCAGGGCTCGGGGCGCAGCGCTCGGATCGCAAGGACCGGGGCGCAGGAACCGGATCACAGGGAAACGTGCCCCGGCGCAACCGGCGCCCACTAGGGTCTGCGCATGCTCCTGTGGATCAACGGCCCTTTCGGGGGCGGCAAGACACAGACCGCACACGAGATCCGGCGCCGGCTGCCCGGCAGCGTGATCTGCGACCCCGAGCACGCCGGTTTCGGTCTGCGCCGCATGCTGCCGCCCGAGCTGCGCGGTGACTTCCAGGACCTGGTCTCCTGGCGGCAGGGCGTCGTCGAGGTCCTCGACCTGGCCCTCACCAAGCACGAAGGGGTGGTGATCGCCCCCATGACGGTCACCGACTCCGGTTACTTCGAGGAGACCGTGGGCCGGCTCCGCGAACTCGGCCACGACGTACGTCACTTCACCCTGCTCGCCCAGCGCGAGACCGTGCTGAGGCGGCTGCGGGAGCGGGGCTTCGGCCGCCTCCTTTCGTACGTGGCCGGGAAGAACGCGGGTCTGCGCAGGGAGAGCTGGGCCGTACAGCAGCTCGACCACTGCCTGGAGCGGCTGCGCGAACCGGAGTTCGCCGAGCATCTGTGGACGGACCACTCGACCGTGCCGAAGACGGCGGACCGCATTGCCGTCCTGGCCGGGCTGACGCTGCGGCCCAACAACGAGGGCGCGTTGCGGACTCGGCTGCGGCAGGCCGGGGTGGGCATCAGGCACATCCGGTTCGACTGAGGGCCCGCTCCCGCCGGGCTACCTGAGGATCCCCTCCAGGAAGTCGCTGCCCAGCCGCGCCACCACGGAGACGTCCAGCTGATGCAGCACGTACCGCCCCCGCCGACGCGTGGTGACCAGGCCCGCCTTCTTCAGCACCCCGAGGTGCCGGGATATCTCGGGCGCCGTCATGCCGTGGACCTGGGCCAGCTCGCTGGTGGTGTACGCGCTGCGCGCCAGATGACGGCAGATACGCATCCGGACGGGGTGGGACAGGGCGGTCATCCGCAGGGTGAGCTGCTCGACCGACGGAGGTGAGGCCAGTTCGGGCGATCCGACCGGGTAGTGCAGCAGCGGCTGCCAGCCGTAGCGGTGCAGCACGTTCAGATGCGGCCAGCCGAGGCTGGTCGGTACGAGGAGGAGGCCGCCGCCCGCCGTGACGGTGCGGCCCTGGACCAGCTTGTCCACGACGATCCGGCCGGCGGCCTCGTCGACCGTCACGACGGGGGAGACCGCGGCCAGCGCCTCGGCCAGCCCCTTGTGCCGCAGCAGCTCCGTCTTGTGCCGGGCGTCCGCCGTCAGTTGGTGGCGCAGCCGGGACCAGGCCTCGTCGAAGAACGCCTCGTCGCAGTCCTCCAGGAACCGCCGCAGCCAGGCCCGGACGCTGGGCGGATCGTCGAGCAGCCGCTGGGTGAACCGCACCTGCTGCGGGCCCCGGGAGGCGGCGACCTCCAGCGCGCGGCGGCGGGCGTCGGCGTTGGAAAGGAGGTCCGGAGCCTGGATGTCGTAGTTCAGTGTGCAGGTGAACTCCATGGCCGCGTCCACGAACTGTTCGTCCGTCAGCTTGTCCAGGAGGTCCAGGTCCTCGGCGAGTGTGGCGCCCGGGAGCGTGCTGCGACCCGGGATGCCCGCATACGGCAGGAACAGGTCCGAGAACGTCGTGCGCCACAGGAAGTCGGCCTCGCACATCCGGTCGGCCAGATGCGAGTCGAGCCGGCTGGTCACGCCCGTCACCCAGGCCTGCAGGCCCGGATGGTGCCCCGGCTCGGACAGCGCGTGCAGCGCCATGCCGAGCTCGGCCAGAGGGGAGGGCACGACGGCGACCCTCTCCGGCCGCAGCCCCGCGATGTCGATGCTCACGCTCATGCCACCCATGGTGCACCCCGCCACTGACAGCGCCGTCCTCGATTGACGGCCGCCGTCAATCGAGGAGACTTCGCCGCCGCACGGGCGCAACCTGGGACGACCGGGGCAGCCGCGGAGCCCGATTCCTACGTCCCGAGAAGGCGATCCGTCATGAGCCTGACCCAGCAGTACGTCCTCGACGCCCACCGCGCCCGCCGGCACGGCGAGCCCGCCCCGCCCGCGCCCGGCACTCACGACTGGCAGGTTCTGCGCGAGCTGCGCGACTACCGGCGCTTCCGGGCGGTCGTCGCGGGCCGCCCGGCCCACGGGCGGATACGGCAGGCCCTGCGCCGGTGGCTGCACCCGCGTCGGCGTTCTACGTGCTGACCTCCCCGGCCAGCCGGGCCACGAAGTCCGCGACCGCCGCCTTCACATCGGCGGAGGTCCATTCCAGGCCGGCGGCGCGCACGACGACCTCGGTGAAGGACAGTCCGGGACCGCCGCGCTCCCAGCCGGTCGCGAAGAGCAGCGTCCCCGTCTCCTCGGCCTGGAGCACCGCCGCCTCGGCGAGCACGTCCGGGTCGTACGGCAGCCAGACCTGGAACTCGTGGGTGTGCGGCTCCTCGGGGTGCACGCGCGCCCACGGCACCCCCGCCTCGGCGAACCCCTCCCGCAGCGCGGCGGCCACCACGCGCGCGTGGCGCACGTAGTCGGGCAGCCGGGGCAGCTCGCGGTCGAGGCCGGCGAGTGCCGACAGCACGGTGGGGAACTGCTGGAACACCATGCCGCCGTACCGGTGCCGCCAGACCTTCGCCTCCTCCACCAGCGTCCTGGGACCGGCGAGCGCCGCGCCGCCGAAGGCGTCGAGGGACTTGTAGAACGACACGTAGACGCTGTCCGCGAGGCCGGCGATCTCCTCCAGGGGGCGGTCGAAGTGGACGGTGGACTCCCACAGGCGCGCGCCGTCGAAGTGCACCACCGCGTCGCGCTCGCGCGCCGCCTCCACGAGTTCGGTGAGCTCCTCCCACGAGGGCAGTACGAAACCGGCGTCCCTGAGGGGCAGTTCCAGCATCAGTGCCCCGAAGGGCTCCGGGAAGTCGCGCACCTCGTCGGCCGTCGGCAGCCGGGGCTCGCTCGTCACACGGACCGGGCGCAACCCGCTGACCAGGCTGAACGCGTGCTGCTCGTGCACCTCGGGGTGCGCCAGCCCGTGCAGCGCGACCCTGGGGTCGCCGGTGCGGCCCGCCCAGCAGCGCAGCGCCACCTGCTGGGCCATCGTCCCGGTCGGGAAGAACGCGGCGGCCTCCGTGCCCAGCAGCGCGGCGACCCGTTCCTCCAGGTGCTCCACGATCCGGTTGCCGTAGATGTCCGCCGGTTCGTCGAGGTCGTACACCTGTGGTGCCGTCTCGTGCAGCAAGGCCAGTCGTTCACGGAGCGTGCCCCGGAAGCCCCCGCGTGACAGGACGTGCCCGGCCTCCCGAAAGGCGGCCGAACGCCGCTCCCGTATCCGCTCCTGGGCCGACTTCTGCGCGCCCTGCTCCACCGTGTCGCTCATACCCTGGATCATGCCGTGCGCGGATTCGGGCGAGCACCCGCATTTACCGGTTCCGGGGGTGACCGGCAGCGTGGCCGGAAGAGCGCCTGGAAACCCACAGCCTGTGGACAACCGGACGCCCCTGGAACCGATCGCGTTAACATGACGAGAAATCGTCCGGTACCGAGAGCGGACTGGAACGGGAAGGCCGCCGTCGCGTGAGTACAGTCCAACAGCCAGATCCCAGGGACCGCCCCGCGCGGCTCACCGTCGGCGTGGTCGGCGCCGGCCGTGTGGGCCCCGCGCTGGCCGCGTCCCTCGAACTCGCGGGGCACCGCCCGGTGGCCGTCTCCGGGGTCTCCGACGCCTCCAGAAGGCGGGCCGCGCTGATGCTGCCCGGCGTGCCGGTCGTCCCGCCCGCCGAGGTGCTTCAGCGCGCCGACCTGGTGCTGCTGACCGTCCCGGACGACACCCTGCCCGGCCTCGTGACGGGACTCGCCGAGACCGGGGCCGTGCGGCCGGGACAGCTGCTCGTGCACACCTCCGGGCGGTACGGCGCGAAGGTGCTGGACCCCGCCCTGCGCGCGGGCGCGCTGCCGCTGGCCCTGCACCCCGCGATGACCTTCACCGGCACCCCCGTGGACGTCCAGCGCCTGGCCGGCTGTTCCTTCGGCGTCACCGCGCCCGACGAACTGCGGCTGGCCGCCGAGGCCCTCGTCATCGAGATGGGCGGCGAGCCGGAGTGGATCGCCGAGGAGAACCGGCCGCTCTACCACGCGGCCCTCGCGCTCGGTGCCAACCACATGGTGACCCTCGTCGCCCAGTCCATGGAGCTGCTGCGCACGGCCGGCGTCGAGGCGCCCGACCGGATGCTCGGCCCGCTGCTCGGCGCCGCCCTCGACAACGCCCTGCGCTCCGGCGACGCGGCGCTCACCGGCCCCGTCGCGCGCGGGGACGCGGGCACGGTCGCCGCGCACATCGGCCAGCTGCGCGAGCACGCCCCGCAGACCGTCGCCGGCTACCTGGCGATGGCACGCGCGACCGCCGACCGGGCGCTCGCCCACGGACTGCTGAAGCCGGAACTCGCCGAGGACCT
Source organism: Streptomyces sp. NPDC002088 (assembly GCF_040296605.1). Classification (NCBI taxonomy): domain Bacteria; kingdom Bacillati; phylum Actinomycetota; class Actinomycetes; order Kitasatosporales; family Streptomycetaceae; genus Streptomyces; species Streptomyces sp. NPDC002088. The sequence continues at coordinate 47,753 of NZ_JBEOXO010000002.1, read as the reverse complement.
GCTCGGGGTACTCGCCGATGGAACCAACGGAACCGACGGAACCAACGGGACCGACGGCACCAACGGCGCCGAAGGAGCTGCCGGATGACCACCACCCTGCTGCGCACCGCCGACGAACTGCACGCACGTGCGCGTGCGGGCCGCCGCGCCGTCGTGATGACCATGGGTGCCCTGCACGACGGGCACGCCACGCTGATCCGCACCGCGCGCGAGACCGTCGGCCCCGACGGAGAGGTCGTGGTCACGGTCTTCGTCAACCCGCTGCAGTTCGGCGCGGGCGAGGATCTCGACCGCTACCCGCGCACCCTGGAGGCCGACCTCAAGGTCGCCGAGCAGGCGGGCGCGGACGTCGTGTTCGCCCCGTCCGTGGACGAGGTCTACCCGGGCGGCGAACCGCAGGTCCGCATCAGCGCGGGTCCCATGGGCGAACGCCTGGAGGGCACCACGCGCCCCGGCCACTTCGACGGCATGCTCACCGTCGTCGGCAAGCTGCTGCACCTCACCCGGCCCGACGCGGCCCTGTTCGGGCAGAAGGACGCCCAGCAGCTCGCCCTGGTCCGGCGCATGGTGCGGGACCTGAACTTCGGGGTCGAGATCATCGGCGTGCCGACCGCGCGCGAGGAGGACGGCCTGGCCCTGTCCAGCCGGAACCGCTATCTCTCGCCCCAGGAGCGGCGCACCGCCCTCGCTCTGTCCCAGGCACTGTTCGCGGGCAGCGACCGGCACGCCGCCCAGGAGGCGCTGCGCGCGCGGGCGCGTGAAGTACCCGCCACGCACGCGCGTGCCGAGGCCCTCAGCGCCATAGGGGAGTCCCGCGCGGCCGCCGACGCGCACGCCGTCGCCAAGGCCGTACCCGGCTCCGTGGCGGCCGTCCGTGCCGCCGCGCGCCTGGTGCTCGACGAGGCCGCCCGCCTCGACCCGCCGCTCGAACTGGACTATCTCGCCCTGGTCGACCCGTCCGACTTCACCGAGATCGAGGACGACTTCACCGGCGAGGCCGTCCTCGCCGTCGCCGCCCGGGTCGGTACGACCCGGCTGATCGACAACATTCCCCTCACCTTCGGAGCCGCCTCGTGACCAGCACAGGCATACGACTGCACGCGCCCGCGCCCGGGTGGTCCATCTCCGCGGATGTGGTCGTCGTCGGCTCCGGCGTCGCCGGCCTGACCGCGGCCCTGCGCTGCGAGGCCGCCGGCCTGACGACGGTCGTCGTCACCAAGGCCCGCCTCGACGACGGCTCCACCCGCTGGGCCCAGGGCGGCATCGCCGCGGCCCTCGGCGAGGGCGACACCCCTGAACAGCACCTGGACGACACGCTGGTCGCGGGCGCGGGCCTGTGCGACGAGGAGGCCGTGCGGATCCTCGTCACCGAGGGCCCCGACGCCGTACGGCGGCTGATCGAGACCGGCGCCCACTTCGACGAGTCCTCCGAAGGCCTGCTGGAACTCACCCGTGAGGGCGGCCACCACCGCCGCCGCATCGCACACGCCGGCGGCGACGCGACCGGCGCCGAGATCTCCCGGGCGCTCGTCGAGGCGGTACGCGCGCGTGGCTTGCGCGCGATCGAGAACGCGCTGGTCCTGGACCTGCTGACGGACGCCGACGGCCGCACGGCGGGCGTCACCCTGCACGTGATGGGCGAGGGCCAGCACGACGGCGTGGGCGCCGTGCACGCCCCCGCCGTGGTCCTCGCGACCGGCGGCATGGGCCAGGTGTTCTCCGCGACCACCAACCCGTCCGTGTCCACCGGTGACGGCGTGGCGCTCGCCCTGCGCGCGGGCGCGGAGGTCTCCGACCTGGAGTTCGTGCAGTTCCACCCCACGGTGCTGTTCCTGGGCGCCGACGCCGAGGGCCAGCAGCCCCTGGTCTCCGAGGCGGTGCGCGGCGAGGGCGCCCACCTGGTCGACGCCGACGGCGTGCGCTTCATGGTCGGGCAGCACGAGCTGGCCGAACTGGCGCCCCGGGACATCGTCGCCAAGGGCATCATGCGCCGCATGCAGGAGCGGGACGCCGAGCACATGTTCCTCGACGCCCGGCACTTCGGCGCCGACATGTGGGAGCACCGCTTCCCGACGATCCTCGCCTCCTGCCGCGCCCACGGCATCGACCCGGTCCACGAGCCCATCCCGATCGCCCCGGCCGCCCACTACGCCTCCGGCGGCGTGCGCACCGACTCCCAGGGCCGTACGACGGTGCCCGGCCTGTACGCGTGCGGCGAGGTCGCCTGCACCGGCGTGCACGGCGCCAACCGGCTCGCCTCCAACTCCCTCCTGGAGGGCCTCGTCTACGCCGAGCGCATCGTCGCCGACATCACGGCGAGCCGGGCGGACGACGGTCTCCACGCGCGCGTGCCCGAACCGGTCGCGCAGCCCGAGAAGCCGGCGCACCCGCTCCTCGCCCCCGAGGCCCGGTTCGCGATCCAGCGGATCATGACGGGGGGCGCCGGCGTCCTGCGCTCCGCGGACTCCCTCACCAAGGCCGCCGACCAGCTCCAGCGGCTGCACACCGAGGCCCGCGACGCCCTCGACGAGAACGGCAAGACCGCCGAGCCCGGCGTCGACACCTGGGAGGCCACCAACCTCCTGTGCGTGGCCCGCGTCCTGGTCGCCGCCGCCCGGCAGCGCGAGGAGACCCGCGGCTGCCACTGGCGCGAGGACCATGCCGACCGCGACGACACCGTCTGGCGGCGCCACATCGTCGTACGGCTGAATCCGGACCGCACGCTGGCCGTACACACCACGGACACCGCAGACTTCCCCCCTACCCGGCAGTACCCGCGCCCCCAGGAGCAGTGACAGTAGTGAGCACCCCCGACCTTCCCCTCGCCTCGTCCGGTGGCTGCGGCGACGGCTGTGCCTGTGGCGCGGACGCCGGCGATGAATACCTGGAGTGCGGTCTCGATCCCGCGCTCGCGCAGCTCCTGGCCGACGCCGGACTCGACCCCGTGGAGGTCGAGGACATCGCCAACGTCGCCATCCAGGAGGACCTCGACCACGGTGTGGACGTGACGACGGTCGCGACCATCCCCGAGGACGCCGTGGCCACCGCCGACTTCACCGCGCGCGAGGCGGGCGTCGTGGCGGGCCTCAGGGTCGCCGAAGCGGTGATCTCGGTCGTCTGCACGGACGAGTTCGAGGTCGAGCGGCATGTGGAGGACGGCGACGAGGTGGAGGCCGGGCAGAAGCTCCTGTCGGTCACCACCCGCACACGTGACCTGCTGACCGCCGAACGCAGCGCGCTCAACATCCTGTGCCGCCTGTCGGGCATCGCCACCGCCACGCGCGCGTGGGCGGACGCCCTGGAAGGCACCAAGGCCAAGGTCCGCGACACCCGCAAGACGACACCGGGCCTGCGCTCCCTGGAGAAGTTCGCGGTGCGCTGCGGCGGCGGCGTGAACCACCGTATGTCGCTGTCCGACGCGGCCCTGGTCAAGGACAACCACGTGGTCGCCGCGGGCGGCGTCGCCCCGGCCTTCAAGGCCGTACGGGAGGCCTTCCCGGACGTACCGATCGAGGTCGAGGTCGACACCCTGCACCAGCTGCGCGAGGTCGTGGAAGCGGGTGCCGACCTGATCCTGCTGGACAACTTCACGCCGAACGAGTGCGCGGAAGCGGTGGGCATCGTCGGTGGGCGGGCGCAGCTGGAGGCGTCGGGCCGGCTGACCCTGGACAACGCCAAGGCCTACGCCGACACCGGCGTCGACTTCATGGCCGTCGGGGCGCTGACGCACTCCTCGCCGATCCTGGACATCGGTCTGGATCTGCGAGCGGCGGAATAGGGAGCGGGAACCGGCCATGCTGCTGACGATCGACGTAGGCAACACGCACACGGTGCTCGGCCTGTTCGACGGCGAGGACATCGTCGAGCACTGGCGGATCTCCACGGACGCTCGCCGTACGGCGGACGAGCTGGCGGTGCTCCTGCAGGGCCTGATGGGCATGCACCCGCTCCTCGGGGAGGAGCTGGGGGACGGCATCGACGGGATCGCGATCTGCGCGACCGTGCCGTCCGTGCTGCACGAGCTGCGCGAGGTCACCCGCCGGTACTACGGCGACGTGCCCGCGGTGCTCGTGGAGCCCGGGGTGAAGACGGGCGTGCCGATCCTCACCGACAACCCCAAGGAGGTCGGCGCCGACCGCATCATCAACGCGGTGGCGGCCGTCGAGCTCTACGGCGGCCCCGCGATCGTCGTCGACTTCGGTACGGCGACGACGTTCGACGCGGTCAGCGCGCGCGGGGAGTACGTGGGCGGTGTCATCGCACCCGGCATCGAGATCTCGGTCGAGGCACTGGGCGTCAAGGGCGCGCAGTTGCGGAAGATCGAGGTGGCCCGGCCGCGGAGTGTGATCGGCAAGAACACGGTCGAGGCGATGCAGGCCGGGATCGTGTACGGGTTCGCCGGGCAGGTGGACGGGGTCGTGAGCCGGATGGCGCGGGAGCTGGCGGACGATCCGGACGAGGTCACGGTGATCGCCACGGGCGGCCTGGCGCCGATGGTGCTGGGGGAGTCGTCGGTGATCGACGAGCATGAGCCGTGGCTGACGCTGATCGGGCTGCGGCTGGTTTACGAGCGGAACGTGTCGCGGATCTGACGGGTGCCCGGGGCTGTGGCTGGGGCCAGGGGTGGGCGCGCTTGCCCGCGCTCGCGGGGTGCCGCTGCGCCCACCCTCCCCCGCTCTCGGCTTCGCTCGAGCGGGGACCCCCCCCATCGCCTCAGCGGCACGACTGCCCGCAGCTGCCCGGGGATGCAACCCACCTGGCAACACCCACCTGGGTGGCTCCCCCGCGCCACACCCACCCCTTATGTCGAATTTGTCTGATTAGCGCGTACCGTCGCCCCATGCCCACGCCATACGGATCCCGCGGCGGCATGGCGTTCGGTGCGGAGGAGCTGCGTGTGCTCCGCCGCGCTCTCGCCCTCGCCCTGAACCCCGCCCCCGCCTCGGCCGAAGACGTCCAGGACTGCCTTCGTGTCGCCGAGTCCCTGGACGAGGCGATGCGCGAGGGCGCCCGGTTGCGTGCCTTCCTGGTGGCCGACCTCGCCCGGTACCGCGCCGCCCTCCCCGGCACCGCCGCCGGCTATCTCGCGCTCCTGGAGGAGGTGCTGGGCGCCGGGTACCGCCCCGACCCGGACGACCTCGCCGCGCTCCGGGCGCTGCGGGGCAACCCCGTCGCCGCCGCGCTCCTGGACCGCTGTCAGGCGCTCGCGGAGCAGGACGTGCGCACCCGCCTCGCCCGGGGTGGCGCCCGAGGGGCCGCTGTGGCCCCCAGGGTGCCCTCAGGCGTCCCGACGGCCCGCCCCACCGTCCCCGCGTCACGTACCCCCCTTCTGGCGCTCCCTGGGGGCCTTTCCGGTGGTTCCTCCGGTGGCCCCTCCGCTGTCGCCGAGGATCCGGCCGAGAAGCCCGGGAAGGAGCCCGCCGTGAATCCGGCCCCTTCCGCCCCCAAGCCCACCCCCGGCGCGCCCACGCCGACACGCCGCCCCGTTCCCACCCCGGGCGAGGTCTTCCCGCGCCGCAAGCCGACCCCACCGCCCGCGAAACCGCCCCACCAGCTGGCCGCGGGCTGACCCGGCCCGGGACGGGGGCCGGCGCCCACCCGCCCCCGTCCCCCCACCCCTTCGTGGCTACTCTGGATCCATGGACTACGTCTCCGCGCTCGTGCCCCCGGTCGTCATGGCCGCGTTCTTCATCGGTCTGATCAGGGTGATCGTGAAGACCCAGGGCGGGGCCAACAAGGCCAAGGAGGACGCGGCCGTCGACGCCGCACTCGCGCGTGCGGAGAGCGCCCGTCAGACCTCCACCACGAAGTCCGGCGCCTGAGCCCTGCTCGCGGCGCCTTCCAGCGGCGTACGACGCATGCCTGTGCACCTCGCGCACCGGCACTTTCCGCGTCGTACGCCCTTTTTGTTGCCGTTTGCCACTGAAAGTTCCCGTTCGGCACGCCATTGCCGAGATCTCCTACTATTGTTCTGAGTTGTGCCTCGCCCATTGGGAGAACTCGAAGACGCGGTCATGACGCGGGTGTGGAAGTGGAACCGCCCGGTCACCGTTCGAGAAGTCCTGGAAGACCTTCAGCAGGAACGGTCCATCGCCTACACGACGGTGATGACCGTTTTGGACAATCTCCACCAGAAGGGCTGGGTGCGCCGCGAAGCGGAAGGCCGGGCCTATCGATATGAAGCGGTCTCCACGCGTGCCGCCTACGCCGCGGCGCTGATGAACGAGGCCTGGGCGCAGAGCGACAACCCCGCCGCCGCTCTCGTCGCCTTCTTCGGCATGATGAGCGACGCACAGCGACAGGCACTGCGGGACGCCGTACGGATCATCCAGGTACCGGAAACACCCGAACCCGCCCGGGCCCCCGATACCGCCGGCGATACGGCCGTGGGCGATACCTCGGGGGAGAACCCCGACTCGGCGGTGGAGGGCGGCGGGCGATAGCGTCCGCTCATGTCAGAGAGCCCTGAAGTCACCGCTAAAGCCATCACCGTCCGGCGGGCCCGGACCAGCGATGTCCCGGCTGTGCGCCGACTCCTTGACGCCTACGTCCGTGACCGCATCCTGCTCGACAAAGCGATGGTGACGCTTTACGAGGACATCCAGGAGTTCTGGGTCGCCGAACGGGACGACAACGCCGAGGTGGTCGGCTGTGGTGCGCTTCACGTGATGTGGGAAGACCTCGCGGAAGTCCGCACTCTCGCGGTGAAGCCCGGCCTGAAGGGCGCCGGCGTCGGCCATCAGTTGCTGCGGAAGTTGCTGCACACCGCGCGCTGGCTCGGCGTTCGCCGGGTTTTCTGCCTGACCTTCGAAGTGGACTTCTTCGTCAAGCACGGCTTCGTGGAGATCGGCGAGACACCTGTCGACACCGATGTCTACGCGGAACTCCTGCGCTCCTATGACGAGGGCGTCGCGGAGTTCCTCGGTCTCGAACGAGTGAAACCGAACACCTTGGGCAACAGCCGGATGCTTCTGCATCTGTGATCGCCGGGCATCGCCAGGTTCGTCAAGCCGTATTTCAGTGACGGACAAGGGCCGGACAAGGGCTGGACAAGGGTCTGGACAACGGGCGGACAACGGAGCGGGCCCCTGCCCGGGTTCCCTATGTCCGAAACGCGCATGTTTTCGGTCCCGGGGCGGTCCTTCGGTCTCTGCCGGGGGTTTGTGTTTTTCCCGCAAAAGCGGTTTGCTTTCCGACGTACTGCAGTACTGCATATAACAGGGGGCGGCGAAACGGCGGACGCCGCAGACCCCCGGCCCTCACGTTTTCGATGAAAGGAAATCCGGTGGCACAGAAGGTTCAGGTCCTTCTTGTCGATGACCTCGACGGCGGCGAGGCGGACGAGACTGTGACGTTCGCGCTGGACGGCAAGACGTACGAGATCGATCTCACGACTGTCAATGCGGACAAGCTGCGCAGCCTTCTCGACCCCTATGTGAAGGGTGGTCGGCGTACCGGAGGCCGTGCTTCGGGTGGGCGTGGAAAGGCGCGTGCCGCTACGGGTGGCAGCCAGGACACCGCGCAGATCCGCGCCTGGGCGAAGGAGAACGGTTTCGAGGTCAACGACCGCGGCCGTGTTCCCGCGACCATTCGCGAGGCTTACGAGAAGGCCAACGGCTGAGCGCACGCGCGCAGCCGGACTCGGTGGCAGTGCGTTGCCACCGTGTCCACGAGTCGTACGAGATCGGGGGCGCCCCCACCGCCCCCCACGGCCGACAGCGTCGGCAACGAGGCCTCGACCTCGCACCCCGGCACGGGGGGCCGCAACCACACGGCGGCCCCCTGAAGAGGTCCGGAAGGGCCCGGAGGGAACGGCCGGGCGTCAACCGGCCCGAACCCGGGTCCTGGGGGCAGCGGCGCTTCCATGCGCCCGCCCGCGCCGAGCGCCACCAGATCCAGCGCCAGCGCACCCCACTCCAGCCAGTCCAGGAGCCCCGGCAACTCGTCCGAGCTGCCCGCGGCCACCAGTAGCCGCATCCGGTCGCCCCGCAGCGCGACCGGAGAGTCCGGCCCCAGGCGCCTCAGCGCCCCGAAACCCGCCTCGGCCGGTACGTCCAGGACGTCGAAGCGCAGGCCGGTGACCAGCCGCAGCGGCTCTCCGGGCACTGTCGCCCAGCCCAGTGCGTTCTCGTACCAGTGCCGCATCCGGTCTCCCGGAGTCGGCGGCCGACGGGAGAAGGTGATCGCGGTGACCGAGCCAGCCATGCCAAGCGCAACCGTCGGAAACCCCCGCAAGTTACGCTTGGTGCCCTGGTGAATGCGCAGTGTGCCGGAAAAGGGGGCGTGTGGGGGTGCGGGGAGGCGCAAGGTTGTTCGCCCGTAGCGGAGGGAATGGGTGCGCGCGGCATGGAGTGTCCGCCCGCGCGGGTAAGACATCCCTAGTGGGAGGGGGCGACACGCAGGGAAGGCCGTCTCACGTTCGCCATCGGCGTACTGCCGGTGAGGGTAACTGCCTGGCCTGCGGGAACATCGTCTCGCACCATCGGGTTGAAGCAGATGTCGGCGTTCGGGGTCAGGAGGCCAAGGACGGTGTCGGCAGTTGGAATGAGCGGTCCCCGCTTGCGGGACTAAGCTGCGGAAGGACAGGGCGGGGAAGTTCCCCCCACTGCCTGACCGCTCTGAGGAGCGATTAACGATGTTCGAGAGGTTCACCGACCGCGCGCGGCGGGTTGTCGTCCTGGCTCAGGAAGAAGCCCGGATGCTCAACCACAACTACATCGGCACCGAGCACATCCTCCTGGGCCTGATCCACGAGGGTGAGGGTGTCGCCGCCAAGGCCCTTGAGAGCCTCGGGATTTCGCTCGAGGCGGTCCGCCAGCAGGTGGAGGAGATCATCGGGCAGGGGCAGCAGGCCCCGTCCGGGCACATCCCCTTCACCCCCCGTGCCAAGAAGGTCCTGGAGCTGTCGCTCCGCGAGGCTCTTCAGCTGGGCCACAACTACATCGGCACGGAGCACATCCTGCTCGGCCTGATCCGTGAGGGCGAGGGCGTCGCCGCCCAGGTCCTGGTCAAGCTGGGCGCTGATCTCAACCGTGTGCGGCAGCAGGTGATCCAGCTGCTCTCCGGTTACCAGGGCAAGGAGACCGCCACCGCCGGCGGCCCTGCGGAGGGCACCCCCTCGACGTCCCTGGTCCTCGACCAGTTCGGCCGGAACCTCACCCAGGCCGCTCGTGAGTCCAAGCTCGACCCGGTCATCGGGCGCGAGAAGGAGATCGAGCGGGTCATGCAGGTGCTGTCCCGCCGTACCAAGAACAACCCGGTCCTGATCGGTGAGCCCGGCGTCGGCAAGACCGCCGTCGTCGAGGGCCTCGCTCAGGCCATCGTCAAGGGCGAGGTGCCCGAGACCCTCAAGGACAAGCACCTCTACACCCTGGACCTCGGCGCGCTGGTCGCCGGCTCCCGCTACCGCGGTGACTTCGAGGAGCGCCTGAAGAAGGTGCTCAAGGAGATCCGCACCCGCGGCGACATCATCCTGTTCATCGACGAGCTGCACACGCTCGTCGGAGCCGGTGCTGCCGAGGGCGCCATCGACGCGGCTTCGATCCTGAAGCCGATGCTGGCCCGCGGTGAGCTGCAGACCATCGGTGCGACGACGCTGGACGAGTACCGCAAGCACCTGGAGAAGGACGCGGCCCTGGAGCGCCGCTTCCAGCCGATCCAGGTCGCGGAGCCGTCCCTGCCGCACACCATCGAGATCCTCAAGGGTCTGCGCGACCGCTACGAGGCGCACCACCGCGTGTCCATCACGGACGAGGCGCTGGTCCAGGCCGCCACCCTGGCCGACCGGTACATCTCGGACCGCTTCCTGCCGGACAAGGCGATCGACCTGATCGACGAGGCCGGTTCCCGGATGCGCATCCGCCGGATGACCGCGCCGCCGGACCTGCGCGAGTTCGACGAGAAGATCGCCGGCGTCCGCCGCGACAAGGAGTCCGCGATCGACTCGCAGGACTTCGAGAAGGCCGCCTCCCTGCGCGACAAGGAGAAGCAGCTCCTGGCCGGCAAGGCCAAGCGGGAGAAGGAGTGGAAGGCCGGCGACATGGACGTCGTCGCCGAGGTCGACGGCGAGCTGATCGCCGAGGTCCTCGCGACCGCCACCGGCATCCCGGTCTTCAAGCTGACCGAGGAGGAGTCCTCGCGTCTGCTGCGCATGGAGGACGAGCTCCACAAGCGGGTCATCGGCCAGGTCGACGCCGTCAAGGCGCTGTCGAAGGCGATCCGTCGTACGCGTGCGGGTCTGAAGGACCCGAAGCGTCCCGGTGGTTCGTTCATCTTCGCCGGCCCGTCCGGTGTCGGTAAGACCGAGCTGTCCAAGGCGCTCGCCGAGTTCCTCTTCGGTGACGAGGACGCGCTGATCTCCCTCGACATGTCGGAGTTCAGCGAGAAGCACACGGTGTCGCGTCTCTTCGGTTCGCCCCCCGGCTACGTGGGCTACGAAGAGGGCGGCCAGCTGACCGAGAAGGTCCGTCGCAAGCCGTTCTCCGTCGTCCTCTTCGACGAGGTGGAGAAGGCCCACCCGGACATCTTCAACTCGCTGCTGCAGATCCTGGAGGACGGTCGTCTGACCGACTCCCAGGGCCGGGTCGTGGACTTCAAGAACACGGTCATCATCATGACGACCAACCTCGGCACCCGGGACATCTCCAAGGGCTTCAACCTGGGCTTCGCGGCCTCGGGTGACACGAAGACCAACTACGAGCGCATGAAGAACAAGGTCTCGGACGAGCTCAAGCAGCACTTCCGGCCCGAGTTCCTCAACCGCGTCGACGACGTGGTCGTCTTCCCGCAGCTGACCCAGGAGGACATCCTGCGGATCGTCGACCTGATGGTCGGCAAGGTGGACGAGCGCCTGAGGGACCGGGACATGGGCATCGAGCTCTCCCAGTCCGCCAAGGAGCTGCTGTCCAAGAAGGGCTACGACCCCGTGCTGGGCGCCCGGCCGCTGCGCCGCACCATCCAGCGCGAGATCGAGGACACCCTCTCGGAGAAGATCCTCTTCGGCGAGCTGCGCCCCGGTCACATCGTGGTCGTGGACACCGAGGGCGAAGGCGACGCCAAGACCTTCACCTTCCGGGGTGAGGAGAAGTCGGCGCTGCCGGACGTCCCGCCGATCGAGCAGGCGGCCGGCGGTGCCGGGCCGAACCTGAGCAAGGACGCGTAACCCTTCGGGGGTTCGCCGAGTAAGGGGCCGGTGCTTTTCGGAGCGCCGGCCCCTTTGCGGTGCTCAGCGGCGGTCCAGGTTGATCTCGACGCCCGGGAAGAGTTGGGCGTAGCGGGCAATGGGCACGCCGGGAGGGAGACGAAGGGTCACCGACCGTAGGCCCGGAAGCCGGAACGCCAGGGCGGACAGGTCCTCGTCGCCGTAGATCGCGGCGATCCGCAGCACCTCGACGCCGGGTAGTTCGGGCATGACCACGAAGGAGTAGGGAAACTCCCGGATGGTCGCCGCGTTCAGATGGAGTTCCCGCAACTCGGGCAGTTCGGCGACCGCTTGCCAGTCGGTGTCCGTCAGTTCGGTGGTCAGGGGTCCAAGACTGAGCGAGCGGAGTCCGGCCCAGTGCTGAAGCCCGCGCAGGCCCGTGGTGTCAGTGCTGTAAGTGCCCATGAAGAGGGTTTCCAACGGTGAGTCGACCGGCAGGGTCTCGGTGAGATCCGTGCCCGGCACCTCCTGGGTCAGGGAGAGACGTCGTAGGGATCGAAGCGAGCACAGCCCGGTCACGTCGGCAATCCGGTTGCAGCCGAGCCGGACGAGCGGAAGCTCGGAGAGGCGGTCCAGCCCCGTCGTCGGGCAATCCGTCAGCCAGACCTCACGGAGGGAGCCGAAGGACAGCAAGGCGTCCGCATCGACCACATGAGGGTTGTCCACGAGCTCGATCGCGGTCACGGCTTCCGGAGCCGACACGGCGGTCAGAATCTCCTCGAGCCGGTGCGGGCCATGGAAGGAGAGGGCGTGCCAGGGCCGCATCGTGGCGAGGGCGGAGAGCTCCTCGGCCGACTCGCAGGTGAGGAAGAGGCCGGTTCGTTCCAGATGGTTCAGGATCTCGGTGGTGTACTCCACGGTGTCGAACCGGTGCCAGGTGCCTACGAGCTGGCGCCGAACGTCCAGGCTCTGGTGGTTCCGGAACCGTCGCAGCACCGCCAGCGCCCCCTCGGGCTCCTCCGCGCCGAGTAACGAAGCGGTGACCGTGACCCCCTGGGCCTCCTCGTCCGTGAGACCCGCCGACCCCGGCAGCAACTCCAGAACCAGGGGACCCGCGTCGGCCAGTGTTCTCGCCTCCTCGGCTGACCAGGGAGGGATCAGCTCTGCCGCCTGCGAGTCGACCGCGAGTCGCACCTCTGGATCCAACGCCGTCGCATGCTCCAGGCACGCGAGCGCCAGCAGGGTCAACCGAGGCGTGTTCTGCGCGAGCAGTCGCCGAAGCAGCGAGGCCCGTTCCTGAGGTCGCGCGTGGGCCACGGCCATGCGGATCACGTCCTCCCACTGCGTGTCGTCCGCATGGCCGGCGAGGACGTCCAGATGGCCCTCCTCGACCGCGTACCGTGCCCCCAGATAGTCCTGGAAGGTGCGGTGGACGAAGTCCATGACGCCGTCGACGGGTTGGCGGACCAGGCCGCTGCGCAGGAGCAGGGTGCGCAGCACGGTCGCCGAGTCCGCGTGCAGCGCGATCGACGGGAGACAACGGTCCAGGATCCTTTCGGCCGTCTCCGTCTCCATCTCCGTACGGCCGCTCAACACCAGTGCGTACGCCAGCCGTTGCAGCAGCTCCAGTTGCACCTCCTCGCCCAGCTCCACCTCGTCCACCACCCCCATGCCCCGCTCCCGGTCGCGGCGGGCGAGGAGCATCGTGAGGGCGGCGTCGTACAGCTCCTTGCGGCCGGTCGGGAGGTAGCCCCGGCGTTCCCGGTGCAGGGCGCAGATCAGGCCGCACATCAGGGGGTTGGTGGCGAGGCGGGCCAGGTCGCGTTTGGTGCGGAGGGAGTCGAGGAGTGGGCCCTCGAACTCCGGGGCCCCGGCTGCCGTGTGCCAGCGGTGGACGAAGGTCGCCACTTCCGTACGGCGCATCGGGGCGAGGGTCAGCTCGCGGAAGCCCTCCGTGGCGAGCCAGTCGGGGCGGACCGCGGTGGGGCGGGAGGTGAGGAGCCAGCGATTGCCCGGAAAGGCGTGGATGAGAGAGAGCAGCCAGTCACGGGTCCGGTGGCGGTCGGCGTCGGGGATCTCGTCCAGGCCGTCGACGAGGATCAGGCCGCGGCCCGCGGTGAGGACGCGTTCCGTCCAGCCTTCGGGTGCGGACAGGGGGCAGCTCACAGAGGTCAGGAAGGCGGCGGGGGCGGGGAAGGCATTGGCGCCGCGGATCAGGGTGCGCAGGGGGAGGACGTACGGGATGTGCGCGCCTTCGCGTGCCGCCGTCACCGCCAGCCACTGGACCAGCGTCGTCTTGCCGGAGCCCGCGTCGCCGCGCAGCAGGGCGCGGTCGTGGGTGAGCAGGGCTTCCTCGGCGGGGAGCTGGAGGGTGACGGGGGCCGGGCCGGGGCCGTCCCCGGGGAGGGCGCGGTTCTCGGCGGCCGTCGCCTCCAGGCTCAGATAGGCGACTTCCAGCGGCCAGCGGTCGGGGGAGTCCCTCAGGTCGATGCCGTAGATGGTGATGTGGTTGTGGCGCTCGGTGACGTAGGAGCGGTAGCGGCGCTCGAAGGCGGTGTCGCGGGCGTCGGGGCGTGGTGTGCGGGCGAGCAACTCGTCGATCCTGGCTATGAGCTCGGCCTGCGCCCGGGTCTGCTCCACGAGGGTGCGGGCTACAAAGGTGGAGCGGCGGGTGAAGAACTCCAGGATCTGCAGGCAGGCCCACTCCGTCGCGGAGTCGAGGAAATAACAGGCGTCGGAGGAGAGTCCGTCGGGCGGCGGTGCTTGGCGCCGCAGTTTCCCGGCCAGTTCGCGGTGGCCCAGCTGTACGGCCTGGACGTCGTCCATGTCCAGGCCGCCGAGGGCGAGCAGTCTGCGGGCCAGGGCGTCGGCGACGGCGATCTGTTCCCTGGCGCGAAAGGGCGGTTCGCCGGGCGAGTCGACTGCCTGCCGGACCAGGTGCTCGGCGAGCTTGTGCACGTCCTTCTCGACCAGCGCCTGCTTCTCGCCCCTGAACGACACCAGTTCCTTGAGGCGGACCGGCCTGTCGACCAGGCCCGCGCCCGGACCGTCTGCCACGAACAGCTTCTTCAACAGTGGCGAGATCAGGCTCGACGCCAGCTTGCTGCCCAGTACCGTCGGCTCCATCTGCCTACCCCCGTGATGTCCGCGAACGGATGGAGCCTATAGGCGGGTTACGACAGCTGGCCGTTGTAGTCCGGCAGCTTGTACGTCTTCTCGGCGTGGCCGCCCGACAGGTCGGTGGCGCTGTTGCCGATGTTCGCGATGATCGTGTAGTCCTTCGACTCGATGTCGACCCGCTGGGCGGTCTTGTAGGCGGCGACGTCCTTGAAGAGGTCGATGAGGCCACGGACGTAGAGACCGGAGACGTCGTAGCCGTCGTGCTCGAGGTTGTACTCGGTGGGCAGGTAGATGATGCCCGGGCGGGCTGTGACGAAGAAGAGGGAGACGCCGTGCTCCTGGGCGTACTGGGCGACCGCCAGGACCGGCTTGTTGGCCGGCTGCGGGTAGCTGAAGCCGAAGTCGGTCTCCAGCGTGGTGTTGTCGATGTCGAAGACGATCGCCTGCTTCTCGCCCGGCTTGGTGGCGGCGATGCGCTGCTTCAGGTAGGGCAGTGCCTGGTCCATCACGGACTGGCAGTCCTGCTGCCAGGTCGCGTAGTCGACCTCGGCGGCGGCGGTGGAGGTGCTGCTCGTGGACGTCGCGGCCTCGGCGGGGGCGGCCATCGCGACCAGGGCGGCCGCCGAGACGGCGGTTGCGGACATACGGCGAGCCCAGGGGCGTCGTCTGTTCATCGGTGGGGGGTGTGAACTGCTCCCGGATTACTGCGTTTTACTGAGTGACAGTGAGTGTTTGCCGACTGTGCCGACCGGTCACCCCGGGAGGGAACGCGAGTTCTTGGGTAGAACGGGTGACCTTCGTCGGGGTGGTTCGTTGGGTACGTCGATGGCCTTGTCGGACTTCTGTGCGGGGAGGGGGTGGGGTGGTGGCCGTGAGAGGGGTGGTGCGTTCGGTGTCGGGTTTGCGGGTGCTGGCTCCGCCCCGGCTGGCGGAGCATTCCGGGGCGATGGCGATCCGGACCCGGCTGCACCTGTCCGCGCGCGACACGCAGGTGCTGGGTGAACTATCTGTATTCATGAGTGAGTTGGCGTCACGCGATCTAGCCGAGCGGGTGTTTCGGGGTGCGGAGCATACGAACGAGGATTTCGCGCGGCGCAAGCGGGAGCTGACCGGATTGTCGTCGTCACGCTGGGCGGGCACGATCACCCGGGGCAACAACGATCAGTGGGCGCTGGCCCGGCGTGCCCAGGCCGCACACCTCGCGGACCTTCAGGAGGCGATCTCGGCGGTGTCCGCGCGCCTGTCCGTGCCGGTCGCCGCCTGCGATGCGCGCACCCGGGTGGAGGGCTATCCCACGCAGGCGGTGCGGGCGGCCAAGCAGCGCCGCCTGGCCCACCTTGAGGCCGAGGCCGCCCGGGTACGCACGGACCGGGAGTCGGGCCGGGTGCGGGTGGTGCGCGGCGGACGCAAACTGCTGCACACCCGACTGCACCTGCAGGCGGCGGGGCTGGACGAGCAGGCGTGGCGGCAGCGCTGGTCAAACGCGCGCTGCCGGATCGAGGCGGACGGGGAGAGCGGCAAACGCCACGGCAACCAGAGCATCCGCATCACCCCGGACGGCACGCTCACCATCAAGCTGCCGCCCCACCTCGCCGCACGCTACGCGGCCTTGTGCGACGCACACGGCCGCTACACGCTGGACGCCACGTGTGCGTTCGCCTACCGGCAGGCGCAGTGGCGGGCCCAGGTCTTAGCCGACCGGGCGGTCGGCTACACGATCGCCTTCGAGGACGACCGCTGTTACCTGACCGCCGCCTTCACCCCGGCCCGCCCCGACCTGCCCGAGGGCGTGGACGACGACACGTTGATGGCCGCGGCGCGGGCGGGCGGAGTGCTCGGCATCGACCACAACGCGGACCACCTGGCCGCCTGGCGCCTCGACACGCACGGCAACCCCACCGGGCGCCCCCACCGGATCGACGTCGACCACACCGGATCGACCAGCCGCCGGGACGCCCAAGTGCGGCACGCCTGCTCCCAGTTGATCCGCCTCGCGAAGGAGAGCGGGGCCACCGCGCTGGTCATCGAAGACCTCGGCTTCGACACCGGCCGCGAGCAGTGCGGCTGGGCCGGACGCTCCGCAAGACGCTTCCGCAGCACCGTGGCGGGCATGCCGGTGGCCACGTTCGCCGCCCGCCTGGTCGCGATGGCGCACCGCGCCCACCTCGCCGTCATCATCGTCGACCCCGCCTACTCCAGCCGCTGGGGCGCCCAGCACTGGAAGAAGACCACCAGCACGAAGAACGACAAGACGTCCGGTCACCAGGCTGCGGCCATCGTGATCGGCAGACGCGGCCAGGGCATGGGCGCGCGGCGCAGGGCAGAGAAGACCGTACCCCGCAAGCAGACGGAAGCCGTCCCACACGCCCGCACATCCGGGCGTGGCCGGTGCGCGACGACGCACCTTAGGACCGGTACGGAAGACCATCGCCCACCCGCGTTGAGGACCCAGCCCAGCCCCGACCGCACCCCCACGGCCACAGCACGCCCGCAGGATCGTGCACACGATGCACGCCGCCGAAGAGCCCGCGCGACGGCCCAGCCCGCCCAACACCGTTCGGAGCGGGCCACTGACGTGCAGACCTGGACGCAGGACTCACCACCACTCAGTGTTCAGGAACGGTCCTCTCACATCCGTACGCTGCCGGGGTCGTGGGCATGATCGTGCGTGAGGGTGGCGCGAGGGGAACCGTAGGGTTACTGGAGGGTAGGCGTGCAGAGATGTGCGTCACAACACGCCCTGAATGGCGACCGTCCGCGCCTCGGTGTCGCTGAACCCGTCCGGGTCGGGCGCCGGTTCCAGGGTGAGGCCGTAGGCGTGTGCTCGCCGGACCGTCGAGGTGCCGTGCCCACTTGGTCAGGGCGGCCGGCAGTTCCGCGCGTTCCCGTGGGCGGGCGTGGCCGACCGCCAGCCTGGCGACGTCCGCCCACTGCTCAATCCTGACGACGTCCGCCACCCTGCTCGTCCGCGGTGCCCCGGACCAACAGCCCGAAGTCGCCGTTCCGTCGCGGCCTGAGAATGGGACGAAGAGCCCGCGTGTGACGGCGCTCACGCCAATTCGGTGTCCACGGTGGCCGGTTCCGAGCGCGCCTCCGAGGTCCGTGCGCCGGCCAAGCCGGCGTAGCCCCCGTCACATTCGCAGGTCCCCCGAGCCCGGTGGCCGGTGACATGCCGCACAGGCGATTTGTCCGTTACTACCCGAGATAGTGGGGTCTCAAATGGTGGCAAAAAGGACTTTAGGCCTGGAATCCCCCTGGCATTCCCCGAGCCTGGGGCGCTTCGGTGCCGAATGGGCGTTGTGTCAAGAAGTGCGAAGTTTCGGGGGTAATTACTAGCTTCCGTCGTAGATCACACATTTGAGTGTTCATGCGTCGTCGGGTTACCAAGGTGTGGCTGGTCCGGCGAACTCCGGTACGCCGATTGGCTCTCCTGCCCCCGAACTCATGAGGTTTCGATGTTCCAGCGCGCCATGTCCCGTTCTTCCCGTACGTCCCTGCTCCGCACCCGTGCCGCAGTGCTGGCCGCCGGTCTGGGAGCGTCGGTCGTGCTGGGAGCCGGGGTTGCGTCTGCCGCCACGCCGGCCGCCGCCCCGGCCGCCGCCAAGACCGCAGCCGCGGCCCCCTCGTGGGTCGACCCGGTGGCGAAGTACACGCTCAGCGCGACCTTCAACCAGGCCGGCGGCATGTGGGCGCACAAGCACAGCGGCCAGGACTTCGCCGTGCCGATCGGCACCAACGTCGTCGCCGCGCACGGCGGAACGGTCGTCAAGGCCGGCGGCAACGGTGCCGGTGACGGTCCGGCGTACGGCAACGCCATCGTCATCAAGCACGGCAACGGGACCTACTCGCAGTACGCCCACCTGTCGCGCATCGACGTGAAGGTCGGCCAGATCGTCAAGACCGGCCAGCACATAGCCCGGTCCGGCAACACCGGTAACTCCAGCGGTCCGCACCTGCACTTCGAGATCCGTACGACCCCGAACTACGGCTCGGCGGTCAACCCGGTCTCCTTCCTGCGCGCCCATGGCGTGAAGGTCTGACCGCTCCCGGTCACGAGCCCTGGTGGGCTCGCGTCACCTGATCGATGGCGACCTCGAGGACAGCCTTGCGCTTGTCCTCGGGGTCGCCTTCGAGGTCCTGCAGGACGAACATGCCGGCGTGCAGCGTGAACAGGGCGCTGACGCAGCGCACCTGGTCGACCAGGGGGGCGTCCGGGTCGATGATGATGTCGCGCAGGCCGCGCATACGGTTCTTGAACGTGTCGCCGATGCGCAGTTCCCGTACCGTCGCCTGGTTCTCCTGCATGAAGCGGAACAGCGGTGACGCGTCGATGAGGGCCTGGTGGTAACGCCGTATGATCTCCTGCTTGGTCTCCAGCGTGTGCGGCTGCCCCTTGCCCCACTCGACGAGGTCCTCCATGGGTCTCGTCAGGTCCTCGAAGATGCTGACCAGGATCTGTTCCTTGGTCTTGAAGTGGTAGTAGAGGGCCGCCTTCGTGACGTCGAGACGCTCGGCGATCTCGCGTAGCGAGGTCTTCTCGTAGCCCTGCTCGGCGAAGAGCTCGAGCGCGACGTCCTGGATGCGCTGGTGGGTGTTGCCGCGGCGCTGCTGCTTGGTGCCGTCCATGGTGCCGCCCATCCTCGTACTCCTTGCGCTCCCAGGAAACTTACTTGACGCCCGGCTAGTTACGGGTCTATTTTCCCAGTGTAGTCAACTAGCCGGTCGGCAAGTAAGTAGCCGGCCTGGGGGAGTGGGAACGATGGCGGACATACAGACGGTCGACACGGTCGACACAGGGGTCACGGACGGCGAGAAACAGCCGAAGAGCGTGCGGGTGGTCCTGCTCGCGCTGATGATCACGATGATGCTGGCGATGCTCGACAACATGATCGTGGGCACGGCCATGCCGACGATCGTGGGCGATCTGGGCGGACTGGAACACCTCTCGTGGGTCGTGACGGCGTACACCCTCGCCACCGCGGCCGCCACCCCGATCTGGGGCAAGCTCGGCGACATGTACGGCCGCAAGGGCTCCTTCATGGCGTCGATCGTGATCTTCCTGGTCGGCTCCGCGCTGAGCGGCATGGCCCAGAACATGGGCGAACTGATCGGGTTCCGGGCCGTTCAGGGGCTCGGCGCCGGCGGTCTGATGGTCGGTGTCATGGCGATCATCGGCGACCTCATTCCGCCGCGTGAGCGCGGCAAGTACCAGGGCATGATGGCCGGCATCATGGCGCTGGCGATGATCGGCGGACCACTGGTCGGCGGCACCATCACCGACAACTGGGGCTGGCGCTGGTCCTTCTACATCAACCTGCCGCTCGGCGTGGTCGCGCTCGTCGCGATCAGTGCCGTACTGCACCTGCCGAAGAAGCGGGCCAAGACACGCATCGACTACCTGGGTGCCGCGCTGTTGACCGTCGGCATCACCTCCATCGTCCTCGTCACCACCTGGGGTGGTACGGAGTACGCCTGGACGTCCGCGCGGATCATGGAGCTCATCGGGATCGGCGTCGCCACGCTGGTCGGGTTCGTGTTCTGGCAGACCAGGGCCGCCGAGCCGATCGTGCCGCTGCACATCTTCCGCAGCCGCAACTTCACCCTGATGTCGATCATCGGCTTCATCACCGGCTTCGCGATGTTCGGCGCCACGCTCTTCCTGCCGCTGTACCAGCAGGCGGTGCAGGGCGCGTCCGCGACCAACTCCGGTCTGCTGCTCCTGCCCATGCTGGGCGCGATGCTCGTGACGTCGATGGTCGCCGGGCGGGTCACCACCAACACCGGGCGCTACAAGGTCTTCCCGGTCGTCGGCGGTGTGCTGATGGTGGTCGGTCTCTACCTGCTGTCGACGATGGACACGGACACCAGCCGTTTCACGTCCGGTGTCTTCATGGCCGTCCTCGGCCTCGGTATGGGCTGCCTGATGCAGATCACCATGCTGGTGGCGCAGAACAGCGTGCAGATGAAGGACATGGGCGTCGCGTCGTCCTCCACCACCCTGTTCCGGACGCTGGGGTCCTCCTTCGGTGTCGCGATCATGGGCGCGCTGTTCAACAACCGCGTCCAGGACGTCATGGCCGAGAAGGCCGGTGCGCTGGGCTCGAAGATCACCGAGCAGTCCGCGCAGCTGGACGCGGCGAGCCTGGCGAAGCTGCCGGCGGCGGCGCGGGAGGCGTACCAGCACGCGGTGTCGGCCGGTACGCACTCGGCGTTCGTGCTGGGGGCCGCGGTGGCCGTGATCGTGATGGTGGCCTCGGTGTTCGTGAAGGAGGTTCCGCTCAAGGGGGCGGGGCCGAAGCAGGACGAGGCTCCGGCGGCTCAGGCGCCGCAGGCCGAGTCCGTCTGACCCGATCATGAGCTGAAGGCCCCCGGCTGGTGTCCGCCCCGGGGGCCTTCGCCTTACCCGGTGGTCGATGGGTTATCCGGTGGTCGATGTGTCATCCGGTGGCCGACGTGTCAGTGGTCGACCGGGTCAGAACTGAGCCCTGGTTGAAGTGACCCCCTGCCGAAGCGAGCCGGCGCTACTGCCCCGGCGGCAGCATCGGATAGCTCCCCGTGCTCGTCGGCGCGTGCTCCGGCAGCCACAGCACGGCGACCGCGCCCTCCGCCGGGATGTGCTCCGGCGCTCCGGCCGGGCGGACGTTGCGGAAGGTCAGGCGGGCGCCGAGCACCCGGGCCTGGCCCGCCGCGATCGTCAGACCGAGGCCGTGGCCGCGCCCCGAGCGGTCGCTGCTGCCGGTGCGGAAGCGGCTGGGCCCCTCGGCGAGCAGGGCCTCGGGGAAGCCGGGTCCGTGGTCGCGGACCCGGATGACCCGGCCCTCGACGCTGACCTGGATCGGCGGTCTGCCGTGTCGGGCGGCGTTGGCCAGCAGGTTGAACAGCACGCGTTCAAGGCGCCGCGGATCGGTGGTGACCTCCGACTCGTGCACCACGCGCACCTTGACGCCGGGGTCCTTCGCCGCCACCCGCCGGGTCACGAACTCGCCCAGGACGATGTCCTGCAACTCGGCCCGCTCGGAGGCGCCGTCCAGCCGGGCCACCTCCAGGACGTCCTCGACGAGCGTGCGCATCGCCTTCGCCCGGTCCAGCACGAGTTCCGTCGGGCGGCCGGGCGGCAGCAGCTCGGCGGCCGTCAGCAGCCCGGTCACCGGGGTGCGCAGCTCGTGCGCGATGTCGGCGGTGACCCGGCGCTCGGCCTCCAGGCGTTGCTGGAGCGCGTCCGCCATCGCGTCCACCGCGCGCGCGAGGTCGTCCGTCTCGTCCCGTACGACGCCGCCGATGGCGTCCCGTACCCGTACGTCGGTCTCGCCCTTGGCGACCTGGTTCGCCGCGGCGGCCGCCTTGCGCAGCCGGCGGGAGAGCTGGCCGCCGATGAGCACACCGAGCGCGCTGCCGCCGAGGACCACCGCGATGGAGCCGATCACCAGGGCCTGGTCGAGGTCCTTGAGGATGTCCGTGCTGCGGTCGGTGAACCCGGTGTGCAGCGACAGCACATGCCCGTCCTTGACCGGCACGGCCGCCCAGATGTCCGGCACCCCGCCCGCGCGGTCGGACACGAACGTCGCCCGGCGCCCCTCGGTGACCTTCTCCCGCAGCTCCGACGGCAGCTCCGGGTCGTCGATCACGATTTTGGGGAAGTTCGGCCGCCCCGACACCTCGTAGTTGCGCTGGGCGATCTGTACGCGCTCGTCCGCGAGGTCGCGCGCGTTGTCCAGCATCGAGACCCGGGCGGCGTTGTGCACAACCAGGCTGAGCGCGATCGCGACCAGCGCGCCGACCAGCGCGATGGCCGCGCTGAGCTTCCACCGCAGCCCCGTACGTATGCCCGAGCGCTCCACGTCGACCGGGAGCAGGCGTCCGATGATCCCCCGCATGGCCGCCCCGCTCAGGCCTTCAACTTGTAGCCGAAACCGCGGACCGTCTCGATCCGGTCCTGGCCGATCTTCGTACGCAGTCGCTGCACATGGACGTCGACCACGCGCGTGTCCCCGCCCCAGCCGTAGTCCCACACGCGCTCCAGAAGCTTGTCGCGCGAGAGCACCGTGCCCGGCGCGGAGGAGAACTCCAGGAGCAGCCGCATCTCGGTCGGGGTCAGACCCACCGGCTGCCCGGCGCGGCGCACCTCCATGCCCTCCGTGTCGATCTCCAGTTCGCCGAAGGTCAGCACCCCGCCGGTGGCGGCGGAGGCGGCCTCGTCCGTGCGGTCGGCACGGCCGGCGTGCCCGAAGCGGCGCAGCACCGCGCGGATGCGGGCGACCAGGACGGCACCGTCGAACGGCTTGGTCACATAGTCGTCGGCGCCCGCCTCCAGGCCCAGGACGACGTCGATGGAGTCCGCGCGCGCCGACAGCATGATCACCGGGACGGTGGACTCGTCGCGGATGCGCCGGCACAGGCTGACGCCGTCCAGGCCGGGCACCATGACGTCCAGCAGCGCGATGTCGGGGCGGTTCGCCCGGAACGCCTCCAGGCCCGACAGACCGTCGGGCATGGCGGTGACCGCGAAGCCGTCTCGCTCCAGGGCGAGCTGGGTGGCCTCGCGGATGACGTCGTCGTCCTCGACGAACAGGACGTGGGTGTGGTCTGCCATCCCGGTGATCTCAGTCCTTCTGCGGTGTCTCTGCGTGGGGGGTGTGGGGTCAGCCGTTCTCGGGGGTGTGGGGTCAGTTGCTCTCGGGCTCGGCTGTGGGTTCCCCGCCCACGGCGTTGCCGTACTCGCTGTGGGTGCGGTATTCCTCGGTGAACCGGTCCGAGGCCCAGCGGTAGGTGATCACGTTCTCGCCGGACGGACTCGTCACCGGGTCGCTCTTCTTGTACACCTGTTTGGTCACCACCAGGTCGCCGCGGTCTATCTCCGCGTAGACCGGAGGCTCCTCGGCCCTGAAGACGTCCGTGTACCGGCCGCTCTGCTCGCGGTACACGTACGAGCCCACTCCGACCGCGTCACCGCAGGTCAGCACGTTGACGACGACGTCGCTCGCCGATCCTCCGGTCAGGTCGCCGTACGACACGTCCACCGGGTACTCGTCCCCGACGCACGGCTTCAGCTCCCGCTTGACCTCCGCCGAGACCTTCGGGTCCTCCTTGACGAGTTTGACCGCGTCCACCCGGTCCGGGGTGACGGAGGGCGGGACCACGGGGGACGCGGCGGCGCCCGCCACGGCGTCGGCGTGGGCCGGACCCTCGTCACGGGCGCCGGTGCCGCCGGTGGCGCACGCGGCGGCGAAAAGCCCGAGGGCGGCGAGCACGGACATCGCCGTGATCACCGCCTGGAAGGTCCCGCGGGCCGCTGTGGGCCCGGCGTCGGTCAGGCCGCGCAACGCTCCTGCTCCTCACGCTCCAGCGCGCGTGCGTCCAGATCGCGGCTCTCCAGCTCCTCGCGGAGCCGGGCGAGCGCCCGGTGCAGCGTGCTCTTGACCGTTCCGGCCGACATGCCCAGCGCTGCGGCCGTTTCCTCCGTGGACATCTGCTCCCAGTGTCGCAGCACGACGACACTGCGCTGTTTCGGGGCGAGCACCTTCATGGCGTCCATCAGCAGGGCGCGGTCCGCGTGCTGCTCGGTGGAGTCGTCGACGCAGGCGTCCGGCAGCTGTTCGGTGGGCACCTCTTCGAGCTTGCGCGCCCGCCACCACTCGGTCCGCGTGTTGATCATGACCCGTCGCAGGTAGGCGTCCGCCAGCCGCTTGTCCGCTATGCCCTCCCAGCGGCCGTACGTCCGTGCCAGCGCCGTCTGCAGCAGGTCCTGGGCGTCGACCGGGTCCGGGACCAGCCGACGCGCGCTGCGCAGCAGCGCGTCCTGCCTGGTGCGGACGTACTCCTCGAATTCGAGCACCTCGCCCTGCGCCATGATCAACCGCCTCCGCTCCCCGTTTTTCTCCGGCCCGTGCCGTCGTCCCCGCGGTCCTGTCGGGCACGGAAACGAAGCTACGGAGCTGTTGTCACGGGGCTGTCCGAAGCAGCCTGCGGGAAGCGCTCAGCTGTCCGTCGGTTGTGTAACGGAAGTGGGTTAGGGGTCAGGCGACGGGGCGACTGATGCTGATATAGGGCGATTTGGGCTCTGTGTGGGCGAGGCCCTTCCCGGGGGTCGGCCGTGAAGAAGCCCCACCCCTGTGATGTGACTGTGTGTCAGGTGAGCGGCAGACGGTACCGGCCGCCCGGCAGCGGCTCCACCAGACCGTCCGCCACGAGCCCGTCCAGGGCCCGGGCGCGCTGCACCGGCTCGTGCCACACCCGGTCGAGCGCGGCCTGCGGGACCGGCGCGTGGGCCTCCCTGAGCACGGCGAGCAGCTTGCCGCGGACCTGACGGTCCGTGCCCGCGTACGTCTGGCCGCGGCGCGGCGGGCCCTCGTGCTCCGGCTTGCCCGCGAGCCGCCAGGCGCACTGCGTGGCGATCGGGCAGCGGTGGCAGGTCTCGTTCTTCGCCGTGCACACCAGCGCGCCGAGCTCCATGGAGGCGGCGGCCCACCGCGCGGCGGTGCGCTCCTCCTCGGGCAGCAGGGCGCGGGCCAGCTTGCGTTCGGCGGCGGTGGTGGCGTTCGGCGGGTACTGGACGCCGGTGACCGCCCGCGCGAAGACCCGGCGGACATTGGTGTCCAGCACCGCGTGCCGTCGGCCGTACGCGAACGACGCCACGGCCGCGGCCGTGTACTCGCCGATTCCGGGCAGGGCGAGGAGCTGGGCGTGGTCGGACGGTACGTCGCCGCCGTGCCGTTCCGTTATGGCGACAGCAGCGCCGTGCAGCCGCAGGGCGCGGCGTGGGTAGCCGAGCCGGCCCCAGGCGCGCACGGCCTCGCCGGGGGCATCCTCGGCGAGGTCGGCGGGGCGGGGCCAGCGGGCCATCCACTGCTCGTAGACCGGCAGGACGCGGTTCACCGGCGTCTGCTGGAGCATGAACTCGCTCACCATTACGCCCCAGGGGCCGGCCTCCGGGCGCCGCCAGGGGAGGTCGCGGGCGTGTTCGTCGAACCAGGTGATGACGGGGGCGTGCAGATGCTCTCCGCCGGGGGAGCCGTCGGGGGAGCCGGGGGCCGGGACGGTGTGCGGGGGTTTCGTGGGCGCAGTCATGGCATTCCGATCCTGCCACGGGTCGACCGGGCGTGGTTCGAGGCTGGCCCGGTGTGGGTGGTGTCCGTGCGGATGGTTTTCGTATGGGTGGGTCCGTGCGGGTGGGTCCGTGCGGGTGGTGTCGGGCTGCCGGGGTGCGCCCCTTACCGGCGACCGCTCACCGGGTCGGCCGCCGGCGAGAGCGCATCCGGAACTGCTGCTTCCGGAATGATGATCCGGAAAAGTTGCGTACTGGCGGCGGGTGGGTCAAGCGAACGCAGGGATCTCTCGTACAGTTTGCGCCGTGGGATCTCTGCGCAATCCGGTCGGGCCGCTTCCCTCCACCATCTACTGGCGACGGAGGGCCGTACTGCTGTCTGTGGTCGCCTTGTTGGCGCTGCTGATCGCGTGGATCGTCAGCTCGGGCGGCGGGGGCGGCAACACCGGTGCCGACGGGACCGACGGCAAGAATCCCGCCTCCTCGATCACGCCCGGGCCGTCCGGCTCCGGTCCGGCGATCAGTCAAGCCCCGGGCGGGCGCGACGAGTCGACGGGCGAGGGCTCCAGCGGGTCCGGCTCGGGGTCGGGCTCCAGCTCGGGCGACTCCGGCGCGTCCGAGGGTACGAGCGGTGGTGACGCCTCGGGGTCCGGCAGCGGCTCGGGCGGCGGTTCCGACGGCGGCGGTGCTACGGGCACGCTGCCGGCCGGTTCCACGCTGCCCAACTGCACGGCCGGCGTGGTCACCTTGACGTTGAGCAGCATCCAGAACTCCTACTCACCCGACGAGACGCCCGCCTTCCGGCTGACCGCGAAGAACTCCTCCGGCAGCGACTGCAAGGTCGATCTCGGGCCGAAGAGTGCGGTGTTGACGATTACTCAGACCGGCAGCGGTGACGCGTACTGGTCGTCGGACGACTGCCCCAAGGTCTCCGGGAGCCTGCTGTACCGGGTGCCGGCGAGCAGCAGTGCCGCGTACACCGTGAAGTGGGACCGTAAGCCGAGCGCTCCCGAGTGCGCTACGCCCCCGGCGGGGTCGGCCGGGGCGGGCACGTATCTGGTGGAGGCGAAGGCGCCGGGGTTCGCGAAGGCGCAGACGTCGTTCGTACTGTCGGCGGACTAGGGCCACCTCGGCGTAGCGCCTGCAGCGCCTGCAGCGCCTGCAGCGCCTGCAGTGTCGCCGTGCCTGTGGTGTCCGTGGTGCCTGTGGTGCCTGTGGTGCGTGCGGTGCCGCCGTGCCTGTGGTGTCCGTGGTGCCTGTGGTGCCTGTGGTGCGTGCGGTGCCGCCGTGCCTGTGGTGCGTGCGGTGCGTGCGGTGCCTGCGGTGCCGCCGTGGCTGAGGTGCCCCTTAGCGCTCGCAGCGCTCGCATGCCTCTCAGCGCCTGAGGTGCCTCAGACGTACCGCTCCAGGATCGACGACTCCGCCAGCCGGGACAGCCCCTCCCGGACGCTGCGTGCCCTTGCCTCGCCGACGCCGTCGACCGCCTGGAGGTCGTCCACGCTGGCCGCGAGCAGCTTCTGGAGGCTGCTGAAGTGTTCCACCAGGCGGTCGATGATCGCGCCCGGCAGGCGCGGGACCTTGGCCAGCAGGCGGAAACCGCGGGGGGACACCGCCGAGTCGAGGGCCTCGGGGGAGCCGGTGTAGCCCAGCGCCCGTGCCACCGTGGACAGTTCGAGGAGCTCTGCGTGGCTGAGGGCGTCGAGCTCGGCGAGGGCCTCGTCGACCGTGCGGGAGCGCTTGGCCGTGGGCTCGGGGACGTAGTCCCGGACGACCAGTTCGCGCTCGGGCTCCACGCCCGCGATCAACTCGTCGAGCTGCAGGGCGAGGAGGCGGCCGTCGGTGCCCAGTTCGACCACGTATTCGGCGATTTCGGTGGCGATGCGGCGCACCATCTCCAGACGCTGGGAGACCGCCGAGACGTCCCGGACGGTGACCAGGTCCTCGATTTCCAGCGCTGACAACGTTCCCGCGACCTCGTCGAGGCGGAGCTTGTAGCGCTCCAGGGTCGCCAGTGCCTGGTTGGCGCGGGACAGGATCGCCGCCGAGTCCTCGAGGACGCGGCGCTGGCCGTCGACGTAGAGGGCGATCAGGCGCATGGACTGAGAGACCGAGACCACCGGGAAGCCGACCTGCTTGGAGACCCGGTCCGCCGTACGGTGCCGAGTGCCCGTCTCCTCCGTGGGGATCGTGGGGTCGGGCAGGAGCTGTACGCCCGCGCGCAGGATCTTCGACAGGTCCGACGACAGGACGATGCCGCCGTCGAGCTTGCACAGCTCACGCAGGCGCGTGGCCGTGAACTCGACATCCAGGACGAATCCGCCCGTACACATCGACTCCACGGTCTTGTCGGACCCGAGCACGATGAGCCCGCCGGTGTTGCCGCGCAGAACGCGCTCGAGGCCGTCGCGCAGGGCCGTACCGGGCGCCACGGCGCTCAGCGAGGCGCGCATCAGGCCATCGGTACCGGAACTCCCACCGGACTTTCCGGGAGCTGCTACCCGGTCGTTGGCTGCCACTGCACTCCTCCGGTCGCAGGTTCTGGGGCGCTCCCGTTTCGCGCACTCTTTTCGTACGGACGGGCGAGACCAGGGCAAAGTCTACCGGCGGTCCTCGTCCTCCCGTGGGGCCTCTCGGCGACGCGAGCGCGGCAGGACCCGCAGCGCGTCCCCTATGTCGGCGACTTCCAGGACCTTCATGCCGGCAGGGATCTTGCCGGGGTCGCCCGGCACGAGCGCGTGCGTGAAGCCCAGGCGGTGGGCCTCGGAGAGTCGGCGCTGCACACCCGTGACCCGTCTGACCTCGCCCGCGAGGCCCACTTCGCCGATCGCGACGAGGTTCTTGGGCAGCGGGGTGTCGCTCGCGGCCGACGCGAGCGCGAGCGCGATGGCCAGGTCCGCGGCCGGCTCCGAGAGCTTCACTCCGCCCACCGTCGCGGAGTAGATGTCCCGCTTGCCGAGGGCGCTGATCCGGCCCCGCTGCTCCAGTACCGCGAGCATCATCGAGACGCGGGAGGTCTCCAGGCCGGAGGTCGTGCGGCGCGGGGAGGGGATCTGCGAGTCGACGGTGAGCGCCTGAACTTCGGCCACCAGCGGCCGGCGGCCCTCCAGGGTGACCGTCAGGCAGGTGCCGGGGACCGGTTCGTCACGACGGGTCAGGAAAAGTCCGCTCGGGTCGGTAAGGCCCGTGATGCCCTCGTCGTGCAGTTCGAAGCAGCCGACCTCGTCCGTGGCGCCGTAGCGGTTCTTGACGCCCCGGACCAGGCGCAGGCGCGCGTGCCGGTCGCCCTCGAAGTGGAGTACGACGTCCACCAGGTGCTCCAGCAGGCGCGGACCCGCGATCGCCCCGTCCTTGGTGACGTGCCCCACCAGGAGGGTGGACATCCCGCGCTCCTTGGAGGCCCGGATCAGGGCCCCCGCCACCTCCCGCACCTGTGCCATGCCGCCGGGCGCACCGTCGATCTCCGGGGACGCCACCGTCTGTACGGAGTCGAGGATCAGCAGCGACGGCTTCACCGCGTCCAGGTGGCCCAGTACGGCGGACAGGTCGGTCTCGGCGGCGAGATACAGGTGATCGTCGATGGCCTTGATGCGGTCGGCGCGCAGCCGGACCTGGCTCGCCGACTCCTCACCCGTGACGTAGAGCGTGCGGTGCTCGTCGCTCGCCGACTTCGCCGCGACGTCGAGGAGGAGGGTCGACTTGCCGACGCCGGGCTCGCCCGCGAGGAGCACGACCGCGCCGGGTACGAGCCCGCCGCCGAGGACGCGGTCCAGCTCGGGCACCCCGGTGGTCCGGGCGGTGGCCTGGCGGCTGTCGACCTGCCCGATGGGCACGGCGGAGGTGGTGACGCGGCCCGGCGCCGTCGTGCGGACCGCGGGCGCGCCGTACTCCTCGACCGTCCCCCAGGCCTGGCACTCGGCGCAGCGGCCGAGCCACTTGGCCGTCTGCCAGCCGCACTCCGTGCAGCGGAAGGACGGGCGGTCCTTGGTGGTCTTCGTACGGGCAGCCATGGACGAAACCGTAGCCGGAGGCACTGACAACGGGGCCACGCCCACCCCGAACCAGCCCCGCACCCACCTCGCACCGCCGCGAATCGGCCATGCCCCGTCACGAACGAGCCATCGCGCAACGCCCTCCGGTCCCCTTATGAGGGATCGTTTCACCCGTACGGATTAAAAGTGCTCAAGGGGACGGAAAGGACCTGCTCACGCCGCCTACGGTCGCACGGGTGATGAGCAGCACTCCGGACACCTCGACCCGCACCAGCGGCGCACACCGGGCGCACCCGGAGGCGCGCGCCCGCGCTGCGGCGCACACGCTGGAGCAGCAGCCGCCCGCGCGTTACGAGCCCTACCTGGACGGCCTCTTCACGTACTGCCTGTCCGTGCTCTGCGACCACGACACGGCGACCGCCGCCCTGGGCGACGTCCTCGCGCTCGCCGAGCGGCGCGGCCAGCGCGCCCCGGAGGCCGCCGGGGACCGCAGGGCCTGGCTGTACGCACTGGCCCGCTGGTCGTGCCTGCGCAAGCTGGCCGACGCCAAGCAGAAACGTCTGGGCACGCACGCGGCGGGCCGCCGCGGCTCCCGGCAGCGCACCCCGCAGCCGGTCGCCCAGCCCGCCGCCCAGCCCGTCTCCGACGAGGTCCAGGAGCAGCGGCGGCGTGAACTCGCTCTGCTGGCCTGGCCGGAGGCCGCCGGTACCACCCCCGAGCAGCGCGAGGCGCTCGAACTCGCCGTGCGCCATCACCTCGCCGCCCACGAGGTCGCCGCCGTCCTCGGCCTGGACCTGGCCGCGGCGCGTGACCTGCTCGCCTCCGCCGCCTGCGAGGTCGAGCGCACCCGCGCGGCCCTCGCCGTCGTGGAGACCGGCGGCTGCCCCAGCGTCGCCCACCTCACCGGCGACCAGCAGCTCGTCCTCAGTGCGACCCTGCGCCGTGAGCTGGTCCGGCACGTCGACGACTGTCCGCGCTGCCGTCGCGCCGCCGAGCGCGCCGTTCCGGGCCGCTGGCCCGGCATCATGATCACGCCCGCCGAGCTGCCCGTCCTGGAGGCCCCCCGCGCGGCCCTGCAGATGGCGATGGCGCACCTCCCGCGCGCGAGGGGCGCCGCCGTGCCGCGTTTCGACCGGCGCGGCTTCCCGATGGAGCCCAAGGACCGCACGGCCCGCCGGGACCGGTTCCGCGCGCGTGCCGTCACCACGACGATCGTCGCCACCGTCGTCGCCGCCCCCGTGCTCGCGCTGTGGGCCGCCTATCGGGGCACGCCCACCGGCGAGGGGGCCGACGGCCGCTCCGCGACCGCGAGCGAGGCGCAGGACCCCGGCAGCCTCGACGGCGAGGCGGCGGACGGCTACGCGAATGCCGGCAACGCCAGCACCAGACCCGGCGCCCGCGTCGGCAGGGGCAACAACCGGGACGTCTCCGTGGAGGTCGTCAGCGTCACCGGGGCAGGCCGCAAGAACGCGGGCCACCTCGACGTGACGGCGGGCAGCAGCGGCGACACCACGCTGATCACCCTCACCGCGACCGGCGACTCACCGATCCGCTGGTCGGCCACGACCGGAGCGGGGTGGCTCTACCTCAGCCGGTCGTCGGGAACGCTGGCGCCCGGCGATTCATTGACGATCAAGGTGTACGTCGACCATCTGCGTGAGCCGTCCGGACACTGGAGCGCGCGCGTGGCGATCGCACCGGCCGGCGCCGTCGTCTCGATCGACGGCTACGGCACCGCCCCCGTCCCCTCCGGCCCCGACAGCCCCAGCGACCCGTCCGCCCCTCCTGGCCCGGACCCGACCCCCACGACCTCGGCCCCCTCCGACCCGACGCCCAGCGACTCGCCCCCGCCCTCGCCGCCGCCCTCCGACCCGGACCCCACGCCCACCGGCCCGGCCTCGTCCGACCCGGGGAGCTCGGCACCACCGCCCGACAGCGGCGACGACCCGAGCCCGTCCACCTCGTACGCGAACTCGTAGAACGACCTCGTAGAACGAACTCGTAGGCGAAGGAGGCGCAGGCCTTGCGGCCCTCAGGCCACCGGATCCGCCGGATGCGGCGCCAGCAACGGCAGCTGCGAGGCCAGCCGCTCCTCGCACAGCTCGACCAGACGGTCGTAGCCGGCCTTGCCCATCAGCTCGATCAGCTCGGGCCGGTAGGTGACGTACACCGGGTCGCCCGCGCCGTGCGCCGACGTCGCCGATGTGCACCACCAGTGCAGGTCGTGGCCGCCCGGGCCCCAGCCCCGGCGGTCGTACTCACCGATGGACACCTGGAGCACACGCGTGTCGTCGGGCCGGTCGATCCAGTCGTACGTCCGCCGCACCGGCAGCTGCCAGCACACGTCGGGCTTCGTCTCCAGCGGCTCGCGGCCCTCCTTGAGGGCGAGGATGTGCAGCGAGCAGCCCGCGCCGCCGGCGAAGCCGGGCCGGTTCTGGAAGATGCACGAGCCCTGGTAGGGGCGGGTCTGGCGGGAGCCCTCGTCGTCCTCCGAGATCCAGCCGGTCTTGGTGCCCACGTCGTGGTTCTGCCAGATCTCCGGGGTGAGCCGCGCCACGTGCCCGGCGACTCGCTTCTCGTCGTCCTCGTCGGAGAAGTGGGCCCCCAGCGTGCAGCACCCGTCGTCCGCGCGGCCGGCCTGGATGCCCTGGCAGCCGCTGCCGAAGATGCAGTTCCAGCGAGAGGTCAGCCATGTCAGATCGCACCGGAAGACCTGCTCGTCGTCTGCCGGATCAGGGAACTCCACCCACGCGCGCGCGAAATCGAGCCCCTTCTCGTCGCTCACCGTCGGGGCCTTGTTCGACCGGGGCGCCTTCGCCTGCGAAGAACCCTTGGCGGATTTGGCCGACTTTTCATCCTTCGCCTTTTTCGTCTTTGGCACCCGTCCAGAGTAAGTCGCCCGAGCCCTCTTCCGGGACCGCTCCGGGGCCGGAGCACAGCGCCCTGGGCAGTAGCGTTCCCTACATGAGACTCGGTGTCCTCGACGTGGGATCGAACACGGTGCATCTGCTGGTGGTGGACGCGCACC
Source organism: Streptomyces sp. NPDC002088 (assembly GCF_040296605.1). Classification (NCBI taxonomy): domain Bacteria; kingdom Bacillati; phylum Actinomycetota; class Actinomycetes; order Kitasatosporales; family Streptomycetaceae; genus Streptomyces; species Streptomyces sp. NPDC002088. The sequence goes on along the minus strand of NZ_JBEOXO010000002.1, from coordinate 15,435 downwards.
CCGGCGCACACCCGCTGCCCGCGCACTCGCACAAGACGGAACTGCGCCTTGCGCAACTCCTCGACGGGGACGGAGCGGTCGGCCCCGACGGGGTCGACAAACTGATCTCCGTCATCCAGGAGGCGCTCCAGGCCGCCGAGGACAAGGGCGTCGAGGACCTGCTGCCGTTCGCGACCTCCGCCGTGCGCGAGGCCAGCAACGCCGACGACGTCCTCGCGCGCGTGCAGGCCGAGACCGGTGTCGAGCTGCAGGTCCTCACCGGGGCGGAGGAGGCCCGCCTCACCTTCCTCGCCGCCCGCCGCTGGTACGGCTGGTCGGCCGGAAGGCTGCTGGTCCTGGACATCGGCGGCGGCTCCCTGGAGATCGCCTACGGCATGGACGAGGAGCCCGACGCGGCCGTCTCACTGCCCCTCGGCGCGGGCCGCCTCACCGCCGGCTGGCTGCCCGGCGACCCGCCCGACCCCGAGGCGATAAGGGCGCTGCGCCGCCATGTCCGGGCCCAGATCGCCCGTACGGTGGGAGAGTTCAGCCGCCTCGGCGCCCCCGACCACGTCGTCGCCACGTCCAAGACCTTCAAGCAGCTGGCCCGCATCGCGGGCGCCGCCCGCTCCGCCGACGGCCTGTACGCCCAGCGCGAACTCAAGCGGGAGTCCCTGGAGGCCTGGGTGCCCCGGCTGGCCGGGATGACGACCGCGCAGCGCGCGGAGCTGCCCGGCGTCTCCGAGGGCCGCGCCGGCCAGCTGCTGGCGGGCGCGCTGGTCGCCGAGGGCGCGATGGACCTGTTCGGCGTCGAGGCGCTGGAGGTCTGCCCGTGGGCCCTGCGGGAGGGCGTGATCCTGCGCAGGCTGGACCACATGGGATCAGCGTGACGCTTGGATCACGTGGGTCGGCGTGACGCTTGGATCACGTGGGTCGGCGTGACGCTTGGATCACGTGGGTCGGCGTGACGCTTGGCTCACGTGGGTCGGCGTGACGCTTGGCTCACGTGGGTCGGCGTGACGCTTGGCTCACATGGGTCGGCGTGACGCTCGGCTCACATGGGTCGGCGTGACGCCCGGACACGCGGGATCAGCGTGCCGCCTGGACCTCAGCCCACTGGCCGCCGCGCCAAGCGCGCGGCAACCCGCTCCCCGGCGCGAAGCAGGGCCCCGTACCCTGTCCTTCGTGGCAGAACCAGTCGTGCGCGTCCCGGATGCGAAGGTCGCCCTGTCGACGGCTTCCGTCTATCCGGAGTCGACGGCTACGGCCTTCGAGATCGCCGCGCGCCTCGGTTACGACGGTGTCGAGGTCATGGTCTGGAACGACTCGGTCAGCCAGGACATCGAGTCACTGCGCCGACTCAGCGACCACCACCAGGTCCCGATCCTCGCCGTGCACGCCCCGTGCCTGCTCATCACCCAGCGGGTGTGGTCCACCGACCCCTGGATCAAGCTCCAGCGCGCCCGCGCGGCCGCCGAGAAGCTCGGCGCGAGCACCGTCGTCGTGCACCCGCCGTTCCGCTGGCAGCGGCAGTACGCGCGTGACTTCGTCGCCGGGATCTGGCGGATGGCGAACGAGACGGATGTGCGGTTCGCCGTCGAGAACATGTACCCGTGGCGCTACCGCGACCGCGAGATGCTGGCGTACGCCCCCGACTGGGACGTCACGAAGGACGACTACCGTCACTTCACGATCGACCTCAGCCACACCGCCACCGCCCGCACCGACGCGGTCCAGATGATCGACCGCATGGGCGACCGCCTGGGCCATGTCCACCTGGCTGACGGCAGCGGCTCCGGCAAGGACGAGCACCTCGTCCCCGGCCGCGGCAGCCAGCCCTGCGCCGAGCTGCTGGAGCGCCTGGCCCGGACCGGCTTCGACGGGCATGTCGTCATCGAGGTCAACACCCGCCGGGCCATGTCCAGCGCCGAACGCGAGGCCGACCTGGCGGAGGCGCTGGCCTTCACGCGCCTGCATCTGGCGTCGGCGGCGAAGGTGCCCCGGCCGTGACCGGCGCGACCGCCCGCAAGCGCGGCCGGCCCCCTCGTACGGAGTCCGCCGGCACCCGCGACCGCATCCTGGCCGCCGCCCGCGAGGAATTCTCCGAGCGCGGCTACGAGAAGACGTCCGTGCGCGGCATCGCCAAGGCGGCCGGCGTGGACTCGGCGCTGGTGCACCACTACTTCGGCACCAAGGAACAGGTCTTCGAGGCCGCGATCGAGGTCGCCTTCGCGCCCGCGCTGAACGCGCCGACGGCGGTGGCCGACGCCTCGCCGGACGAGGTCGGCGAACGCCTCGCCCGCTTCATCTTCGGCATCTGGGAGAACCCCACCACCCGTACGCCCCTGCTGGCGATCGTCCGTTCCGCGGTCAACAACGACACCGCGGCCGCCGTTTTCCGTCGTCTGATCGCCTCCCAACTGCTGCGCCGCATCGCGTCCCAGCTCGACCTGCCGGACGCGGAACTGCGCGCCGAACTCGCCGCCGCCCAGCTCGTGGGCTGCGCGATGCTGCGGTATGTGATCAAGGTGGAGCCGCTGGCCTCGGCGGACCTCGAGCAGATCATCGCGCGGGTGGCGCCGGTGGTACAGGGACACCTCACCGGTCCCTGACACCAGGTGTGCGGCGCGACCGGCCCCGACACCCACTGTCGAGCGAGACCGTCCCCCGACCTCGGACACCCGCTGTCGAGCGAGACCGTCCCCCGACCTCGGACACCCGCTGTCGAGCGAGACCGTCCCCCGACCCCCGACCCCCGACCCCCGGCCCCCGACACCCGCTGTCGAGTGAGACATGCGTCCCGCATTCCGGACACCCCGTCCCGACCCCTGGATGACCGGCGTACGCTCGTTAGCAGTCAGAAGTCTCTGATCGCAGTCTCTGAAGGAGCGAGCGCGATGCCCGAGCTGAGGTCCCGCACAGTCACCCACGGTCGCAACATGGCGGGCGCCCGCGCCCTTATGCGAGCCTCCGGTGTACCCGGTGCGGACATCGGCCGCAAGCCGATCATCGCCGTCGCCAACAGCTTCACGGAGTTCGTCCCGGGCCACACCCACCTCCAGCCGGTCGGCCGGATCGTCAGCGAGGCCATCAAGGAGGCCGGCGGCATCCCGCGCGAGTTCAACACGATCGCCGTCGACGACGGCATCGCGATGGGCCACGGCGGCATGCTGTACTCCCTGCCCTCCCGCGACCTGATCGCGGACAGCGTGGAGTACATGGTCGAGGCGCACTGCGCCGACGCCCTGATCTGCATCTCCAACTGCGACAAGATCACGCCGGGCATGCTGATGGCGGCCCTGCGCCTGAACATCCCCACGGTGTTCGTCTCCGGCGGCCCGATGGAGTCCGGCCGCGCGACCCTCGTCGACGGCACGGTCCGCACGCTCGACCTGGTCGACGCGATCTCCGACGCCGTGAACGACAAGATCTCGGACGAGGACATCCTCCGTATCGAGGAGAACGCCTGTCCGACCTGCGGCAGCTGTTCCGGCATGTTCACCGCCAACTCGATGAACTGCCTGACCGAGGCGATCGGCCTCTCCCTCCCCGGCAACGGCTCGGTCCTGGCCACCCACACGGCCCGCAAGGCGCTGTACGAGAACGCTGCGCGCACGGTCATGGACATCACCCGCCGCTACTACGAGCAGGACGACGAGACGGTCCTGCCCCGCACCATCGCGAACTTCGCGGCCTTCCAGAACGCCATGGCCCTGGACATCGCGATGGGCGGCTCGACCAACACGATCCTGCACCTGCTGGCGGCGGCCCAGGAAGCGGGCGTTCCCTTCGGCCTCGAGGAGATCAACGAGGTCTCGCGCCGCGTGCCCTGCCTGGCGAAGGTCGCTCCGAACGTCGCCAAGGACCGCACGTACTACATGGAGGACGTGCACCGCGCCGGCGGCATCCCCGCCCTCCTGGGCGAGCTGCACCGCGCCGGTCTGCTCAACGAGGACGTGTACTCCGTGCACAGCCCGTCCCTGGCCGACTGGCTGAAGACGTGGGACGTGCGCGGCGGCTCCCCGTCCGCCGAGGCGGTGGAACTGTGGCACGCGGCCCCCGGCTGCGTCCGCTCCGCCGAGGCCTTCTCCCAGTCCGAGCGCTGGGAGGCCCTCGACGAGGACGCCGAGAGCGGCTGCATCCGCTCCGCCGAGCACGCGTACTCCAAGGACGGCGGCCTGGCGGTCCTCAAGGGCAACCTGGCGGTCGACGGCTGCGTCGTGAAGACGGCCGGCGTCGACGAGTCGATCTGGACCTTCGAGGGCCCCGCGGTGGTCTGCGAGTCCCAGGAAGAGGCCGTCGAGAAGATCCTCAACAAGCAGGTGACGGACGGAGACGTCGTCGTCATCCGCTACGAGGGTCCCAAGGGCGGCCCCGGCATGCAGGAGATGCTCTACCCGACCTCCTTCCTCAAGGGCCGCGGCCTGGGCAAGACCTGCGCCCTGATCACGGACGGCCGCTTCTCCGGCGGCACCTCCGGCCTGTCCATCGGCCACGCCTCCCCGGAGGCCGCGTCCGGCGGCACGATCGCCCTCGTCGAGGACGGCGACCGCATCCGCATCGACATCCCGAACCGCACGATCGACCTGCTCGTCGACGAGGCGGAGCTGGCCCGGCGCGAGCAGGCGCTCGGCGGGGTCTACGCGCCGAAGAACCGGGAGCGGAAGGTGTCGGCAGCGCTGCGGGCGTACGCGGCGATGGCGACCAGCGCGGACAAGGGCGCCGTGCGTGACGTGAGCAAGCTCGGCTGACGCTCTGCGGAAGGGGCCGTCTCTTCGGGGACGGCCCCTTCCGCATGTCACCAGGCCGAAGGCTGCCGGGCGTCCACGGCGAAGACGGTGCCGTCGGGGGCGGTGGCGTAGACGCGGTGGTTGTCGATGACCGGCTGGGGGAGCGCGGCGACGACCTGTTCGGAGTTCGTGCCCAGCCGCGGGGGTGTCTGGCCGAGGAGCTTGCCGGTGCGGGCGTCGACTGCGAGGAGGCGGCCGTCGGGGGCGGTGAAATACACGTGCTCGTCGTCGGCGACCGGTGTCGAACCCCGGGTCACGGACGTTTCGAGGTGCCACAGCTGCTTTCGCGTGCTCGTGTCGACGGCCTCCAGCGAACCGCCGGTGGCCAGCACGTACATGATGCTCCCGCGCACGGTGGCCATGGCGTCCTGGCGCGGGACGGGCAGCGCCACCCGGCTCGACGTCCTCGACTCGGGGGCGTAGCGAACCAGGGCGTTCGTGTCGCCGGAACTCCAGTCGACGGAGCGGAAGAACACGGATCCCCCTTGAGCGCCAAAGGGCCTCAGCACGCCTGCCAGCTGTGCTTGCCACCGCACGTCACCCGTGTTCGGATCGATCGCGGTGACCTGTGTGCTCGTCCCGTCGCCGGACGGTCTCGTCGCGTATGCCAGCGCGTCCCCGGCGAATGAGACGTAGGAGTCGGCACCCGGTATCCGGCGGCTCCACTTCGTTTCGCCTGACGAGCTGTCCACACCTGTGCACATGCCGTTCGCACTGGTGAGCAGGACCATGCCACCGACGTAGCGCACCGAGCCAGCCGCGGAGAGGCTCCGCTGCCAGACCTTCTTGCCCGAGGTCGGATCGAACGCCGCCAGGCGCCGGCCTCCGTCCGTGTAGGTCTGCACCAGCCCACCGGAAACGACCGGTGGACTGTCGACTCTCTCCTTGATCACAGAGCTCCGCCACAACAGGCTGCCGTCACCCGGCCTGAGAGCGTAGAGGACTCCGGGCTGCGCACAGAGCAACCTGTCTGCTCCATAGGCGCATTGCGGCAAGCCCCCGGCCTTGGACGCCGGCTTCACTTCCCAGGCGCTGAACGTGTCCTGCGCGGCCCGCGCCGAGGTGCCCTTCGGCGCGGAGGGGCCGCCCTCGGCCGGCTGCACCGAGACGAACACCCCCCAGGTGACGAGGGCGACGGCCCCGACCGCGAGGGCCGTCCACGTGCGGAAGCTTCCTCTGGGCCCTCGTGCGGGCTCCTTCGGGTGGGGCTTCGGATCTGGCGCATCAACCGTCTCACTCGTCCGCTGCGCCGGTATGAAGGCCTGCGTGTCGTACGAGGCCGCCACCGACCGCAGCTCCCGCATGAGCTCGTCCGGCGTGGGCCGGTCCTCGGGCTCCTTGGCGAGACAGCGCAGCACGAGCGGCGCGAGACTCTCCGGTACGCCGGTCAGGTCGGGCTCGTCGTGCACGACCTGGTAGGCGACGACGTACGGACTGTCGGAGTCGAACGGCCCGCGCCCCGTCGCCGCGTGCACCATCACGGATCCGAGCGCGAAGACGTCGGCGGCGGGCCCCACCTCCCGCGGCCGCCGAAACTGCTCGGGCGCCATGAACGGCGGCGTGCCGATCAACTTTCCGGTCTCGGTGCGCAGTTCGCTGTCCTTCGGCCGGGAAATGCCGAAGTCGATGACCTTCGGCCCGTCCTCGGCGAGGAGCACGTTGCTCGGCTTCAGATCCCGGTGCACCACGCCGACCCGGTGGATGTCACGCAGCGCCTCGGCCAGCCCGGCCATCAGCCGGCGCAACTGGGCCGGCTCCATGGATCCGTTCCGCTTCACCTGGTCGGAGAGGGTCGGCCCGGGAATGAACAGCGTGGCCATCCACGGCCGTTCGGCCTCCGGATCGGCGTCGACGACTGACGCGGTGAAGGCACCGCTCACCCGCCGCGCCGCGGCCACCTCCTGCCGGAACCGCCCCCTGAACTCGGGATCCTTGGCGAACTGGGCGTGCACGACCTTCACCGCGAGCTTCATCCCGGAGGCGCTGCGGGCCAGGTGGACGATGCCCATCCCGCCGGAGCCCAGACATGACTCAAGACGGTAGTGACCGGCGTACTCAGGAAGTTCCGCTTCCGCGCCCGCTCCGGTGTTCTGCTGCGGCGCCATGGAACCACCCCCGTGCTGTTCGTCCGCGCGCGCGACGCACGGAGCCTAGTCGATGACTCGTACGAGACAGAGGCGGCTTGCTAGCCTCCGTGTGCGAGTTACGTACATGTGTTTCATGGCGTGATTCAGGGGAATCAACGGGACCCCATGGCAGTCATGGGGTGCAACGGGGGAGGAATTTCATGTCTGTTGACCGCGCCGAAGACGTCGAGGGCAGCGGGGAAGAGGCCGTCACGACGGCAGCGACTCTGCGCTATTACACGACCGCACCGGTCCGTCTCAACGTCCGCAGCGGCCCCGGGACGAGCTACAACCTCGTCCGCACAATTCCCGGGGGCTCCAAGGTGCCGATCTACTGCCAGATGCCGGGCACAACCGTCACGGGCACTTACGGCACCACCAACATCTGGGACAACATCAGCAACGGCGAGTTCGTCTCGGACGCTTACGTCAATACGGGCAGCGACGGCTACGTGGCCTCACGCTGCGCCTGACCTGACCGCCACAACAGGGGGAACTCATGACATTTCGGAGACGTAGATCCATCCTGCTCGCAGGCGCCGCCGGAGCCCTTCTCATGGTGATGGGCTCACCGGTCACCGCCAGCGCGGACACACTCACCTACTACTCGATCGCACCGGGCGTCCGTATCAACGTCCGCAGCGGTCCCGGCACCAGCTACACCGTCGTTCGTGTCCTGGCTGAGGGGTCCAAGGTTCCGATCTTCTGCCAGACGCCGGGCTCGACGGTCACGGGCACGTACGGCACCACCAACATCTGGGACAACATCGACGACAGCGAGTACGTCTCGGACGCGTACGTGAAGACGGGCAGCGACGGCTACATCCGCCCGCGCTGCAGTTGATCCCACCCAGGAGCCCGCGGCCCCCCCCAGCCATAATCAAAGGGTGAGCGACAAGACCGACACCCCACCCACCCCCGCGGGCTCCCCAGGCGGCGCCACCCCCCGCCCCGAACCCCTCCGCTTCTTCGGCACGACCTGGGTGAACCACGACAACGGCTACCCGGCCCGCCGCATCGGCGTGGCCGTCGGCTCGCTCGCCGCGGCCGTCGTCTCCGGCCTGGTCCTCCGCCTCGCCTACCAGGGCCTGCAGATCGCCGACATCGGCGGCTTCGTCACGATCCTCGTCATCGCCATGTTCGCGATCTGCAGCGCACTGGCCTTCGGTCACACCTGGGACACCTTCCGCAAGCGCCCCGACCTCGATCGCCAGGCCTCCCTCCGCGGCCTGCTGGCCATCGGCTTCGTCGGCTCTCTCCTCGCCTACTTCTTCCGCTCCCTCACCGAGGCGCCCGGCGAGAAACTCCACCGCGAGGAGTACGAGGCGGCCCGGCAGCAGCACGAGAAGCGCACGACCCGCCGCACCGGCAACCCGTCGAAGAAGCGCCACCGCTCCTAGGGCCTGTGCGCCAGCCCCCTCAGCTGTCGGCAAAACCGGCTGTATCCCACACTCACCCCCGTCACCATGGCGGTATGACGGTCTCCTCCCACACCGGCCGAGCCCACTCCTTCAACGCCGCCGCGGCCCAGTACGCGGCGAACCGTCCCTCCTACCCGCCCGCCCTCTTCGACGCGATCGAGGAGCTTGCCGGCCGCCCCCTCACCGGCGCCCGCGTCGCGGACATAGGCGCCGGCACCGGTATCGCGACCGCCCTCCTGCACGCCCGCGGCGCCGACGTGATCGCCGTCGAACCCGGTGACGGCATGGCGGCCCAGTTCCGCCGCTCCCTCCCCGAGATCCCCCTCGTCCGCGGCAACGGCAACGCCCTCCCCCTCGCCACCGCCTCCGCCGACTTCCTCACCTACGCCCAGGCCTGGCACTGGACCGACCCCGCCCACTCGGTCCCGGAGGCCCTGCGTGTGCTGCGCCCGGGCGGCGCACTCACCCTGTGGTGGAACACCGACGCCCTCGACGTGCCGTGGATTGCCGCCGCGTCGGACCGCATCTACCGGCACTTCGACATCAACCCCGCCGTCGAGAAGAACGGCAGCGGCGCCCGAGCCATCCTCTCCGACCCCACCGGCCGCCTCGACTTCGCCCGCCGCCAGGTCCGCTGGAGCCGCCGCGTCCCGGTCGACACCCACCTCGCCAACGTCGGCAGCCACTCGGGATTCCTGGTCCAGGGCAAGGAGGCGGCCGCCGCCTTCCTTGCCGAGGAGCGCAACCACCTTCTCGAGATCTTCCCGGACGGAATCGTCGAAGAGGTCTACGACGTCGACCTGCTGCTCGCCATCAACCCGTCACCCTGACCCGCGCGGCGGCCCACCCCACCAGGGCCGCCGCACACCCGTGGCCCACATGCCGCAGCCCGCCCAGCCCGAGCGGCAGCTCCCGGTCCCGCGGCAACGCTTCCAACCCCTCCAACCCCTCCAACCCCTCCAGCCCCTCCAACGCGTCCAGCAGCCTCGGCAGCGGCAGGAACGTCGCATGCCCCAGCACCCGTACGACGATCCCCGCGCACGATCCCCGCGCACGATCAGTGCCGTCACGATCAGTGCCGCCACGGGCAGCACTGTCATGGCCAGCACCCCGAGCGCCCCAAGGCCATACGCCTGGACAGCCTCGTGCACCAGCACGGTCAACCCCACCGGGCGCTGCCCCGCACCCTCTTGACGACACCCTCACCCCCGAGGATTATTCATCGCATGATGAATTACTCGCCGGGCGACCCAGAGGCCGACGTCGGGGCTGCCCCCCGCCCTGCGATCCGCGCCGAAGCCCTCACCGTCGTCCGCGGTCCCCGAACCGTCCTGCGCGGCCTCGACTTCACCGTCCCGCGCGGCCAGATCACCGGCCTCCTCGGCCCCTCCGGATGTGGCAAGTCGACCCTTATGCGCGCGATCGTCGGCACCCAGGCCAAGGTCACGGGCGCTCTGGAGGTCCTGGGCAGCCCGGCCGGCCACCCCACCCTGCGCACCCGCATCGGCTACGTCACTCAGGCCCCCTCCGTCTACGACGACCTGACGGTCCGCCAGAACCTCGACTACTTCGCCGCGATCCTCGACCCCGGCCTCCCCCACGCTCGAACGCGCTCGCGCGGGGGCACCCCCATCGCCGCCGACCGCCGCCGTGCCGACGTCACCCGAGCCATCGCCGACGTCGACCTCACCAGCCACGCCGACGCCCTCGCCGGCAACCTCTCCGGCGGCCAGCGCAGCCGCGTCTCCCTCGCTGTGGCCCTCCTGGGCGCCCCCGAACTCCTGGTCCTGGACGAACCGACCGTCGGCCTCGACCCCGTCCTGCGCCGAGACCTGTGGAACCTCTTCCACCACATCGCCGCATCCCGCGGCGCGACCCTCCTCGTCTCCTCCCACGTCATGGACGAGGCCGAACGCTGCCACCGCCTCCTCCTCATGCGCGAGGGCGAGATCCTCGCCGACGACAGCCCCGACGCCCTCCGCACCCGCACCGGCGCCGAAACGGTCGAGGCGGCCTTCCTGCACCTGGTGGACGAGGCCGTCGCGGCCGGCCACACGAAGGAGACAGCCCGATGACCACGACAGCACCCGCCCCCGCCCCCGCCGCCGCCCGCGCCCTGAACGTCTCCCGCACCACGGCCACCGCGGCCCGGGTCCTGCGCCAGCTCCGCCACGACCCGCGCACGATCGCGCTGCTGATCCTGATCCCCTGCCTGATGCTGGTCCTGCTCCGCTACGTCTTCGACGGCAGCCCGCGCACCTTCGACAACATCGGCGCGTCCCTCCTCGGGATCTTCCCGCTGATCACGATGTTCCTGGTCACCTCCATCGCCACCCTGCGCGAACGCACCTCGGGCACCCTCGAACGCCTCCTCGCCATGCCTCTAGGCAAGGCCGACCTGATCGCGGGTTACGCCCTCGCCTTCGGCACCCTCGCGATCATCCAGTCCGCTCTGGCCACGGGCCTGGCGGTCTGGTTCCTGGGCCTCGATGTCACCGGCTCCCCCTGGCTGCTCCTCCTCGTGGCCCTGCTCGACGCGCTCCTCGGCACCGCCCTCGGCCTCTTCGTCTCGGCCTTCGCGGCCTCGGAGTTCCAGGCCGTCCAGTTCATGCCCGCGGTGATCTTCCCCCAACTCCTCCTCTGCGGCCTCTTCACTCCCCGCGACAACATGCACCCCGTCCTGGAAGCCATCTCCAACGTCCTCCCCATGTCCTACGCGGTCGACGGCATGAACGAGGTCCTGAAGCACACGGACATGACAGCAACCTTCGTACGAGACGTACTGATCGTCGCGGGCTGTGCCCTGCTGGTCCTGACCCTGGGAGCAGCCACCCTGCGCCGCCGCACCGCCTGAGGCCGACGACGCGCCCCGTGACCACCACAGAACCTCCGGCGGCCACCCCACAGCCGACGTCCGCCCACCGGACACCTCACCCAAGCCGACGCCCCCCGGTGCGAGGATGAACCCGGACGACGCACCCCCCGGAGGGCACCCCAGCCATGACGCAGAAAGTCGCAGTCCTCGGCACCGGCAAGATCGGCGAAGCCCTGCTCAGCGGAATGATCCGCGGCGGCTGGGCCCCGGCCGACCTCCTGGTCACCGCCCGCCGCCCGGAACGGGCCGAAGAACTCCGCACCCGCTACGGAGTCACCCCGGTCACCAACCCCGAGGCCGCCAAGACCGCAGACACCCTGATCCTCACGGTCAAACCGCAGGACATGGGCACCCTCCTCGACGAACTCGCCCCCCACGTCCCCGCCGACCGTCTGGTCATCAGCGGAGCCGCCGGCATCACCACCGCCTTCGTCGAGGACCGCCTCACCACCGGTACCCCGGTCGTCCGCGTCATGACGAACACCCCCGCCCTCGTCGACGAGGCGATGTCCGTCATCTCCGCAGGCAGCCACGCCACCGCCGCCCACGTCACCCACGCGGAGGAGATCTTCGGCGCCGTCGGCAAGACCCTCCGCGTCCCCGAGTCTCAGCAGGACGCGTGCACCGCCCTCTCCGGCTCGGGCCCGGCGTACTTCTTCTACCTGGTCGAAGCCATGACCGACGCCGGCATCCTCCTCGGCCTGCCCCGCGACAAGGCCCACGACCTGATCGTCCAGTCCGCGATCGGCGCCGCGACCATGCTCCGCGACAGCGGCGAACACCCGGTCAAGCTCCGCGAGAACGTCACCTCCCCCGCCGGCACCACCATCAACGCCATCCGCGAACTCGAGAACCACGGCGTACGAGCCGCCCTCATCGCCGCCCTCGAAGCCGCCCGCGACCGCAGCCGCGAACTGGCCTCCGGCAACAACAACTGACCCACCCCGCCGCAACGCGCCGCCCCCTGCACCGGGGGGCGGCACGGCACCTCACCCCACCGCGCCCACGACCTCCTCCGTGGTCACCACCCGCGCGAACCCACCCCCGTGCAGCGACACCGCCGACGCCTGCGCGAGCTCCTCCGCACCACGCCGCCAGCCGAACGGACCCTCGAGGTCGAAGGTGTACGTCGCGTCGAAAGCGACCACCACCTCGTACCCGAGATTCCCGCCCATCCGCGCCGTCGTCTCCACGCACATGTTGGTCTGGATCCCGACCACGACGACCTGCGAGATCCCCTCCGCCTTCAGCCAGGCGTCCAGACCAGGCGTCCCCAGGAACGCCGAGTTCACCGTCTTCGTGATCAGCAGCTCCGCCCCCGCCCCCTTCCCGCGCCGCTGCGCCACGTACTCCTTGAAGTCGTTCCCCTCGTACCCCGTCCGCAGCGGCGACTGCGGCTTCGGCGAGTCGTGCCGTACGAAGACGATGGGGCGTCCGGTCGCCTGCCAGGCGTCGAGGAGCGACGCGATGTTGTCATCGGCCCCGGGGTTGTTCCGCGGCCCCCAGAAGTCCAGCTCGTCGAAGCCCTTCTGCACGTCTACGACCACCAGCGCTGCGTTCTCTGCGATCTCCATGCCCACGATCCTGCCGCCGGGAGCACACCTGCCCCAGTAGGGCAAAAGTCAGCGATCGATGGTTTGCTGCCAACCGTGGACAGCTCCCACCGCCCGAACGACCGCCCGTACCGCGTGGCCCTCGTCGCCTTCCCCGGCATCCGGGCCTTCGACGTCTCCGTCATCACCGAGGTCTGGGGCAACGACCGCACCGACCGCGGCGCCCCCGCCTTCGACCTGCACCGAGTCGCCCTCGACGCCAACACCCCCGTCCCGATGCGCGGAGGCCTCACCCTCCTCCCCGACCGCACCCTCACCTGGCTGGACCACGCCGATCTGATCGTGATCCCCGGCCTCGACGACCTCACCCCCGCACCCACCCCCGTCCTCGACGCCCTCCGCCGCGCCCACGCCCGCGGCACCACCACCATCGCCGCCCTCTGCGGCGGCGCCTTCACCCTGGCCCAGGCCGGCCTCCTCGACGGCCGCCGCGCCATCACCCACTGGAACCTGATCGACCACCTCCGCGCCCGCCACCCCCATGTGACCGTCGTCCCCGACGCCCTCTTCATCGAGGACGACAACATCTGGACCGCCGCCGGCACCGCAGCCGGCATCGACCTCTGCCTCCACCTCGTCCGCACCGCACACGGCGCCGAGGCAGCCGCCACCATCGCCCGCTCGATGGTCACCGCCCCCTTCCGCACCGGCACGCAGGCACAGTTCATCGAGCACCCCACTCCGCACGCGGACCGTGACGCCGACGCCCTCGCCGCCGTCCGCGAATACGCCCTGCGCCACCTCCACGAGCCGCTCACGGTCGCCGACCTCGCCGCCCGCGCGGACATGTCCGCGCGCTCTTTCGCCCGCCACTTCACCGCGGCGACCGGCACCACCCCCTTGCGCTGGCTCCTCGACCAGCGCATCGCCGCAGCCCAGAAACTCCTCGAACGCACCGACCTCCCCATGCCCGAGGTGGCCCGCCGCGCCGGCTTCGGCAGCGAGGTCACGATGCGCCAGCACTTCGCCTCGCGCCTCGCCATCAGCCCACGCGCCTACCGAGCCGCGTTCACCACCGTCTCCGACACGGGCGGAAGCAGCCCGATCGCGCGATAAGCGGCATCCACGGTCGGCCGCGCCATCGCCCGCGCCCGCTCCGCACCATCCCGCAGCACCCCCTCCACATACGCAGGATCCGCGCACAACTCCTTGTGCCTGGCCTGCACGGGCCTGAGGACCTCCACCACGGCCTCCGCGGTGTCCTTCTTCAAGGCGCCGTACGACTCATATACACCGCCCAAGGCCTCGGGGTTCCCACCCGTACAAGCAGCAAGGATCTCCAGCAGATTCGCCACGCCCGGCCGCCCCTCCCGGTCGTACACGACGTCCCGCCCGCTGTCGGTCACGGCCCGCATGACCTTCTTCCGCACCACGTCCGGCTCGTCCAGCAGATAGACGATCCCCGGCCCGACGTCATCGCTCTTCCCCATCTTCGACGTCGGCTCCTGAAGATTCATGACGCGCGCCGCCACCTGCGGAACCGTGGCCCGGGGCACCACGAACGCCTGCCCGTACCGCTGGTTGAACCGCACGGCCAGGTCCCGTGACAGCTCCACGTGCTGCGCCTGGTCGTCCCCCACCGGCACCTCATCGGTCCGGTACGCCAGGATGTCCGCCGCCATCAGCACCGGATACGTCAGCAGCGACAGCCGCACACTCCCGCCGCGCTCCCGCTCCCGCGCCGCCTTCTCCTTGTACTGGATCATCCGCCGCATCTCACCGTCGGTGGCGACGCACTCCAGCAGGTACGACAGCCGCGCGTGCTCGTCCACATGACTCTGTACGAACACGGTGCACAGCTCCGGATCCAGCCCCGTCGCCAGCAACAACGTCGCCGCCTGCCGACTCAGCCGACGCACCCGAGCCGGATCGTGCTCGACGGTCAGCGCGTGCAGATCGACGATGCAGAACAGCGCGTCCGCCTGATGCTGGTCGACCGCGGCCCACTGCCGCATGGCCCCCAGGTAGTTCCCCAGCGTCAGATGCCCGGTCGGCTTGACCCCGCTGAAGACCCGCTTCATCTCTCCACCTCCTGATCGGGACCGCCGCGCCCGGCCGGCCGACCCTCTGGAGAGAGAAACAAGAACGGCCGCCGAGGCGGCGGCCGTTGAGTACATACGTGAGTACGGCCGCCGTCAGGCGGCCCACCACAGCTGGGTGCACGTACGCGTAGTCACGTCCCCCAGCGTACGCCCCGAGAAGCCAGTGAGGATGCGAGTTGACACGTCCCGATCGGGTACGTAGTGTTCTCCGAGTTGTCCGACGTGAGCGCCGACTCCGGTCGGTCCCCGGACAGCCATTCCGTAAGTACCAACCGACATTCGACGATCAGTCGGCTTGTCTGTGCGTCTGCTGTCGTTTTGTTGGCATGCGTATTTACGAAATGAGGAATCCGCGTCCGAAAGGACACGGTCCCCGATTAGCTCGGGAGCCGGGAATCCGCTAAAGTCTCACTCGTCGGAACGGCCCAACAGCCGGGAAGATAGCCCCCCTCTGACTGGGAGTCAGGCCCGAAAGGACCTGATAGAGTCGGAAGCGCCGGAAAGGGAAACGCGAGAGCGGGAACCTGGAAAGCACCGAGGAAATCGGGTCGAGAAAAGATCTGATAGAGTCGGAAACGCAAGACCGAAG